>DATBFR010000073.1:0-34395 GCA_036558405.1 Nitrososphaeraceae archaeon | reverse complement strand
GCAGCCTAGATACCTTGATGTAGGATGCGGATATGGAGATTTTTTAGAAAAGATCAGGGAATTCATACCAACTGCAACCGGTATTGAGAAGGATGGTCTTATGTTTTATTTATTTCAAAAATTAAAACCTGACTATATCAGTATATGCGACATTGCAGACCTTGAAGGACAGTTTGATGTTATTTTTGTAGGATGGATGGATCCAGGTACAGATTTCAGAAAGCATATTTCGGAGAAAACAGAAGTTGTGATAACTACTTTAGATGAAGGAATTAGTCTTGCAGCCGAGTATGAAGACTTGGGTTTTCACAAAATAGCGCAATGGAGAACGCCCTCGTGGGAGGATGTGAATATTGAACTGATGAACAAATATTATTCAAAGCTTACTGATGATGTTTATACACGGCTTTTCAATTTACGTGGTGCGCACTGCCTCTGGTATGTATATAGTAGAGATGTGCAGAAATGTCGAAAGATTAAAGAGACTTTAAGTACTTGCTTTCCGCAAGAACGAATTTTAAATCAATCTTATGATTTTGAAGTTGTACTGGATGAGTGTGGATATGGCTATCTGGAATTATTGCCACTTAGAAGATATGCCAATAAATCAGATGGGTTATGGCAAATTAGACAGATTTAAACAAAGGATTAATGTCGACTGTATGCATAGAATCTACCATTTCTTGTTTGCCGTGTGTCTCATGTGAAAATATAGGTATTGTTGAACATATCCGGCATATTTTCCAAAATGCTGTCGCATTATCCTAGATACTATATCATATTGATTGGAAGTTAATTTGCTAGATTTTAGATCCACTCTAAAATTTGGTTGATTCAATAATTCTGAATAATAAGAATAAAGAGATCTTGCCACCCAGACATCAATTGGAAATGCCTCAGTTTTTTCTAACGAAAATAATAGAATGCAATCAGCAATCTTGTTACCAATGCCATAAATACTAAGCAATTTTTTCTTCGCTTCATCATAATTGCAATGACAAAGTTCATTAACGCTTAGGGAGCCTGATACTATACTCTCGACTATGGATTTTATTGTTTTTGCTCTATAACCAGTACCACATGAACAAAGTTCATTTATTGACGCATTGTAAAGATTTCTTATTGTTGGAAAAGTAAAAAATATTCTATCGTCTACCTGGGTTTTCGTTCCAAATTTTTGGCATAAATTCCTTAACATTCGTCTGATCATTGCAATGTTTGTATTGCTAGAGCAAGCAAAAGAGATCATACACTGATACGGATCTTGTCTCGTTAGACGCAGTCCAGAATAGGTCTTGAATAATTGCGGTACTAAGGGATCGGATACAAAAAGAGAAGATATGTAATCTATATCTTCATCTAGCCTGAATACTATTTTTTCCCAATGATTCAATATAGGAAATGAATCAAAGAATAGAGTATTATCTTCGTTAATAGAAAACTTGAGTATGTAATTGCCATATATCCCATACCACATATTTTGATATTTTTCCCACAAAAACATCTGTCCACTGTTAACTGTAATGACCGGTTGTAAGATGCGATGATGATTAGATAGGTTCTCAGCTCCTCGATTCAAATCTGATCTAAAATATATTGGCTTACTATTCAAAACAGATCTTTGTATATCTCTCTCAAGCTAGTTCTATTACATCACCTTGTGACGGTGCCTCTGCATTGAAACCATATTTTTCTTTGATTTCTTCGGCAAACTTTATGCATGAATTTCCATCACCATGTACGGTAAGAACTTGAGGATTGCCTTTAATTCTGTCCAGAATTTCAAATAATTCCCTTCTACTATTATGTCCGGAAAACTCGAACTGTTTGATTTTCGCCAGGCATTTTGTTATTTTTCCATCATACGTTACTATTCTTTTTTCCATAAGTGTACGCCCAGGCGTTCCTTCTCCCTGATATGATACTATAGCAATACCATTCTTAGGATCTTGTGCAATTTCTTGCATATAAAAAACTGCAGAACCACCTACAAGCATTCCTGCTGGAGAAATTATTACTCCTGGTTCCCTTACCAGCTTTTTTCTTCTGTGCCATCCTCGAATCCACTCGGATTCAGAAACTGCTTTTCTGAAAATTTCAGGATCCCGCAAATATGAAGTATATTTTAGCATAATTTCATTTACTTTCAATGCCATACCATCCATCGCAACTTTATGCTTAAAATTATGAGTTTTAAGAACTGTTGCAATCTCCTGGGCTCGCTCTACTGAAAATGCAGGAATGAAAAGTGTACCTCCTTGTTCTACAATTTCATATGCAAAATCAAGTAAATTTCTTTCTGATTCCTCCCGAGGTATTTGATCAGTTTGAGAATATGTACTCTCGATTATCATCAAATCTATTTCTGGAAGATCGAGATCAGCTGGTCTTAGCAATTTTGAGCCTCTGGTATTAATGTCACCGGTGTAAAAAATGGTCTTACCAGTATGTTCTACAATTATCGAGGCTCCACCTATTACGTGTCCCGATTCATGAAGTGTTATATTAACATCACCAATTTGGTGTTTTTCTCTAAAGTTTAAGCTTGTGCAGTGATTTATCATATTAACTAGATCCAGATATTCGAAAGGCAAGTATAATCCAGATATCTTTATCATATCTTCGATCAGAAGTTGGGTTAGCTCAAATGTCGGATTTGTTCCTAAAACTGATACATTGGAGGAACCTGACAAAAATAATGATGGAACATATCCAGAGTGATCTAGGTGAGCATGACTAAGTACTACAGCTTGTATATCTTTTGGGCGTACGTGCAAAGGGAATACTGGTTCTCTCTTAAGAAGAACCCCGTAATCTAGAAGTATGTTAGTATTATCACATGTTACTAAAAATGCAGAGCGCCCTACTTCTTTGGCAGCTCCCAATACAGATAATTTCATCTTAATAGTGGGTTCTAGCATACAAATTATAAGTTTTACTTGAACTTTTCGCATATATTGACCCTATATTTTGGACTTGTAGGCCGACAAGATAAAATTTGGATATTAATATATCATGAATAGTGACATGAATAGTGACTAGAATTGTCATAACTGGAAATCCTGGCGTGGGAAAACATACCATAGGTATAGCCATTGCAAATAAACTGAATTACACTATTTTAGATTTGAATAAATTTGTCATTATGAATAATGCCACTTACCCTTCATCAGATGATGGAAGTACACTTGAAGTTGATGTTAGAGTTGCTTTTCGGGCTATAAAGAGAGAATTCAAAAAAGGTGAAAATTTGGTAATTGTAGGACATCTTGCTCCATATTTATTGCGGTCCAATCAAATTGATTTCGTCGCAATTTTACGCAAACATCCCAAATATCTTTTACAAGTGTATAAAAGAAGAAAATATTCGACATTAAAAGTCAAGGAAAATATAACTTGCGAAATTTTGGGAACATGTTCTTATGATGCATTCAAGCAGTTCGATAGTTCAAAAATTGCTGAATTTGATGCAAGTTCTAGATCTACTTCTGCAATGGTAAGAGTCATACTAGATAGTCTAAAGACTGACTCGAGAAGTTTTGGTATTATAGACTGGATTTCTAAATTGCATAATGAACCTGAAATTTTGGACTGCATACTAACTTGAGTTGGATAATAATGTATACAAGTCCTTTTCCAATAACATATGAGCCATTAGCAAAATAGCATTTAAATATTTCACAGAAGATCTCAAAAATATTTACATGGTTTTTGTCAATGATGACTAGAAGAATACGTCTAGGTGTGGATGTTGGAGGAACATTTACCAAAGCTATTGCAGTAGATATGATGACTGGAGACTTAATTGGAAAAGTTACCCTACCAACTACCCATTCTTCGTTAGAAGGAGTATCAGAAGGAATCTTGCTAGCATTGACCACTTTGATAAAAAATCAACTTATAGAAGTATCAGAAATTGAGCTTATCTCTCATAGTACTACACAAGCTGTCAACGCACTATTAGAAGGAGATACGTCAAAAGTTGGAATAATTGGTATGGGAGTGGGGTTAGAAAAGAGCAATGTAATAAAACGTACGGCGGTCAAAGATGTTGAGCTTGCTCCCAATAAATATCTTAAAACATGTTACAGATTTCTTGATACGTCAAAATTTCTTGATGAGGAAGAAGTAGTCAGTGTAATCAATGATTTAAAAAAAGAGGATGCAAGTGTTTTGGTTGTTAGTGAAGCATATGGTGTAGATGACCCTAGTAACGAACTGTTTGTAATGGAAAAATCAAGCATACCTGCAACTGGGGGACATGAATTAACAGGTATTTATGGCTTGGAAATAAGAACATTAACCGCAGCTATAAATGCCGGAATATTGTTGAAATCAATTACCACTGCGAAATTTGTTGAATCAGCAATTGAAAGACAAGGTATTATGGCTCCCCTAGTTATTATGAAAGGTGATGGCGGTATTACAGACATGAAAACATTTAAGACTAAACCGATCCTGACAATTCTATCAGGACCTGCCGCAAGCATAGCAGGAGCGCTACTTCATCTTCGGATCCTTAATGGGATTTTTATAGAAGTTGGAGGTACATCTACAAATATATGTATTATTAAAAATGGTAGGCCTGAAATAAAGTATGTTACTATCATGAATCATCCTACATGTATTAAATCACTCGATGTTAGGGTTGTTGGAGTTGCTGGTGGTTCTCTTATAAGATGGTCTGGAAAAAAGATAGTAGATGTTGGTCCAAGGTCTGCACATATAAGTGGATTAGTATATTCATGCTATGCAGACCCTCAGGATATTGAAGGTGGACAAATCATAACATTTATGCCCAAGGAAGGGGATCCGATGGACTATCTTGCAATAGAGGCTGCAGGAGGAAAAAGATATGCTATTACTACTACGTGCGCCGCTAATGCATTAGGGATAATCTCTGAAAACGATTATGCAAGAGGAAATCAGCAGTCTGCAAGGCTGGCGTTGTCCATATTGGCTCGGAGGATAGGTACAAGTATGGAAGAAGTTGCAAATATCATAATAGATCTATCTGCACGAAAAGTATTGGACATCATAAATGCTTTAGTCAAGGAGTACAAGGTAGATGGTGATCGAATTATACTGATTGGAGGTGGAGGTGGTGCATCTGTATTAGTACCTCGTGTCGCTGAAAAGATAAATAAAGTATATAAGATTCCAGAGCATGCAGAAGTTATTTCTTCTATTGGTGTAGCTGCTGCAATGATACGTGAAGAAAAAGAAATGACTGTTACTAATCCAAGTTCTGATGAGCTATCTATTATGATTAAGGAAGTTGAAAATAGAGCTATTTCTAAAGGAGCAGTCCCTGAATCTGTTACAATACAATCCGAGTACATCAGTGAAAGATCGGTTCTCCGCGTTACTGCATATGGTAATATAAGCTTGGATATAGGTACTGTTAATTCTAAAGTAATTGACGATAAGGAGGCCACAATATTAGCCTGTGAATTATTCGGCATTAATGAAGGAATACAACGTGTATATGATATGAAAAATTATTATGTTTTTGCTTGCAAAACAGAGAAGAAAAAATTGTTTTTAAAGTCATACAGACAACCTATACTTGTACTTGATAAATTTGGAAAAGTAAGATTATCAGTAGAAAATGGAAAAATCTATAATGGAAGAGCCCAAGAACTAGCTAGATTATTTTTTAACTATCTAAGTGAGTATACAAAGGGTTCAAAGTCACGTGATCTTGCACCGCAAATTCATATTTTGGATGGAACTAGAATCATTGACTTTTCTAGTCTTACTTCTCCCGAGCAGCTTCTCAAGGCTGTAAAAGAAGAATTAGAAAAAACAACCAATAATGAAATAACTATCATTGTTAAAACCTAATTGGCGTTACCAGCAGTTATCGTAGTAGATATATTTTGAGATAAAATACTACTTAAATCAACTTTTGCAAAGGGATTTGGTACAGAATTAGTAGCTATGATTTCATTAACACCACTTGTTAACAATTTTTGTGCTGCATTTTCTAGTAGCAATGCATGAGTACATAGGGCAAAAATCTTTTTGCATCCAAGTTGTTTTAGTATCTTCACAGCATTTATTATACTATGTCCAGTGCTGATTATGTCATCAATTAGGATTACATCTCTGCCGTGAATAGGAGTGGTCCCTTCATAGCGTGTCGTAACCTCTCCTGTGTATTTATCTCGTGTTTTAGTTAAATATAACACATCTCTTTCAATAATTGATGCTAGCTGTTTTGCTCTGGCAATTCCACCTGTATCTGGAGAAATTACTAGTGGATTATCTGATTTCAGGTACTTTAATATGTACTGTGCCAATAAGGGAATTGCGCTAATATTATCAGCCTTGAAATTAAATTTTGCTAAAATATTAGGATTATGAATATCAATTGTTACTAGTCTGTTGGTTCCGATAATTTCTAGAATTTTTCCAATTAATTCAATGGTTATGACTTCTCCCTTTATGAATTCTTTATCTTGTCGCGAGTATCCCATATACGGGTTTATTACATGGATATTTTGTGCATGATCGGTATTGCATTTATGAATGATCATAAATAATTGCATTAAATGCTGGTCCACTGGTGGATGGGTGGAATGAATTATTATGCATTTTTTACTTGATACGGAGTCTAACTGAATCTTGCTTTCACCATCGGAAAATACTTTCAAATTTGGTTGTAATACCTGCAGATCTAGGCAGTCACCGATTTTATTTGCAAGGTCCAAGTTATCTATACTACTGATAATAACAGTATCATTTTGCAAGTTGAACAATCTGCGTAGTTATTTTATGACTTAAAAAGGTTAATTTCAGTTTTATAATATTAATTCATACTGGATAAGGGACGTTAACGGTTTTAAGATCTTCTGCTAATTCTACGTTCTCGTAAATCGATTTGGCTTCATTTAGTAATATTAATGGATCTTTATATCTAGAACTAAAATGAGTGAGAAATAATTTATTACTTCTTGATGCCTTTGCTAATAGTGCCGCTTCTGTTGCAGTTGAGTGAAAAGTTTTTACCGCGTGTAGATGTTCATTTTGCGCATAGGTAGCTTCGAATATTAATATATCAGAATTGGCAAAGAACTTTTGGAGTTCAAAGGATGGTCTTGTATCACCGGATATGCCAATTTTTCTTCCCTTTCTCTTGGGACCCACGATATCCTTTGCCTTAATGAGATTATCATTAAGTATTACATCTTCACCATTTTGTAACTTCTTGAACAAGTTGCCTTTGGGAATTCCTAATTGGATGGCTTTATCTATATTAAATATACCTGGCCGATCGAATTCTTCAATTAAGAATGAATATGAAAGTACAGAATGTGTGGATCTGCAACATGATATTTGGTAATCAGTCTCCTTTACTATTACACCTTCGTCCTTTATAATATGAATATCAAGCTCAAAAGATAATCCAAATCCAATTACACGAATATTCTGATTGATAAATTCCTCCATTTTTGGTTCTCCATAGATATCTAGTTTTTTACTCCGTCCCAGTAAAGTCATGGTCTGTAAAAGTCCTAAAATTCCAATACAATGATCTCCATGCATGTGAGTTATGAATATCTTCATCTTATGATTTATTCCCAATCTTGCGAGCATGAAATTTTTTTGTGTACCTTCTCCAACATCGAATAATAGCAATTCACCATCTCTATAAATGGCTGTACAGGCTAGTGCACGATTTTCACTCGGAATTGCTGCTGAAGTTCCGAGAAAGATGATCTTCATGCTTGCCAAGAAATAACATCTTCTTCTTTCATTATCTGTTCAGTTCAATCATTGATATATTTTGATATATTTATTGCGATCATCATTGCTTTCTAAACTAATCTTAATAAAACTAGAAATAAGTGTACCTTAGTTGATAAATAGATGTATTCGGGGTCATATGAAATGCCGCGATGTAATGCGTGTAAGAAAGAAATCTTCCCTTCAGAGTTATCAGAAAGCTTTAGCTGCCCTAAATGTAATGGCAGTATGATCTGGCGGTGTGAGAAATGCAAAGGAACGGGGAAAAAATATACATGCACTAAATGCAATTATGAGAGTAATAAATGAGCACGAATGTACTTAGGATATTGAATTCTTGTGATGTTGATATTTTATATGAAGCAGTAGCGTAAGCTAACCCATAACATTAAAGAAATTTCTCATCAATTCTCTTTGCTCTTTGTCAATTGTTTCATAAGCTTCGATTAATTCTTTTTCTATTGCAATTTGTTCATGTATTACAGATTTTATTTTATCGATGTTTATCGGAGCGACATTATCTATAATACCAGTACTATATGCATAAACGTATTCATTAATGATTTTAGTTGCAAAACGAGGAGTAATTTTGAGAAGTAACAGAAATCCATTTTTCATAAATATTTCTTCATTATTACTAACATCAAGAGAATTAATGTATGATTCAAGCATTTTCATTCGGTAATTACCTAATTCTTCGATCGAGGAGGCTACTAAAATGCCAGTTTCTGTTAACTCATAAAATGGCACTCCTTCAAGTTGAAGTGCTTTCGGTCCACGTCTCAGTGGCAAACGTCCACCTTCTCGTACAACTCCTGAAGGTATTAGTACTTCATCCAAATCTCGAAAAATACCCGAATAGATATTCTGCCATAAAATGCCATTGTTTTTTGCTAATGCATGGGCAATGGAAGTTCTTGTTTTTAATTCTGCGGTTTTTTCACGTGCTAAATGTACGATGATACCACGCTGTCTTTTGGCTTCTCCTGTAAATTTGTCTTTACGCGTCTTGAAAGTATCAAAGATGGCGATATTTGACCTATCATTTTTCATTTAATTTCCTTCTATGGATAGTAATGCATGGTTTATATACATATAATATTCCTGAAAATACAATTTTTATGATGATATCTCAAAAAGTTATAAATGTGTAATTTGTTCTGAGTCAAGGGCTAAATGGATATTTTTGGCTAGTTTTTGGAAATTGACACTTTGACACCTATGGAGTTGTGTTGGGAGAGTACATGACGGTTATGCAAAGTCCATAATAGAAAATTGGGTTTTTTCTTTATTCTTGAATAGTAGTGTTAACTCTAATTCTAGCGACTTTATTCTATTAACTAAGTATTCATCAACTTTATACTTGTGACATAAATCAAGTGCTATGTCTATATATTTTTCAACTGAACCTCGTGTTACTGTTTGTAGTAAGGAATTATCGCATTCTATGCACTTGCCAATAATAGGGACCCTTCTATATTTCGTCCCGCACTTATTACATCTAAAGGATTGAGAAGAATAGGCCCTCATGTTACCCATAATATCAGGAAGAATATGCGTTGTAAGTACCATTGATGCTACATCATCCGGATCGACAGCTTGTATGATATTAGCTGTGTTCATCTGCATATTCAGCTTATCTTCCATCGTATTCAAGGAGGAATAAGAGCTTCTCGAATCGCTTAAAGTTATTGTACCTGTAGGATGAGTGAAATTATAATCAAAGAATTCATTAGTTTGCTCTATCCTCTTTTTTATTAAATCTATATATTCAATCGAATCAGTAGCCTGTCTATTATTCCAGCTGTTATGATAAAACTCTATAGGATAATTATCTGAAATATCTATATTGTGAGCTTGACGTTGGACTTCGTGTGGAAGTACAAAAGGTTGAACGAGTAATGGTGCATCCATTAACCCGCCAATTTTATCAGGCAAATATTCACGAGAGAAATTTAGAAATATGTCTAATAGTAGCATTAATGAGTCAGCATCACCATCACAATCTCTTCGTTTTGCCGAGTGCCAAACTGGTGATGCAAGACAAACCTGAGAGTTAGTAAAGCCTATAATTCGTCCTACTATTCCGACTGATGTATGTGGTGCTAAGCCGACTATTAGATGTCCTGTTAGGTCATTAATTGAAGTAGCATTATAAAAGGCAGGAAGATCATACAGTTTTTCTAGTTCATCGTCAATGAATTTCGAAACATGCAGCAAATGTTCTGCTGCTTGTATTGGTATGATTACATCTTGCATCATCAATTCTACAAGCTGATGTGATGAAGTTAGATCCGTTCCAAGATAATCCTTGGTATAACCAAGTTTTCTTAACTTACTAACGTCGTTCAGGATCCATTTCGGTTTGAAGTGTGTTAACGGTTCATTTGTAGCATCAAAACGAATAGTTCCATCTTTAAATGTGAAAATATTATTCTTTTGTCTCAAGATACCCTTTTCCAATGGTTCAGCGCATCTATTTTTATTCATAAGGGATTTGACGCCTTTAAGCGGTTCAACTGGAAAAACGTTCAACTCTTTAGTAGTTTTTGTGATTAGATATTTCAGGGGAAAATTAGTAACGGAGTGTGTTGTGAAATAATTATTACAAAAATTACATTTATCATTATCATTATTATTATGGTTGCTGTTATCGTTGTTTTCTGAACTTCTTTTACATACTGTACACAATTTTTGTATTCGAGTAAATGTTTTACATTTATAGCAACAAATTCCTATTGATGGTGATTGACATTTATTGCATATTCTATTTGCGATTTCAATATACAATGGTCCTTGATTTGCGGCCTTCATAATATCACGTGTAGGCCCACCCTTAGTTCCGACCGGGAATAGACAATGAACGGGTGGTTTCATTTTTCTTTCAGCTGCTTTCTCTGGTCTTCCAACTCTTACGGCAATTGAAGACACGTACTTACGTTTGACAGTAACGCCTAGAATATAGGAAATTAATTCCATGTTATCATCTGGGATAGAGATAGATTGTGATGTGTTTTTTTCTCTTTCAAATTGTTTTAGGTATGACAAAAGCCCTTTGTTCTGATTCAATTTGATTGCTATTGTTTTAATTACAAAGACTTGATTAGGATCGGTCAAAATAAGTTTCTTGTCATTATCACCAGTGGTATGTATTACACCTAGCTTTTCGAGTATGTCTTTGATATCAATTGTATTTGGCAAAATCCCCGGTTTAGTATAATCGTCCACATTTGATGTGGATAACATATTAAGGAAACTTGTAAGCTGGTGTAAAGTAATTACGTCCCAATATAATGTATATCGTGGATGAAGAGGAATATTAAATCGTGTACTTATATCGAAAGCCTCAAATGGAGTTGGACATTCATATAATGGGTTATTAATTAATTGGACCAATCTGTCGTGATTTATTGATGTAATATGATGAACTGACTCGTCCTTATTACTTAATTTATTTTTAAGTTCCGACGCCCAAATTTCTTCGACGTATGAAGCAGGAAGTAGCTTACTATTATTTTCAAGAAAATCTCCGTAGCTTATTAGAATATCTCCTAGATGAAGAATCTTCTTGATGCTATTTGATACAGATATTGCTTGCTCTACATTAGTAATTCTGACAACGCTGTTGTCAGTAAGTTTGACTATGGGAGGTTCTATACTGTCAACTAGAGCTATAGTAGATGCTTTTCCAGGCATGTCTATCTTTATTTGTGTGCCTACTACAACAGCATTTTTTAGCAGTATAGGTATGACTGAATGAATGCCTACGGTTGCAAAACCTGTATTGCAACTTCTGCCATAACGTAATCTAAATCCACCGTAACGATTAGTCATCGAAAGAACGGGTCTTCCTGTAATTACTTCTCTCATTCTATGATGACTGGCGGCCCCTTCATCATCACTTTGAATTGCTCCATTTAGTTCATCTAACCATGTCCATCCTTCTAATTCGAGGGTTTGTATTATTTTAGATAATTTCCTGTTTCTTCCAATTAGTCCATCATTCATTACTCTTAATGCACCACCACGAACTCTATTTGTAGAAATTCTATGCATATTTCGATGGCCTACAACTTCAACTGGATCTGTATCTACTCCATCAAGTTCTACTGGAAGTGATGAGATACATTTGATGATATCATTGTCGGTAATTCTAAATTGGAAATTGCCTACTTCTCTTTCATATATCCTAAGCTCTTCTACAAATCTTCCTGTTTCGTCATCATATGAATTTGCTTTATAGCGATCAAGACCCACTATATTGCGTAAATGATTGGCAATTATCATAGTAAGGGCTGCTTCTGTTCCACCAGCAGACCTTATTGGGCCTGCAAAGGAGATTGATAGATATTTTGAGCCATCGATGTTGTTTTTAATCAGAACTTCTGATATTCCTTGTAATGGTGCAACAGTTACACCTTCAGTTACGATTGCAAGACTAACACGTACAGCGTTGTCCAATCTAATTTGGATATCTTGTCTACCATAATCGCCTAGTGCGATCTCCTCCGCAATTTTGAGGGCAGCTTTTTCTTTTCCCATATGAGAAAGCAGAAGTCTAAGTCTATCAGCAATATCTAATTCATGCATTTTTGCTACTCTATCAGCTAAGTCATACGCAATCTTAGACTCGACGACATCAGAGACGTCAATATTTTGTCGTCTTGCTTCCGAAGCCAACTTGAAGTTGCTCTCGATGATATTTATGATATTGTCGTAATATGCGCTATAATAATTTGGGATATTTGAATTAGTTAGTCTGGATCTAGCCTCGGATATCATTTTTGTATCTTTTTTATTATCTTGTTAAATTCATCTTTCCAATTAACACTTCTCTCGATTAATGTTCCAATTACAAGAATGTCTGCTCCTGCATTTGTTATTTGGGAGGCGACATCAGGATCCGTTATACCGCCACCAACAATTAATACCCCGTCATAGTGTTTTCTGACTGCGGCTATCATTTCCGGGTGGACGTGATGTGATGCTCCAGAGCCTGCTTCAAGATATAGAAATCTCATGCCCATGTATTTTGCAGCTAGAGCATACATTACTGCAATTCCAGTTTTTTCATAGGGAATAAACCTAGCTTGACCGATAAATGACGCGGTCGATCCGTCTCCTATGATTAGATAACCTGTAGGTATCGCTTCTAGGTTGAATTTATTGACGATGAGTGCACCCTGAGCTTGTACGCCAGTTATGTAGTACGAATTTTCAGAATTTAATAGGCAATTAAAGAAGATTGCGTCAGCACCTGGAACAACTCCAGTTATATTGCCTGGAAAGAGTATAATGGGAATCGAAATATTAGACTTTAGTTGTGATATAGTTTGTGATAATTGAATTTGATCTGTCACAGAAGAACCTCCTATCAATAGTCCTGATGCTCCTAGTCTTTCGAGCTCTTTAGCGACAAAAACATAATCTCCTTGATTTTCTGAGTCAATAAGAGGAAAACATAATACTCGTTTGGCTTCAATTTGATTTAAGATCAAAGTTTCTGTAGGTCCTATATTCACAGTGAATTGAGAAGTAATGGACAATATATATGGATAAACATGAATTGTTCATGTTAAAGAAAACTTTAACTTCCGTTAGAGTACTATACAAAATTGTATAGTACTATGAAGTCGGAAGAATTGAATTATAATGAATGTTTAATGTTTTTAATTAAAAATTCTATATTAACATATGCTCAAGTTTCATTAATTTCTAAAAGGCTAAATAATGACCGTTCGTGTGGTAATCAAACTGCAGGCTCGTATTACAGGCAATTAAATCAGTGTAAAATGAAAGTTAGGCGTATAATTTATACAATAATACTGCTCAAGATATTGACTGTTTTTGATGATAATATAGATACGTCTTTAGAACAAGTTGTTGAACGATTAAGTCAAGTTATAAAATTAAGTGATGCTCATGACGACAATAAGTACATATCACATCTAGATTACCAGCAGACAAATGTATCTTCTATGTTGAGTATGCTGGATAGCATTATTACCAGACTAGTTAAGATATGATATGATAGATTATGATATCACTAAGTTAATATTGTATCACGTCTGAAATCACAGTGATGTGGCCTTGGCCTTGGCCTTGGACTTTTGATGAGGCACAACAAACTCTCATAATAGGGATATCTGGATTCATCGGAGCTTTCTTGCTGATTCAGTTATATTTTATTAGAAAAAGACATGGAAGAACGAAAGTAGGTTTTAGTGAGCATGATTTGGAATTTACTGAGTCATTGTTGTCTAAATATTCCGCCAAAGTGACAGCTTTAACAAAGATGATTCAAAATCTAAGTTTAAGATTGGAATTTCTTGAGAGGGAAATGGTATTGAAGTATAAAAATCAATCAAATATCTCGAAATCTATGAGGTCCGCTGATCCATCAGATGCCTTATCATTAATACCTAATTTGGACGTAACGAAGTCTGTGGCTAGTGATATTAGTGATATTAGTGATATTAGTGATATTAATTTGCGAAGGGATATCACAAGCTCGATAGGTGATTCCTATGAGACTAAAAATGCAGGATGGAATCTTGATGATCTTAGTGATATGACTACGTTCGTATTAGGGTTATTGAATACAAGATCAATGAGTTCTACTGAAATTCAGCATGAAGTCAAGAAAAGTCGCGAGCACACGTCACGTTTTATGAAAAGCCTTTTTGTTAAACAATTAGTTTCGAGAGATGTACACACGAAACCATTTGTATATAGAATTACTGATGAAGGTCGTAAACTGTTGAAGGCTTCTCATAATTCTGTATAAATGCATTATTCTTGTATGCTAACGGAAACTTCTCGGGTGATATAGATGGTCTTTGAGTTGTTTGTTCACTGTTAATTGTATAGATCCATTCTTTTCCGTGTTTTGTACGAGAGAGTTTATTTTTCATAAAAAATCGTGTAAGATATGTAGAAACTATACTAAGTTGAGTACTTTCTCTGTACACTTGATTATATATTTTGAGAATATCAGTAGAGGTAAAATGCAGATTTTTAACCTCGTTTTCTATTATATTCCAAAGTTTATCACCAAGTTTGTCCGAGTTATTATTATTCCTTAAGTCAGCCGATGAAAGGGTATTTGTAGCATTTGTGCAAGTGGAATCAAGTGAGTCTAGTAGTGTAAAGACTTTGAGCATTTTCTCCTTTGATAATGAACCTTCTAATGAGAGATTATATTTGTCTCCATCATTATCTTCTAACTGGATTCGAATTTTTCGTTTAGACTGCAATTGGTGAGCTTTTCTCCTGTTTGTTTACAGAAATTTCAAATTAACACTTAACGGTGCTGGTATGTATATTGATAATATTTACGTAATTTTTGTTAACATTCAGTATGAAGATAAGATTCTATGAGATACTAGGAAAGACATTGTTTTAGCTACTCGAAGCTCTAACTGTTTATTGATTATGCGAATAAAAGGCCATGTTTAGTAGTTCCAGGCGAAATAAAGGGGGTTAATTTGAAGTTTTTAACAGTTATTAACTCCTTCACTAGTTCCAGGCGAAATAAAGGGGTTCAAAAAGATGTTTATGCTTGCATGGTTGTTCGTGTTAATTAACTGAATATAATGTCATTAAATGTCATTAATATAATGCTAAATGCTCCGCCCCTACATTTCTAATGGAGAACATCTCATTCATACAACCATTCATAATATATTGAAATTAATCAGATAGTTAATAGATCTTGATTTAGATCTTTTTATTTATTTTATTAACATATGTTAATCTAAATTAACGGATAAATTTTAGTATGTTGCAAGCGAAGAAATGGGGAGGGCGTCTGGAGAAGTTTATTCATTGAATGAAGATATTGTTGATAATATATTCAATAATGCCATTACTGGTACTACTCTCATTAAAGATAGAAAAACACTTACAATAGATTATGTACCGGAGAAATTGCCGTTCAGAAATAATGAAAGTACGTCTATTGCACAAACTCTTTCAGTCGCTTTCAGACACGGTCGTCCATCTAATTTACTGATATTTGGTAAACCCGGTACTGGCAAAACTGCAGTGATAAAAAATGTGGTTGAACGCCTTATAAATAAGGCCAAACTTCAAAATATTCATATAACCGTTCCTGTTGTAAATGGAAAAACTGCTAATACCTCATACAAGATACTGTACGAAATTGCAGAAGCGATGGGAATTAACCAAGAAGGAAAAAAGTTTCAGGTCCACTTTACTGGATTATCTATAGGCGAAGCTACCGACCGTATTCTTGACTATATCAAATTGAAAAAACTCAAGGTAATTCTAGTAATCGATGAGATAGACTCTTTAATAGACAAAAACGGCGATGACATTTTATACAACTTTACAAGAGCAAATGAACGAATTTCATCGGATCAATTTATCAGCTTGATTGGAATATCCAATAGTCTAACATTTAAGGACAAGTTAGATCCACGAGTTAGAAGTAGCCTCAGTGAAGAAGAACTTGTATTCAATCCATATACAATAGACCAATTAAAACAGATACTTATAGACAGATGTAAATTAGCTTTTTATGATGACTCTATACCTTTAGGAACAATAAATTTGTGTGCTGCAATGGCAGGAAAAGAGACAGGAGATGCAAGAAAAGCTATAGACCTGTTAAGAGTTGCTGCAGAAATAGCTGAACAAAATAGAATGAATACCGTACAAGAAAGTCACATAAGAACAGCGCAAGAGAAAATAGATCGTGATACTAATTATGAGATACTCAAAAATTCAACAACACATACAAAAATTGTCATTGTTAGTCTTTTAAATCCAAGTAGCGATAGTAATACTGGACAGATTTATGATACATATACACATTTATGTAATCAATTGGAACAGGAACCACTTACACAACGACGTATTACTCAAATAATTAGCGAGCTCGATCAACTAGGACTAGTTACTACAAGTATAATAAATCTCGGACGATATGGTAGAACACAAAAAATACGACTCGCTATACCAATAAATTCCATAAAAGATGCATTTAAAGACGATAATACATTAAAAACTCTACTTCAAGAGCTTAAGTGGTAAAATCCTTCTGAAATGGATGAAGTGTTGATAGATTTACGAAAACTGCAATACCTGGTGTAGGAACAATACCCATAGTCTGCTGAAAGTTAGTCTGTGATTGCCAAGCACCAGAATTAACAAGAAGAGTACTTCTATATCTTTCTACACCAATAATATGTATATGTCCGACATGAAAAATGTCTGGTACTTCATTAATTACCAACATATCCTCCTTCTCAGGAGCTATAGGTGTACGATATCCGTACATAGGTGATAGATGTCTAGCCTTAAGCAATACTTTCATAGCATCAATGGGATTTGAATAACTCAGTCCAGGTATTGTAGCAATAATATCATCTAGACTCTGTCCATGAAACATTAATAACTTTACACCATTTAATTCTATTAAAGACGGATTACCAAGCATATGAATATTCTCTGGAATATTATCTAGAAAACCAGAAAGTGATATTTGTGGTAATGCTCGTCTTCCGATATCATGATTTCCAGGAATAATAAAAACTTGAATACTTTTTGGAATTTCATATAACAAATCCATTGCATACAAAAATTGCTTCCTAGAATCAAATTCATTAATTTCCTTATCCTGATTAGGAAAAATTCCTATTCCATCAATAACATCTCCTGCAACACACAAAAACTTTACCTTCTTCGCTACTTCATCATCAGAAGACAGCCAACTAATAAATCTCTTAAATTCTGTCTGCATAAAATATTTACTTCCTACATGCAAATCTGAGATTAAAACTACATACGAATCAGACAACGATTTGTTCGGTACGTGATCCGGAATATCTGGAGAAGTAATGCTTTTAATAATAAAGTTTTGTCCAACTTTTCGAGTGTTACCAATTTCAACCATAATCATTTGATCCAAAACCAATTTAGATAGCTGTTCCCGTAAGTCATCACTAGCTGTTCCTATAGACAAAGCACCACTCATATCATCAACTAAGATCTCCATCGTCTTCTTATTCTGTTTTCGTGACATTAATAATCCAGCTACAAATAGACTTTGTGATTCCGTTGACCTAGGACTAAGATTTTGTTCCACTAGTCTATTTACAGTTCGCTTTTTGTTATATTCATGCTTTATCGTATGAATTTTTCTAATTCTACTACCATCTGAACGCATATTCAAAATTCTCAATAACTTTGCGTATCTACTTCGAAACAATTCAACATAATCATGCTCATCTGACGCAGAGTTTAGTTCAGAAGATGGATCAAACAAAATTTTGTAATTGCTAGTAATCTGTATATCCTGATTCCTGTAATCATCATTAACTTCAGAATATTGAGAATCATAAATCACATTTGTACCTTCATGCAACTTTTCATTAGAAATAGCAACTCTGATATCAGCTATAACGATACAATGAATATCACTTAATTTCGCTTTTTTTTCAATAATTTTTTTGATGATATCATATGCACTAAATTTTATAGATCTTAGAAGAGCAAATGCATCTGGATGAATTTGATATCCTCTACTAATAGCATAAGTCAATGCACCAGAAAGATCTTTTTCTACCAAAACTCTTGATGAAAGCAAGGCCTGCTTTAATTACATTTCTGCCTACAATAATGCATAATGCATAATTAAGGCAGCATCACTATAAATTCATGAAACAATAAGGATAACAATAATGCAATATCACTTTAAGCTTAGAGCTTTATATATTACCTTAGGCATTCTCGGATTTTTGATACTATACTTAGCCGGTACACAAGCAAGCCTAGATTATAATACTAGCATCAAACTCAAGCAAGAATTTATGCGCAAAATTGAAGGGCTTAATTATTTAGGAATATTTGCAAATAATCTCATAATTTCTGCTTTAATGTTCATCCCTGGAATTGGCATTCTATTCGGATTATTTTCCGGATATAGCACAGGAACCATATTTTCTGCAATAACACAAACTTCCCAGACAGCTGCAAATCAACAACTATCACCACTACTGATACTTTTAACACCATTTGGAATCATGGAAATATTTTGCTATGGTCTGGCAATTTCTAGAAGTTCATTATTGCTCTTTTCTTTAATCAAAAAAAATAATATCGTAAAACAATTAAAATACACTCTCATTGAAATCGCAATTATAGTAATTGTGTTATTCTTTGCTGCATTAATTGAATGGCACTTTATTTCAATTTTTGATAGTAGTCTATTGAACCCCAATAAGTAATAATAATTTTTGAGCTGAATACATAAGATAATATTTATCCAACTATGCCTATTTAGCTATAGTGTTAAATTTAAAAACCCATTTCATGCCCAAATTTAGTAATATTCCATATATGATAGCTGCACTTCCTGATATGGGAAACGTAGCTGGAATAGGAGTTAACTTTCTAATTAAAAAACTAGAGGCAAAGCTCTTTGCTGAAATATATGCATATTGGCCACCATTTGTAAATTATAGTAAAGGCCTAATTGAATACAAACAAACAAGCTACAAATTCTACTGTACAAATTCAACAAGTTCCAGTTCAAAGAGTAATATCGTAATTTTCACGGGAGATTTTAATCCTGCTGATCCAATAAGACTTTACCAAATAGGATACGAAGTGATTAAAATGGCTGAAAAATTAGGTATCAATACCATTTATTCTATGGGTGCAGCCTTACATCAGCAGCAGATGACAGATGGCACTACAAGCGATCATAATTATCCTACTATTTATGCTATTGCTAACAACCAAGATATTTTAGAAACAACTAAACAATATCAGAATCTAGTACCTTTGGAAGAAGAAGGACAAATACTTGGATTTAATGGATTAATCTTGGGGCTTGCAAGAAATCAAGGTATTGATGCAATTTGCCTTCTTAGCAAAATAGATGATCCAAATATCATTCAACCAAAGGCTGCACAATCAATTCTCTCAACTCTTGTGCAAATTCTGAAAATAACATTACATGATATGTCTGAACTTGAAGAGGAAGAAAAAAGAAAGAGCTTTATGCAACAACAAATTAGTTATTTCCAGAAGGCCATTCAAGAAGAAAGGTCTCCAGGTATAGCCTAATCTAACCTGGCTTAATCAAAAATCTAAGTAACTCCTTCGTTTGACCTGATCAATTACCATAACAGATAATGGATCAAAATCATGGTCCTCCAAATCATTTACCTTTCCTGTAAATATTTTCTCATTTTCTCTAGTTAGAAATTCAAAGACCCATGTTTTCAACTTATCAGTTTCAATTCCGTTTGCTTTAAGAAAATAAGCTATATCAGATTCCATGAACTGTTTTTCCTTATTTCCGTTCCAAGGTCTAGGTAACAATATTATGCTTTTTTTAGTTTTTATAGCATTAAGTAATTCAGCTTTCTCTTGTCCTATTTCTTTCGTAACATGAAAAGTAAAAACTGTACTCTGATCAAGTGGTATCTTAGCCTTAGAAGCAGCAACCTGAATAGAACTAATACCAGGTATTAGCTCAACATTAGTATCCCCAAAAATTTGTAATAATCGATCAACAACTTCAGACTCTGAAAAATTTACATCGCCTGTAAATGGGATAGTACAATACTCATCACTTTTCATCTCATCATACACCTGTTGATAGCTTTGCTCTTGACTCAACATTGTAACTTCAATAATGTTTTGATAATTAGGATCCAGCAAATGTCTAATAGTAGATAACGTATATTGATACCCAACTATATACTTGGAACTTCTTATTACCTCCTTCACAATATCAGTCAGATAATTTCGAGAACCCGGTCCTACTCCTACCAGATAAATGCTATTACTCATATAATTTCTCTTACCTTATTTTGCATCCCGTCTAAACTAAATTCCTAGAATTTTCAAATAATGTAATAACTGGAGTCCAATCCATGTGATAAAATTGTAATGGATCCTTAGCAGGATACTTTACCCAACTCTTGACTATAGAAAATCTATATTTCTTTTGGATCCTGTCATACATTCCGATATCAATCCTTAATGCAGTACCCCATCGTTTATTTTCAGCGTATAAATTTATAATCTTGCTATATTCGAACTGCAAATTAATAGGATCCTTATCCAAGTCTTCCCTCAATTCAATAATTCCATAGTCATCTATAGGCCGAAAGACATCTTCACTATGTTCAAATCTTATCCGTTGTCGATTTGAATATACATCATGCATTCTATACGACATACTGGTTTTACTTATAAAGGCAATACGTTTATCAGTAATTACAAACATACCTTCTCTTCCCCTTTTCATAAGACCAACTTCACCTCCCCATATCCACATTAAATGACCTTTAATTTGCTCATTCCATGCTAACAAGGTTATTTAAAAATAATGTACGTCTGTATTAAACTGTTTACAAGTAAATTAA
Source organism: Nitrososphaeraceae archaeon (assembly GCA_036558405.1). Classification (GTDB taxonomy): domain Archaea; phylum Thermoproteota; class Nitrososphaeria; order Nitrososphaerales; family Nitrososphaeraceae; genus TA-21. The sequence goes on along the minus strand of DATBFR010000073.1, from coordinate 13,237 downwards.
TAAAAATCACAATTTCTGATACGAAATATTTCACTAACTTGAATCTTAAGCAATTAAATATTCTATCCGGCGTGAGATAGAGACAAGTTCTTTTGATCATATTTTGATAAGTGCAATCAAGGCCTAAGTCCTAAATTTGATGAGCAATTACATGTTTCGATCTATATTCCTTAGTTGTGGGAGAGCATTGTATTGCTACTCTTGTTCATTCGTATCCAGTATCCCACTAGATGGTACCTATAACAGGCTATCCCAAATCTTCAACGTTCAACATAATTCATCCAGCCTAATAAGTAGAAATTGAGTGCTAGCTCACGCATAATATTCGTGTAGTAATTGATAATTGAAATATTCATGTAGTTTAAATGAATTGAATGCCAATGAATATTAGAATTCTTGTAGCCATACTATCTTTAACATTGGCTATGAACTTATTTGACATCACAACTGTCACTGCTCAAAGTACTAATTCTACTCAGTTTAACATTGCTGCTGTAGGAGATTGGGCTTGCAATAACAATACACAGAACACTGTCAAAAATATTATCGAAAACAAACCAGAATTAGTTCTCGCTCTAGGAGATCTATCATATCAAAGGGATGCAAACTGCTGGTTTGATATTATCTCCCCAATTAACAATATTACTAGCATAGCCAGAGGAGATCACGACAATGATCGTAGGATGGAATCCTACAGACAACATTTCAATATGACAGAAGATTTTTATTCATTTAATCGCGGAAGTATTCATTTTCTAGTAATGTCTACCGAGACTCCTTATGAAATAAACTCTGAACAGTATGAATTTGTCAAACAAGATTTAGAGAACGCATCAACAGAATCAGATATCAATGCTATAATTGTTGCATATCATCAGCCCGCATATACATCCCCCACTAGTTGTAAGGGATGCAGTCCAAGGCTTATGCTACGAGATGTTTATCATCCGATGTTTGACAAATACGGCGTGGATCTTGTCTTACAAGCTCATGACCATAACTACGAAAGGAGCTATCCAATTTTATACGATAATAAAGACTCTAACATGCCAATCATTGTTAATCAAAACGAAAATAACTATAATTACAGTAACTCTAATTCCCACGGAATAATTTTTGCAACTGTTGGCACAGGAGGGGATGAATTGAACACATTCGAAGGGAAAGTACATTATATTGCTAAGCAGTACAGAGGTTTTGGTTTTTTGAATATAGAAGTTATTGATGATATAATACTTAATTGTACTTTTATTGCCAATGACGGAACCATAACAGATAATTTCAAAATAATGAAATAGAATCAAGCGAGCGAATCGCACATAATTTTCTAGAAATGAATCTAATCCATCTAATGTACTATTGGTTTGAAAACTGCGTTCCCCATGAATTACAAGATGTTCAGGATCTTCAAACCACTTTGTCTCCCCATTTTGTAGTAAAATCTCCCATAGGCGAAAATTTCATAACCTTAGCTTGGCTTCGAAGATAAAGTATTATGTTATATTAGTATACCCTATTACAAACATGTAGTTGGGCAAGAAAAGAAAAACAAACAAAAATGACGAGAAAACTGTACCAGACGAGATCAATGATCATCTTAAGTTATTTGGCAAAGAACCATGGGAAGTTGACTACAATAAGATGGGCAGATGCGAAGTATGTGGATCTCGAATTGATGAATATGGATCTTGTGCTTGTGGTGCAGGTAGTACGGGCTAAAGAATGTTAGCTAACTGATGTCTTGTCGGAACACATAATTAGAAACTAATATTGTTGAATTTCATCACGTTACTTTTCATATAGCGACTGTAAGAGGCTGCACTTTCGCAGCATTCAATATCAGCCTAGCAATATATTCGTCAATTTCAAGAAGTGATGCCAATCCTCCACTGGAATATTTCAGTATATCCTCCCTAGATAAATGATATTTGAACAAGAGTTCTTTAAGCCCATCTGCAATTGACAAATTCATGACATCTTCTTCAGCGCGTCTGAATATTGTCGCCAAATCAAGTGTATTAGCACAACATTATATATTAAGTGACACATTTTTTTGTATTTGAGCTTGTATTAATTATTTTTACCATTTAATGACATGGCTATGAATTGATACAAAATTATTGTAAAAAGAATATCGGTATAACTAATTACAGCATGAGGTGTGAATCGAGTATATGATTCCTAAGAGTTAAGTTTTAAACCTACGAGGGCAAGGAGGTATACTTAGAATTCGTCATGATGCATTAAGCCAGGAATTTAGGTTATGCTCTAAGTTGAAGTTCCAAGGATTATGCTTGCTAGTAAAGAACCATGGGAAGTTGACCAACCAAGTTGGGCAGATACATCGTGGCCCGTTTACCAATACAATGTTAGATACTCAAAAACATTATAATCTCGTAATAATTAAAACATACATTGTCTGACGACTCAATTTTATCAAAAATATATGAGGAAAGTGAAAAAATCAAAGTTACTATAAATGGAACAAAAATCAAAAAATTCCGTAATGACTTTTTAGAGAACCCAGAGAATTTTTGGGCAAATGAGGCAAATAATCTAATCTGGTTTAAAAAATGGAACAAAGTTCTTGAGTGGGATTTTCCATTTGCAAAATGGTTCGTTGAGGGCCAATTAAATGCCAGTGTTAACTGTATTGATAAAAACATAGATAACGATCACAAAAATAAAGCTGCAATTATTTGGCAAGGTGAAGATAATACAACTGAAACATACACCTATTATCAACTATATTTAGCTGTAAACAAATTTGCAAATGGACTAAAGGAACTGGGCATTAAAAAAGGAGACAGAGTCGCTATATATCTTCCTATGATCCCAGAGCTACTTATTGCCATGTTAGCATGCGCTCGTATTGGCGCCATTCACATAGTCATTTTCTCCGGCTATAGTGTAAAAGCACTTTCTGAAAGAGTAAATGATTCCAAATCGAAATTGATTATCACAGCAACTCATGGTATAAGAAGAGGCAATAAAATTTATCTAAAAAAAGTTGTAGATGAAGCATTACCGATCATGCCAACAGTAGAAAATATTATTGTACTAAAAAGAGGAGCTGAAGTGATGAATATGCCTTCCTCCAAATATGTATCATGGACTGAATTAATTGAAAATAAAAAAGGTTATTGCAAGCCGGAAAGTTTGGAAAGTACGGATCCCTTGTACATTCTATATACATCTGGCACTACAGGTAAACCGAAAGGAGTCCTTCATGGTACTGGGGGGTACCTAACCCACTTATATGCTACAAGCAAATGGGTATTCAACTTTAATGACCAAGATATTTTCTTTTGTACTGCAGACATAGGATGGGTTACTGGCCATAGTTACATAGTATATGCTCCGTTACTCCACGGAGCAACACAAGTAATATATGAGGGTTCTCCCGATTACCCAAAACCAGATAAATATTGGGACGTAGTAGAAAAACACGGAGTAACAATTCTTTATACAACACCTACTGCCCTTCGTATGTACATGAAGTACGGTTCTGCAATACCAAATTCCTATGATTTATCGTCTCTTAGATTATTAGGTACAGTAGGAGAACCCATAAATCCAGAAGTGTGGATGTGGTACTTCAAAGTTATAGGAAAAGAACGTTGTCCAATAATTGATACTTGGTGGCAGACTGAAACTGGCGGCATCATGATCAGCCAGTGCTTAGGAATAGACTCTATACCGATGAAACCTGGGTCTGCCACGTTTCCTATTCCAGGAATTGATATAGCAATAGTTGATGAAAGTGGAAAGCCTGTAGATAAAAACGTTAAAGGGTATTTAGTAATAAGGAAACCTTGGCCCGGCATGCTCATGACATTATGGAATGATGACAAGAAGTATCATGATACATATTGGAGTAAGTTTCCTGGACTTTATTTTGCAGGAGATTTTGCATTAAGTGATATGGATGATTATATCTGGCTTTTGGGAAGATCGGATGACGTTCTTAAAGTAGCTGGACATAGACTTGGAACTATGGAGCTTGAGAGTGCCTTTGTTTCTTTTTCTGCTATTGCAGAAGCAGCTATAACTAGCAAACCTGATATCAATAAAGGGAGTTCCATAGTCGCATTCCTAGTACTAAGAAGTGGCTATGAGGCATCAGAACAACTACGTTTAGATCTAAAAAATCACATAAGAAACACAGTCGGTCCAATAGCAATACCAGAGGAGATCCACTTTGTTTCTCGTCTTCCAAAAACAAGAAGTGGAAAAATAATGAGAAGATTACTAAAATCTATAGCAACTAATGGTGAGATTATCGGTGATGTTAGCACCATTGAAGATGAAGCATCAATTGAAGAAGTGAAAAGAAGCTACCTAGAGCTGCATGAAAACTGAACAACAAAACAAAATAATCAAATTGAAATTAACTTTACTCGTGACTGATTGGTGATATTATAATAATCTACAAATCCCGAGGTAGCTGCCAATATGTATTTTGCAGGTTTTGTATTCTTGTAAGTACACTGAACTGCATCCAATGAACTTCTACAAGGTGATGCATTTTTCACGATATAAACAATATTTCCTTTTTCATCAACCCACATCAAGTCTACGTTAAATTGTATATTTAAAAGCCAAAGAGGATATAGATCAGGTTTACTATACACCAATATAATAGCAGAATCCAGCGGCAAATTATGCTCTCTAAAGGTTAACCATCTTTGTCTATCTGCAGGAGATTCTGCTATTTCTACTTGGATTGTATTATTATCTATCCGTAAAGTGCCCTTCGGAAAGTCTATCTTCTTCTCCTTAATTGAAGAAGGTATGAATAACAAACCCAGAATTCCTATGATAACTACCGCTATTATTGTAGGTAATAATACAGTAGTCTTTGTGACCACGAATATTTTCTTCGTCTTGGAACATTTGTATTTTACTTCAATTCAATCCAATACTGATAAACAGAGATAATGAAATGAAATTATATCAGTGTTATACAACTGACATAGTGTTTAAATAGTTTCAGCATGGACTCTTGTTGAGTGAATTATGCCTGTAGCAATACTTCCTGATGTTAGCGAACAACACTGTATTGGCTGTGCACTATGTGTAGAAATTTGTACAGCTCTTGGTCCAGATGTATTAAGAGTAAAACCAGTTGAAGGATGGAAGAGAGGTAAAGCATTCGTCTTCTATCCAGAACGATGTATTTCAGACGGTGCATGCATAGGCGTCTGTCCAACCAAGGCAATATTCTGGATGAGACCAATGGACTATACACCAGGTCAACCAATTCCACTAAAGAAAAACGCAATATTCACAAAAGGCTGGGAAGAAGGTTAACCTTTCGAGAAACTCCTTAACTCATTTTTTTCTTATTTATCCGCATAACTAACCACCATTTACTTCAAATTTTTCATCCTGAGCCTTGGGTTAACTAATGCATTATTAGCTCATCATCTATAGTATTGTTATATGGTTTTGCATCAATATATTAAAATAAATAAATTCAGTGTATCTGAAATGTGAAATACAGAAGCAGAACAGAAATAGTAGCAATGATCCTAGAAGCCGCAAACGGTGGAGCAACAAAAACAAAAATAATGTATAAAGCGTTTCTTAGCTACGCACAGCTACGAGAATACTTGTCTGTCCTTATTGAAAACAACCTTCTAGAATATTTAGAAGGATCGCAGACCTATAAAACTACTGAAAAGGGACTCAACTTCCTCAAAATGCATAATGAAATCGGCGAGCTTCTTCAGACAGCAGCAAAAGAGGAAAAATAATTTACCCAGGTAAACAATACTATAACCTTTAAATTCATTTCTTTTTGTTTGTTTGACCCCATCCTTAAATATGCATTATTTAATTGTCCTCTCAATTGATAAGAAAAATAATAATAAATAATAAAGATAGTAGTCTTATATTCTCAGAGGAAAAATATTTCAGATACTAAATATAAAACGAGGTAGCGCCTCATGAATATTATGCTACAGTACTATCAAGCAATAGTGTCTTTCATTTCTTTTGCAATTACTTCATTTAACCAGTTAACTTCCATATTCCCATCATTACCTAGTGCTACAGGGATCTTATCTTCATCAGCTTCCTCCTCCTTATGACTATCTGAAGTCGACTTCTGTCCATTTTCTAATTTATCATCAACTGGCTCGGTAGTATCTGAATGTTGAGTGGCCTCTTGTTCAACTTCCGAATTCAATTCTGGGTTATCTATTGTTTGCTGAGAAATCCTTGTCAAGAAATTATTAATCTCCTCTTTTTCTAAATTAATATGCTCTAATAGTTCATTGACATTTGTGTTGACTTGTTGATACGCATCTTCGGTCATATCATTGCTTTTATATTGCAATTTTGAGTCAAAGAGCATTGTTTTTATGCTTGAAGCTTGAGAGTTTAAATCTTCCAAGCGCGACTTGAGGGTCCCGATGACCTCATTTTCTTCCCCTTCTAAATCCTTGAGTCTATTCTCATACTTCAGATATACCGATTCAGCATCATTTTTCATTTGATCATTATCTGTGACCAAATCCTGAAGAGCTCTGATGCGTTTCAAAGTCAAGCTCTTTTGCCTCACTAATTTTTGTGCATTCATACGCCACCTTGGAATATAAATCACGTAATCGCCCTGTACAAGTAATTGCTCGTAAGGTAACTGCTTTAATCCCACTGATCCACAATCTACGCCAATTGATTCAATAGAACCATCTATATCAGTCACCAAACCTGCAACCTTTCCTATGTGAGTTCCGTACATATCTTTGACCTGTTTACCTACAAATTCGAGCTTTAATTCGCTCATGAGAAGAGAATATAGAAGTTGCATATAATGCTGAGATTGTCAAAAATTATGAATAATTTGGTAAGATGTTTTGGCGATTCTAATTGTCATATTCGGTGCGATGAGATCAGTGCCAACACATATGTGGGTCATCATATTGTAAAATCCCATTATTTATGCCTACTCAATTACCTTACTATAGCAAAGACAGTTTCTCATCAGAAGAAGCATCTATTTTAAAAGTACACTTCTCAAATATCGATAAACAAATCTTTGCTATAATAACACCAAGACAAGTAGACAGAGGAGCACTAATGTCAAGATATTCCAGATCAGATAAAACTATGAGACGTATATTTTTAGACGAATTTATAAACAATCCAGCCAGAGGTGAAGAATTCTACCAAAGAGTACTACAGGAATACGGTGATGATTCGGTTGCAGAATTGGGAGAAGCTCAACTTGGTATCGAGTGGATATCCAATATAGCTGCAAAAAAAATTGAAGATCAAAGAATAGGATTATCATACCTCGAAAAATCCTCAAGATACGTTGCCTTCGACAAGAAAGTTTGTGATGTCTATAAATATTATAGAGATAACAATATCATTAATTCAAAATATGGAGATCAATTTATCAATGCATGTGACAATGCATTTGAAACATATAGTAAAAGTATTTCTTTAATTGAAAAATTCATTACTGAAATACAAACGATAAATGATTTCAGGTATTATGATTCTAAATCAAAGGTCGAAAAAAGATTCGACAGACTTACCGATTCTGAAGATATAGAGGCTGCGAAAAAGATCTACAAAAATACAATCAAAGCAAGAACATTAGACATTCTTCGTACATTACTTCCTGCAGCTACATTAACAAATTTGGGAATTACAGGTAACGGAAGATCATTTGAATATTTATTAATTAAACTATACACTTCCCCATTACAAGAAATTAGAAATTTAGCAATTGAGCTAAACGAGGAACTCGACAGTATTATCCCCTCATTTATAAAACGAGCAAATGACAAGTATGGGAAATTAATGCAAACCTACTTTACAGATACCAATATCGCTATTTCTAAACTTGCAAATAAATATTTGAAGGGTGTTAATTACACTAAAAATAACTTGGTGCGCTTAGTAGATTATACTGACAATTTAGATGCTGAAATAGCAGTAGCATCTGCAATATTGTATGAACAAGCAAAAGGCGCATCCTTGTATGATGTTAAAACGATAGTAAAGAATCTTCCCCAGAAAAATAGACACGAAATACTCAAAATATATACAAAATTTCGAAAGAATAGACGACACAGACCAGGCAGAGCATTCGAGATGACCGATTATGTGTTCGATATGTTTACCAACTTTGGAATGTTTCGTGATCTTCACAGACATAGAGTACTCACAATTGAAAGACAACTTCTGACTACTAAACATGGTTACGATATTCCATCGGAAATCATAAGTTCAGGTCTAGAAAAAGATTATAGAGATTGTATGTCATTATGTAATGATGCTTATACGAACATTGCTAAAACAATGCCTTATGAAGCTCAATATGTAGTTAATTTTGCTTATAGATATCCATACTTTCTTAAGATGAATTTACGTGAGGCATGCCATATGATAGAATTGCGTACCACTGCACAAGGACATCCTGATTATCGATATGTATGTCAAAAAATGTATCAGGACATAAAGAATGTACATCCAGTTCTAGCAAAGGGGATTCAATTCGTTGATCTGAACGAATATAGTCTTGGCAGATTCGACTCAGAAAAAAAAGCTGATAAAAAGAAAAGGATGTTAGTATAGCTCAACATATTAACAACGTCAAAACCATTGATCGAGTGATTGGCTTCTAATATCAATAGAACCTCTGAGCTTGTCTAAGGCGCCATTAACTCGATCAGCTGAAAAATTCATTCTATCGCACAAGAATGTTCTGACTTTATCATATTCAACTGGTTTGAATTCAACATCAGGATTAGTAGCTATATCTGGATTTAGAAACAACTCTCTGATTTCTTTATAAGGGACATCGGATAGTTTTTCATCAATGTCTTTGATTTCCTCAAGTTTTGAATACTTACGAATTAACTTAAGAGCAGTTTTTGGTCCGATCCCGTGAATTCCTCCTGGATTGAAATCAGTACCTATTAAAATACCAACATCGATAAGCTGAGCTCTTGTAAGCTTAATCTGAGAAAGAATCTCTTGAAAAGAGAACATTTCAGGAATGATATCAATATATGAATTCTTATTTGGAACTTTTCTCTTCCCACTTATAGTAAGATTTCGAACAAGTCTTTTTGCACCAAAGAGAATTGAGTCGTAATCTTGACTAGCACATGCATACGCATGATTCGTATTAGTTAAATATGCTGCTGTAGCCTCGCCTTCGGAGAGTGCCTGAACTACAGGGATCCCAAGATAAGACAAGAGTATTTTACATTCCTCAACCATATTGTTAGTAAATATTGATGTAGCTTGACCAAATTTCTTTGCATCATCGAAGCGTCGCTCTCTTAATGCCACTTCATACTTTTCCAGTGCGACCTCTTTCATTTGCTTTCTTCTTTCGATCTCGGGAAATTTTAGATAACTTGGCTTCCCGTCAAACACATATACAAGTTTCACATTATCAGCCAAGAGATTTACATTCCGATAAAATAAGCCACTCAGATGGCTGGTTATTTCACCTTTGAAATTAGTTAGGGGCTCTCCTGTAGGTCCTCGAATTGTCGCTAGAAATTGATATATTGTATTATATGCATCTACAGCAATTATTTTGCCTGATAAATCATGCAATTTAACATGGGTTGGAAGCAAAAGTGGTTTAAGATCAAGACCCATGCCAGTTGTTAGACATAATAAGACATAATAGCTTTTTACTTTTTTCTGTCACACACTGCAGCGCAGTACAAATAATATATCAAGTCCATCATTAAAAAGTCAATAACGCATCAAATCAGCTGAACTCTATTGATATTATTATTACTTTAATTTTACGCAATGTGTACATTATTTTTATAAAGCTTTGAATAATAAAATATTTTTTATTGATCAACGAGTTAACTGTTTCATGGTCTACCTCTTTTGCTATTTTAGCGTTGGCCTTTATCTATTCAGTCTTTATGTTACCTAATAAATCACAACCTGCTATTCTTACATTCTGATTATTCATTATTCGCTTGACCTTCCCTGAATTTGAGTCTGTTCTGAAATAGATTTTATTATTGAAGACAACAAACCAAACGGGAGTACGTACGGACTGGCCATTCTTCCGATAAGTTTCAACATTAATGTACTTCTTTTCTGATAATTCCGAAATAAAATTATTCGAAGATGATGATGCCATCGTATACAACTAGAAGATCGATCACATTATAACTTAACTGAAATTAAGGTGAAATTCTACTTGATCACTGTATATTAAGAAATGCTAATCCTTTCCTTAATAATATCCCAATTTAGAATGGATGAGGATAAAGGTTACTGCTGACTTCAGTCTCTTATAACTATTGTTGTACCTAGAATAGAAGAATTAGGTGCTATTACCGTATCACCGGCTTCAGTTTTTAGTTTACTATTTAATAAGCCTATATCAAATACAATTCCTGTATTACCAAATACAGTGATCTTGTCGCCGATCCTAAAGGGACGTGTAATAGCAAGATACAACCCCGCAATTATATTTCCTAGAATATTTTGACATGCAATACCAATAATAATAGCAGTAACAGTCCCTATTGACGCGGCTACCAGAGGATCATGACTCAAATAAGAAATAATGATAGCTATAATAATAATTGCACCTAAGATTCTAATCAGGATCTTTACTGCTTCGGCATTTTTGTCAAGAGAAGCGTAAGTATACTTATATAATATGTTACTAAGAGCATTTATCCCGAAATACCCTATTAACCCGACCTCAACAATTCTCAAAAAAGTTTTATATCGACCTTGAAGTTGATAACCTACTAATAGTTCAATAATAATAACAATTGCTATAACAATGAAAAAGGTAACTAATAATCTAGTTATCGAAATCTTTGTCAATGATTCATTGTGAAAATTAGCATATTCATCTTTTTCTTGATTGGTTTTATCATTCAGCCGATCTTCAGGACTACCCATTCATATTCAGTGTACATGGTAGCTATTTTAAGATAGTTAGAATTATGAAGAACGTATGTTTAATTGAACACGAAACATTCTCAAGAAGATATCAGTAAGTTACTGACAGTTGTTATGTATAAAGATTGTTTGTCGGGGGAAACGGAGCTTTATATGAGCCTGTTCGAGTAACACTGATTATTGAAATGTCAATATTGTGAAAATGAATACAGAGCCGAGACATTGGTAATAGAAATGGCACCTGAAGACATTATGGTAGCTTGCTGTCCTAATTGTTCAAAACCTATTGGAATAGTTAAGCTCCATAGTGCTAGTGAGGGATAAAGCTGAAATTTTCTTGTAACCTTGTTTTTTCTTAGTGTGTCGTGTCGTAAGTTTTTTCTGAATAATAGGTAAGCGGGCGAAATTTGAAGAGTGTTTGGACACCTACTAACCCCGCTTACCTAGTGAAGACCTTTGTTCATCCTTATAGTCCAAAATGGCAAAAGTGATACTTCCTTCTTCAGTTTGAAACACACAGAGAATAACCCAGTCGGTTCAAGATTCTAATTTTTTCTCTCTGAAGTCTGGGCTTGAAGTCTCTATCTCAATATTGCTTTATTAGTCTATAAGCTATCTTTCGTTAGTAACTGATAACCAGTAATATTGTGGGGCAGTACACTCACGTTATGCTCCGTCCTCAGAAATTTGATCTTGATAATAGGTGCTGACATTTTAAAACTAGCCTAATCTCACCTATCTAGTAACATTTTGGCCTTTTTGAATGTCTAGTACCTAGCCTACGACGGTGACTATAGTAAGGGCAAGAAAGACAAATGCAAAAAAACATTATCGCAAAGAATCCATTCCTCATGATTTTCATTGGATATGATGGAGATTCTTTCAAGGCTTGAATAGATGACCAGCAAAATATTATGATGATTATAGATGCAACTGTAATGGCGGTCAGTTTTGTATAGAATATAGAAGTATTAGAGGCGGCAATTGTGACAATGCTCAATAATATGAAAGCACCAGCTATGATGGTTGCGTTTATCTGGAGAATGTCTTTAATCTTCAGAGTCATGTTTAGGTCAGGAACTTAATCTCTCTAAAGAATTATTATACATGAAAATTTCACACGTGGATCAATACTTTACATCGTGGAAGTTGAATACAAGAAAACTGAAAACACTAGTCTTTGAACTTTTGCCATAGTCTAACAATCCGATCCTCTAATTTCTTTTGTTGAATATTAAATTTAAATGAATGATTCCTGTAAGTGATGGTTATTTCATTCATAGCTAATGTGTAAAAAGATTCATCTAGTCCATCTAGTGTTCGTACCACCTTAGCTTTCTTTATTATCTTAAGTTGTTCCAGCTTTCTTATTTTCCTATAGGTCGAAGAAAGAGGAATACCTAGTGTGGATGAAATGTTTTGAGCATTTAATTCACTATTGTCTGAAAGTACAAAAAGAATGTCCTTGGCTGTGAAATCATTGTTCAACTTTTGATCACGGCAATAATCACAAGCAAAAATCCCGCAATTTCAAGTACTTCTTCGACATACTTGAGTTTGTTGTCAGATTGAGAACATTTGTTTGGGCATATGAAACGATACCATTTGAGAATATGAGTATGGATACCATTACTAGTCCCAGAAGGATACCTATTGCGGTTTTGTTATTCATAGTCTGCCTAGGAATCATGAAATAATAATAAACTTACTTTCAGTCTCATTCTATGAGAATGGGAACAAACTTATTATGTTTTTGTGTTACCATGAATAATCGCTGATGGGTTAGTATATTTGTGTTCCATCATAAGATTCTGGCTCATCAGCATCTAAAATACAAAGGTAAAAAGTCTGATACAATTTATTCATGTTAATTTTTCAGAGCTAAATTCTATTGGTATAAGTCATTGTCACAACCCTCATTATCCGAGGTTTACTTTCAAACTTAACCTAAGTATCTACAAAAACAAAATTTATCTACGACAAAGATTTATCTCTTATCATCTTAATAATTCGATAGGGATTGAGTTCTAGTTTGGGGACTAAGAACAGAATCCCTACCAAACTAGTTTAATATGTTCTTGGCTAGCTTAAAAGAGTTACTGGAGAAAGGATTAGATTTTACTCGGAATAGAGAAGGAGGAATGGAATGCCCGAGTGTCCTCCTTCTCTGTAAGTTGGTTGAGATTTTCTTGCAATGATTGATATGAAATGATAGTATATGAAATTAGATTAACAAGGTTATCTCATTCAGAATTTTCTCAAGACTTCGAGACGAAAAACAAACAATAGTTTTTGCCGCTACTAAACAACGCACGCA
>DATBFR010000072.1:0-11535 GCA_036558405.1 Nitrososphaeraceae archaeon | reverse complement strand
CTGGAATTTCACCTGGAGAATACCATAGTAATACATTGGTTTATTTAAGGAAAATGGTTATTATAATTGAGAAGCAAGAAATAGATGTCTGGCAGATTCAAGAGAGATTTCGGACTCAGCGTGCGAATGGTTCTGAGTTTCATAATCTTGGGAATACTCTATATTGTATTCCTAAGCGTACTTCATTATCTTGGAGTAGGTTACATCCCTTTGGCGTTAATTGCTTCTCTTATGATTCTTGCTCAGTGGTACTTTTCTGATAAGATCGTATTGTGGAGTTCCGGTGCAAAGATAGTATCAAAAGAGCAATATCCAAAACTTCATGAGTTAATTGAAAAACTGGCCGGTAAAAATGGAATTCCAAAGCCAAAAGTAGCTTTAGTTAATTCCCAAGTGCCAAATGCATTTGCGACAGGTAAAAGTCCCAGAAGTTCCTTGGTGGCAGTAACAAGTGGAATTTTGGAGATATTGGATGATGATGAGCTCGAGGCAGTAATTGGACACGAATTAACACACGTAAGGAGTAGAGATGTTTTGGTATTGACATTAGCTAGTGTGTTCTCAACAGTTGCCTGGTATCTTGCTCAATTTAGTTTTTTTGGTGGACTACAAGGTAGAAGTAGGGATGGTGGCAGTGCGACTGCAATCGTGATATTGGTTGCAATAATAACATGGATTGTAAGCTTCCTAATCATTAGAGCGATATCTAGGTATAGAGAATATGCTGCAGATAGGGGCGGCGCCGAAATCACTGGAAACCCAGATAAATTGGCCGATGCGCTTTTGAAGATAAGTGGTAAAATGAATAAAATCCCACCAAAAGATATAGAGCAGGTCCAGAGATTGAATGCGTTCTTCATCATCCCTGCTCTATCTGGAAATTCTATCGCCAATCTTTTCTCAACCCATCCGCCTATTGAAAAACGTGTTCAAAAACTTAGAGAAATGAAGACCAGCATATCATAACCATTGAATCATAAGTCAGTTAGGAAATTTACAATTTCAATTAAGGATTAGCAATAATCTATCTATTGATTCCTTAAGAGACGTTTAGTAAGCAAGTTCAGTTGGTATTGGTAACAGATATAATACGAGCGTTGAAGAACTAAAATAACCATAATCGGTGTGCTGGTGTCGTCGTATCTGAACCCAATCAATTTGCATTTTTTCCTAACACTGACTTGAAGACGGCTCTTTTCCTTGTTACCTTCAGCAGGTATTGTCCCTGAAACTCTCCCATAGCTACCGACATAACAGCAAAAGTGCCTGTCAGATAACTTAAGATCTCTTCTAATATTTCTTGGCCGATAGGTACTCGGCCATTGCTGATGGCAGACCAGACGCAATGATTTGAATCGATTGTGAGAAGCGGCCACCTTGGATAGTGAAACTTAGAAGATCGCATAGTTTCAACGCTAATTGGTTGAGAAACTAATTCCATAGGGCTACCGAATACAGACCTGCAAAGGCGGATGAGCCAACGAACTGACTCTTCATGCAGTTGTTTTTTTGCGCTGTCTCTATCTCGGATATTTTTTGCCTCTTTCAAGGCTTTAGGCCTGCATCGATGTCTTTCATCTAGTGGTACATCACCTCCAATGTCCATTATGTACTTAAAATGAAATGTCAAGCAAGTATCGCAAATATGCCCGGATATGCCTTGAATCTGTCGTTTCCGGATAAGAGTGAAATTATCTAGGAGATAAGTGAGTGCTAGCTCGACAGATTGCGTTACATTGGTTGCCTTGACGGTAAGGGGTCGTCCGATTGCTAGTTCTAGCAATCTTAGCTCTTCTCGAATTTTGTTCTTAAGTTTGTTTTCCAGCGTTTCTGGAAGGGCTGCCGTCTTTTGGAGATTAGATGTGCTTCTAAAGGGTTGTATGTTTGCTTCTGGATCGTACCCATGCTGTGATCTGCAGTGCTGCCTCATGTTCCAATTGCGGGAGAATTGTTGCGAGCACTTCGGACAGAGATATTTCGGTTTCGACTCTCAGTCACTACTAGTCACCTCCAGTCCCTAGTATTTATTAGTTTTGTTCTTCCACCACTATAAAATACCTGTGACCGTTATCCGGCTTATATCCTCGGAAATTCAACATACGCTGAGAGAATAAGGAGCTAGTAAACATCGCAAGTTTTAATTAAATTGTGCTACAACTGTGAGCAAAATTATCCCGAGTACAGGGTTTACAACCCAATTAATTCAGAGATCCGAATACGAGTTTAATTGATGAGCCGTGTTATAATTTAAAATGCACAAATCGACGCGAAAAAAGGCTACTTTTTTTATAGCACAGTAACGTATTGTACGTTGATATTCTTAAATCTTGCGATTTAGTGTCTACCGCTGCAATTATTCCCCGCGGACATTTAAAATTAGTGTCTTTTTCATAATTTTTCGCTCGATTTAGTAATTCCAAGTACTTTTTGAGTCCGGATTCCTGGTTTTGCTTACGGTGATAGTTCTGGACTAATAATCTCGTAATTCTTTGAACTGAGTAAAAATATCAATGTCTCCAACCAAACCGCTCCTCTAAACCAGATTATTACTCCACTCCGGAGGCATCTAGGGGCTCAGTAGAATCGTCAACTTTCTTAATTTCCCCAACGTCATACATCATAAGTGCGGAATAGTTTACCTTTTCGTTATCGTTTGCTGTGGCATACTTGATGCTAATTAATCTAAATTTAGTATCCATTTCCTTCGTGTTGCTCACTAGCCATCTGTTAATTTCATCAGCAAGAGTACTTACTTGCGAAGTTACGAAACCTTGGATTTGTATCATTAATCGACAATAGATACTATCCATAAAGCAGTACAAGGTATCAATCAGTGCTTGAAGGGAATGTTAGTTTTAATGTTACATGAGTTCATTTTACCATCTAGTTGTTTTGCTATGCTTCAATCCGATCTTACTCCGAGCAATCAATCGTCGAACTTAACTCTAGGGAATTCTAATGCGACACTGACCACACAAAGAAAACTATCCAAAGGGATAGAAGCAGGAGATTATACGATTACTTTTCCACCTCCTACCTACAAGGTGAAGGTGAAATTTGATTCTGTTAAAGTACAAGAAACTCACGACCATGGAATATTCTCATCTCAAGGTGACGGAGAATACGATCTCTATGCTTTTGTATAAGGCCAAGGTATTGGATTGACCGATAGAAGTTATGAGGGTATTTGTGGCGGCAGTGGAGATCCTTTGCCATGCGGATTGGGAGATATAAGCCATGGTGAAACGGCATATTTTAGTCCCCTTGCAGAAATTACTGTGGATATACCAGAGACTTTGCCACTATCAATTTTCACTGGTGGGGCTGAAATAGATCAATGCGGCAGGGATCACTACGTTACTGAAAATGTTAATCCTACTAGAATTCTGAGGGAGTTAAGTCAACCTGAGGAAACGTGGGATTCGTCAATTCAGGATGAAGCAAAAGCAATATCTAGCCAGTACGGGGCGTATGCGTTCAACTGTCCGTTTAATGAAAATGATCGAATAGGCAGTATAATAAAGTTCTATAAAGCGCCAGATTATGATGCGGGAACACACGAGGAGTTCGCCACGAATCTCGATTATATCTTGAGGTACACCATTACAGTTACACCGTCACAAAACATCCAGAGTAACAAAGGCATTTTTAATACCGACAATTTCTCTACTAGTAATGATTTTGTCACTAATAATAAATTCTCCGCTTCTAATAATTTCTCCACTGCTAATAATTTCCAAAGTCAACCCAACAGTAATGATTTCTCAAACAAATTGAATAACGAGTTGTTCTAACTCATTAACCCCTTAGCGAATAGCATTGCAATCTGTATCTTGTATCATTAGCAGTGTACAGCTTCCGTTTGGAAGAATCGGGATTCTCTCAAGTCTTTTATGACAGCAGAGCCTCATGCTACCGCTGTTATAAATTTCTTTGAATGGTCAGGTGACGGTTCTGGTTTTGTAGAGTGGACCGACCAAAGCACCTCAATTGATTGGACATTTGCATTAAAAAAACTTCAGAACCCCACTTATTATTATAAAAAGGATAAGGATTAATTTATTCCGAAATTCACTCCTTTTTATTCTACCACAAAAGACTTTATTTGTTGTAATATATTAATAAAATATGAATTATGTTGATGGTTTACATTCTGAAAAAATTGCATTCATTGCGTACAATATTGGTATATTTGAATCCGTTCAAAAGTTTGGTAATCTAATCACAAGTGGAAAAATTATGGACAATACTGATGTACCTAAAGTGGCAGAATTACTATCAAATACTTCAGTCTTTTACGATGCAGAAATGATAGCTGGCCTCATAAATGCGATGATATCGCAAGTTTCAAAAAATACTATCATAGACAGGGTGACAGTAGAACAAGTTAGAAATGTGATGGATCAATTGAAAGCTACAGGAGTTATACTGCCATAGTAATAAATTATTATCGTTAGCTAATTGGAATCTATTTGTTCCGCGTTTCTGCATAAATATAGGATTTTCATAAAATTATACAAACGTTTAGTAGAAAATGAAAGAAAAAATATTTTAGTAACGTGAAGTCGTTACTAATTAATTAAGGCTGTTGTAGGAATTTTTTGTTTGTTACTGCAATTTAAAGCCTTCAACTTTAAAGCATCCGAAATCTTCGAGGTAACCGCCGAAGGTGCACTTTATTTCATGCGTTACTGGTCCGATGGTAAATGCCACCCCACCGCCTGCAAGTGAACTATCTATAACGGGGTCAAGAACTGACTTTATCTTTTCGTTAATTTGTTCTACGGTTACAAAGGGGTTAGCCAATCCAGTTGTATTTGCAGTTCCTTCAGCGCCGGCTTTGCCCGCCTTGACATAACCAATTAAGGTGGAGTTGTCAAAATCATCTGTTATGGTTGATAGAATTAGATCTCTTCCTTTGCTCAAATCTAGTGTACCTCCTTGAATGTCGTAAGTAGTATCGAAGCCACTAACATAACTTGCGCCATCTGAAATAGTTTGTTGGCTATTTGCGTCCCTTGATATTGATACTTCATATCCTGGTTTTTTCTCTTCCGATTGGGCGTTTACATTCGACATTCCAAAGCTGACAGCAGAAGTCGATAATGCAAACAATATCGCACCAATTATTAGTAATTTAGGTGTCTTGCTTATCATTAGTCATGTTTTGTCAGGCTACGATAAGAACTTTTCTGCTCGACTCCCCATTAAGAGTTAATAGGATTAGATTGCCAAACTTAGTAGATCAGGAATCTATGTCCCGTAATAAAGCGATGACTACCTATATTGGTAATCACTGCACAATAAAAGAAAGCAATGTACATCTATCTCTTGCACTGAACAAGTGTAGGATTATTAAGGTTCTTAGCTTTAGAAACATTATAGAATTAAAGAAGTCAGGCTTTGACTTTGGCCGACCAAGATAACCCCTTGCTCCATGAAACAGGCTGACACTCTACTATTGCCCCAGAAGACTAGAATCCCAACAATTAAATGGAAAGAGCCCGAAAGATTTTCAGATTGAAAGAGTTAGTTTTGTCAGAGTTTCTTATTTGCATCTGTATAAATCATGTGAAAAGTATACCCTACGAAAATTAAGAACCTGTTTAAGTAATACCATGGATAGAAAGAAAAGGTCGCTTGGTAGTCCCCTTACCGGACAATCTACTACTGATAGTAGTACTAATAGAATCGCTTTTTATGCTGCACGGATAGTCGCAAGCAGAGCATTTGATTGGACGATAACAGGAATCATACTTCTCCAGGCAGTAACACTTGCCATCGAATCATCACCAGGAATACTTCCAAATGACAAGCAGGGCAAATCAGTTATGACAGGAATTTTCGCATTCATTCAAAGTCTAGTAATTGATATTTTCATCGTAGAGGCTGGTTTAAGGTTAATTGCACTATATCCAAAACCGCAGCGCTATTTTAAGGATCCTTGGAATTGTTTCGATTTTACAATCATAGTACTGTCTTTCCTGCCTACGACTGGTCAATTTTCGACGATAGCAAGACTAGTCAGACTAGTAAGGATACTAAGACTGGTAACGAAATCCACTGAGCTTCGTGCAATTGTATCTACACTTGCTCGGTCCGTACCTAGCATATTAAATATTCTAATCCTCCTTGGGATTCTTTTCTTCATATATGCCATTGTCGGATATCATCTTTTTAGGCATATTGATCCGGGGCATTGGTCTTCTTTTTTTACTTCACTAACTACTTTATTCCAGATTATTACTCTAGAAGAGTGGGTGGCCATAATGGATCCCATAGTAGAAAACTTGGGCCCGCTATATTGGTTATATTTCGCCAGTTTTATAATAATAGGGACGTTCATAATAATCAATCTGTTCATCTCTGTCATTGTTAGAAAGTCTGAGGAGGCATATCAGCAGGTACAAAGAGAATCAGGAATACCTTTGACTCAACAGGAGATTATGCATGAAATAAGAGAAATTCGCAGGATACTAGAAGACCTTGAGAATAGATTTGAAGAAAATAAGGGTTCTGAATCCTCATGATACCATAACCTTACCTAAATACAATTATAAGTAAATCACATATTAGCTATAACGGCCTACTACAATTAATTCGGTGGTGGGTTAAGTCATTATCAAGTTTATAAATAAGAGGTATTGTGATATCATAATTTTATGTTCTCGAAAAGTTCTATTCTTTGTGAAGAACAATTGACATAGTATCTTTTCAAATTTTGCGCTGAAACAAAATGAATTGTACTCCCATAACGGTATCTTCTATGTTACCTCAGGTGCACTTATACTAATTGCTCTCGTTTCTTTTTCTCTTTCAAGTATATCAGGCCACGATGTTGTTGCGGCAGATCCAATAAAAGATCCCAAGGCTCCCTTAGCTAATCTTGTATATGCAAACCATACATATGAGATGCTCCCCTTTGTTGTTCTGGAGGAAGACAGTTTAGAGAAATTGAATTTTCCACGCCTTCCTGATGATTACAAACCAGAAGTCAATATGTCCTCCAATTCCACTTTTACAGTTGAATTTTCAAAAAAACCACGAGAAGTCAACGCATTTGTAATAGATTATGACGCAGATACGACTGAAGTCAATCCTCTTACCAAAATAAGCAAAAATGAATTTGGATTGGGGAAATTGTATGGAACGCGCACAATTGAAGTGAGAGCCATTTTTGAAGATAATAGGTACATAACGTACACATGCCTAGCTGATATACAAAAAACCGATGAGCAAAACTACGGGTCATCAGGGCAACCCAGTTCCGAAATCTTCGCGTAATTCCAATTACGATTTAGGAATTTGAGAGAACTAGACTTGCTTATAAGATACCTAAGCTATCTAAAAAGATAGAAAGAACCGACCAACAAATGCATTTAGGATGGAATTATTAAGACCAAAATAAACGATCTTAAAAGATCGTATCTCTAGTAATGGTATTGATAATCTTCTGACTAGAAATTGGCACGTAATGGTGAATAACTAACACAAAATAAGATAAATAATAGTCAAAAGTTTTTAGCATTTACAGAATTAATGGAATAAACCTGGATCATGCTTATTGAGAAGATGATAATTCGTAACTTTGTTCCGTATAGGATAAATAGTCTCCTGATGACCGAAAATAGATATGAGTAAGAATGTTTTATCATTGAGTATTTTTCTTATTCTAGGCGCTATGATTTTAGCCCCCATTTATCCGAATTTCGGTCAAGGGCAGTCAGGTAATTCTACTAGCTCTGTTATCAGAAATGTTACTGCATTAAGCAATTTGGCTGGCAATAATTCTCAAGTTGAATTGGAAAATCGCACAGTAAATTATTTTTCAGATGCTACAGGATATTTGGTGTATCCATTATCAAAGAAGGAGCAGACGACTAATGAAACTAAACTTCCGGCAGTTATAATGATTCATGAAAACAAGGGATTGAATGCTCACATTAAGAATATGGCTAACCTATTAGCCCAACAAGGATACGTCGTCCTTGCAGTAGATTTGTTTAAAGGTGAAGTTGTAACTGAACAAAATGATTCGAGAAGATTAACACAAGAAGTAAGAAGTAATCCGGAGATTGCAATAAATAATTTGCAGTCCGCTGTAAACTATGTCAGTTCGTTACCAAATGTTAACCCATCTAGAATTGCATCAATGGGTTGGTGCTTTGGCGGGGGACAGTCTCTGCAGCTGGCTTTGAATAGTCAAGACCATCCATTAGCTGCCACTATTATTTACTATGGTTCTGCGTTAGTAACAGATAGTTCAAATCTGTCAAAAATAAAATGGCCGGTGCTTGGAGTATTCGGAGACCAAGATAGAGGCATTCCAGTAGAAAAGGTGAACGAATTCAAAGCAACATTGGATGAAGTCGGAGTTCCAAATGAAATATACATTTACAAAGGAGTTGGACACGCTTTTGCTAATCCTTCAGGCGAAAATTACGCTCCAGCTGAAACTCGAGATGCGTGGGATAAGACTGTGGCTTTCCTCAAAAAATACTTGGGTTGATATATGTGTCTCAGTACTAGTCACCTCTTTTCATTTGGAAAAGATCAGTACTATTTTGGTAAAAATTCACATTAATCATAGCATTGGGGAACTTTGTTACGTATCATGCATTAACAATGATTATAACAAAATAATACAAATATGGAGGCAATGAGTAGTAAAGGAGTAAAATGGAATACGGCATCAAAACTCACTATAGCTGGCGTAGTAGCAGTCGGTCTTGTGGCATCAGCTATACTAGTCGCATTTCCAATGGCAACTGCAGTGTCACCATTGAAAGGTTCCCAAATAGCAAATCTAACAGGTTCTGTAAACGTCAAGGATGCGATAAAGAATTTCATAAAAGTAAATCAGAATGTTACTTTTTCCGAAGCATCGCAAAGTGCACAAAACCAAATTAGTAACGGTACCGTTGTTGCCGGACGCCTCGGGATAGTGGAAGGATATTTAGTTTACACATTTCTAGTAGTAGATGGCGGGAATGAAACAATGTCAAAAATAATTGTTGACGCCGGCAATGGACAAGTTTTGCATACTTCAGAACCACATACCATGAAGGGATTTGATTTCATGCATGAGAAGGGCAAAGGAGGAGGACACGGGAATGACCATAGAATGGCTGGTGGTGGAATGTGGTTTCATCAAAGGGACTTGGGAGAAAATCAAACAATGTATCCTGGCAGGTGATTAACTAGATACCATTGGTTCTAGAACTAGTAAGACCTTTTTATTTTAGTTTTCGTTGATATCTTATCACCTTATCTATTTTTTATTTTATTTAGTCCTACAATTTTAATCAACGATAAATATCATATGATTTGAGGACATAAGGCTATGATGGTTGATAAGGATTTAAATCGCTTAATTTAAGTGAAATCGGTATTATTGAGACAAAGGATAAATGATGGGATCGCGATAAGCTGATAATTTGCAGGTAACATATTTTGGTTTAATATTGTTATTGATATTTTTGTTTCCAGAAACAACAAATTTCATACCTGTTAGTGGCATCGATCAAAATGACGAATTACTACCATTACCATATTTAGATAATGGTAGTAATGCTGAAGTTTTGATATTACATGGGGCTACTTTGATCGATGGAACTGGCAGCCCACCACAATCCGGTATAGATATACTCATTAGTAATAACAAAATTGTAGCAATAACTAATAGAACTGGTTATCTTGATGTTATCCATTCTAATAGTTTCAATATGACACAAGAACATGTAACTATTCTAAACTTATCTGGAAAATATGTCATGCCTGGACTTTTTGATATGCATGCTCATGTTGCCGGAGTCCTAAAGGACTCTTATAATCAGTCTGCATCCAAAAAAATTCTTCATATGCTTTTGTATAATGGAATTACGACAATTAGAAATCCTGGAGGACCTACGAATGAATCCCTATCATTGAGACGAGATGTGGCTGAGGGAAAGATTCTGGGACCAGAAATATTTACAGCAGGTAGGCTTTTGAACACTGGCGAATTTCCTATACCTTTTGTCGAGAAGCAGGTTACTAATGATAAGGAGGTAATCGAGGAAGTGCGTCGTCAATCTTCATTGGGAGTAGATTTTATCAAGGTTTACGTTGGGCTAGATCCAAGGCTATTGAAGGTAGCAATAGACGAGGCTCATAAGCAGGAAGTTAAAGTCATCGGGCATTTGTATTTAACATCTTGGACTCAGGCAGCAAAACTTGGAATAGATTTCCTCACCCACGGTGTTCCTGTATCTCCCTCGCTACTGTCCGAGGAGAAGCAGCGAGTATTTAATCAAATTGGTGGCGGTCCATTTAGTCATTCGCTATGGCTTGATTTGGTGGATCTTGATGGTATAGAGATTAGAAGCATGATAGAGAGTCTAATGGATAATCAGATATCAGTCGACCCAACTTTAAGTGTGTATGAGGCTATTCTTAAGGATAGTCCTTACGAACCTGACAATTCGCAGAAATGGAATAAGGTATTGCAACTAACAAAGATGATGCATAATAATGGAGTAAAGATTCTGGCGGGAACTGATATCCCTAACTTTGAACTTGTTGCAGGTGAAAGTTTGCATCATGAACTAAAACTACTTTCGGACGCTGGCATCAAACCAATGGAAATTATAAAGATAGCTACTAAGAATGGAGCTGAGGTCCTGGGTATAATCAATCAAACAGGTACCATTGAACCAGGCAAACAGGCAGATATTCTAATTCTGTCATCCAATCCATTAAAAGATATTGAAAATATTAGGGGAATAGAAGCTATTATTTCTAATGGTAAGCTTGTAGAAAAATCTAATAATAGCGACAACGATTAATAGCTTGCAGATCTAATAACTAATGAACCAAAGTTCACCTGGTGAATTAAGATAATACTAGAGAATCAGAGAATCAAAAAGGCAATTTTGTCTGCTCTGGCCGACCCTGAACTAATTAAAATTATTGACTCTACCATGTACCACTCCAAGTCAGTTTGCGATATTATCAAGGAAACAAATATGCCTCATACTACGGCATATAGAAAAATTAAGTGGCTCGTTGACGAAAAGCTTCTAGTTGTAGATAAAATCTCAATCAACGATGAAGGGAAGAGATATAGTTTGTTTCACAGCGTGTTTAGCTCAATAACTGTAAGTTATGAGAACAATAAGATCGTGATAAATGCCGAACAGAATATCGATCCTGTCGATAGCCTTACAGAAAGGTTCTTCTCATTGAAGCAAGACGGATCATAGTTTTTGGGTTCAGAAATCTATCTTAGTATAGAATCAAGACTTTCCATAATTTTATGTCCTGCTCTGTAGGAATAGTAGAATCTGACGAAAATAATTGAAGCAAAGAGAATCATGGCAACCAAATGTATCTGCATCCCCAAGTCGTGTAAAGTAGCTGGAAAATGAATTAGCCCTGACTCGCCTAGTGTAGTTATGAATTCTCCACCTATCCAAATCAAAATGAAAGCTGAAATCTGGAATTGAAATGACCTGATGTTGTGTGAACGCCATGCCAGCCATCCGAAAATTCCAA
>DATBFR010000071.1:0-8480 GCA_036558405.1 Nitrososphaeraceae archaeon | reverse complement strand
ATTATTGCTGGAATAACGGCAGCAGTTTTTTGGATTTCATTCAACGTCTTTGATCAGTTATTATTTTTTAAGCCTATTTTCATATTTTATCTGCCTCCTGATGCTGTGGCAGGATTTCTTATTTCTACAATCAACTCTATTCTCTTGGGTGTTGTAATAAGTATGAATGTATATATTTTGAAAAATACTCGCTTTAAATTTAGCAAATCGTTACTCTCTGGCTCTTCACTGAGCGTAATTTCAAGTGCATGTGTGAGTTGTTCTTCCTTCGGTTTTCTACTAGCTTCAACTTTTGGTGCCTCAGGTGTCATACTCTCTAATTTCCTTTCTAATTACCAAATTCCCTTACGATTGTTGTCGCTGGCAATATTGCTCTTTGCGATCTACTTCGCACAAAAAAGGATTAAAGCTTCCTGCTCAATTAACTGAATTTTTATCCATATTTCTTTGTTGGCTACAGTTCATTTTTCTGCCTGTCCACGTTCCTAGTTTCATATTTCATATAAGATCATATTTTGAATTGACAAACCCACAAGTTTGGCCAATTAGGACAGTTTAATTTAGAAGGAACGCGGAGGTAACTGAAGATAAGAGAATGGTATTAAATGCAAATAAGAAAAGTAGCAATAGTAGTATGACTTCTTCTCCTTCATCACTAGTTCGCTGTGTGCATGATCTGTATAGTCTTGGGCTGACAACCTCGGTTTCGGGGAATCATAGCATACGATATGGAAACCATTTTATGCTGATTACTCCAAGCGCAGTCCCACGTTACAACCTAGAGATATCGCAATTGGTAAAGATTGATCTTCAAGATGGAACTACGTATGGGAATATCAAACCAAGTATTGAGTGGCAAATGCATATGGGAATTTACAATACCAACTCTAAGGTAAGAGCTATAGTTCATACGCATAGTCCTTATACTCTCGGAGTCGCCATTTCTAGAGGCTTCAAGCAAGTCATCGAAGAAGCAAAACTTGTGGTCGGAAATCCATCAATAATAAGGAATTATCCATCTGGTTCTAAACCACTAGCTCGTGAAGTGGCCAAGATATTCGGACAAAAAAAATCCAAGGCTGTAATAATACGAAACCATGGAGTGGTAGCGATAGGTAAAGATATCGATGCCGCAAGGGCAGTTGTAGAGTCATTAGAAGAATGGTCAAAAATATTGACCATATCAGAGATGTTTGGAGGACCAAAATATTACCTGAGGGATTGATTAGGAACTGTATGTATGTATTTTTCATATTAAAAAGAACGAACCTACAAATTAATATGAAACTCAAATAGCTGAAAAGGTTAGTTCTTTCATATCTCACTATGGGTCAGAATAATGAATCAAAGTTATGGTTTGTGATAACGCAAATTATTTTCTCTACGTATGTAATGGGTTTGACCTTTTTGCTGAATCTTACAGTCCAGAATTGTGATTCATATTCTGTAAGATGATATCGAATAATATAAGAATGGCATGGCGACTTTACAATTAGTATTGAATTCTACGATTAGATCACGGTTTTTTTGTTTGAACAGTAAATTGTCATTTTCTGATTTCCGCTTTTCTACTAGAGTTTTGGCTTTACTTATTTTTATCCCAATGACTATTACCGGAGGAGCAGTTATCGCTTCATCGTATGAAGCCTTTGGTCAGAGTGTAATTAATGGCGGGGCCGCAAACGATCAGTTAACAGGCACTGATGGTAACGATACAATAATTGGTCTTATTGGTAATGACCAAATCTATGCATTGGGTGGAGCTGATGAAATTATAGCCGGAGAAGGTAATGACCAAATCTATGCTGACGATGGGAATGATCAAATTGAAGCAGGGCTGGGAAATGATCAGATTTACGGAGGCTTGGGGAACGATACGATCTATGCTGACTCTGTCGATGCTGGTGTATATCAAAATGTCACTGGTTCTAATAACACACTGGTAGGAAATTCAACAAATGGCCTTGTTGTTATCAAAAACAATGAAGATAGCACCGTAGTAGTCAGCGGAGGAAACGGCGGTAATGGAGGAAATGGGGGTAATGGAGGAAACGGAGGAATTGGTGGTAATGGCGGCGATGGCGGTAGTGCAACAGGCGGCAGGGGAGGAAACGGTGGTAATGGAGGAAACGGTGGTAATGGAGGAAATGGAGGAATTGGTGGTAATGGAGGAAATGGAGGAATTGATGGAGCGGATGGTGCTGATGGAGTGAGTGCAAATGGAGCGGATGGCGTAAGTGCAAATGGAGCTAATGGAGCTAATGGAGCTAATGGAGCTAATGGAGCTAATGGCGCAAATGGAGCTAATGGCGCAAATGGAGCTAATGGAGCTAATGGCGCAAATGGAGCTAATGGAATAAGTGCAAGCAATGTTTGTTCCAACAGTCAAGAAGCAATAACCAACGGTACCCAGTCAGGCGGGAACGATTTAGTCGATGGCGGGTTGGGAAATGATAGAATTGTTAGTTTTGGAGGCAAGGACTTACTTTATGGTAATTCAGGAAATGATATCATAACAGCAGGAGCAGACAATGATTGTATTTTTGGCAATGAAGGTGACGACGTCCTACAGGGTGGAGATGGGAATGACAATCTTATTGGCGGTCCTGGAGCTGATTCCTTTGATTGCGGCGAGGGCAACTCAGATATTGTTGTTGACTATAGCAAATCTGATGGAGATTCAATTCAGATTGACTGTGAAATCGTAAACGACAGTAATATCGGCGGTATTGCAAGTCAATGAATACCATACAATACCAAACGTTTATAGGTAACCATTGATAACCATTAGATGGTTAATAATGACAGACACCAAAAGTAAAATAGAAACAACTACAAGCGTAAGTAACAATGCAGCACAAGAAAGCTCTGAATTATTTGATACAGCTAAACAAAACGTGCTGAGAGTCACTGAAGAAATTTCAAAGTTCCAACCTCAATATGCACAATCAATCTCAAACCTACAGCAAGAATACATTCAACTGACTAAGGAATTTGTCAACAAGGCATTTGCAGCACAGAGAAACTGGACCAGCAGCGCAGGAAATACAACTGCTAGTACTTCATTCAGCTCTCCAAACTATGCAGTATACACAGAGCAAATAAAGAGACAAACCAATGAGATCACTGCACAAGCGTTAAGTGTCTTTGATACAAGCAATCAGTTGGCAATTAATGCAATTAATGCAGCAAGAGAGAATTTGAAGTTATATGGCAAGGCTATTGATGCAGTCACTGAATTCAATAACAACGTAGCCAATGCATGGACTTCATACTACCAATCAGCTCAAAAGCAACAATACTTCAGACAATAAGCAAAATCTTTTTCTCTTTTTTTTCAATATTTAGCAAGCATCTAGTATTGTTTGTCACGAATTTGTTTTAATGTACAAATCTAAATTTTCATCCTCCCGTATACGGTGATGCAACTACTGTTATTAGATCGGCGTCATAGAGAGAAGAGTTTCCTTCAATTTTAATAACTAGACTATTTGGAGAAGTCCAACCGGCGTTTAATATTTGGCTTCCTCCCATCGTACTCTGCGCGGTAACATCAAGTCCTGTCTCTATGCCAGATTGGGTTAAGAGATTATTGTTATTGTTCAAAGAGGGACCTGTCAAAGCAGTGGCAACAATTGTGATGGGTGGTGCACTCGTGTTTCCCAAATACCTCAAATTAGCGGAAATTTCCTTGTCACCTGATACGATAACCCATTTAAACTTGACTCCATCTACTATACTCATTCCGTGAATTCCCGGTACAAGAGATTGAGCTGATACCAGAGAAAACATGTTTAAAGTTAAACTTGCAAACCCCAAAAGGAATAATGAGGTAATAATTTTAAAAGTACAAATGGGCGCATTCCCTACGTTCATGTAGGAGCACCGTCAATCGATGATTTATCAGTTTCTTGCACGCTCAAGTGGAGCTAGCAGACTTAAGTTTTCTCAAATATTGGCCGCGCAAATGGTGTAAACAGTCTGATTATGATTAGTCAATTTTTAAGCTTAGAATTAATCCGCAAATCCTATACATCATCCCGATAGTCTAGATGGATTAATCAAGCCTCAGCACAATATTACTACTGTAAAAAAGATGATACATGGAAATCGAGGTACGCGCCGAATGATGCGTATTGAATCAGCTAGATTGTCAAATAAATCTGAACTTGGATACAATATTCGGTGGAGAAGTCTTGGCATATAAAGACAGTGTCATGGCACTCCAGAAAATTTTAGCTGCCGGGCCAAGCGAATTACAACCCAGACAACCATCAATTTCTCCTTGCAGACTGACTCTAATTCCACCAGAACTCACATACTTTAGTAACGGAGTTGAATATTACTATGTAGAAGTCACATGTGATGATGGGAAGCAATATGCGATACAAGCTTATGGGGAAGAAGCTGAAGCATTGTTTAAAGAAGCCCATAAATGTACTGTTTGTGGAAATCCCATTGAGTCAGAAAAGGGAGAATTACAGAGAGAGCAGAATTGTGATGGACAGTTGGTATTCATTGATCAGACATGTAGAATGATAAAAAGCAAATTTGAAAGTATTTACGGTTTAGAATTTTTTAGACACCACTAAAAAGACGGGCGTCTTCGCATTGACTTCGATCAAATCCGGACTCATTCACATTAACGAATGAACATGCTAATTAAATAATCCACACCCACTATCAAATATTCTGCATATTGACTCATGAGTCACATCCTCCCCCATGGAGAATCTACAGATTGTGAGCTCTCATCACATTACTCTTGTCTCGTGGGGGTTCGATTTTTTGAATTGGACATCACACAATTCTTGCTTGCTTGATTGAGTTTTCTAAACCAAGCCTCTAAGATCCGTCGAATTTTTCGATTATCTTACCAATACAATTTACGGTTTTCTGCAAGAGATCAATCCTCGTAAATTCGTTTGGCGAATGAATTCTGCTATACTTGTAAGTACTTCCTACGCTAACACAAGGCGCACTTAAAATTTCAGCAAAGTAGCTCATCGGACCGGTACCTGCTGAGGAAACGCTTGTAATTGCTTCGCCATATACCTCAATTGCGCATTGCTCTACGAGCTTGACGAACTCATTGTCAAGTGGGGTCCTAGAAGCAGGTTCGCCCTCTATGAATATAACTTCTATATCTGTAAATCCATGTTTATCCAAATGCCTTCTCAAAAGCTCAAATTGCTTTTTGGGATTCATATCGGGGACTAATCTAAAGTCGAGTTTGGCTTTTGCCTTACTAGGAAGGACAGTCTTTGATCCTTCTCCTATATATCCTGCATGCAATCCCGCGATATTACACGTTGGTCCGCCTACTAACGCTTTCTTGACTTCTTCGAGATTATTATGAATAACTAATTTTTGTATGCCATGATTTCTTTTGAAATCATCTTCGTCAAAGCTTTCGTGTCGTATTAGTTCCAATTCTTGCGGTGTGAAATTCTTTACATCTCTATACCAGTCCTGTATCAAAATTTTTCCACTCGGGTCTCTCAATGTGCTTAAAGCATAAAGGAGGCGCCATGCTGGATTTTCTATAATCGCTGCTAGGCTAGAATGAACATCTGCACTTGGTCCCTTAGCAATCATCTCCACATACAATAGACCTTTCATTCCCAGACTAATAATTGGTCTATCCTTTTCATCAATATAGCCGAACTCCCAAATTACTCCATCACACCGGAGCTTGTCTCTATACTTGGTAAGATATTGTTCTATATGCCGACTGCCAATTTCTTCCTCTCCTTCAACTACAAATTTGATATTACATGGAACATCTCCGGTCTCTTTCAGAATATACTCTACAGCCTTGATTCGTGTAAGTAATTCGCCTTTGTCATCTGAGGAGCCTCTGCCGTATATGTAGTTGCCCTCTCTTTTTCCGCTGAATGGATCAGCTTCCCATAATTCAAGGGGTTCGGGAGGTTGAACGTCATAGTGGTTGTAAAACATTATCGTCTTTGCCGAGGGATATGATTTTGAATTAATTTGGCCGAAAACTATAGGGGGCGCTGAGGTTTTTTTATGAGTTTTTCCCTCTTCATTCAAATATAACAACTCGGATTTAATGCCCGCATTATTCATTATAGTCGATACGAGTATGGCACATTCATCTAAAGATTGATTTTTTGCCGATATACTAGGAATTTTGATTAGGCCTTGAAGCTGGGATATGAAATTGTCAAGTTCAGCTTCTATCCTATTGCCCATAGCAGCCAACGCAGCCTATTCATTTATTATCAGAAAATAAGTGTTTGCGGAGTATCTTTTTTCTGCCTATTTCAAGTATTGCCATGATGAGAAGATAAATAGTTAATTCTGACATACAGGCACGCTATCAAATAGCCATGGGCCTCCAATTGGCAATGGTAATGTATATTTGTATGAGAGCGTAATTTCTTCCAATGGGGAGAACTGAAAAGAAGTTACTTGGAAAAAAAATAGACTCGATAATTATGAGTTTAAAGAAAGCTTATTCTGATGAGATGCAAATCTTTCATTTCTTTTGGTATGTGAGCATTAACATGGAAGGGATAGGATTAGTTACTTATGCTACTGCACTAAAAACGCAGGCAACAGGAGAGCTTATGCATGCAGAGCTGCTTGCAAACCGATTATCAGAACTTGGCGATAAGGCGCCTTCCGATCCTGAACAATGGAAAAGACTTAGCACCATTGGAGAGCTTGATCCTGCAAAGCACCTAACCCTAAGGTCAGCATTGGAGAGGGCGCAGGATTTTGAGGGTAAGGCAGTTGAAAATTACAACAATCTTGTCTTGATTGCCACAGAAGCAAATGATTTTGTGACACGTAGGCTTGCAGAAACAATATTGGCCGATGAAGTAAAAGACGAACAGCATACTGAAGATGTTCTGAAGCATTTGGAGTTAAAATAGTACTGCTGGATTCAAGAAATCGTCCTACTAGAAATTAAGGCTAGAGAGAGTGAAGTCAAA
Organism: Nitrososphaeraceae archaeon; assembly: GCA_036558405.1. GTDB lineage: Archaea > Thermoproteota > Nitrososphaeria > Nitrososphaerales > Nitrososphaeraceae > TA-21. The sequence continues at coordinate 1,515 of DATBFR010000071.1, read as the reverse complement.
TGACTTCATAAAAGCAGATATGCGTTTAGCCAAAGGTGAAAGTATATGCTTGAAAACCTTTCCCTTTTACGTCAAGTACGACGTAGTGATTTCCGTAATCCTGATGCTTTGCAATGTTGTAAAGTCTTTGTCCGTCAATAATTAACTGTCCGCCGCTTCCTATATCAGTGCCAGTTGAATTTGTTGAATCGACCCTGATAGATTTGATACCGTCTTCGGATACGCTGGCCTCGCCTGACCCGCCTGCTACGATATTAACTGACTTTGCAGAATACCCAAGTGCAATTTTGCCCGAGTCTCCAGCAAGCTCCAAATTGTCTGGGTTGTTTTTCCATTCCCCTTGCAAGTAAATTACATTAGCCCTAAGATCTGATGAGGGAATCGAGTAATTCACCACCTGGTCTGGTCTGAATCCTTGGGGACTGCCAAGGACATCTCTGGCATATTGATACCCAAAGTATAGTTCAGGTGAGTTCACTCTACTGAAATCAACGCTCTCAGTATTTGTCGGCGGTGGGGCACTCTGACCACTAGAGTTAAAGGAAAGAGTTGGTATCCCATTGAGAGCAGCCCTCTCTGCAAGAAGTGTTTGAATTACCTTTTCGGTTTCGCTGTATCCGCCTTCTCCAATGTGATCATATCTAATGTATCCTTCGCTATCAATAATATATTTCCGTGGCCAGTAACGATTATCGTAGGCGTTCCATGTTCCTTTATCGTTGTCCTGAAATACTGGATACTTGATTCCAAATTTTTGTACTGCAGCTTTCACATTTTCAGTATTCTTTTCAAATTCGAATTCGGGCGTGTGTACACCAACTATTACCAATCCTTTGTCTGAATACTTTGCATTCCAATCTACCAGGTATGGAAGTGTTCTTATACAGTTTATGCAGCTGTAGGTCCAAAAGTCAACCAAAACTACTTTTCCCTTCAAGTCTTTTAGGGTAATGGGAGAAGTGTTAATGTATCCACTAATACCCATAAATTCTGGAGCTTTTCTGAACTGAGATTTGTCGATGCTGAACTGGGTTTTAGTTATCTTCCCTGAAGTGCCGTCCAACGCAACATTGGATACAAAGTTTGCCCCACTTTCTCCAGATGACGCCTTATTAAGCTCAGGGCTGTTAAAATAAATTGCAAATCCAACTATGAGCGATACAACCGCGATCCCAGTTAGGAGTGCACTAGTGTTGTCTCTATTCAAATTCATCATGGGCCGCCCCTTTCTATCCTCAATAATTGGTCAGCGAGTGGGAAATTCCCTAAAATACTCAGATTATTTGTAAACACCAGAATGCCAAGTATTATGAGCAGGCTCCCCATAGCCAAGTTGAAATACTTTAGGTGTTTTACCATTCTTCTAATTATACCGGTAGCCTGAGAAAAGAACGCTCCAGTGATGAGGAACGGTACCCCTAGACCTAATGAATAGGCAAGTAAAGCGTTGTAAGCTGCCCCAGGTTGAGTTGCTGCTAGCGTTAATGTGCTACCAAGTATTGGTCCTACACATGG
>DATBFR010000070.1:0-14875 GCA_036558405.1 Nitrososphaeraceae archaeon | reverse complement strand
CTTTTGGATCAAAAGGCAATTTTCCTCCCACTATCATGTTCATGTTCTTTCCTTCTTCAGTTGCCCCTCCAACTATGAGACGTCCTTTTGCTGAAGGATTTAGCTGATCGTAGTAATTGTAGATATCTCCCTTCATAAATGTATGTATGAAAGAACCACCCATACCTTGTATAGGTCCTGAAATCAAGTGTTCTGTCTATTGCGATATTGTTACCTTTATGAAGTTTCATAGTAAATTAATATATTATGAGAATATTTATTCCTACAGTAACAATGTTAATGCATGTTTCATCATTCCAAATTGGGTATATATCTAAAGTAGTTGGTAGGAACAAAATCGTTTATCGAATTGTTTCGCGTATAGTACTGGAAATGGTAAATATAAATACCTGAATCAAAATTATTTGGTTCCAAATTATAGTGAATAGTATTCTTACCTACAATATACCTATGGTCTGTTATAATTTGTTATAGTTGCACAGAAGGCTTCAACCGTCCCCTACTTCTGACTAGTGGCTAACGGGTTGATATCTCCTTGGATTTCGCCATTTTCATGAGCCTGTGTGCGGACAACAACATATACTGAACCATTATTCATCAGACTAGCAAGATCTGTGATGTTCTTTCCAAACAGTGGACCACTGAGGTCGCTAGTTTGTAGTGTGCCTTTCGATAGTTGTCCATTGATTTCACCAGTAGGAATTCCAGCTTTCCCAGAAATCTCAACATAAGGATTGAATACTTGCGCCAAATCGCTTCCATTCTTAAGGCTGATATGAGCTCCAATTACTCCATTAATATTTTTCACATCAATTTGGTAAACCATATTTCCTTGCTGATCTACATTGAATTTAGCTGTACCCGAAGCTCCCGTTGTAACCGGTGGGGATAGATTGCTTCCTGACAGAGTAGCCCCATAATTCATTTGTTGTGCTAAAGTTGGAATTAACATAGGTAGCCCCGAGATGGTCAGTAAGCAGATCGAAAATATCGGAACGTACCTATATACCTGAAGCAAACCAAGTTGCTTAATCTTTGCTTGCATTTCTAGATCATTATAGAACCGAATCTATAAGACTCTTACTTAATATAGTTAAGTTACTGTAGTGAATTGCTAAAGGGTAACCTAACTGACTATTAATGGTTCGGTTAGAGATAACATAGTTAACTAAGATATTTAATTTAGGATCACAATATATAGTATTATAAATGATGAAGATTGACTTACCATATTCTGGTAAGATAGTTAAATTAGGTTTGATCATGATTATCAGTGGACTTGTAATTTCTAATTTGGGGCTAGGTTGGTTATTGGCAGCTGATGCCGACAGCAATTGGTACGTAGGCCAAGGAGCCAAACCTAACACGTACTATACGTACAAAATACAAAGTCATGATACAAATCAGGGTCAGCCATTTGCAATGACTATATACCTTAAAGAACATAATGATACAGGCCACTACTGGGTAGCTCCTGTCTATGTTAATGACCAAGGTGCTATAGTAAACGGAACATTTCATCTCAGCGATTTGGATCTGTCAGCATTAGGCAATTCACAAATTTCACCCTCCATGTCACCCTATCGTGGTGCCTATGAAACCTCACTCCAATGGCTTGCATCATTTGTTCCAAAACCAGGTCAGTCTCTTAGTGCCCCGTATTGGGGAAAGATAGCATCCATAGGAGGTTCTCCTATCAGTCCAGGTGCACAAGAGAGAATTACCGTACCTGCAGGAACATTTGATACCACTTTAGTATCATGGCACAAGGGAGTCGATAATAAAATTTGGATAAATAAAGATATGCCATATCCAATTAAGGCACAGACCTTTGCTGACGTGACAACTGGGAATCCTCCAATTTTTTACCAATTTGAGCTTGTATCAACTGGGCAAGGTCCTCCTCCTGTACCAAAAAGTGAACTTGAAATCCCAAAGCCACCTATCACTTTGCAAACAGGTCGAGGAACATATTATATAGAGCTGTTATGGCAGCCACAACTAATAGAATCTGGGAATAAGACACAATTTGGAGTGCTGTTTATGGACAGCTCACAGTCTGTGGTTCCAGGAGTCAGTTATAGCTTCAAGGTTACCGGTCAGAATAATACGGTAATAGAAGATCTCCATGATCAGAAAGCCCTTGACGGAACAGGGATACAAACAGTGAAGTTTGATAAACCCGGCCCGACTGATATCCTGGTAAGTATTGATGGAGTACAGGGACAAAATCTCGGCGATTTTGTTGAGAAATCAGACTTTAACCTAGTTGTTGTACCGCCAGGGAACATGACGAAATAATAATAATAATTGCGGCTAAGTTATGACAAATAGAGTGACAGAGATTAGGGTAGATTTCTCCTTTAGACGCGAAGTATTTTTCGTAGTTATAGGAGCATTGTTGGGAGCAGTCTCTATGCTTATTCCAACTATCTCTGATATCGGAATGGGTATACCATATTATACTACGTGGGTAGCATTTGGACATGTTATAGGAATCTATTCTTCAGCCGCGGCTTATGGCGGAATAGCAATTCACGCGATAACTTCTATTTCAATAGGCATAATTGTTGGAGTTTTTCTCTACAAGACTGGTATCTTGAACATTAGTAAGATTTCAAATGGTTTGACTTATGGCTTATTTGCTGGTTCAGTAATCTTAGTTGTCTTTTTCATACCTGTTTACTTTTTAGTTGTGTTACCAGAGATTAATCGTACGATAACTGCTATGGCAGAAGAATCCTACTATGAATATCATTCAACTGTTTATCAATATAGCTTCCCATTAGTGATTATGAGTTATATTATTATGCACCTTGTTTTTGGTATCATTGTAGGCCTAACTTCATCTATTTTATCAATTAGATTTGGTAGCAGATATAGATGTTCAAAATGTGACATTTCCTTTTCTAGAATTGATTCATACCAAAAACATCTGGAACTTGTTCACGGTCAGAGCCCAATTAAATTAACACGCATCTTAATCTTGGGTGGGGGATTTGCTGGGATTGAAGTTCTACGCGAACTTCAAAAAGCTTTTCAGAATGATATAGGAATAGACATAACTCTTGTAAGTAGAGACAACTTTTTTCTTTTTACACCCTTGCTACCTGAAATATCATCCGGGATGATAGAGACCAGGCATATAGTAACACCATTGAGAGTATTCTGTAACAGAGCAAAATTCTATGAGGCCGATGTTGAGTCCATCGATATCGACAATAAGCAAGTTGTCATTGGTCATAGAATTGGAAAGCAAACAGATCCTATTGAGTGGCGTACTCACACAATAAAATATAATTACTTGGTCATAGCATTAGGAAGTGAAACGAACTTCTTTGGCATGAATGAGGCTGCCAAACAATCATTTACACTGAAGAGTTTAGGTGATGCTATTGTTTTGCGCAATCATGTAATAAATATGCTGGAACAGGCAGATATTGAACATGAAGACCTTGAGCTTAGAAAGAATTTATTGACATTTGTGGTTGTCGGAGGAGGGTTTTCTGGTGTTGAAATTGTCGGGGAATTGAATGACTTTGTACTGGATTCAATTAAGCATTTTTATCACAATCTAGAAAAAGCTAATATTAGAACTGTACTTGTAAATTCTGGTGTAAGGATCCTCCCTGAGGTAACTGAGGAGCTATCAGAATTTGCTTTACAAAAGTTAAGAGAAAACGGAATCGAGGTGATCCTAAATACTCGTGTAACTGATGTAACGTCGCAGAGTGTTAAATTAGATGATGGAACTGATATATTGACTCAGACGATTATCTGGGCTGGGGGAGGAAAACCGTCACCTTTACTATCAGGTCTCTCGTGCGAACTTGACAAATCTGGGAGGGTAGTAGTAAATAATTTTCTCGAAGTTGTTGGACACACTCAAAGCGTTATGGCTCTCGGTGACTGCGCATCCATTATTGATCCTAATACTGGAAGGACCTGTCCTCCTACGGCACAACATGCAATAAGACAGGGAAAGATTGCTGCAATTAATTTAATCTCTACAATCAAAGACCAGGTAATCGCCAAGAAAAAATTTGATTACAAAACTAAAGGCGTCATGACACTGATAGGTAAAAGAAATGGCGTTGGCATTTTACTTGGGTATAAGGTTCAGGGATTTACGGCCTGGTGGATTTGGCGTTCATACTATTTGCTTAACCTTCCTACAATAGAAAAGAAATTGCGAGTCATGGTTGACTGGTTTATTGACTTGTTCTTCAAACGAGACGTAACGAGGCTTAAAACTCCCGTCGAAGATACCTATGTTAAATTAACGACGTCTGACTCCTCATCTACCTTGCAAAAATAGTTACTTATCAGCCTGACAATTGAGGACTATTAATATTTCAAGTTATTTAGTGTAGGGCTAGCCATTATGAATATATGACCATCTAGCTTAAAGATTCCGGCAATTACACTTGAAAGCAGCCGTTTATAGAGAACATAGTAAAGATCCTAGGCAGGTAGTAAAAATTGAAGATATTGATATACCAAAGCCCAAATCAGATAGTGTTTTGATAAAAGTTGAAGCGGCCTCGTACAACTATAATGATTTGTGGGGTATCTGGGGTGAACCAATCAAGATTCCAATGCCTCACATATCAGGAAGCGACGCAGCTGGAACAGTTGCCGACCTTGGTGAAAATGTCACGGCAAACATCAAGATTGGAGATAGGGTGGTTGTGTATCCAAACCTGACATGCAGATTATGCAGTGAATGCACATCTGGTAAGGAATATGATTGCAGCGGCAGACAGGTGTGGGGTTTCCAAACAGGTCCACTCTGGGGCGCCTTTGCGCAGTATACGCATTTGCCTGAAGTAAACGTAATCAAGATTCCAAACAATGTGTCCTTCGATGACGCGGCAGCAATTTCAATGGTAGGTTTAACCGCGTGGCATATGCTTGTTACCCGAGCCAATATACGGCCCGGTCAAATGATTCTAATAATGGGGGGAGGAAGTGGCATGGGGATTGCCGGAATACAGATTGCCAAATTATTCAATTGCGATGTTATAGCCACTGCTGGAAATAAGGAAAAGATGGACAAGTGCTTGCAGCTGGGGGCTGATTTTGTAGTTAATCACCGTGAATCTGACTGGTACAAAAAGGTGCGTGAAATAACGAACAAGCAAGGAGTGGATGTTATTTATGAGCATATTGGCAAGACTGTTTTTCCACAGGAACTGGGCCTATTGAAGATGGGTGGCACGCTTGTATCTACAGGCGCTACTACCGGCTACGATTCGACAATTGATTTAAGGTACTTATTTTTCAGGGGAACAAATCTATTGGGAGCCACGCAGGGAACTAGAGCTGGATTGGAAGAAATAATACGATGGGTAAGTAAGGGAAAGATAAAGCCGGTGATTGATACCATCCTACCTTTCAGTAACATGGTGGACGGCCATATAAAGATGGCAGACTCGCAGCTATTTGGAAAAATATTAACTACACCACAGAAGCTTTAATAGGTTATTCACAAACATTGCATTTGGGAATTGAAAGGTATCTGAAGATCAATGTTTTCCCCCCTGCTCAAACTATGCCCTCGATTATTGGCAGAACTTTATTTTCTTGTTAGTAACATACGCATGCCATATTTGGGACGCAAAGTAATCAGTGGTTTCAACGCGACTTTTTGACCAAGATCTAAAGTCATCTTCCACTGTTTGTAAATAATAGAAATCAAGAGGATCGCTTCCAACCAGGCAAATGGCTCGCCTATACAACCTCTTATACCACCGCCGAAAGGAAAGTAGCTGAATCTTGGTAACTGCTTTTTGAACTCTGGAGTCCAGCGGTCTGGATAAAAAAGATCTGGGTCTGTATAGTAGCGAGGATTTCTGTGCATAACATATTGGCTCATTAAAATTATCGATCTTGCTCTAATTGTGTACTTATCAATCTTGACCTCATTTATGGCCTGGCGTCCCAATGCCCATGCTGGAGGATACAGTCGCATCGATTCAGTAAGAATCCTTTCTGTATATACCAACTTTGGTACATCTAAAACAGTAGCAATCATCCGGTCTCCCAATACTGTTCGGAGCTCTTCGTCAAGTTTTGCTTCAATATCTGGATGCAAAGATAAAAGATAAAGTGTCCAAGTAAGCGCATTAGAAGTCGTTTCGTGCCCGGCCAAAAATATTGTCATGACTTCGTCCCTCAACTGTATGTCGCTCATTTTGCCAATTCCAGATTCTTCATCCTGAGCCTGAAGAAGAGTAAACAGGAGATCATCTCCTTCTTTCTGTCCTCTATCCAAACTCTTTCTATGTTCGCTAATCATGCTATACACCGTAGAATCTAACTTGCTCTTGGCTCTCTGAAATTCCTTGTTCACTGGTAATAGTGGGATCTTTTCAATTAATTCACCAAATGGCATTAGAAGGCGGTTGAAATATTCCATGCAAGTTAGGAGGGCTTTGCCTATTTCATCACCTTCTTGTTTGACCTCATATCCTAATACACTTTTACTTATTATTGCTAACGTAACGTGTGCCATTTCTTTATGAATATCAACGACGGTACCGTCCTTCCAATTATCGCACATTTTGAGAGCGCATTTTATCATGACATCAGAATAAGATCTTATTTGTTTTGGATAAAATTTAGGTTGGATCAAATGACGCTGCCTGTCATGATACTCCCCTTCACTAGTAACTAGGCCATTGCCAAGTAGACGCCTTGATACTTGTAACCCTCTACTTTTAATAAAATTCTTGTAGTTGGTAATTAATACATCTTCAATGTAATTTGGATTATTAATGAAATAGACATCTTGCCTCCCAAATTTGAAATGGCTAATATCGCCGTACTTTTGGGATAGATCAAGCAATGTCTTGATCGGATCTCGTATAAACTTACGGCCCATTGAGAAGGGAACTAGATTGGAAGGTCCTGGTGGATATTCAATTTTACTTTTCATGTCACAACGTTTCTTGCTCTAGCTATGATATGAGCAAGGTATACTAATAGATTTAGTGAGATGAACGTCTTAACTTTAAATATCAAAAAGTCATAACACGAAGAAAATGTCCGCCAACATCGATGAGGAGTTTGAAAAGATTACTCATAAAGTTGATAATGAGTTTGAAAAAGCTCAAAATGAAATGAGGCAATATTTGAAATCCTTAATTATTGACACATTGAACACTGCATATGATAAGTTGCAAAGCAATCCTGTAGAAGCAGTAGATCTGTATCTGAAAGCACAAAGTTACAGGGACTTTCTTAGAGGATTCCATTAGGACCTAAACCTCCACTTCCGAAGCCGCTGTGGCGGCGAGCAGCGAAGACAGTTTCTAGACAGTAGTATCAAAAAGTATGACTTTTGAAATTTGACTTTATTTGTAATCCCTTCATGAAGCCTGCTCCATAGAAGTTAGATAATAATATATAGAAATTGGTCCGGATTCGACGGGATGCAACATGATAATAATGTATGTAACTCAAAACTGGATTTGAGCTCAGAATTGTTATTAGATCTTAGCCGTAGATATTCTAAAGATTGCTTAGAACTAGAATAGTATTTGATATATGTACTGTCTCAATTTTAGTTATGTTATCAAATTGATCTTTGAACCAACCTGAGTCAGAAATTATCGCCAAAGTTCTTTGTGCTTTCATCCACCTGGTCTTGCGGAGATCCAACTTTTTTTGTCTTGTACGAGTCTTTATGAGTCCGATAATCCACTTTCTCTTCATGTTGCTTTCGAACATGATGTAATCGATCCTTTTCATGTATGAATTCTTTCCCACAGTCTTTGCATTTCACAATAGTATCATGATGAACATGTCTCGCGTGAGCTACGAGTTCCTCGTAATTTTTAAACTTTTTACCACATTGACTACACTTATCAGGTACGTCCTTATTTTTATTAGGAAATAGTATCTTAGAGATCCAGGAGGACATTGGTACATCTATAGGGTACCAATAGGTACTATTAAAGCAAATAGCAAATTAGAGAACAATTAATACTAACAGGGTGGATTAATACTTAAGACATCTTATTTAGTTTGGATGCTTCAGCTTTTTCTCTATCCCTGACATCAACCATTCTTGATATAACTTTATTTTTGTAGGTAAGAAAACTTGAGATTCTCTCACACCGCTAGAGGATTCTATGGTTTCGAGAATCTTATCAGAGGTAAACACATCTTTACTGAGGAAAACTACGGAAATTGTATCTTGGGGCGCGGCTGGCGGGTGGAGTAAGAAGTTTTCTGGGAAATCCTGATAAATTCTGCGAAGAATCTTTTGATACATGCTTACTTCAATTTTCATCGAAATTGCAAATAGGATGTATCCCCTGAGAGCTGCCGGGTTGATAAGAATGCTAAATTTTATGGCTTGATCATTTTGCATAACGCCAAGTCTTCGAGTAACTGTTTTTGAAGAGATCGAAAGCTTCTTTGAAATCTCACCAACTTCCATTCTTGGGTCTTGAATCAAGCACTTTATAACAGACAAGTCAGTATTGGATAGCTTTTTTTTAGTTTTATAAGTACCAGAGGCAAGTGTGGTTTCTACAGGCGCGGGCTTGAGCGCATCGGCAAGAAACCGGATCTTATTTTCAGATTCTTCTCGAACGATCAACCTAAATACAGAAGTCCCACCCAAGGATTGAACTTCAAGTATCACGTCTCCGAGTAAATTTAGGTTATTGTATACATTCTGTTTTTCTCCACGTTTTCCTACAATAACTAAATATTCTTTTTCATATCCTAGAGCTGAGGGTGAAACTATTATAATGAACTTCTCAATCACCCCGGAAGAAACTAAGCTTTCTATTCTAGTTTTAATGCTCTTTGGAGCTAGATTAATCTGAAGCCCGATGCTCCTGAATGACTTCCGTCCTTCATTTGATAGAATCTGGAGGATTTTAATGTCTTGAGCATCTGGTATGCCGTGCCGCAAGTAAGAGTATTATAAAAAGACTGTGATATAAACGAATATGTCCTCTTTGGTATATTTGTCAGTTGTAAAGGTTATATATAAGATAATTTCTTATATCCCTGTTGTCAAGACAAGCTATTAGGGGCAGGCGTAGTCATATTTCAGACAGAGTACTGAAGCTTAGACTAACAACTTCTTTAGTCTATTCTGGCATTATCTTGTTACTCTTGTTAATTAATGCAAATTATTTCAATCCAAGTGCTCTGGCTCAGAGAATCACATCTCGTTCTAATGAAACCCAGGTTATAGACGAGTCTAGTTCCGGTACAACCTCTGATGGTCAAGATCAAAATGATATCGGTGAAAGTAGTAGCACAAATTCGGCTGCATCTACCAGCCAAATAACTTCAAAGCTTGGCTCGTCCGGCGATGATCTAATGAGCGGAACTCCGGATAACGATTTAATGCTTGGACTCCAAGGTGCAGATACTATTAGAGGTAACGACGGTTCAGATGTAATGCAAGGGGATGAAGACCCTGACAAGCTGTATGGTGGAGATGGTGATGACATTATTCAAGGGGGACAGGGAAGCGATCTTATATATGGAGAAAACGAAAATGACATATTATCTGGGGGTTTAGATGATGATATGCTGTCAGGTGGGAATGGAAATGACAAGTTATATGGTGGAGATGGAGACGATGTACTGCAAGGAGGACCAGGGGCAGATTTCTTTGATTGTGGCGACGGCATAGACATTGTAATAGATTCAAATGTAACAGATGGCGATGATAGTGCAGGTAATTGTGAAGAGTTACTCGACAATATAGTAGTACTGGGCGAATCACCACAGATAGGTACAACGGGTTGATCGCAAATCCTATGACTGTAAAAGACAGTGCACATCAGAATTACAACAACAATCAAATCTCTCTAGATGTACGGAATGTTTCAAAAGTATTTGTTTCAAAGGCTGAGAGGCTTGTGGCTTTGAGGCACATCAACTTTTCTGTAAGGAAAGGAGAGTTTGTATCAATAGTTGGCCCTTCAGGAAGCGGCAAGTCAACGCTACTTAACATCATAGGAGCCTTGGATCGGCCAACTAAAGGAATAGTTTCTATCGGAGGAGTTAACATATTTTCCTTAAATGAAAATGAGGTAGCCTATATGAGGAACAGGCTCATCGGTTTTATTTTCCAATCATATAACCTTGTCCACAGAATGACAGTTCAAAAAAATGTTGAACTACCAGCAATGGTAGCGGGAATGAGCAGGGCAGAACGAAGTCGCAAATCACTCCTTTTACTGCAAGCCCTAGGGATTAAGGACAAGGCAAAGATAAAGGCGCACAATCTTAGTGGTGGTCAGCAACAAAGGGTAGCTATTGCAAGAGCGCTCATGAACAATCCTACACTTATTCTAGCCGATGAACCCACAGGAAATCTAGATACGAAAACTGGTGCTGAAGTATTTGGAATGCTAAAAAATCTTTCAAGAAAATTTAGAAGAACTGTTGTTATGGTCACACACAATCCAGAGCTTGCGATGGAAACTGATAGGATAATTCACATAAAAGATGGTACTATTGAGAAGGAGGTATCCTACTAGTTGGTAAATTCCAGAAGTATTTTTAAATATTCTGTCAAGAATATGCATATGTTTCTAGCAATCGCAGCGGCTTTTGTACTGCTTACAGGATTAAATCTTGATGCCAACTTTCTGATGGAAGCCTATGGTCAAGCAGACAACTCGCCTGCATTTCAAGACTCATATTGGACGGACAATCTGAGTTCCATCCCTGGTGCTAGACAGACAAAGGTAGAAGTGGGTCCGGGAGAAGGTTCTTCCACTCTTGCAGTAGTACTGGTAAACAAGGCCAGACAAGATATTACCGGTGTAAGAGGAGCATTGACATTACCTGAAGGATTTGAGGCTGTGCGTTCTCCAATGTACCAGGTCAATAACGACACGACAAATTCCACAGGTGGTATTGGTGGCAGCCAGACTGCCGGTGCAAGCCTTAGTTCCGTGGTAAAGGCAGGAGAGACCTTTACATTATATTTTGATATCAACGTACTTCAAGATGCAAAAGTAAAGCAATATTCCACGAATCTAAATCTTTTGTATTCTAAGGTACTTGATTTAGGAAACTTAGAAGTTAACATACCGATTCAATTCCGTGTTCCAGGTAAAGTTATTTTAGATTCAAGCATTGATACTACAAACTCGCTTATCCCCGGCACAGTAAACAAAGTTCCTATATCGATCAGTAATCTCGGTAGTGCAAATGCAAATGGAGTTACTATTAATATTAAAGATATAAGTCGAGGCAATATCACGTCTAGTGATTCTCTTTCTACGTCATCGGACATATCTTCGTCAACGGTAAACTTAGGAAGTACTACATTCGATCTGGGTACTGTTGCAGCGAATAGCTCAAAGAAAATAAATGCGACAATCTATCCGGGATTTGAAGGAAGCGGCAAGGTTCAAAATCTCAATTTACAAATATCATACGGAGACGCTTATGGCAATAGGAAACAGATAAACTCCCTTGTTGGCCTTGTAGTTGCACCAAAACCTCCAGAATCCGTAATAGCACTTAGTACTTTCGGTAATGAAAGTCAAAGTGAAACAAATGGGTCTCAAAACTCTCTTATTATTACTGCTGGTCAAATTGAGGATCTGAAATTTGTAATTTCAAATAATTCTAGTGCACCAGCATCCAATTTTGTAATGACTCTTACTTCGCCACTTGACACAGTAAAGGTTGTAGGTAATTCAAAATGGACACTTAACACCTTGCCTCCACAAGGCCAGCAGATATTTGACACCAAAGTTTTCGCTGCTAAGGAGGCAGTAGGAAGCCCAATGTTGTTTAACCTAGGGCTGACATATATTTACAATGGTGATACCGAAACTGACACTTTAAATCTCGGGGCGTATGTGACAGGACAGTTCAAAGTTAGAGCGTATGACTTTAACGTTACTGATATTGGTGGAATTCCAAATCTAGTCGCAAATCTATTAAACGAGGGTAATTCCTTGGCTATGTTTACTACTGTAGAAATGGTAGATGGCGGCAGTCAACCACAGACAAAAAAGCTTGTGAGTTCTTTACCGCCAGCACAATATTTAGGAGATCTGGATGAAAATTCACCTCTTCCTGTTACCATACCACTTGATATCTCTGCGAATAAGAGTGCAGGGTTATATCCTGTTTACCTTAAGGTGACTTACCAAGATGATTTGCGTAAGGAGCATTCTGCTATCCTCAACGGAACAGTACTTTACCAGCCTAAGGTGCAAACTGAAACTTCATCGGGCGGCTTTCTTGGCTCCGACTCTTCAACTTTATTTCCCGTAGTAATAGCAATTATAGCAGCAGTTGCTATTGTGGCTTTCCTATTGCTGAGAAGGCGAAGAAGGAGGAATAGACTTGCAACTCAGTTGGAAAGCTCTCAAACCGACGATCTTGCTTTGGATCCCAATACTTCAATAACAGCAGAGGAAATGGAATCCTATGAGGATATAAAAAGGAAGAAGAAAGAAGACGGATCCAATTTACAAAAATAGGGGCCAGATTATGTCGAAATGAATTTAGTTGAAATTTTCCAATTTTCCTTCGAAGCCCTCATGAGCAGGAAGCTGAGATCTATACTGACTATTTTGATGGTTATGGCCGGAAGCAGTCTTTTAAATTCGGTTAACGGTTTTGGAGCTGGATTTTCAGAATTGTTCAATAAACAGTTTAGTAATCTGGCACCCAATGTTATGTTCGTTACTAGCTCACAGCAACAGGAGCAAGGAGGAGGACCAGGCTCTGCACCTCCCCCACCTGCAAAGATAACGTTGAATTCGGCCGTCATAAATAGGATAAAATCACTTCCTTTCGTTGATGATGTAATACCTACATATCAAAGCCAAATAGATCTCCATTCAAAATCAGATACCAGAACAGTGTCAGTGTTTTCAGTGGACCCAGATAAGCTTAAGATTATTTCACCTACTTTGGAGTACGAGGATGGTTCTACATTAAGACCAAATGACCCTTCGGCAATGATTGTGGCTCATGATGTGGCCAACCCACCGGGTAAAAACACACCGTTTATAACTTTAGGACAGAGCGTACGTGCAACATACTCATTTGTGGATCCTGATTCAGGCAAACAAAAAGAAGAATCAAAGAATTTTGTAGTAACGGCAATCGGAAAGCAAACAGGAAATCCTACTATAGATAACGCGGTAATAATCAACTTAAATAGCGGTAATAACTTACTGCAAAAATCAAACAAATATGACACCCTGTTTACTGTCGCCCGTTCAAATGAATTTGTTGGACAAGTTGAAAAAGAGATCAGATCTCTGTACGGTAACGATATTGGAATAACTACTCTAGAAGCTCTATTGAAAACCGTAAAGGAATTTACAGGTGGTATTAATTCATTCTTGCTAAGTATCGCCGTAATATCTCTAATTGTGGGAGGAGTAGGCATAATCACCACTTTATATACATCAGTGATTGAAAGGATAAGGGAAATTGGCACACTGAAGGCGATAGGTACTGAAAGTAAATACATCCTCTTCTTATTTCTGATCGAGGCTTTGCTGATAGGAGTCATGGGAGCTACGTTGGGCCTTTTAGGTGGAGTTGCTGGAGGATTCGTATTGGGAAATTTGGGACCCAGAAATGGCCCCCCATTAATTCCAGTTTATCTGGCTTCTGACATGGCCACTGTATGGATTATCTCCGTATCTCTTTCCATAGTGGCAGGCTTGTTTCCTGCATGGAAAGCTTCACGCACACTTCCTATAGAAGCTCTCAGACCTCAATAGCAATAGCAACAACCTGACTGATGCAATATCAGACTACAGCTCGATTTGAAGCTAGGTCTGTGTCCGTTTTTGGCTTGGCTTGGGAGGCTGGGTCTATGTTAATTATAGCGCAAACCCATCGGTGGTCAAGAAATGACACTTTATTTGATTGATTCACTCAGAATTACTTTTTCCCCAAAAGTTCTACCGTAATTATCAGATGCTACGTAGACTGGAATCCTCGATCCATTAGCGTAATTTTCCCACCATGAGACGTAGACATTCTCCCCTTCTGCTTTAAGCGATACATCCAGTGATGCTGTATCACTTGAATTACTTAGGTTCGTTGCGTCTCGAATAGTTTCTCCATTATTTGGACTCGACGTAAAGAATACTTCGAAGTTACCTGTTTTGTTAGAAGACCATGCAAAATAGACAGTATCACCTACTGCATCAATTGGAGCTAGAAGAATTGGTGCGAAAGAATCTTGACCGGCAGCAGAACCGGAATCCAATGGTTGTGTAGACGTGTTGGTTTCGGCTTGACTTGATGCGTAGGGGAAAGGCCCAAATAGGCAGGCATTCAGTGTAATGAAGATTGCAACAGAAAAGGCGATGTAATTTCCCTTCAATAAAAATGAATCCACATACATGAAATCAACCATTTTGGTATACTTGCTGTAATGAATCTGTAAAATAAATATGCTACTACTACCGGAAAGAAATATTATGCAGCCAACTAACTTTTAGCTGTCCATCTTAATTTGATAAATTCAGAAACAGTCGTATCACTTATCTACCCTTTGTTATTTGTTAGCTTGCTGCTCTGCACCTACTCAATGCTGTTCCCATCATCTGATGTCTATGCGCTTTTCGCGCGACAGGAAATCACGACAGGAAATCACGATGCAATTCAAATTAATAGTACTAATGGCGTACAGAGACCTGCTGACTACAAAGATGTACTTGACAACTCTTCAGACATTCAAAGGATTACATACAGCAGCGATGGCAAAATGCTCAATGCGACACTTTGGCTCAATGGACCGGTTTATGCCGACCCATCCAAGTACGGAGCAAATACGGTAGTATTTGGAGTTCTAATTGATATTGATAACAATCCCACAACTGGAAAATTTGGTGTAGAT
>DATBFR010000069.1:0-17645 GCA_036558405.1 Nitrososphaeraceae archaeon | reverse complement strand
GCGGTTTGGTACCTCGATGTCGGCTCTTCCCATCCTGGTTCTGCAGCAGGAGCCAAGGGTGGGGCTGCTCGCCCATTAAAGGGGAACGTGAGCTGGGTTTAGACCGTCGTGAGACAGGTCGGTCTCTGCCTGACAGGGGCGCAGTTGTCTGAGGGGAAGTTGCCCCTAGTACGAGAGGAACAGGGCAGCGCAGCCTCTGGTCTATCAGCTGTCCGACAGGGCATGCTGAGCAGCTAAGCTGCCTAGGATAACTCCTGAAAGCATCTAAGGAGGAAACCTTTCCCGAGAAAAGACAGCTTTCCGTAAGGAGTAGGGCGGCTATAGAAGATAGCGTTGATGGAACGGAGGTGTACGCATCAAGCTTCGGCGAGATGTTCAGCCTGCCGTGACCAATAGCCCAAGGCACCTGATTAGTTTCTATTGGTTAGTGAAATAGGTCTCCTTTAGGAACGTAAGGAAAAATTAGTACAGTGTAAAAATGCTTGTTCCGTTGCATGAGGATTTTATTTTTTTTGAGACTATCAATAACCGTAATATGTCAGCATAAGTTTTAGGATATAGGATGTCGATCAACAGCGAGAGCTCTTATCTCAGGAGTACTCAGAATTCACAAAGATGGTATTCGAGGGCTTGCCGTGTTTTCCCTGGTGGAGTAAGTCACAATATTAGGT
Organism: Nitrososphaeraceae archaeon; assembly: GCA_036558405.1. Taxonomy (GTDB): domain Archaea; phylum Thermoproteota; class Nitrososphaeria; order Nitrososphaerales; family Nitrososphaeraceae; genus TA-21. The sequence goes on along the minus strand of DATBFR010000069.1, from coordinate 16,974 downwards.
TTTTTGAACCTTATCCTTTTTTTGTTGAGAAGGCTCATGGTAAATATCTTTACGATGTTGATTCTAATGCTTACACTGATTACTGGATGGGTCATTGGGTACTAATTTTAGGGCATTCTCCAAAACACATTCAGAACAAATTAATCAGACAAATTCAAGAAGGTACACTATTTGGTACTGCGAATAACGCAAGTGTCATTTTGGCTGAACAAATCCAAAAGGCCGCCCCTCCCGTAGATCTAATGAGGTTTTGTTCTACCGGTTCTGAAGCAACTATGTACGCAACAAGACTTGCCCGCGCATTTACTAAGAAAAGGATCATCGTAAAATCGGTCGGGGGATGGCATGGCTTTAATACTAATCTTATGCACGCTGTTAATTACCCTTTTGAATCTACTGAAGGAATAGGAATTAATGAAGTCCAGGACGAATTTGTAAAATCTATCCCGTTTAACGACCTTGAGGGCTCGATTCGTATCCTGGATGGGATAAAAGAGGACCTATCTTGCATAATCATTGAACCTGTATTAGGTGCAGGCGGTGCGATACCGGGAAAAAAAGATTTCTTAATTGGACTTCAAGAATATGCCAAGAAAAATAATATCGTTTGGATAATTGATGAAATTGTAACAGGATTTAGATTACACTACGGTACGTTCTGTGGTCTAAACAATTTACAACCTGATTTGATAACTCTGGGTAAAATTGTGGGTGGAGGATTCCCAATTGGGGTGGTAGGCGGATCAAAAGAAATAATGAGGCTAGCAAACCCTGTTCTTATGAAATGTAAGAGGGAAAGGTGTTTTATTGGGGGTGGAACATTTTCGAGTAATCCTATTTCGATGAAAGCAGGAATGCTGACACTGCAATTCTTGGAAAAAAATAAGGAAAAGGTCTACAGTAGAATAAATTCACTTGGTAACGAATATCGGCAAAAACTTAGCCGCTTGTTTGATGATTCCAGGATTCCAGTTGATGTCACGGGTATAGGTTCACTATTTCAGGTCCACTTCTTGAAAGATAGCATGAAGGAGATTAGAAATGCTGTCGATGCCTCCACTGCTGATCAAGAAAGGCTTTTTAACTACCATCGCTGTCTGATTTCAGATTACGGTATTTTTAATCTTCCAAGAAAAATGGCTGCGGTTTCGTATGCTCACAACAAATCCGATTTGGACAAGTTGGTTTCCGTCACTAATGATATGATAAATAGAGGGATTTTTGATACGAAAGTTGCTTAATGGACTTGATTCACAATGCAATGCAAAACACTATGTTAGCAGCGTCGAGTTAATTTCCTTTAAATTCGTTTGATCTTAGGCCTCTATTTTTATATTGCCAAGCTCGTCTGAAAAAGTACTATATGGAAATTCTATCTAAAAGTGGGACAAGAGGCCGCTCATATCTAGGTTCCCATGATTTAGGGTGGAATACTAATGCTGAACGGAAACGAATTTGGGTAGAGGCATATGGATGCTCAGCCAGCATGGCCGATTCTGAACGAATCAAAGGAATTTTAATTAGCGGCGGATACGATTTGGTCTCACATCCAAATCAAGCTGACCTTAATTTGATCGTGACTTGCGGGGTTAAGGAGTCGACGGAGCATCACATGCTCTCACGCATAAAATCTTTTGCAGCAGGTCAGAAGCCTCTTGTAATAGCGGGGTGCTTACCTAAAGCAGATCAGAAACTAGTGGAGAATTCCTGTCCCACCGCAAGTCTGCTCGGACCACATTCGTTAGATATGACTTTAGATGTGGTTAAGGATTGCTTTCAAGGAAAGAAACAAGTCGCCATTGAAGATTCTAAGACAGACAAAGTCGGATTACCCAGTCTTAGGATAAACAAAGTTGTAGGGATAGTTCAAATCTCTAGCGGCTGTTTGAGTAATTGTTCCTTTTGCCAGACCAAACTTGCAAAAGGAGATCTTAGAAGTTATCGCATAGGCGACATAGTAAGAGATGTCAACACGAACGTGTATGATGGCTGCAAGGAAATTTGGTTAACTTCCACGGATAATGGTTGCTACGGGTATGATATTCAAACAGATTTGGTTCATTTACTCGAAGCTCTCGATAAGATTTCAGGAAATTTCAAAATAAGGGTCGGTATGATGAATCCAATGTATTTGCCACGATTTGGCGATAGGTTGATCAGGATCTATATGGAATCGCACAAGTTATTCAAGTTTCTTCATATCCCTGTACAAAGCGGTAGCGAACGAATTCTGAGGATGATGAAAAGGGGGCACACTGCAATGATATATCGTAGAATAGTAGACTCGTTTAGAAAATACATGCCTGAAATTACTATCGCCACAGACGTAATAGTAGGATTTCCCTCGGAAAGTGAGGAGGATTTTCAGAGAACTCTGGATTTGATGAGAGAAACGAAACCAGATGTTGTCAATATTTCCAAGTATAGTCCAAGACCTGGAACCCGTGCATCAAAACTATCTCGTATCGACAGTTCCGTGGTAACAAGTCGTACCAACGAGATGCACAAGATGGTAAGAGCCATCTCAAGCGAAAGGAATGAAGCATGGATGCATTGGAGGGGCGATATAATCATCGACGAAGTGAATGACAAATTCATTCAGGGACGTAACTATGCCTATAAACCCGTCGTCCTGACCAAATTGCCCGGATCAAAATTTTTTGAAAACGACCGAATTCTTGGCTCACTGCTTGAAGTAAGAATAGATAATAGTTCAAATTTTTGCCTGAAGGGATCGGTAATAACCTGAATAGCCTCTATCAATTTTTTTGCACCAGATATTTACAGTTAGTTAATCAACAATACTTTTATCCTATATCTTAGTCTTCAAGGAGGGGATTGGTGGACTGAATGGAAGATTCTGATATTATTGGGCCTGTTTTGATTGTAGGACTTGGTGGCTTGGGTAGAAAGGTTGTACTGGGGGCCAAGTTTGATACAGGTTTTGATTCTCTACTCGTAAGCAGCGACAAATGTGACCTTGATTACGAGAATTCACTGCATATAGACTGTAATCCGTGGATGAAGCCTAGTGCATTCAAAATTAGGTCAGTTTTCAGAAAACACGAGGCTACAATAGCTCATATTTTCTCAAGATACAAGACTGTAATTATAGTTTCAAATCTTGGTGGAAAGACTGGTTCGGCGGTAGCACCGTTAGTCTGCAATATAGCAAAACAATCTTCGTGCAAGGTAATCTCTTTTGTCGTGATGCCATTCAGATATGAAAAGGACCGCTTATTTACCTCTGCAGTATGCCTAAAAAGAATAAATTCCTTTTCTGACGGGATTTTCGTACTCGATAATGACGCCTTTTTAGAAATTAATCCCGATCTATCACCAGAAGAATGCTATTCGATAACAAACGCTACACTGGTTAATATCATAAAATTGATTCCATCAGAAGATCTATGTTCAGGCCCCGGTATAATTTCCACTAGTAGACCGAAAGAACAGAGCGCTGAAAATGCTTTGAGAGACACTATTGCTATGTTATATTCATCGTCAGATCCCGATTCCTTACGAAAATCATTCCTCTTAATTGGTAATATGAGCGAAAGGCCAATAGGGACGCTTAATATGATGGTTGACAAGCTCAGTAAAATGCAAAACATCGACAGACTCGCCGAAGTTAATATATTGACTTCAAATAATTCTGACCGGGCAGTTAATCTTCTAACTTTTGTAGAAGGGATGGCGAAATTTGATTCATACGATCCATTGGCAATTATTCCAACGGAGAACTATCTTGATTGGGATTTGCCTGATTGTCACCCTAACTTTCCTCTCCCGCTTGCAAATATTGAATAATCTTCGCTTTAGACCTGAGAAAAATACTTGGCTCTTCATCGGAGAATGTACAGTGTGATAAGATAATCCTTAACGTGTGTAAATATTACTTGTTTATGTTTTCTTCGTTATCCGCTAACGTCTGCGTTTCTTCACTACCTTCAATTTTTCTTGGTTCGCTGAAAGAACTCACAGTAACAATATCATCTTCTTTTATCATCCTAACCCTTACGGAGCGAGGAGGGTTAGTTTTTCCTCTCATCCAAACGAGTCTATTCAAATCCTGATCAATTTTGACCTTTTCCGTTTTCATATGCTTCTTTGCAAATTCCTTTATCATATTCAATACCCTATCTGTCCGTCTATATTGAGGAGTGTTCCACGCCTTCCCCAGTCGTATTCGGTAGACGCGTGTCAAATTCTCTTCTTCAACCAAAGCACTTGACTCCCAAATCGAATTTATCCTACACCTACATCAGATCTTCGCCAAGCTCTTCGTTTAGGATTAGTTCTGACATGACGGTGTGTTCTTATAATCACCCAGGCTGGCACAGGTCGATTCTGCTTAATGCGACTTAACAATCTTTTCTTCCGGGAAGTGTTCTTACGCGCAGCCATTTTAAACAGATTTATTGTTCCTCCTTTTAAGTGTTGGTCCAACTTGTTACCTATGTCCAAATATTTTGTGACCTACTGGTCATGGATGCTTCGAAGAGTAATGCATTACCAGTAAGGATAATTCCAACAAAATAATTTGTGCTAGTCACACGAGGATTGAATTGAGATCTAATTTTGGATGTGAATTTCTATAAACCTCTGTGCATCATGGTTGTTAACCAAAAATTACAATTCCAATATTTATTTACTGATTATCACAAAGCCACGCATTGTATCAGGATGTACAGAGCAGTAGTATTCAAATTTCCCAGGTTCTTTACTTGCTATCGCAGTAGTAAAATCTTGACCACTGGATATATAGCCGGTATTTATTTTCAACTCGTCAACAACGAAATCATGCTTGACAAAATCCTGGTTATAGACTGTAATCCTGAGAGGAACGGAGGCTGAGGCATGAATTTCTGGATTCGACGAATTAAACATGTTATCCTTCGCAACTAGCACTATTTCTGCACCTTCCTGCAAACCTTTTATTCCATTGTTTGAAGACATGAGATTGCGGATTGCCCACATGGTCCCGACTATGGTAAATGATATCGCGACTATAGCTATTATGTTATTCCTCATGTTTTGTTTGAAGCACTTCTTTCTAACACTAACTCGATATTGCATTCATAAATCATTATTCTATATCATGCTAACAAAAAACTCAAGAAATTATCTCTGGGTGACCAAACAAACACAAACCTTGAGGTGTCATGTTGTTTAGATTAATAAGAACACGTATGGACTACAAAATAATTATTTGTCATCCATTTGCTTCAGAAGGTGTGTCTGATGCTGCTTCAGTTGCATCCTTTTGTTCAGCTGGTGCAGAGCTTGTCTCAGAACTTGCTGTACTTCCATCAACAATCTCAGCAGTTGCGAATCTATTGCCTACTTGTGTAACCCGAATTTTCGCATTCTGACCGACCTTTCCGTCCTTTACAAAGATTACAAATCCTTGTATTCTAGCGATCCCATCTCCCTTTCTACTTATCTCAGTGACCTGCACATCATATTCCTTCCCTGATTCAACTGGTTTCGGACCAAACATGTCGTTCCTTCTATATCCACCGTAACTCATACTTTATACCTTATCCTTGTCATTTCAGGGACCTAATATAAACTGTCGATCCATTGGTCACTCAGGATCCAATTCTGAAACTTATCTCGCATAAACCCCGAATTGTTTCTATTGCAGAAAGAGCCGCAAGAATACTAGTTTTGGGATTTGACTTCATGGGATTATTGTTTACGGTTATCTTTATTTCACCGAAATTTCCTGATGCGACAATGACATGCTGATTGATAGTTACTTCCGGATCAGCTATAACCTTGACGACAGTTTTATCTAGCCCTAGTCCAGCCAGTGCTAGAGTGACAGCCACATTCACATTTGCTGGAAATCTTGTTATGGCTTCAGAAGCAGATCCTTCAAAAAGAACAGTTCTTGTAGTGATTGATTCAGCTTTTATTTCGGAATTTTCAAAGAATGGTGCACCGGCTAACGCCAACGGTTTCTTGACTGTAGTAACTGTAATAGTATCTAAATTTCTTTTTACGCTTCTAATAGCATCTAACCCACCGATAGCTCCAGAAGGTATCACTAATTTCGAATCCTTCTTCTCTGCCAGTTCTGTCATCTCATTTAGAAGGATAGGATCCGAAAAAGCGCCACTACTGAGCACCAAAAATGTCTTGCCAAGCTCAAGAATCCTTTTTCCGTAATTCCTGACTGCTATCTGTGATGCTGCTTCTATTATTAAATCGGCTGCTGCAAAGGATGGTGCCCTGACAAGATCTTCAAAATTTGTAAATATCTCAACTTTTTCTAAATTGTGCGCATTTAATGCTTGAATCGTCGCCTCCTTTTTAATATCTAGTACGGCAACTAGCACGGCATTGGGGATGTCACCATCGGCTATATGCCTCATAATTTCAGTGCCTATGGAGCCACAACCAATAAGAATAATTTTCTTCATGTACATCACTATCTTTTACTCCTAGAATCCACATTTGAGCACCGAAGATTCTCTGTTAAGGGGTAAATTGGGACTATGAAGGTTCAATTACCTATCTGAACTATGATCAGTTTCTTGCTGAAACAGCAACATAATAATTTTAGCATAATTCCTCCTCTTTCAATTTAATACTATCAAATTAATCATAAACCTTCCTTATCCAACGCGAGAATGCTTGTTTTATACACTTTAATTATAACATTACACGTGGACATAATGCCGATTAAGATAAATCCAATATATCTATTACGGTTGCCCGCTCTACACATAATACATTTTATTTGGCAAGTATTGCCCAGTTCTATTCCAATCAAGGCAACCGTGTCCTTAATTATACTAGTTTAAATCTGTAGTAATAAATGAAAACATACGTTTGATTGCACTGGAACAACTAGATTCTAGCGAGAGGGTAAGATCTTTAAAGAAGGAATTTAATGTAGTCATTTTGGCACACAATTACCAGTTACCTGAAGTTCAAGAGGTTGCTGATTTCATTGGTGATTCGCTAGCACTCTCTAGAGAGGCCAAGAGGACGGATGCAGATATGATTCTCTTTTGCGGTGTCCACTTTATGGCCGAAACTGCATCTATATTATGCCCCGATAAGCGAGTAATAATTCCTGATCTTCAAGCTGGATGTTCACTGGCATCAAGTATAAATGCAGAGGAGCTCCAAAACTGGAGGCAAGAACATCCTAGCGCAGTGGTTGTAAGTTACGTTAACACTAGCGCAGAAATAAAGGCATTGTCTGATTACTGTTGCACTTCCTCAAATGCAGTCAAGATTGTGAATCATATACCGAAGGATCGTGAAATTCTGTTTCTTCCAGATTTCTTTCTTGGATCTTATGTTGCCGAAGTGACAGGAAGAAAAAACCTCTTCATATGGCCCGGTGAATGTCACGTTCATGCTGGTATTCGTGCTGAAGATGTTAATAGAACCCTTCAAAAATCTAGAAACGCTGAACTCTTAATTCATCCAGAATGTAGCTGCACGTCGTCTACGCTCTACCACTTGGCAACAGGGGAAATACAAGGAACTGCACATGTTTTATCTACAGAAGGAATGATGCAACATGCAAACGAGTCTGCAGCAGAGGAATTTATCATAGCAACAGAAATTGGTATTTTGGATCGAATGAGAAAACTAAATCCTAATAAGATCTTTGTTCCTGTAAAAGAGGACGCAGTTTGTAAATATATGAAGTTGATTACTTTAGAGAAAGTAATTAGATCTTTAGAGACCAAAGAATATGAAGTAAAAGTTAGTCGGAATACTGCTGATTTAGCTAGAAAGGCAATTCAACGAATGCTGAAAATTTCCTGACTTATTTCGTCCTTAAGTCTACTTGAAGAGCATTGTTATTCTATTTATGCCTTGATGTCTAGAGAAAAATCAGCGGACTTTACTGAATGTGTAAGGGCTCCTAGGGAAATCATGTCAGGCATTGCCTGAGCGTATTCACGAATATTATTCAACTTTACCCCACCGGATACTTCGATTAATGATCTTTGCCTTAAGCCCATGGTCTCCAGTTTTCGTATAGCATGTTTAACTTCTGATGGTGAGAAGTTATCTAGCATTATAATATTGGCTCCGCTGTGAATTGCTTCGATTGCTGCATTTATGTTACTTACCTCACACTCAATTTTGATCCCCTTACCAACTGATTTTCTTGCATTCAAAACTGAATTCTTAACCCGTCCAGTTAAAGCTATGTGATTATCTTTAATCAGAACCATGTCATCTAAGGACTTCCTATGTGGATAACCTCCTCCAATTTTCACCGCTTTTTTGTCAAAATATCTCAAACCTGGCGCTGTCTTTCGTGTGCTTAATATCTTGATGTCGTTAGAAATTTCATTAACCGCATTTACATAGCGCTTCGTTTCTGTGGCTATGCCAGACATTCTCATCAAAAAATTCAATGCTGTTCTTTCGGCCTTAAGAATGTTTTTTGCCTCGCCTTGGATCATCAGAACCGTCTTACCCTTCGTAACTATGGCGCCATCTTTAACTAGACAATTCGCTGTGCAATTACATATTTCGAATATCAGTTCTGCTTCTTCCAGTCCAGCAATGACCACCGGGGTTTCCTCTTTGCATAATACGGTTGCTGATTTTAGGAGTTTGTTTCCTATAATTGCACTACTGGTAATATCTCCAGCCCCTAAGTCCTCCCGCAAAAAGGAAATCAGAGACTCACGTACGCTAAAGTAATCTCTTAAAAGATTTAGTTCTTTACTAAGAGTCAAGACACCTTTAATGCATATTTGTGAGGTGCAGAAATTTGGAGTGTTGAAGCTATAAGTGAATTTTTAGAATCAAATATCAATATTATTCCAGACCAGTCAGAAGATAACTCAGTAGATTTGCAAACTGGACAAACCTTTCCTGTAGTCAATGCTTTGCATTTTTTGCATGCAAATTCTCTAGCCATCTAAGATGTAGCTGCTCCTTTCTTCTCTTTTGATTGGCTAGCAACTTGCGGTTGCTTAGTCTTTCTTAACTCTTCTTCAATCCAATCTATGGCACCTAGGAATGGCTGCCTGCAAGTGATTCCAATTTTGCCCATAGCTGCTCCCTTTCCTAAACTCACTGCAGTAACTCTTGCTCTGATTCTCGATCCAATCTTAAGTGACCTGGCTGACTGATTTGCGACTATGACCCCTTGCTTAACATCGCTCTTAAGGTAATCATCTGTGATTTGGGACAAATGTAATAATGCGTCAGTAGGACCAATTCTAACAAATGCTCCAAAGTCCGTTATTTCTACAATTTCACCTTCAACAATCTCCTGCAGCTTGGGATAAAATGTCAAAGCTCTGAAGGACACCTTATGATATGTGGCGCCATCGCCCGCAACAAGTTTTCCTACCGAATTAGCCTTCGCGTCAATTATCATAATAACATACCCCAAGTCAGGGCTTATCATGCTTTCATATTTTTCCTTAAGTATTTCGGTTGCAGTTACGTTAAGTGAATTTTTCATCCGGTTTGGAGGAATTCTAACAACATCATCCATATGTACTATGGCAAACATTACTTTTTACTGATCTCTGGTTCAAATGATCAATTTATGAACCTTTTCTTTCCTAGTTGATAAATGGTCAACCCGAATGGGATATTTTGGCGATCAAATTCAGTAAATAATAATAATGTAGTTGATACGAAACTTGGTGAATAATTTAAATACCTTGTAATGAGAGAATCTAAATAATTTGGTTTCACTTGAACAGGTTCTATCATCTATGAAGAAGGTGGAAGATCCTGAATTACACAAGGATATTGTTTCGATGGGAATGATTAAGGATTTAGTTATCAATGGGGACAAGGTAGCGTTTACTTTGGAACTTACTACACCTGCCTGTCCTTTTAATACAGAGATAGAACAAGAAGTGAGGCAAAAGATCTCTGACTTGGGCGTCAAAGATCTGGATCTCAAAGTTACGGCCAAGGTAATGGAAGGTAGAGCCGTATCTATGGATGAACTTTTGCCAGGTGTTAAGAATATTCTTGCTGTTGCAAGTGGTAAGGGCGGCGTTGGTAAAACTACGGTATCAGTAAATCTTGCTATATCTTTAGCTAAAACTGGCGCCAAAGTGGGACTACTTGACGCCGATATATACGGCCCTAGTGTGCCATTAATGTTTGGATTGAAAGAAGCACCACAGGTTGTTGATAACAAAATTAACCCTGTGATTTCTGAGGGAGTGAAGATTATCTCCATGGGGTTTTTCTACGAACAGTCGCAGCAGGCTGGTATTTACAGAGGTCCTATAGTTTCCGGAATTGTTAAGCAATTTCTGACGGATGTAAATTGGGGTGAGCTTGATTACTTGATAATTGATTTACCACCAGGAACAGGAGATGCTCCGCTTACCCTGGCACAGACAATACCCATTACAGGTATTATTATTGTAACTACGCCTCAGGATGTTGCTATGAATGTAGCAGTGAAAGCAATCGGTATGTTCAATAAATTGAATGTTCCGTTGGTAGGCGTGATTGAGAACATGTCGCACCTTGATTGTCCCAATTGTAATACTAAGATTTCCATTTTTGGGGAGGGCGGCGGACAAAGAGTCAGCAATCAGTTCAATATACCTTTTGTTGGCCAAATTCCTTTACATCCTCAGATCATGACAGGAAGCGATTTAGGGAATCCCGTAACTATTTCGCAGCCATCAAGCTCACAATCTGTTGCGTTTGAAAAGCTAGCAAGAAATGTTGCAGGACGAGTTAGTATAATTGCAGCCGAGCTCAAAACTCAAGTTGAAAATGACAAAGATAAAATTGAAGAAGCAGCGGCTCCAAAATGAGAGCTGGCGCATAATTCAGATGAATCCAGATAAAGTGTAAGTATAGTCTTCAAGATGCAAATTGAAGCAGGGATAATTGAAGAGCTTAAGAAACCTCAAGGAATTCTAATACCAGACGCGCAGGTAAAGAAGGAAAATCTCGCTAAATATTTTGTAAATGCTAAAAGGATAGTTTCAGTAGGTGATCGTACTACTAAGAGACTCATTTCATTTGGTATAGTTCCGGATATCTCAGTAATTGATGGCTATGAAAGGAGAAGAAAGAGCAACTATAATGAATTAAGGGTTGAACTAGAGCTAAAAAGTCTTGGAAAAAATCCAGTATTAGCTATTTGTAAAAATCCAAAAGGAACCATTTCAGATGAATCGATTTCTATAATCAAGAAATCTCTCCGATTGGCGGGACCAGTTATCATAAAGATCGAAGGTGAAGAGGATCTATTGGCTCTTCCCTTTTTCCACTTGTCTGAACTATCATCCATTGTTGTGTATGGACAGCCGTTCGAGGGAATGGTCATAGTTAGGGTAACAAAAGCCATTCGGGCTAAGGCTAAAAGGATAATTAAAATGCTTAATCCTGAGTTCTAGTTTGGTAATGAAGTGGCAGCTGTAATAAAAACTGGCTTTAAATGAAAGTTGAGCAGAGATATACTCTGATCTTCAATATGCGAATCTGCAGACTAATTAAACGTATTATTGATTGGTAGATTGAATTAATTGCTAATTGGACAACTGTTAAGGTAATTGGGGCTGTTCCTATGTCAAGCAAATTTGTTGTGACAATCGCAGTTGCACTTTACCATTTTTATGTCGAACGAACAGTCCCGGTCTGAATCGCAGGAATTACCTACAGGCCATTGTCCGGGACATTCTGAGTGACGTTTTCTTCTACAAAAGAAAGTCAAAAGCATCTCCCTTTAATTTTGATATGCAACCTATATGTTTCTATGGCTATAATCATATCAACGTCATTAAAAACAAGGGTATCACGTATCCAATCAGACTTTACATAATTTTGAATCTAATCGGAAAAATAAGATTCAATAACCAGAACGATTATTTTATGCATGATTGTATCAAGTCATTCTATGCAAGAAGATATTGCTGTTATTTGCATTACTAGGCACGGCATAGAAATTGCTCGGAAAATAAAAAACTATTTGCCATCAGTTAAAATATACGCACAATCTAAACATAAGGATTCTGGAGATAATATAAGTTGGTTTGATGGTTCCGCTTCGAATATTGTTTCAACTGCATTTAAGAGTCATTCAGCTTTAATCTGTGTATTTTCTTTAGGTGCTGTTATAAGACTCATATCTCCCTTGATAGTAAACAAGAAAACGGATCCAGCGGTCTTGGTAGTGGATGATAAAGCTACGTTCGTAATTAGCGCACTTTCCGGTCATTTAGGAGGTGCAAATATGTTGACCAAGTCAGTGGCTAGCTTACTGAATGCTCAACCTGTAATTACTACCGCAGCAGATGTTAATGAAACAATTACCGTGGATCTGCTCGGTAACGAGTTTGGTTGGACAATAGAAAATTTTGATAATGTCACAAAAGTAAGTGCATTGGTTGTGAATGAGGAAAGAATTGGTGTATATCAGGATGCGGGTGAAAAAAATTGGTGGACCCGCGGAAACTTGCCAAGAAATGTTATACAAGTTTCGAATCTTGATGCGCTACTTTCTAAGGAAATTAAAGGCTGCATAATCATTTCAGATAGAATTTTGGCATTCAAGGAGTTGCTTGAAAAGTCTATAGTATACAGACCCAAATCTTTGGTTGTTGGAATAGGACTACATGAAGATACTTCTGTTGAGGACATAATTAGGGGAATAAATCAGGTATTCCACGATAGCAATTTTTCGATATCTTCAATTAGAAATATTTCGTGCATTGATAGGGCTAAAACTAATGGTGGCTTATCTCAATTTTCTGCTAAGCATAACATACCTGTTACGTTTTTCGATAAGGAAGAACTCAGTAAGGTAGAAGTGCCTAATCCATCCCAAGTTGTCAAAAAATTTGAAGGTACACCAAGTGTTTCGGAAGCATCAGCGATTTTAAGTTCTGGTGGGTACATTATCGTTCCAAAATGCAAATTTCCTCCTAACCTTACTGTTGCAGTTGCGAAAATTAATTTTAAGTGATTTAGATGAAAAGAGCGTTATTAATAATTGATCGTGGCAGTAGAGAGTCTGGGGTCAAGGACGAGTTGGAACTGATATGTAATACTATTGAGCATTGTGGTGGATATGATTTTGCATCGTATTGCTTTCTTGAAGTAATTCCTCCTTACATTGAAGAAGGAATAAAAAGCTGTATATCGAAGAATGTGGATTCGATTACCGTGATGCCGTATTTCTTGTATCCTGGACTGAAACTTAAAGATTCAGTCAAGCAATGCGCTCAGATTTGCCATAGGATGAAGATTAGGGTCTGTATTGCTAAACCATTAAGCTACCACTCTATTCTTCATAGAATCATATTGGAAAGGATAAATGAACTTAAGAACAAAATGAACGTAGCAGTACCAAACAAGAACTGTGACATACTTGTCATTGGACATGGAAGCAGTGATAGGGCCGCAAGAACAGCGTTTCAGTATACGGTAAACACTTTAATCCCATTTTGTAAGAGTGTCAATTTCTGTTTTCTAGAACTAGATACTCCAAATATATATGAAGGTGTAAAAAAAGCTGTCGAGCTGGGAACAGGATTTTTGATCGCAGTTCCATATTTTCTCCACAAAGGGGTTCACGTGAAGAATGATGTATTACATGAGCTACATGATGCCCTAGAAAAGTTTGATCGTAAAAATATACCCATGACTGAACATCTCGGTGCAAGTAGCCAAATTATAGAAGCAATTCTCGACCGTACAAGAGAGGCTGAATCTAGAATTGTCATCGACTGATGATTTGAGTAAACGCGCAAATTCAAGGGCGATGTCAGAAAAATCTCTTGGAATCGAAGAACAAAGTATGAGAATTATTGAATCTGAGGTCGGACCACATCAATATAGCAATGATGAGTGGTTTATAGTGAAAAGAGTTATTCACGCAACTGCCGATTTTGATTTTGCGAATTCTGGAAAAATCGTTTTTTCTCCAAATGCAATTCAACAAGCGTTCCAAGTTTTTGATAGACAGCGGAAGATGGTCACTGACGTTGAAATGGTACTGGCCGGAGTAAACAAAAATTCTATCAGGCGAATTGGCATCCAGGTCATGTGTAATATATCTAATGACAAGGTAATCAGAGACTCACAAAAATTAAATCATACACGCTCAGCACTGGCGATGCGGTACGCCGCCTCAGATATTGATAGCGGCATAGTGATAATAGGAAACGCACCAACTGCATTATATGAAATTATTAAAATGACAAAGACAAAATTGATAAAACCAGCACTTGTAATCGCTTTGCCTGTTGGATTTGTTTCAGCCGCTGCATCAAAGGGCGACCTTATGAAATCCGGAATCGAATATGTTACCAACGTGGGAAGGAAAGGGGGTAGTTCTGCTGTATCATCTATCATAAATGCTTTGATGTTGCTATATCTGAAACAGAGAGCATGAGTACTTGATCACGCTAGTATCAATTAATAAATTGAACGAATACAGATTTTCCTTATTCTGAGTATGGTTTATTGATTTTAATTCGTTTTGACTATTATTATTTTATATCAAATGAATTCATTTTATTGGCATTCATTAAAGTAATATGTTCGGCATCCCGTAAATATTCATGAACGGCTTATCTCTTGAAGCATTTACTTGAACCCTAAGTTATATCTACAACCAGACTATTCGAATAAGCTCGTCGTAATATTGTTAGCATTGAGTTTATTTGTTATTGCCGAGTTTCAATTGAACAACACATTTGCGAAGTCAAATGAACATACAGACGTCACCCTAGACCGTCTCGATACCAAATCAAACAATAGAATTAATCCAGATTCTAGTGTGGAAAAGGATATCCCCTCAGTAGAGTTATCCTACGGAGGTAAGACGCACAAAATGCTTCCATTTGTTGTAGTGCAGGACCAAGATATTCATAAGCTAAATTTTCCTCAGCTTCCTGATGACTTTAAACCTACTCTCCGTATCCCACAGGAAGAAGCATTCAGTCTCATATTTGATTCAAAACCGAGGGAGACTAATGCATTCATTATTGATTATGATGCCGATGTCACAGAAATAAGTCCAGTGAACAAATTAGGAAAAAATTCATTTAGTATCAGTGGGGTCCATGGGCCAAGGACGCTAGAAGTTAGGACAATTTACCCTAATGATGAGTACGTCACTTACACCTTACTTGTCGACGTTGGGAAAAATGGACCCGGCTCTAATGCAGAGTATATAGAAAAAGATTTGATAGAACCTGCGCAGTCATCTGTAAATTCAGGAACTAGTGACCAGGAATCTGACATCCAAAGTTATCAAAGTTCAAACGAGATGGATACAGCATCAGTAGCCGAAAGAATTCAAAGTGAATATGGAGGACTTATTGGAGCTTCCAATCCTGTGGCGACTGATAGTTCCAATCCTGTGGCGACTGATAGTTCCAATCCTGTGGCGACTGATAGTTCCAATCCTGTGGAGACTGATAGTTCCAATCCTGTGGAGACTGATAGTTCCAATCCTGTGGAGACTGATAGTTCCAATCCTGTGGCGAATGATATGATACGTCCAGTATCGGAAATGTCTACGACTGGAAGCAGTTGTATGGACTTTGAGATACCCGTTGAGAATATGACCACTAGAAATAATTCTACAATAACAGATTCGTCAATGGCAACCAATATAACTCAAGAAAGCACACCATGGGTTCAAATAGATCTTGGCTCGAGTAGGAAAATATGTGGCTTGAATGTTCAATTCAAGGAAGATCCTGATGAAGTCAGGTTCTTTACAGTAGAACTATCCACAGATGGAACATCATATTCAGAACCAAAATATTATTCAAATTCAGGGAGTGGAACTTCGGGGGAGATATATAATCTGAACGAGGAACCTGTATCAGCGAGGTACATTAAAGTCACCGAATTGGGTAGAAACGGAACTGACACGAATTGGGCCTCTGAAATAAAGGTATTAGGACTTAAGGACTAAATGCTTAAGCAACACTTCAGTCGTGGAAGATACTCCTTTAATGCTAAATATCATTGATGTTTCTAATTATTATCTTTACGCTTGACACCAATTTCTGAGGGCTACTAATGGAATTTATGTGATTAGCTTTTAAAATTCCCTATTGGAATATCCAATTCAAGCTCAAGAAAAAGGCATCAAGATAAACCCTGAATTAATGGTCATAGATAAACTATACTACTGCATTTATGATAATTCGGTTTTTATTTTTTACAAGGATCAGGAAGAAATAATGCACTGCTATCAAGTGGAGAATTCAAGGGCAGCTTTAGAAATAATGAACGACCCAGATAATTTAGAGCAAATACTTCGCAAGTATGCCGTAGAAAATTAAGATTCAACAAACATTATATTTCGGCGCTAATACTTTTGTGTTGTTATGTCTACGCCCAAAGCAGGTTTCAAGAAAGCATCCAATGAAATCTTTATCGGAAAAAAACCATTGATGACGTATGTCACCGCGACATTAGTTCAACTTGCAAATGAACCGACCGTAGTGGTTAAAGCGAGGGGGAAGAGTATAACTCGTGCTGTTGACGTCGCTCAGATTATAGTTAAGCGGATGGATACTTTGGGTTACAAGATAGGACCAGTTAAGGTAGGTTCTGATTTAATTCAGTCTGAAGACGGACGGGAAAGAGCAGTTTCAACAATTGAGGTATCGATTTCTAGATCAAAGTAACGTAGCATCGCCTTGTTTTCCCGCATTCGAAATTTAACAAATCAATTCTGTTAGAACTACATAAGTAGTAGACGTGTTCTTGACCCAAAAGGAATGCATTTTGCATTTGAAAAAGTAATTTAACGATACAAGTTTGAGATAATTTTACCAAAGTATTGTTTATTGCGTTTTTACTTTTAGTGACTCCGTTCGAACTGGTTCGATCTTACGTTCTTCGATATGTATTAATTAAACCGGCGATGGTGGTAATTACGATCTTATGTGCGTAAAAAGGTGAGAGTAGCGATAGCCGGTGTTGGCAATTGTGCATCTGCTCTGGTTCAAGGCACTATATACT
>DATBFR010000068.1:0-110921 GCA_036558405.1 Nitrososphaeraceae archaeon | reverse complement strand
ACATGAATGTATGCGTATAAGGCAGCAAGTGGTTAAAGACTGCACACTGTAGAAACTTTATTTAGTTTCCTTACTTCACTAATACCAGATTAAGGAATGACGGGAGAAAGAGTTTCAACAATTAAACCAAAACCAAAGAATCCAAAACCAGAAGTCAAGTTAGATTATAACGACCGTAGTTACCAGTCTTACGTTGATACCGGATTTGTCGATATTATACCACAAATGATTAGGGGACCACGCAACAGAATTCAAAGGTTTCTGGCAGCCGTAGACCTCAGGAAAGGTCCCATAAACCGTACAGTAACTATGATCTGCCGCCTAAAAGCAATAGATTGGAATTCACCAAAGCGTGAGAGGCGAGAATTCGTTTTCTATGAAGAGACTTGGGATGCAAAGAACTGGCTAGGTGTTGATATCAACCCGTATAGTGGTCATTTTGAAGGCAAGTATTCTGAAGTTGTTACACGGCCCGTATTTGACAACCGCACGGGTGACCATATCGATAATGCTTATGCTGGAGTTAGAGATACATACTATATTCCATTTTCAAAGGATAATGTAGACGAGATAATTGCAAAGAGTGCGTACACAGATAAACACAATATTAGATTTGTAGTCAAGTGGGACCAGCAAGATAGTATAATACACACTGATAGCATGCCAATGGCCATGTCTACTCGTAACCAATTCCCATACGACATGTTCCTTTGGGATTGGGAAAAACTCTCACAGTGGCAGTATTGGAACACGGATGATATACTAGAGAGACCTAAAGCGTTCGCACATTTACAAAAGCAAAAGAGTGCTACAAAGTTAGAATTCAAACCCACACAGTGAAGCGGTAAATGAATGAATAAGATATATAGCCGCACTGATTGGCTACTAGACTTCCTGTTTCTATAACTGCTTCGTATGTGGAAAACCATTTGACGAACGACCCAGATTAGATAGGTATGGCAAACTTGATGGTAGAGCCTTGGTATTCGAAGTTATTGTTGAAGAAGGCATAAAGCAAGAAACTGAAGAAAGGATATGCAATAAATGCTGGGTTAGTGATCTCTCTAAATTTACTACTGAAAACAAAAACTAAGAAATTAGATATGCTATCATTTAGGAATTTGGACGTATTATAACTCGATTCGGCTGACAGTATGTGGTCGTGTCTGGTTCGTGACTCTCACAATCAGCCCCGTTCGCCAATATGTTGGTGTTTTCACCAGTATTCAGGCAGGAGCCAGCGTTTGCACAAGTCGTGGACTGCGTATTAGAATTAGTAGGTGACTCAGATGAGCCAAGTAAATTGCCACAAACATTTACCATCCGTGTACATACAAGATTTTGGCTATTTCCGTCTCCGACTACTTGATCGGCACAGGCTCCGCCAACGAGGAAGCAATTCAAATTTTGAGTATTTGAGTCCCCAGTTGCGCTATCCTGACACGCAAAACCAACATCCGTACATTTCAGATTTTGAATGTTATTATTTTCATCTGCGGATACGTTACAAATAACACCCACATCAGTACAACTAATAACCTGTCTGTTGTTGCTACCTATCACTTGATTCCTACACCCAAATTCCCCTACGGAATTGCAATTAGTTTCCTGGAAATTGTTGTTCCCTATAACAGCGTTGGAACAACCGAGTAATTCAACGTTAGCACAATTGAGATTTTGGGTATTTCCGTTACCACCAACCGCGTTGAAACATCCCAAAACTGTATCTTCTATTTCGTTACATGTAATTTTTTGAGCATTGTCGTTACCTATTGCCCCATTGAAACATCCGAACGTAAGTTCAACTCCAGGAGATGATTCACATCGATTAAGTTGAGTATTCCTGTCACCGGTAGCGTCGTTCTTACATGTAGAGGAATCAGTACAATTATTCTCCTGATTATTACCAGTTCCCGTCTGGGTGTTTTGGCATGTGGAAGTGGCATCACAATTATCAGCCGCATGAACAGACTGTTGAAACATTATGGAGTTAGCAACTGTCAACGTGCTAATCAATAGTGAAGCCATTACGAGCAAAACGAATATTGACGAGATGATCACGGGGCTACTTTTCCCCACATCTATAAAAACTTTCTAGCACATGGGATAATAATTCGAACTGGCCGCTGATCATGCAATATTATTCACTGCATTTTCTTCGCTGTACTAGATTCCCTATAATTCGTTGTCATCTATAGTATCAGTCTAAAAAGGGTTAAATAGCAGAGATAAAGTGGCGTAATTATGAAATTGAGTGGGTGGAGGAAGGGTTTAGGCATGATTTCAGGTATAGTAACGTTTGTTATGATATTGGTAGCGGGTAGTGCTGTAGCCCCCAGTTATGGAAAGACTATACACTTTGAAACACCGTTTGAGTCTTCATTTGTCACTGCGTGCAGTGGCGAGGAAGTAGCGGTCATCGGGGTTGTAAAGTTCGTATTTAAAGAAAAAATCGATAATGACGGCAATGTTCTTCAGGACGCAACTGCGTCATATAGTGCTCACGCCGTAGGAATGACATCTGGGACTAAATACATAGTACACGAAAAGGAAGCACAAACGGCCCTGGTGGAAACTGGAGGCGATACTACATTTAGCACTGTATTGAAGGGCAAATTTAACGGTCAAGGCAGCGAACCAAACACAAAACTCAGGATACAGCAGGTGACAGTTATACACGAGAATGGCGATGTTGAGACACTTGTCGACGACGTTAGTGTCACATGCCACTGATGTACTGAATTACTAATTAACCCACAGGAACAAGAGACTGAGTCCTACACTTAGATTCTGCCATTCGACCTTAGGAAGTCAAACAATTCTTTTACTTCGTTGATACCTTGAAGAGGAACACGATAAGAACCCGCTTTGCTTCGTTCCTTCTCCCAAGTATCATTTAGAACAGTTATTTCTGGTTCTGATTCTTGATTTTGTTCTTGCTTAGATAGGTCAGTGTACTTTCTTGCTGGTCTAGTAACAATAAGACCATCCACAACTTCAGTTATCCTAACGTCGTGTCTTGGTTCTTCTTCGGTTGTTGTTGATGCTGCTCTTGAACTTCCACTTAAAACACTGCGGCCACCCGAGTTTATGAAATCAAACAATTCTTTGACTTGGTTCAATTCTTTTCTTCCCTTATTCTCCCTATTGATATAGACATGAGAGTACTTAAATAATTTCATTGTCTAACTTAGTTAGTTTATCTTACCATGACAGCGGCAGAGGAATTAAGAATAAGGAAAAATAAAGGAACAATTCAGAATATCAAAATTACTTCAGACAAACTGGAAGTAATACACAAGATCCTCAAGTCTAATGTTTCGCAGGTAGTCAAAGAGTCGGTACTCAAGAAGTTAGCAGGCGGTGATTGTTCAATATGTGGCGGCATCCCTACTAAAATGGTCACATTCGATGTTAGTGATGACAAGCAGGGTGCAACCAGATTAGAAAAATATTGTGATTCCTGTATAGAAAAAGTGTACGAACGTGAGCCAGTACTGTAATAATTTGAATACATTAGCCTACCTAAGCAAAAGATGAAGAGGCCAGCATCTTACGAATATAGCAGAATACTTGGACCCCAAATTAGACTAGCACTTGGACTTGGATCTTGCTATGGCCCTTCAACCTTACCAGCAACAGAGTACGCTAGGCGGTTTAAAGCCGTAATAAACAAGTGTGATATTTGCGATGATAGACTAACTGAATGCCAGGACAATATCGAATCAAAAATAGACATGCTGCAGGAAATAGATGACAGTTACGAAAGCGAGTATGACAGACATGAACCTAGGTTGCTGCTATGCGCTTACTGTGTGAAGGAATACCTCTTACCATCATATCACGCTAAAAAATCAGATTAAAAATGAGTTTGCCGATACTATGACGAAGATTAATCTTTAATTCATAATTATTCCCCAGACCCTTGAGATAGATCCTAGATGGTACTTTTAAAAACCAAATATTATAATTTAGGAAGAATTTCAATAGTTTCATGTCTGATAAAGAAAACAAGGGCCTTGCAATAGTTGGTAACCAAGCACCAGAATTTGAACTTCCTGATACTGATATGCATATGCATAAACTAAGTGAAATAAGAGGAACAAAAACTGTCTTAGCTTTTTTTCCTGCAGCTGAATCTCCAGTTTGCACTAAGGAAATGTGCGAATTTAAAGATTCGTTATCTGAACTTCAAAGTGTCGGTGCGACAATAATAGGTATTTCGGTTGACGGACCTTTCGCCAATAAGATCTTTTCGTTAAATCGGAATCTCAATTTCCCAATACTGAGTGACTATAAACGCGAAGCAATATCTATGTATGGAATTGTTATGAAGGATCTCGGTCCTTTAACTGATTACTATGCTGCTAAAAGATCCATATTTATCCTTGACAAAGAAGGAAAGATAACATACCGCTGGATTTCCGATAACCCATTGATCGAGCCAGATTATGATTTAATAAAAACTGAACTGAACAAAATGTGACCATATGAATGGCAGTGACGCAGGTATTATTTTACTAACATTAAATTAAATGATAAAGATCCTTATTCAATAATGGCCACGACGTCATTTCTTGAAACAGTAGCACTTTCCTTAACTTTAATTTCTTTTATTTTGCCGTCCTTGTGAGCCTTAATAGCAACCTGCATTTTCATTGATTCCAAAACAGCGACAGAATCGCCTTTCTTTACTTCACTACCAACTGTTGCAATAACTGCCACTACTCTGCCTGGGATTTGACTGGTTAGACGATTTTCTCCAGATGTTTTGTCACCCTGTAACAATGACTTCCCTAAAATCTCTGCGAGCTTTGTGTGTTTCTTTATGGAAACGATTTGTCCATCTATTAAAAGCTTGACATGTGAGCTTAACGATTCCACAATCCTACTACTATGGAACTTGTTATCCAAAATGAAATCAAAATGAGTTGCATCCAAACTAACAATGTTTAGTTTTTTTTCTTTGCCATTGATTGAAACTATGAAATTACCATTCTGATGACTGTTGACTACTGATGCAGTCAAAGTCTGGTTCAAATTTTCTATATTATACTCCACCGTCATAATTCCACTTTCCTATTCCAGGCTGGTAGTTGTGTGATAGAATTCACATTGTTGTCTCGCGCTTCGCCTTTTCGAAGAAACTCAGTTTGAATTAAAGCGGCAGCAACTGAAGAATCGACAAGTTTTGCAAGCTTTGCTTTTGCATCATCCTCCATCCTCTTTATTAACTCGAATTTCTCCAAGTATTCAGTTGAAATATTACCTTTCACAAAATTTTCTTCGTTCATTATGGTTTTATAGAGTGGAAGAGCTGTACTAATTCCTTCGATTAAGAATTCGTCTATTGCCCCAATCATCCTAGTTCTAGCTTCATCGAAATCTTGACCCCAGACTACGAGTTTGGCGACGAGTGAATCATAATATCCTGATACCGTACAGCCTGGATAGAGATACGTATCGACTCTAACGCCAGGACCATAGGGTAAATTACAATTTGGTACAACACCAACTGAAGGGGCGAAATCATGATATGGGTCCTCCGCATTAATCCTACATTCAATTGAAGATCCACGCAACTGCAATTCATGTTGTTTAAAGGGTATTTCCTCACCAGATGCTATCTTAATTTGGAGCTTTACTAAATCGATGCCGGTAACCATCTCAGTTACAGGATGTTCTACTTGTAATCGTGAATTAATTTCTATAAAGTAAAAATTTCCTTCAGAGTCTCTGAGGAATTCCGCCGTTCCGGCATTACGATAATCTACAGCCTTAGCTGCACTAACGGCCAAATTTCCAATCCTGTTTCGAGTCTCTTCATCCATGATCGGTGAGGGAGACATTTCCACGAGTTTTTGATGCCTCCTTTGTATTGAACACTCCCTTTCAAATAAATGAAGTGTGTTTCCATAACTATCCCGTGCCAATTGATACTCTATATGTCTTATACCTTGTAAGAACTTTTCAACGTACAAACCAGATTTTCCAAACGCAGCTCTAGATTCGGCCGCAGCAATTTCAAATTCTTCCCTCAATTGTTCATCATTGTTTGCAAACCTAATTCCTCTGCCTCCACCTCCATATGCTGATTTTAGTAGAACCGGATATCCAGCCGCTCCTGCAATTTCAACTGCCTTATCAACCTCTTCAATTATTCCTTCACTTCCGGGCACTGTTGGAACACCGATTTCCTTCATTATCTCCTTACACTTCATCTTGTCTCCAGTAAGTTCCATGCAAACACTACCAGGACCTATGAATAGTATATTATTTTTTTCACATTTTTCAGCGAATCCAGAATTTTCAGATAGAAAACCGTATCCAGGATGAATAGCATCTGCGCCGACATTCAAAGCAACCTCCATTATTTTATTCATATCTAGATAGCTTTTCACAGCTTGAGACGGTCCAATATGATACGCGGCATCAGCTTTTTTAACGTGAACAGAACTAATATCTTCGTCGGAATAAACTGCAATAGATTTTATTCCCATATCCCTACATGCTCTTATTACCCGCAAGGCAATTTCTCCTCTATTGGCTATCAATACACTTGTAATTTTTCTTGACATCAATACCTCACCCCTTAAAGATTTATGTTACCATGTTTCTTCCATGGCCTTGCTTCCCGCTTGTTTGATAGAATTTCTAAGGATCTGATAATCATCGCTCTAGTTTCCATGGGATCAATCACTAAATCTATTATACCTTTTTCTGCGGCTATATATGGATTGGCAAATTTATCCCTGTATTCTTTTGCCAATTTCTTCTTTGTCGCGATTGCATTGGCAGAATTCTTAAGATCCTTCCGGTATAGGATTGTTATTGCTGCCTCTGGACCGAGCACGGCAATTTCTGCAGTAGGCCAGGCATAATTCATGTCTGCTTTCAAATTCTTACTGCCCATCGCAATATAAGCGCCGCCATATGCCTTTCCTACTATGCATGTCACTTTAGGAACAGTAGCTTCACAATATGCATAGAGCAACTTGCTCCCGTGCCTTATGATTCCGTTATGCTCCTGATCCGTCCCTGGTAAATAACCAGGGGTATCGACTAGAGTAACGACAGGGATATTAAAAGAATCGCAAAATCTTATGAAACGCGCTGCCTTATTTGATGAGTTAATATCCAATGCCCCCGCTAGGTATAGTGGTTGATTTGCAACTATTCCTACGACTCTGCCGTTCATTCTCGAAAAGCCCACAATTATATTTTCAGCAAAATTTTCATGGACTTCGAAGAAATCTTTATCATCTACAATAAGTTTGATAATATCTTTCATATCGTATTGTTCATAAGGATTTTCCGGAAGTAATTCCAACAAGCCCTTTTCTATTCTATTAGAGTCATCTGTAGTTTCAAGTATGTTTGGTACTTGGCTATTATTCTGGGGGAGGTAAGACAATAATTTTCTAATTTTATCCATACAATCATACTCATTGGCTGCTATAAAATGAGCAACTCCTGATTTTGTGGCATGAGTTCGTGCCCCTCCAAGTTCCTCAAAAGATACTTCTTGGCTCAATACCTCTTTAACTACTTCTGGGCCAGTGACAAACATTTGTCCAATGTTCTCTACCATAATAACAAAATCAGTCATGGCTGGAGAATATACTGCACCTCCGGCACAAGGTCCAATACTTGCGGTTATTTGTGGAATGACTCCTGATGCCATGGTATTTCTAAAAAATATATCCCCATAGCCATCAAGACTCATAACTCCCTCCTGAATCCGCGCTCCCCCAGAATCGAGAATGCCAATGATTGGCGCACCTACCTTTAAGGCATGATCCATAATCTTCACAATTTTTTTCCCTGCCATTTCTCCCAAGGAACCTCCCAAGATCGTGAAATCATAGGCATAAACGAAAACCTGTCTTCCACTGATAGTTCCAAAACCAATAATTACGCCGTCTCCGTAGTACTTCTTTATTTCGGAATCAGGAGCCCTGTGCATGACATACTTGTCAATTTCAACAAAAGTACCGTTATCAAGTAATAAATCGATTCTCTCTCTCCCGGTCAATTTTCCCTTAGAGTGCTGAGCAGCTACCCTATCACTCCCCCCACCTGACTCCGCAGAATTCTTCATCTCATAAAGGCGCTTTAGATCTTCATCATGCATAGTAAACTCTAAAAAATAGAAATATATAAACTGATTATGAACTCATTCGTATTCAGCTCGCGTAAAAGCACGACCTTTTTCAGGTTTCACAGGTTTGTAGGTCAAACCACTATTTTCTACCCTTAAATCAAGAGGCTGGGTAATGAGCTCGTTCATGAACTAAATTAATTCGCCTTTCGCTTGGGAATCACGAAAAGTCTAGTTACTTTGGCCTTCAGATTTGAAATCATTAGATCCCCCTTTTTATAAATCCAGAAAATTGGGAAAACTCCGATTTCCAATCGTATTGCTACATAATTTCTAGTTCTTTGGAAACATCTGCGTGTTCATATCCCGACAAATTAGCAAGGTCGATCACTACACGAGTTAATTAAACGCCATTGTAACAAAAAATCATGGACTTTAATTTGTTATCTCTTGGGCGATAGTCTATCAACTTCTTTATCCAAGGCTGCGGCTAATTTATCATCAAGAAACGAATTTCTAGTATAAGTTTGCGAATCCAAAGTTCTTTCAAGGACTTGGATGATATAAGGTAGAACAAGTGAACCTAATCTACTATTGGAGGTGTGGAATTCTTTTGCTAGCCCTCTCAGCGTATTTCTTAATCTAAGTCCTCGCATGACAATGTTTCCCATCTGTTGGAATCCTAAGCTGTAACGTTTGTACCGTAACTGTTTCAACCGTGAATGTGGAAAAATTGCATATGTTATCAGAGGTAATATGTATCTTAAAATATTCCAGTTCCTTTTTTCCAGAGATCTACCCAACATCGCGTCTATTTTCGAAAGTTCATCTAATACAATTGCCAATGTTGCGGTATTAATATTGGAAGTAACGATACTAGAAAAAAAACCATAAATTAGGTCCTTCCTTCGATCCTCTGGGGAGATCCCAAATCGTGAGTCACGAAAGACGGCATTAGAGGATGAAATCAACTTAATTGCATCTTCCAGATTAGGACTTAAAAAAAAACCGTCAATTGCATTCTCAATATCTATGTTCATATGACCGTCTCTGGAGGCTGAATATCCTAATACTTGAGCTTGTGCATCATTTATCATCTTCCTAATATCTCCTGAGCTCATTCTAACTATCGAAAATCTTTGTCCAGGAGAAAGCCAGATTTTCTTCTTACCTAAAAAATGATTCAAATATAATAAACTTAAGCGAGGCGGTATATTTCGAAATGATATAACCTTACAAACTTTAGACAAACTTCTAGTAACCTGATTTATTTCGTTGGCAGCCAATATTACCGGTATGGTTGATTCTTTTAATGCAGATGATAAGAACTCAATAGCACCTAAATCTTCTCGTCCGAATAAGCCATCGACCTCATCCAAGAATAGAAGAAACTGCTTTCCGATTAGGCTATAATTCTCTAACAGGGGAATTATACTCTCACTTAATGCTATTCTATTTCGTTTATCGCTCGCATTTAGCTCGATCAAGTCAGCTCCAAATTGAAGTGAAAGTGTGTGGACCATTGATGTCTTCCCTACACCAGGAGGACCAATTAGTAGTATCGGCTTTGTTCCTTTTATCCACGATTTGAACCAGGATATTACTTCCTTCCGAGATTTTTCATTCCCAACAAAGTACTCAACTTTTGCTGGATGTTCTACAGTCCACATAGTGGCATCAAAGGATGAAATAATACCAGTTATGTTATTCCCGAATATTCAATGAAAGGTTCTTTTGAAAGTAAGGAAACAATTCCCTCCTCTTCATTTCGTTAAACCAATATTGATTATAGTGGTTAACAGTAAGAAATAAAAATTCCAAGAAAGGTCTTATTTCTAAATTGTATGGAATCATTTCTAAAGCAATTTTCGCCTCATCCAGGTAAATTTCTCCCTTCTTTAATGTGAGTTCAAATGCCCTTTCGACATCTTTCGTTATCAAGGCGTAGTATAGCGGCCACGAGGGAACTTTTATAGAACCATTCTTAATAGCATCTTCCATTTCGTTTCCGCAGCCAGTGGCCTCTGCAGCTTTGGCCATACCAAGATGAAATACATCATTCAAAGGATTCAAATTTAATGCCATGTTTCTGCCTGCAGTCCCCATAACTGCCCTATATTTCTTGTAACAGCCGATCATATTTTCATCGCTAATGGATTCTGGCTTTGTCTTCAAACGATAGTCGATGTACTGTCCAATTCTTGCGTCCTTAAACCCATCTTCGAATGCTTTTAAAACTGCATCTCCCCCAACTGATATCTTCTGTCTAGCAATCTCGAGAATGTATGGATTCATGAGTTTATAATCTTCAAGATACTCCTTGTCTTCGTCATTATCAAGGATTCGGTCCATTGGTTCGCTCAAGTCAATCGCAATAACATGGCCATCGATTAGTGAATTTTTTATATCTTTTGGAATATTTTCTTTATAGTAGTTTGAAGCTGCCTCGAACAAGGCATTTAAGACTGGAAAGGTCATTTTTACAAAATTAGAATTTAGAATTCTTTGAACTCTATCAGCCAAAATCTCAGGCTTAGATAGTCGAGCTTTGACAGATTGAATTTTCGATTCTTCTAAAGCAAGTTCAGGCGAGCCTACTTCTTCGATGAATTTTTTCATCGTAGAATTTGGGTTAGTATCCGAAATGATTTGCTCATGCAACGACAACAAAAATCTCTTTGTGAACTCAGGAAACTCCTTTTCTGCATTAGCTTTATGTTTGCTAAATTGTTTGTAACCCTTCTCTTGGAGTAAAATCTGTTTCATGATTAGCTTCCCAGACTTGGTGCTCATTAATGCTACTTTTGAAAAAGTTACTTCATCTTTCGTACTCATTTACAGACCAACAGGGTACTCCCTTGTTATTTAACTTTCAGATTCTCAATTATCGACCTCTATAAAATACCTACCTAACTGTACATATGCTTCGAGCGAAGCCATAACTGGGAGGCTAAATAATATTAATATTAAAATCTATTCTTACTTCTAAAAAGAAAGATTACTCTAGCATGAGTTAGAATATAAGTTGTTAAATTCGGTGCAGGAATGAATAATTCGAAGCAAGGATGCACTATCTTGAAGACATGGCTATACGTTCTTGCTCATTCCGCTTCTTGATAGCATGACTGTCCATCGAATTATTAGCAGCCAAAATTATTTCTTTTCCTAGAACCTCTTCCATTGTTTGTACGCTGGAATACGTGGCCTCCCTAACCCCATCTGCTATAAATCTCAAGGCAAGATCTACTCGCCGCATAGGGGCAACATCTACCGAAACGTGGTAAACTACTCCTCCATAGACAATTCTTGTTGTGTCTTCATTAGGAGCGGCATTTTCAACCGCCTTAACAAGTAATTCTACTGGATTTTTCCCGGTTTCTGCATTGATCAGATCAAAGGCTGTCTGTACAATCTTGAATATTCTTGCCTTCTTGCCGCCCATTCTCCCTGTATTCTTTGCATATTTCTTTCCGAAGCGCATAAGCTTATTTACCAATCTTTCAACAAGATGGACTTCTGCTTTACGCAATCTATGGTGCTCGTGTCTTCCAAAAGTCATTGGAAATACATTGGGAGAAAGGGAAATGACACTTTGTAATCCCAAGTCGCTTACTTCTATTTTTCGTGAATCCCATTTATTGAACAGAAGCATGTTGTTATACTCTTTACTACTCATTTGAATTATCTCCTTGGTTTTTCCTTTCTGCCATATACTAATTCCTTTAACGATACATCATTTACTTTAAACACCTGCCACCTAACACCAGGGATATCGCCCATGGCTCCTCCCATAGAACCCCCTATTCCTTCTAAGATGACCTCATCGTGTTCATCTACGTAATTCAAAGCTCCATCCCTTGGTAAAAAGGCAGTTATTGATTTTCCATTCTTAATCAGCTGGACTCTAACGCACTTCCTGACTGCCGAATTTGGCTGCTTAGATTCAATCCCAACTTTTTCTAAAACTATTCCCCTTGCCTGTGGAGCGCCCTCAAGAGGATTAGCTTTCCTATCTAACATTAACATCCTTCGTTTATAATATTTATTTGACCATCTTAGTACTTTTCTTCTGGACTTCAAGACTCTGCCAGCAAATAATCCTAAAGGCGATTTTGCCATTATAATGCCTCCTCGGTTTTCCCTAATGGCAACTGTTCTTCGCTCACGATCATAACAGTTGATATTTGAAAATATCGCTTTGCCAACAATCGAGCCTTTTCAGCATTTCTCCCTTCCTTTCCAACAACTACTCCTTTCTTTCTTGAATCCACAACAACCACCGCCTGTCTTGATCCATCGAATCGGTCATTAATCTTTATTTCATTTATCATATCCGAATTGAGCACGTTACTCAGAAATCCTAAAGGATCGTCGGAATACTCGACTAGTTCCACTTTGCGGGAAACCACATTCTGTAGCTGCTTAATTGTGATCCCGCCTTTTCCTATCGCTAGACCCATTTGTCCTTTGTTTACTACGAAAATAACTCTATCCATCTTTTCATCTACTATACAATCGCGTGCAACGGCACCTGTCACGTTCTGAAATAGCGACATTAATCTAAGCTCATCTGAAGTAAGTTTAATTTTTTCAGTCATTTCATATTCGCTCTCCAGAAGTTAGGGCTAAACAAAAAAAAGACATTGAATGATAGTTGATGCTCATAAACCAGTCACATTTAAGTCTTCATAAACATACTTTTCATTTCCGCTTATAAAAGCTAAAATTTGGCATATCAATATTTTATCATTCGTTACTCTGTCTAGCACTCAAGATGCTTTGAATCTCATTTGTGTCACCCATCTTCAACGAAATTGCGCTTACTCGAAATGGCTTATTACATACTCGTCCTAGAGACAAAGAGCTGCCGTTAAAAATTATGTATGGTGTTGACGCAGCAGAAGCTTCGTTCACTATTCTAGACTTAATTGCCGTGGGTACTGATATTGACAGGATTATTAGTTTTGACCCTTTAAGTGATTTCATGACATCTCTGGTCCCAATTTTGCACTTGTTCGCACTCAATGCTTCTTTAATTATCTTGTCTAGACTTTTCATTTTCTCTCACGCTCATGTAAAGATCTACCATCCCTGTTCCCACTGGTACTGTTGCCCCTACTATAACGTTTTCAGTCACTCCTCTTAACGATTCTACTTGTCCTTCCAAAGAAGCCTTTGCAATAGTAGGAACTGTTATTTCAAAAGCTGCGCGAGCAAGAACTGAAGTTTTGGTACCGGCTATTCCATGTCTTCCGATTTGTTGCAAGTAGCCTTTGGAAGTCATAAGGTCTGCCACTAGCATAATGTGTCGTATATCTACTTCAAGGCCTTGTTCTTCAAGAGTGTTAGTAATCTCCTTTACTAGGGCTGTACGAGCTGCTTCAATCCCCAACGTTTGCCAAATTTCATAAACATTGTTAGTGGTTATTCGCCTTGGGTCTATTCCATCAACTATAATGACCTTGGAAAGATTTGAGCCCGCGGTCTGTATTACCCATTCATCATCTTGTTTTACGATAGTTACTCTCTCAATGTCTGGCACGCCTCTCACCCTTGCATTCAAAAGTTTATTTTTTAACGACAGCAACGTTTGGGCATCAGGTTCACCCGGGATGGATATTTTAATGCTCTGTTTCTTTTCATTTAACATGACTTCATATTTCTTCTTTGAACCCTTGAAGACTTCATAAACATCGTCAATGGAACATCCCCTCTCAACAAGCTTAGCCCCCGACATATAAAAGGTCAGAACTCCAGAGTAATCAGTTTCTATCTTATCCACCAAATCACTTACCCTAGTAAAAATTATTTCTCGGGCAACCTCCAATGCCTTCTCTCTTGAAACTTTATGTATATCATCAAGAAATATGTCCATGGTAGGAGTAACTGGTTTTTTTCTCGCATCAACTAATTCTATTAGGCGTGGGAGTCCAAGGGTAACATTTCTTTCTTTAACTCCTGCAAAATGAAAAGTTCTTAGCGTCATTTGGGTTCCAGGTTCGCCTATAGATTGTGCAGTTACTACACCAACTGCTTCTCCCGGTTCAGCCATTGCTCGTTCTATCAAGTCAATCGAATTCTTGATTACTTTTTCAGTTCCTTTTCTTGATAGCTTATTGTGATAAAATGATGCCAGTAACTTTTCACGAAGCTTCGCATTTAAGTGTGGAGCATACTTATGTATTAGCTCCGATGTTTCTGATTCTGAAGATTTTTTACCTTCGTCAACTATAGATTCACTCTCTATTAACCGCGAAATATTAACTGCTTCTCCATGATCACTTTTCGCAGGATCAATTCCGTCCTCACCATATAAATATTGTATTACGTTACCATGAGGATCTCTTACAGTCTGATCATATTCAATTTTCATATGTTCTAGGGCATTAATCAGCCTCCTCTGCATGTAGCCTGATTGTTGAGTCCTAACAGCAGTATCAACTAAGCCTTCTCTTCCACCCATGGCGTGAAAGAAAAACTCGAGTGGACTTAACCCATCACGATAATTAGACTTCACAAATCCTTTTGAATCGGGATTCGAGTCATTAACTTTAAAGTGAGGGAGTGAACGACCCTGATAGCCTTTGTTTATTCTTTTACCCCGTATCGATTGCTGACCCAGTGCCGCTGTCATTTGTCCAATATTCAAAGTCGATCCCCTGGCGCCAGTAGAGGCCATTATGATTCCAGAATTATTATCTGGGAAAGCTCTGTCGGCAGTCTTACCTGCCCTATCCCTGGCTCTAGAAAGCTCATTGACAACATAAAGCTCCAAAGCTTCTTCAGGTGACAAACCTCGAGTTAGAGGCAGTGAACCGTCGTTATATTGATTTATTAGTTCGTAGACCTTTTCATATGCTTTCTGGATGACAGTGTTAATTTCAGTCCTTGTCTCATCTGCAAGCCACAAGTCAGAGTATCCATATGAAAATCCATGCTGAGTAAGAAATGTTTTCAACACTATGAGTACTGAATCCAAGAATTTCTTCGCAACATTATTTCCATAGTCTTTTGCTATTCGATGCAGTACACTGTCAGGTTCTTCTGCGCCTATAGACGCCTTATCAATTACACCACTGATTAGCTCTCCATTTTTGATAACTACATCTTTTCCTTCTCCCTTTGATGCTTTATTCCACTTGGACGTAACTATGAAGTTGAAATTCTTCGGAAGGAACAAGGAAAATAATTGTTTACCTGTAAAGAATTGTTCATTCTCCTTCTTTATTTTTGGCCGTGGCAAAACGCCTTGATAGCCTCCTATTAATGCAAGATTCGCGAATTCCTCTTTTGTAAGGACGGTACTTTCTTGAGTAAGGATAAATGCACCAGTAATGAAGTCCCTTATTGCACCGATTATGGGACCACCGTACCTAGGAGATATAAGCTGATCCTGAACTCGCATAAGCAAAGCTGCCTCTGCTCTAGCTTCCTCACTCTGTGGGACATGTAGGTTCATTTCGTCACCATCGAAATCTGCATTATAAGGTGGACAAACTGCAGGGTGTAATCTAAATGTCCTATACGGAAGGACTCTAACATAGTGTGCCATAATGGACATCCTATGCAAAGACGGTTGTCGATTAAAGATTACTATATCCTCATCTTTTAGGTGACGTTCAACAATATATCCACCAGATAACGACTCGGACAGAGTATTCCTGTCGGTAACATAATCCAATCTTATTTTTACCCCATCAGGCCTAATAATGTAGTTGGCTCCGGGATAATTATTGGGACCATTTATTACCATATTTTTTAACCGGTCGAGATTCCAATCACTGACGGTCTCCGGTATTGTAAGCTTCTTAGCCACATCAATTGGTACTCCTACATCAGATATGGCAAGGTTGGGATCAGGTGATATTACAGTTCTACTCGAAAAATCAACTCGTTTTCCTGAGAGGGAACCCCTAAATCTTCCCTCTTTTCCTTTCAATCTTTGAGTTAGTGTTTTCAATGGTCGACCTGACCTGTGGTGAGCCTGGGGAATACCCGAAACTTCGTTATCGAAATAAGTGGTCACATGGTATTGTAGGAGATCAACTAAATCTTGAACTATTAATGGAGGTGTTCCGGCTTCCTTACTTTCCTTCAGCCTCTGATTTACTCGAATAATATCAACCAACTTGTGTGTCAAGTCATCCTCAGATCTTATTCCAGTTTCAAGAATTATTGACGGTCTAACAGTTACGGGAGGAACAGGCAGTACCTGCAAAACGAACCATTCAGGACGTGCAGTTTTAGGGTCATAACCAAGTAAAAGCAAATCTTCATCAGGGACATGCATCAATCTTTCTCTAATAGTAATTGGTAATAGTCTGTTCTCTCCTATATCCGTTTTTTCTACAAATATTGTAGGTTTAGTAAATACGAGCTCGTACTGTTCTTTTTGACAATGTGGACATATTTTTACTTTTTTTGCCCTCTCTATAATCTCATCCTTGATATTTTCAAGGGTAATTACTGCGTATGCAGCTTTCGTGTCTCTTATTAATCTATATTTATCCAGCTCCTCTGAAGGAAGCTTTATTCTATTACATGATCTGCAAGTAATTAAGAGTAATTTATGGATGTCATCAACAAAAGCAATGTGTAAAACTGGTTCCGCTAATTCAATATGCCCAAAGTGCCCAGGGCACTTAGCTGATGTGTTGCCGCAAGTACCGCACTTTTGTCCAGGCTCTAGCGTCCCTAGCCTACTGTCCATTAATCCACCCTGAACGGGCATACCGTCTTCGTCGTAGGTTTCTGGAGCAGTCACCTCTGCAACACTAAATTTTCTTACTTCAACTGGTGACCAAACCGTAAACTTGATTCCGCCTAATATCTTAAGACTATCTTCCATTACCCTTACCCCCTATACCTTTTCCCTGGCCAATAAACGGGGTGCAATATTAAGACTCATCATTTCCTGTAATAATAGTTTAAAGGCGTAGGCAATTACCACAGAGGATATCTTAGCCTTCTCGCCGCAGACTCGGCAAATGTATCTTCTCTGCTTTATATCGTAATACGAAAGTAAGCCGCATCTCTCGCATATGTTTACTTCGGCTTTGTCAGATTCTTCTAAAAGTCTATCCTTTAACATCATTGAGGCGCCGTAGGCTATCAAACAATCACGTTCCATCTCTCCAAATCTTAATCCGCCACCTCTAGCGCGTCCTTCCGTAGGCTGCTTGGTAAGCATTTGTACTTGTCCGCGTGCTCTACTATGGATTTTGTCCGCAACCATATGATGTAATTTTTGATAATAAACTACTCCCACATATACATCAGCAGGAAATCTCTTCCCGGTCCTTCCGTCATACATAGTTTCCTTTCCAGTGTACTTTAAGCCATAATTCTCTAACGTGTTCTTGAAACTTTCAAATTTTTCACCTACGAAAGCGCTGCCGTCAATCGATTTACCCCGTAATGATGCAGCTTTACCCGCCAGCGATTCCATAAACTGACCTACGGTCATTCTTGACGGAAATGCATGAGGATTAATCATTATATCTGGAACAATCCCCTCTTCGGTATATGGCAGATCCTCTTGCGATACTAGCATTCCAACTACTCCTTTCTGCCCATGTCTAGAGGCAAACTTGTCTCCGATCTCAGGTATTCTCATATCTCTTACCCTGATTTTATACATTTTTCCACCCTCCACCGATTGGGTCATAACAACTGAATCCACGACACCGTTTTCAGATGGTCTTACTCCTACAGAAGTATCCCTTCTGTATGGTCCCTTTACCTCAAATTCTTTATATTCTTCCATAAATCGAGGTGGCGAGGTTCTGCCGATGAGTATATCTCCCCCATTTACTATCGCTTCGTGCATAATTGCACCATCTTGCTCTAATAATCTGTACGCTTTCTCACCTCTATACCCTCTAATATTAGCATCGGGCGATGGCAGCTCAAATGTATCTTTCATTCCCCCTGGATATTGTTTTGCTTCTGCCTCATATACTCTGTAGAAAAATGTTCTCCCCAGACCTCTGTCAACTGCAGATTTGTTAAAAACTACAGCATCTTCAATATTGTAGCCTTCGAATGGTAAAACTGCCACAACACAATTTTGGCCCGTGGGTCTATCGTCTAATCCTAAAAGGGTAATGGCTTTCGTAGTAACGGCAGGTATTTGGGGATACAACATGAAGTGTTGCCTAACGTAGGTACTTGCATTCATCAATGGTGTGGAGAATCCCAAGCTCTGCTTTGCCATAGCGCTTTCATAAGTGTTTCTTGGTGATTGATTATGTTCTGGGTATGGAATAATTGAGGCTCCTACTCCCAAGATAGCGGAAGGAAAAATTTCTACATGAGTGTGGTCCGGTTCAATTTGTGCAATGTCCAGAGATATCAAACAGTTTTCCTCTTCATTGGCATCAACTAATTCAATCATTCCCATGTATAACAAATCAGTCCATGATAGGAATTTCTTGTTAATTTTTTCCCCCACCTCACCAGATAATACTGTCTTGCCTTCTCTTACGATCGCAAGTGGCCTCATGACTCTGCCAGCATTGCAGCTAATGTGAAGTCTCTTTGTAGCATTTTCGTTCCTAGGAGCATAAAGGTAAATGCCAACATGAGGGTGTATTTTACCGGACCGGCGCATGGTCCTCAATGTATTCGTAAGATAAGTACCGTCTTCAGAGTATCCAACAAGTCTGCCGTCTACGAAAACACGTGTTCCGCCTCTCTTTACTTCTGGAGTAGCTTC
This sequence comes from Nitrososphaeraceae archaeon, assembly GCA_036558405.1. GTDB lineage: Archaea > Thermoproteota > Nitrososphaeria > Nitrososphaerales > Nitrososphaeraceae > TA-21. Next base: position 92,103 of record DATBFR010000068.1, on the reverse strand, counting down.
ATCTACGTGGTGAACACCAAGTTCAAATAACTTCTCGACCAATTCCGCAGCAGATACACTAACTGAAATTACTGCAGAAAGCGCTAGATTCTTTACCAACCCGCAATTTGATCCCTCTGGAGTCTCTGCAGGACATATTCTTCCAAAATGTGTCGAATGTAAATCGCGAGCTTCAAAATTAGGTTGACTTCGGCTTAATGGTGATTGAATTCTTCTCAGGTGGCTAATTGTTGACATATAGTTTGTCCTGTCCAAGAGCTGTGTTACACCGACTCTTCCCCTGCCCCAATTACCAGTTGCAATTGCATTGTTTAATTTATCTGAAATAATTCCTGGTCTAACTGCAGCTGCTACAGCATTGATGCCCCTTTTTTGTCCAGAACGTTCTAATTGGTATTTCATGTCCCTAACCAGGTTTCTAAATGCAGTCCTAAAGAGATCAGCAAGCATTTGTCCTGCGAATTTTATCACCTTATTTCCATAATGATCCTTATCGTCAGCACTGATTAGACCAAGACGTAATTCGATTAGTTTAGAGGTAGCCTCGCCAAGGAAAAGTGCTTTCTCGTGTCTGTTCTCAGGATTTTTGCCTAAATGGGGAAGAAGACCCCAATCCAATAGAGTCTCAGCCCTCTTAATCTGGAACTCTTCCAACATCCCTGGAGCAATTCTCTTGCTAATGTAAATGATAGCGTCTCTGCTGGTAGTTATTTCTCCAGCTTTTTCGAATGAAGGTTCGAGCTCATCCTGAATAAGCTCCAAAAGTGATACTGCATTAGCTATATCTTTATCGGATTCCAGTCCCAATGCCCTAATTAAAGTAATCAAGGGGATGTCCACGGGGGAGCCCGGTATTTTTGCCACTACTGACCCGTCTGGTCGCATAATAAGCTCGAGCTTTGCCCTGTATCCCACTATCGATGAATAGACCTTTGCCTTGTACAGAATACTTCCGGTAGTCTCTTCTGTATCTACTATAATCTTATTGTAAGAGAGATCTTCTAAGCCAACAATAACTCGTTCAGATCCGTTGATCACAAAATAGCCGCCAGGATCTTTAGGATCTTCTCCCAATTCAATCAGCTTTGTATCAGGCAGATTGTGTAGAATACATGCATTGGACTTAACCATAACTGGCATGTCTCCAATGTGAATGAAGCGTGATTCCAAAATTTTGCTGTCTTCCACTATACTACATTCAAGCATAACAGGTGAAGCGTAGGTCAGATTCCTCAATCTTCCTTCCACTGGTGCCACATGAGTAATTGAACCATCCAACTCCATTATTCTTGGTTGCTGCAGCTTAATTTTCCCCAGCTTTATTTTGTAAGGATACTCAGCTGTTTCAATCTCTATTTCGCCTACTTCGTCGATTATACTTTGTAACCCACGTTCCATGAATTCATTATATGAATTCAAATGCTGCCTTGCTACGCCTTCTCTTCTCAAAATATCATTGACAATCGGCCACATATCAGACAATAATTCAGACATAAATCAACTAGCTCTCTACAACATAGCGGTAATATACGCTTTGACCTGCGGTAGGGGATTTTCGAGTGATCTTTACAATATCGCCAGGCCTTACATCCAGACCTTCTAACCCTTTATCCTCAATTAATATATATGGCAATTGACTGGGCTTAGCGTTATATTTCTTTAGAACCTCTTCCGCTTCCTTTCGGCTAACTATTTCATGTTGGGGTTGGTAAATATGATCTATAATGATCATCTCTTTTTTCTTATCAACCGACACGATTTGTCAGCCTCCAAAAAAATAATCCAATATGTAAGATCATCTTAGGAGGTTCTTTATTTCGCGAATATAATCCTTTTACTAACCACACTTCTAAAACAAGAGTTATTTCCAATCCTTATCCATTCATTTCTACCTGTCGTAGGCCTTCGGAGGGATTTGAACCCTCCTCAAGCGGTATCTATCAACAGTACTAGCAGGCTCATAGTCCACAGCCGCCTATACTAACCAGGCTATACTACGAAGGCCACATATTCGATTTCGGAAGCTTCATTATATAATTGTTAGAAAAATCATGTATGCAGATGAATAACGCTCTTTTCCAGCGTCTAAGTCATTAGTTCCGCGGAACTCGTATATCTTATTCTATCCGAGATTTACCTCTATCGTAGCCATTAGGTTTCGTAAAAGTTTTCGGATACTTCATCCCTTAATTTCTAATTTCTTGTTTCATTCGTGTTCTGTAAATACCATATGCAGAGCTTTTCATGCACAAATGCCACATCTGGATGTGTTTGCGTAAAGGCTTTCCAGACGCAGTATTTGCAGTCCTTTGTTCTACCGTCTACTCCGTAACCAGTTTCCATTGAATCTAATCGCAGAGTATATTATTCCTGAATTGTCATTGCTGCTACTTATTTTTATCAAGTCAATAATCCCCGAAGCCCTGTCAGCTAGGTATACAATTCGCTATTCAATCTAAAATTGATATACGTCAAGGTGGGGTCTACCCTTCCAATCTGTATCTTCTTTGGACACATAATAACTAACAGGATTTTAAATTGACCTATTTCCAAGTGCTTTTTAGGTAACAATTCCGGCTCCAGGTTTCCAGAGTTTTTCATTCTACGTCAGAATTGTAAAGTTTTAAATTATCAGAGCATGAAAATTACTGAAAAAAAGTATATAAGAACTTGATATTGCTCAAGTCAATCCTTATCAATACAGGTTACACGTTGTCAATAGTCAAGCTTTTAATTGTTGTAATATTAATATTCTTCTAATTAGTAACATACAATCCTATGATAGAATCAAGTCATCTATGACTATTCTATTAAGTTTAATAAACATAGCTTGGTTGCTTTGCTGTAAATCCCTAACTTCTACTTGAGTTTTCTCAGCCCTGGATTTACATCAAAATTCTATTTATTGTAACGTAATTATGAAAACTCAAAGACTTAAATGAAGTCTAATTAGATGAAATGTAATGAGTTGTTCGGACGAATATATTTCTCATGTGCAATTGGAAAATCTAGTTCAAATATCTCCCGTTGCAAGTCTAAAACTTAAGAAGGCTAAATATGGCATTTCTAATCATTCTGCTGTAGATCTTTGTCATTGGACAAAAAAATCATTTAAGGACGGTGGAGATTGTTATAAGCACAAGTTCTATGGAATATCAACTCACAGGTGTATGGAGTTTACACCTGCTGCATTGAACTGTGAAAATAGGTGCGTGTACTGTTGGCGACCTGCAGAGTTCTATGATACTCTTGAAATGCCAGAGGAACTTGTTGATGATCCTGAAACCATAATAAACAATCTCTTATTAGAAAGGAGGAAGCTTATCGTCGGGCATTATGGCAACGATAATACTAATAAGACGAAATTAGATGAATCATTGCTCCCACAGCACTACGCTATCTCGCTTTCAGGCGAGCCTTCAATGTATCCAAAATTGCCAGCTTTAATTAGATATTTAAAAAATTTAGAAAACACCAAATCTGTATTCTTAGTAACAAACGGACAGGAACCTCAGATGCTTAGCCGGCTTGAGGTGGAGGATGCACTACCTACACAAATCTATCTATCTACAAATGCATCAAATAGGAAAATGTTCTTTTCGATAAATAGACCAAAATACAAGGACGCTTGGGAAAGGTGGAATAGAAGTCTGGCTTTATTGCGTAATATGAATACTAGGACTGTACTTAGGATTACTTTGATCAGGGACTACAATAGTTTACCAAGTTTTCTGCGTGATTTCGCCGAATTAGTCAAGATTGCCAACCCCCATTTCATAGAATTGAAATCATACATGCACGTAGGAATGTCGACTCTCAGATTGGAGAGATCCCATATGCTAGAAATGTCAGAAATCAGGGGATATGCGAAAGGTCTACTTTCATACCTTTCTGAATTTAGAATCATGGACGAAAGTGAGATCTCAAGAATAGTAGTAATGCAGAACAATAATAGATTTGTTAGCAGATGGATTTCCGGATACGATTGATTTTCGTATAAACCAGAAACGTTATTTGCTACAGAAATATGACTCAGAGTACCAATTCATGAATTTTTTTATTGCAGCGGTCCTATGAGATATTTCAATTTTTCTTTCTCCGATTTCACCATAGGTGTTATATTCCGTAGAGGGAATAAATATTGGATCAAATCCCCATCCTTTCTTTCCCACTTTATTACTTATAGTACCTCTTACTTCGCCTACAAATATTCTCGTCAGTTTTCCATTTGAGAATGCAATTACTGACTTAAAAGTTGCACATCTTTTACTTTTTTTCAATAATAGCTTAAGAATTCCTAAATTGCCAATAGTTCTAAATACATAGGAAGAGTATGGTCCAGGGAAGCCATCCAATTCGTGGATAAATAAACCAGTATCTTCCACAATAAGGTCATCACAAATTATCCTAAATGCGAGATCGGCTTTTTGAGAGGCAATTTCTTCCAATGAATCTGACTGTACCTCTAGCAAGTTCAATTTATGCAACCTTAATTTGATTCTATACTGGATTAAAAGTGCACGTATTTCTTCAAATTTGTTTTCATTGTTGCTTACGAATATGATGTGGTTCATTCGATATGCTCGCGATATATTTCTTAAACTAAAATAATGAGAAACGTATAGAAAAGCTCATTCATTTCTAATCTACTTCAATGTAAATGCATATGTTTCATGTGTATCTCCGCCTGTAGCCAATTTCATCTAAATTTTTTAGAATTCCACTGACCTGGTTTCTAGCGCTACCTGTACTATAACCTTCTAGGAAGCTTTCATAAAGGGATTTAACATTTGATGGATACAGACTTTTAAGTATTTCTTCTAGTAATCTGATATCGACAGCTTTATCCTCCACCCTATTCGAATGATATGATAGCCCAAAATCAAGAAGTACTAAGGTACTTCCCAATAGAAAATTTGATGGTGTCAGATCTCCATGAATGATATCATTTTTATGCAGAATTGAAGTGTATACCCCAATTCTAAAACTTATTTGTCTGTCAATTATATCTCTTGTATTTATTCCCTTTATATACTCCATTACTATTTCAGCTCTAGCCGGATCAACCAAGTACACAAATGGAGTTCTTACTCCCACACCCCTTGCTAAGGCCATCATCTTGGATTCATGGATTGTTCTCTGGCATCTTATCAAACAGTCTAGCTCCTGATTTCTATATGGCTTCGGAAACCTTATCTTAGATATAGTTTTTCTCGAATAGAAAGAGGACAGGTATATGTTAGATTCTGCTCCCTTAGCAACTAGCTTGGAATAGTGATGCAATAGTAATATATAGATACATTCCAATAAATATGTGCCACCTGGAGTTACTCCTAATCCTAACGAGAAATTGATACTCGAAGAAGACTGTGCCGAAAATAAACTTGGGAACGGGATTCTCACCCTAACAAATCAGAGACTTATATTTGAAAAAACAGAAGGTCAACTTGCTACTTTATCAAAAAAAGTTGGTGCTCTACTTCTAAATATTTCACTCGATCAGATAGACTTAGTGAGGTCGGAAGGCGTTATATTGACAAAAGTGGTTATCGTTACCAACGCGAAAGAATATAAGTTTGGCGTCTTTAATAGTGGAAAATGGGCAAAAGAAATTCAAAAACAGATAACATCTAACAAATAGAATATCTACTCTTTCCACGTAATATTTACATCATCTAATCGCCAGGATTGTCTGACAAAAGCCCGCGAAGGTCCTAAGCGTTTATTTTTACCAGAGAAATATTCTATCGCTCCTGTCCATGCAATTTGCACACCGTTGTCCCCGCAATAATTAAGTGGAATAGAGTGATATATGACTTTGTGCCTCAGGCATGCCTTTTGCAGTATTTCACTTAATCTTTTATTTGCTGCAACACCACCAACAACTAGTAATTCTCTTTTCCTGGTTACTACTAACGCCCTCTCCACCACTTCACATAACATAGAGAATGCTGTTTCTTGTAACGAATAACAAAGATTTTGTTGTGACATATTTGATAAAACCTGTCTCTTACCAGCAGATAACAGGCCAGAGAATGTTAGATCGTTCCCTTTTATCGTATAGGGTAATGCTATGTATTCTAGATTTGACTTTAATGCAAGTTGTTCGATGTTAGCTCCGCATGGAGAAGAAAGTCCAAGATATCGACCAAATTGGTCAAATAGCTGACCCAATGTTATATCAAGTGTCTCGCCTATTATCCTCCATCTTTTATTAGCATAGATTGTCATAAGAGTATGCCCACCTGAAATTAGCAGTACGAGCGGATCTTGAGCATTAGTTAACACGATTCCAAGTTCAATATGACCAATAGCATGATTGACTGGCATTATCGGCTTGTCATAAAAAGAACAAATTGAGCGCGCTGTAACTGCTCCAATCCGAAGACAAGGCCCTAGCCCTGGACCAGCAGAATATGCCAGTATTGAAATATCAGAATTTTTTACTTTGGCAATGGATAGAGCTTCACCGATAATTCTAGACGAAATTATTGCATGATGTCTGGATGCCTCTCTGGGATGAATTCCTGAGCCTTTTGATGGTTTGTACACACTTCTGGCGTCCGACATGATGGTAAGCCTCTTCCCATTAGTAAAGCAATCTACTACAGAGGCTGCAAATGTGTGTGCTGTACTTTCTATCCCTAGACAGAGCAAGTTAACCTTATCCTCTACTAGCTGTAGATACAATCTTGATTATATCATTATTCAATAGTTCATGATCCGCACCGATTCTCTTTTTACTTCTGGCGTCTATTGCGAACAAAAACCCCTTCTCCAAATCCTTGTGTACCATTGCAGCCAAGTCTTTAGCGGTAGTGCCTCCGTTAACTAAATAAGCCTCAGGTAAAACATTTCCTTTCTTGTCTTTCAGTCCCATTTCATCCTCAACTGGATACACAACAATCTTCCCTAAAATGTCAAAGCAAACAGTATTAATAATTTCCTGCACCCCAGTTGACCCATATTTGTTGATAAAGTTAGAAACCAAATCCAGTGCGTGATTTTGTTTAGGTGAAAGGATAACATTTTTTTTGATTTCAAATGAATTATCCCCAGGTAGATAATGAACCACACCGTGCTTTGCTGCATTTCTAAGTAAGATTTCTCCTTCTGAAGTACAAGGTATCACGAATTCATGTTTTTCCTTTAAAACTTCAATATTTGATTCAGATGATGATATATCTGCCTTATTCGCGGCAATAGTAACTGGTCTAGCCTCTAATCTCAAATTCTTTATGTACGTTAAAATCTCGATTTCCGTCCATGTGTTAATTTTCTTATTTTTTAATCCACTGTGGGCTAAGGAAGCTTCAACTGCTTCCAATCTGATACCTAAACCAGAGAATCTTTTTAATAAAAGCTGTTCATTCGAAATCCCTTCTGAACTTTTCAACCAATCTCGCTTAATTATTGACAATATCCAAAGGTCGAATTCATTCTGCACGAACTCAATATCCTCATTTGGATCGTACGAACCAGGTGAGGAAGCTCGTCCTTCTTTGTCTGTTGAGCCTGATGCATCGACAACATGAATCAAGGCATCCACTTTTTGTGCATCGTCTAAGAATTTATTACCCAGACCCTTTCCCAAGTGTGCTCCAGGAACCAGACCTGCAACATCAACAATCTGTACGGGTATGAACCTATTTCCGGCTATACACATAGAATGAATGGGATTGTCTTGAATCGAAAATTCGGCACAGACACATTTTTGCCTTGCAAAACAAATGCCCACATTGGGTTGAATTGTTGTGAATGGATAGTTTCCTGTTTCTACGCTCATATCTGTAGCGGCATTAAAAAATGTTGATTTTCCAACATTTGCCTTTCCAATCAATCCAATCTGCATGACCAGAAAATGCAATGACCTAAAGCAATATAACTTAGCCGACTCGGCATATCATGCTGCAAAGTCTCACGTAAGTTTGTTGAATCAGAGAAAATTTATTGTGGAATTAATATCAAACATACATTGGCAGGTCTATTGGCAATTTGTGATATGTCACCATCTCTTAACAGAGTCCCTTCTTACTTGGTGCAATCAATGAGGATGCTTCAACATCGTGGTAAGGCGTATTGGAAGCTAATTACGGATAATTTCGCAGCTGATGGAGACGGATCTTTTCCCACTGGTGACTATCTTAATAGCTTGTTCTCTAAATCTGATGAAAACACACGTCTTGCTTTAGGATATTTATCCAAAAGGTCTCCAAGATTTTCTAGTATGAAACAAATTGCGGCCTTGATTGATGGATTTTTAGTAGATACAGATAAACTTTATCTTCATCCTTGTATCGATGAAGCAAAAGACAAAGATTCACTTTTTAAAATTTGTCATATATTCACCAAACTGTTACTAGAACGAAATCAACCTGAAAGAGCATGCGAGTTCTTAGATCGCCATCTTAGGGGCAATGTAATAATAAAGACAAAAGATTCCGTTTATGCGTATAGAGAGAGCACAGGTTTTAAACCACTTGTAAGGGGCACGGATTCCAAGAATTCATTTTTCATAATTGCATCTGAAAATTCATTGGGAGCATTTTTTCCCGAGTTACTTTTTCATGATGTCAGTCCAGGCGAATTAGTAAGGATGACGTCTGATTCAGGTTGGGATATAGTGTGTTCGCTTCCCGCCATTAGAACCATGTTAGATCCATTCGAGTTCATCAGAGACTCGCACGCGGCAGGATTTATAAACGGAAAAAGTGTATATGAAATAAGGAAACAGATGGGGAAGACTCAGGCTGATTTTCTGGGTCAAGAATTTGATGTTGACTCGGCATTTGCTGAACCTGACTATCCTAGGCCAATGGCTTTGGGTTTCTGCAGAGAATATCAGGAACACAACCATAATTTTGTTATTTCAGAGGGTATCATAAATGATAGGTATGACGACTCCGACCACATGACTGATTTTTCTGAACATGTGAGCAAAAATAAGTTGTTAGTATCTAGCAAGTCACTAAAGTTTATTCTGAAGCAATCGGTTGCAGGCAAAAAAATAGCAGTGATTCAAGGAACAATTCAAACTGGGGGTACGGTAAAGGAATCCATTTATTATTTAAAGAAAGCTCAAGCCAAAACAATAACAGTTATTGTTAATTATGTTCCAACGATCGACGGTCGACAAGTAGGCTTGTATACACAAAATCGCGAACTCATAGCTCATAAATACGTGGGAGAAATCGCGAGTATTGAAGCGCTAAATCAAGAGTTGGCAAAGGAAATTGGTGCGGACTTGTTATGTTTCAACAGTCCCCGGATTTTGTCAAAGGGTATTGGTATTCCTGAGCAAAATCTATGGTTTCCTGAATGGGTGCGATTTCTAGACTACATATCTAAATAAACATGATAAAGTATTGACAATATTTTATGGAGCATACGCAATTATATCTTCAATTAGCCTAGACTTTGCCCGACAATCCAATACTCCCTGAATGAATAGTGTCGACAGCCTATTCTTTAACGTAAACAGGTTTTATCAAATCCGCTATGTCTACCCAGCATAACGCGATTTTGTCCATGGTAGATGTTGAATTTATTGTAGATAAGACAAATTCCATATTAGTCCCTTTATTAGTCCCTTTATTAGTAATATAGTTCTGATTTATTATTCTAAGGATCTTGTTGAATTTTGAATAAAGTTCTATAACCTGTAAGGAACTATCAATATCTTTATTGACGAAGCCTCTTACTGATTGTTCGTGCATTTGAGAGATAATTAGATTTGCGTTTCTTATTTGCTCAAATATGAACGGGTCCTCTTGAGAGGAAAACATGATGGATGCGAGAGATGAAATACTATCTCCTGCACTTTCGATATGATTGGCAGCAATCCTATAATCTAGAAGATCTATGTTACTAAGGTTTAAGCTAGTTGCTAATTTTCTATCCATCATCGCACTCCTCATAAGTCTTACCATTAGAAAGTATTGTCTATCTACCTCATCATCTCTTTGTCTAATCAGGTTACATGTCATTTCATTCTTGTTATAAAGAGATGACATAGTGTCCCTATGCATTCCAGCTACGATTGAGCTCATTCTCTTCAATATTTTTGAAACTTCCATTGAGTGAGCATCTAGCAGAAATTGAATAGTAATCTTAAAACTATCCTCGTCTACGATCTCTAAACCGACGAGCTTTCCGATCGCAGATTTTATCCTCTCCCTCGTGTCATAATCTATTGGAGATTTTCCATTTATGTGTATTAATTCGTACCCAAGCAAATATGATCCGTAAATCTGATTAAGAAATCTATCCGCAGTAAGATCTCGGATGGGAATAGTTACTTCTTTGAGAGATCCTTTTTTAGAATCACTTGGTACAATCGTAACGGAATTATCATTACTAGTTTCAATAGTTACAATATCTCCTTTTTTGAGAGCGTGTGTTCTGACCCACTCGGATGGTAATGATACCAGGATACTACTTCCTATTCCTTGTAATCTTCGGTCCGAACGCATGATCAATATAAATACATTTATACTAATTAAACATTATTCTTATATCAGTACGATACTATATACTCGCGGATGTTACTTGAAGTCACTCCTCCGCTAGCCGTTGGTTGCGCCTTCAGTCCTTGCCATATAACAGGATTTTACCATAAAATGATGGACTCTTTATCAGATCTAAGAAACGGATCCATAGGAGCTGGAATTTCTCTGACTCAAGGAGTAAATACAAGAGTCATGGTTTATGGAACAACTTCAAAAACTACCTTTGACGTTTCAATTAACGGCAAGCTTGCAAAAACAGCAATTGTATCCAACAAAATAATAAGCGAATTTATGAAACTGTTCTGTAGGCCACTACACATTTCAGTATATCACGAAACCAAAGTCCCTATTGGTTATGGCTTTGGTACAAGTGGTGCAGCAGCCTTAAGTCTGTCAATATCATTGAATGAAGCACTTGGAACCGGATTATCTATATTAGAATGTGCGCAGCTCGCACACTGTGCGGAGCTATATTGCAAGACCGGCTTGGGATCTGTAATTTCTGAGTTTACAGGCGGACTTGAACTAAGGACAGCGCCAGGAGCTCCTGGCATAGGAAGAGTAGAGAAAATACCCTTAATTGAAATGTCAATTGTTGCAATTTGTTTATCTCCCATTTGCACTTCTCATGCCATAGCCAGTCAAAAAGATAACACCACAAGGAAAACCATCAAGTTCCTTGACATTCTTTCGCAGTCCAAGTCGGTTAGTGATTTTCTGAAATTATCATACGATTTTTGCAAGGGATTGGATATTATTAGCGAAAAATGTAATTCGTATATTGAGGCCCTAAAATCAAATGGGTTCATTGGAAGCATGGCCCTATTTGGAGAAACTGTATTTACCATTATACCTAATAATGAAATTAGATCGATCTTACAGATTTTAAACGATTATGACCATCCCTTGATTATAGCCGATGTAGATAATATCGGGGCAAGATTAATAAAAAAGGCCTAAAATGCATGCAAATATTCCATTAAATCATCCTAGATTTGTCTCGCTCATGGTAAGAGAAAAACTAGTCGATGGAATGAAAGAAGGAATTGTTGTGCCCCAAGGACTCTTGGCTCATGGAAGAGGAGAAGCATTTGATTACCTTCTGGGCGAAACTACTAATCCTAGCGCACTCTGTGCTGAAAAGGCCGCTTGTGCCCTGTTAATTCTTTCAAGACAACCAGTCATTTCTGTTAATGGGAATACAGCGGCCCTCTGTTGTAAAGAAATAGTAGAATTAAGCAAACTTGCAGATGCGCCATTAGAGATCAATTTGTTCCATCAAAGTCAAAGAAGATTGCAATTAATTGCCAAGACACTTGTAAAAAATGGGGCAAACCAAGTATTGGGACTGCATACTGCCAAACGAACTATAATGAAGGGAATTTCGAGCAGTAGAAGATATGTTGATGTAAATGGTATATCTAATGCTGACACAGTACTTCTTGCACTTGAAGACGGAGACAGGTCCCAAGCTCTTTGCAGTCAGGGCAAGAGTGTGATTTCTATTGATTTAAACCCACTATCAAGAACATCACAGGCATCTAAAATTACAATAGTAGATAATTTAGTACGAGCGATTCCAAATATGATCAACCTAACAAGACAATTGATTGGCAAGGAAGAATCTAAATTGGCAAGAATAGTGTCTGAATTTGATAATGAAAGAAATCTTAAATATTCTACAGAAGTAATTAGGAATGGAATAAAGAGACTTTATTGAGGTCGTAGAAGGCAATTTGCAAAAACAGCAAAACAACATCCAGAAGATTACCATAGATGATATCACTATAAGAAAATCAAAAGGAATCAAGATTACAATGATTACATCCTATGACTACTGCATGGCCAAGATTTGCGACGCTGCAAACGTTGACATCATTTTAGTTGGAGATAGCGCAGCTACGGTGATGATGGGCTACGAAACTACAAGAGAGATTACTATGGAAGAAATGCTAATTTTTTGTAAAGCAGTAAAAAATGGAACAAGAAGGGCATTAATCGTGGGCGACATGCCATTTGGATCCTTTCAATCAGGATCTGAGAACGCTATTGATAATGCAATTGAATTTGTTAAGAATGGATGCGATGCGGTTAAAATTGAGGGGGGGAGTGAAATTATTCATTTAGTTAAGCGATTATCAGAGATTGGTATTCCTGTAATGGGTCACATAGGTCTTATGCCCCAGACTTCCTCAATCAAACATGGCTTTAGCCTTCGAGGTGGTACAGCTCAAGAAGCAATGAAGCTAATTCAAGAAGCGAAGGCCTTAGAGGAGGCTGGAGCTTTTTCAATAGTTGTAGAAAAGGTAACAAGTGAAGCAGCTAAGATTATCGCTTCCACATCGAAAATTCCTATAATCGGAATCGCTTCGGGAGGAGCGTTAGATGGACAAGTTTTGGTGATTCATGACTTACTTGGACTTTATACGGATTTTCGTCCAAGATTTGTCAAACGGTATTTAGATCTTTCTGAAATAATAGTTAAGGCAATAAGTTCATATAGCAACGAAGTCAAGATTGGCAATTTTCCTAGTGAGGATCACACATACCATATGGAAAAGTTAGAAAAAGAAAATCTTATGAAATTATTGTCTGCGAATCAGACAGTATGACAACCAAAAAAACTCGTCTAGCGCAACGAATAAGCGAAGGTCATCCTTCGAATGAGATAATTGGTACAGAAAGCAAATTGCTTAGTAATAAGCGGATTGTAATATGTATTACAGGTAGCGTAGCAGCTTACCGCGCAATCGATTTTAGCAGGCTACTAATGCGTCATGGCGCCGAAGTCTTTCCTGTTATGACTGACGTAGCCAGATCGCAGTTTCTAACTCAACAGATGATGAAATGGTCTACTGGAAACAGAGTTGTAACGAAACTTACATCTGACTTGGAACATATCAAACTGGCCGACTACAATAAATCTGATTTGATTGTTGTCTACCCATGCACAGCAAACACAATAGGAAAGTTTGCACACGGGATTGACGACTCACCAGTAACTACGGTACTGAGCGTTGGGTTCGGATCAGGTACGAAAATATTGATTGCACCAGCTATGCACCAATCTATGTACGAAAATAAAATAATCACAAAAAATATTTCTGTCCTAAAAACCATGGGTATAAATTTTGTAGACCCAATCCTGACAGAGAACAAAGCCAAGGTTGCTAGTCCAGAGGAAGTTTTGAACTCTGTTTTCAAAATACTGGTCAGACGGAAAGATGAAGATCTTTTTGACAAGGTATTGGTGACTGCAGGTTCTACTTTAGAAAAAATTGATCCAGTAAGAGTGCTGACGAATTTGAGTTCGGGGAAAATGGGAATAACTATTGCGCAAATGGCCGCTAAACAAGGGATGGATGTAACACTAATCTACGGCCACGGTCAATTAAGTCCCCCTCCGTCACCTAATTTGAAGATAATTAGAGTTGAAACGGCAGCTGAAATGTACCAAAAAATGAAACATGAGATAATAGAAAACAAACCACAAATCTTATTTCATGCAGCAGCGGTTTCAGACTTTACAATTGATAAACCAATATATAAGAAAATAGATAGTGCCAGTGACCAAGTGAGGCTCAAGTTAGTGCCCACAAAGAAAATCATAAATGAGGTAAAAAAATGGAGAAAAAAGATAGTACTGGTTGCATTTAAAGCCGAATACGGAGTCTCTCAAAATACATTGCTTACGACCGCCTTCAGTAAACTTCAAGAGTCAAATGCTGACTTTATTGTAGCAAATGATTTGGCGAAAAGAAACTGTGGATTTGGATCTGACTTGAGTGAGGTTTACATTCTTGACAAACATAATCATGTGATCCACATGTCGGTTCAATTGAAGAAAAAAGTTGCAGAGGAATTGGTAAAAATCGTTACCCGAACGAATATGAAAAATGTAGAAGAATAGATCATTATCGTTCTTCGCTCTAAACCAGCCAGTGTAACTATAATTTACATTAATGAAGTCCATTTAGCCTTCACTCTGACAAGACTCAAATTATAAGGTCACAATTTCAGATGATAATCAAGTCTTTTGAAAAAGTTGTTAATGGGTTGTTCGAACCAGACTTTTTTCCCTTTACTACAATGGTATCTTCGATTCGAATCCCAAATTTGGCTTTGACATATATTCCAGGTTCGACAGTAACTACCATATTTTCTTGTAACACTTCGTCATCTTCAGGTCGTATCCAAGGACGTTCATGTACATCAAGTCCTACACCGTGTCCAGTAGAATGAATAAAATTTTTTCCGTATCCCTGTTCGGAAATATAACCTCTGCAGATTGAATCGACATCCTTACACTTGATTGCTGTTTTTATCGCATCTAGGCCCAGACTCTGTGACATTTTCACAATATCATAAGCTTTCTTTTGATCATCTGATATTTTTCCCAAACCAAAGGTTCTCGTCGCGTCAGAAATATAGCCTTTGTAACGTATTGTCAAATCAACTACTATAAGGTCTCCCTCTAAAAAGCTTCTGTCAGAAACCTCAGCGTGAGGAAATGAAGCGTTACTGCCCGCAGCTATTATAAATGGATTAAGAGTAAAGTGGTAACTTGGAATGGAGCCACCTAATCTACTGGCCTCACCTATCAACCTAGCCTGTAATCCTCTTTCTGATACCCCCACCTTAATTTCCTCTAGGCATAACTGATAGAGTTTGTCTATTATGTACGCTGATTCAACAATCCTATCTATTTCATTCTGTTCTTTTACGCTTCTTATGATCAAAAAGGGCTCAGGATCGCACACAAAATTTTTCTTGTTCACCTTAGAATGAATCTCGTTTACAAACAGGAACTCATTACAATCTGAACATGCTTTAATATCATGCAAGAATGGAATTATTGACTTTACAAGCCCTTTTCCACGTTGACTGGGAATTACTTCGCATTCATGTGATTCGTTTTCTGCTCGTGAAACTTCTAATTCAGGAACATATAGCTTTATTTTTTCATTTGTACATACCGCAATGGCCTCTCCCCAGAATGCTGTCAAGTAAAAGACGTTCTCGGGTCTAAACATCACAGCAGCGTTAAAGCCAAGTTTGGACAAGTAATTAACAATTTTAGCTTGTCTGCTATTCTGCACATTCTAGAGATATCATTCACTTTTATGTCTCTTTCCAAATTAGTTTTAAATAACGGGCTCGTTGCCATTTTCACGATAGCAATGGATTATCTAGTCATGCTTCCAGGACCTACCAATGTTCCAAATCGGGTGACAAGTGCAATGTTGACGCCCATGATTAACCACAGAAGTGAAGACTTTCGAAATCTTTACAGGGACATTATTGATAAAACCCAAAGAGTATTTCAGACCAACAACGATATTGTACTACTAACTACCTCAGGGACTGGCGCAGTTGAAGCTTCTGTCGTGAATCTGATAAAAAAAGGAGACGAAGTAGTTGTACCGGTGAACGGTGAATTCGGAAATAGACTCGCAGATCTTGTGGACAGCGTTGGTGGAAAAGCAATTAGAGTCACGGCTCCTTTTGGCCAGAACCCGCCAATTGAAAAGATCACCGAGGCCTTCGAAACTAATCCGAGAATCAAAGCCCTATACGCGGTTTATAATGAAACTTCTACGGGGACAACACTCAGGTATATGGATAAATTAGGTAAGATTTGTAACAACCATGATGCATTTTTTATTGCCGACGCCGTGTCCATTCTTGGTGGAGATGAGCTACCTGTTGATGATTGGAATGTAGACATTTGTGTAACAGCATCCCAAAAAGCCCTTGCCGCACCGCCAGGCCTCGCCCCAATTTCTATAAGCAGTGAGGCAAAAAAATACATGCAAGACAATCCCCCGCCTACACAATATCTAAACTTAAAGCGATACTTCAAGTATTATGAAGAAAGCTACGAAACCCCGTTTACACCAGCAATTAGCCTCTTCTACGCATTCAGGGAGGCATTAGAGATCATTCTTGAGGAAGGAATGAAAAATAGGATTGATCGCCATAGAAAGTGCGCTGATGCTATTTATGCAGGCCTTGGAAAACTTGGATTAAGGCCTTTTGCCAATGAAGCAGCTAGGAGCAACGTAGTAATTGCAATAAATTATCTTAATGGAATGGAAGACAAGAAATTCAGACAAATACTATCATCACAATTCAAGGTCCTTCTTGCAGGGGGTTTTGGAGAATTGAAAGGCAAAGTATTCAGAATCGGATGTATGGGCGAGGTAACAAGTTACCATGTCATGAGAACTCTATCCGCGATTTCATCCACTATGGAAATACTCAATGTAAGTCCAGAAGGCAACGGATTATCCGCAGCTCATAAAATACTTACTGCCTCATGAATACCAACTTTCGTGATTTGTTCGTGAAGCTTAATATTATGGTACGCCGAGAGCAAACTTTGTGACGTTAGAAAGGGGATCATTGATTCTCATAGATTATACAGCTAAAATAAAGGATACCAATGAAATTTTTGAGACGACTATAAATGACGATGCCAAAAACCTTCAGTCCTATGATCCGTCTACGAAATATGAGCCCAGGTTGGTTTCCATAGGTGACGGCTGGGTTATCAAAGGTCTTGATGAAGCACTTTCAAACGCTAATCCAGGGGACAAGCTTAGTATTGACATTCCACCTGAAAAGGGCTTTGGAATCAGAGACCCAAGTAAAATCAGAATGGTCCCTCAAAGAAAATTTGGTGAAAAGGCAGATGAACTTAAACCTGGTGACATGATCGATATTGATGATCGTAAAGCGATCGTAAGATTCATAGGTTCGGGAAGAGTTCAGATAGACTTTAACCATCGATTTGCGGGAAGAACATTACAATATAGTGTAAATATTCTAAAGCTGTTAACTGATAGTAAAGAAAAGATTGTATCTCTCATCAAGAGAAGATTGCCAATACAGGAAGAAAAAATTAAGTTAGGTATCAAGGGTCAAAATCTAACTGTGACCATACCAGAAGAGTCTACCCTTATCGATGGTATCCAGATCATAAAAAAAGCTATAGCAAATGATATTTTTCGATACTTACCAACTCTTAGCAACATACAGATTATAGAGGAATATGTCAAGCCAACAAAAGATAGTTCAGAGCAGAAGCAAGAGCCAACAAAAGATAGTTCAGACGACGCAAAACACTGACTCAGTCCTAAAATCAATATCACTCTGTAAGTTGATATAGGCTAATCCGCGTTTCATTTAGTTCGCGGGAAAACTTGCATAATTCAAATAACATTTACTGACTTGGCTAATCTTTTGGCTGACTCTCCATCTAGCTTCAATTTGCTGAGGATCGTATAACGATCTGGCCTTAAGGATTGGGCCACGACAAGAGCGCGGACAATGTCTTTTTCAGAAATACCTATATCTTTTGCCGTCGTAGGGGCACTTGCATTTTTCAATGCTTTTATCACAGATTCGGTCTCTAGACCGTGAAGTTTTGACATCATAATTGTTCCAAGTCCTACTCTCTCTCCATGCAGACCACAGTCATATCGCGATACATATTCCAAGGCATGACTAAACAAATGCTCTGATCCAGAGCATGGCCGACTACTGCCGGCTATGCAAGATGCGACGCCTGCGCTAATGAGTGCCTCTACCAAGGTTCGAACATCTTTTTCGTTCCTTGATGAGTCTTTATACATGTCTGTAATTATTCTGGAACTAAGATGAGCAAGATTGGCAGCGTACGAGCCAAAGTATTCATTATTTTCTTTGTTTGCTAATTCCCAATCCTTGACTGCCGTAAGTTTCCCAATTAGGTCTCCGCAACCTGAGGCATTAAGTCTGTCAGGTGCTTTTGAAATAAGATCGGTATCAGCAAGTACGCCAATTGGAGCATGAGCCTTTAATGAATATGGTTTGTCGTGTCCTCTTATGGAAACAAAAGGACTTGAAATACCATCGTGAGAAGCAGAAGTGGGCACGCTAACAAATGGAACTTGCAGACCGAACGAAATCATTTTTGCGATATCAACTGAGCGACCGCCGCCTAGGCCTATTAGAAAGTCAGGAGAATCTGTACTAATAAACTTCTGTAGGGAAGTAACTGCGTCAATGGTGGCAGCTGGTGCTGTGTGCCAATAAGCAGCAATAGAGAACTCTTTTAAGATCTTGCTGCAGGATCTTCCTGTCCTTGCTCTAACAATACTACCTGAAATAATGCTAACACTCTTGACATTCTTGTTGAGATTGATTAAGAATGAGCCTAATTTTGAAATTACACCCTCACCTATAAGTATCATTCTTGGTAATTCCATAGAATGTGTGGGGCTTGACAATACCCTTATCGCATAAAGTATTGCCTTTATTTGTTTTCCAGGAGTTATGGATGATACACTTTTTGTTAACAAATAGATTTCATTCATTTCTATTATTCAACAAGTAAAGTCCTGAGCATCATGATGGGTGATCGAAAGGTTATTTAGGTCAATTATTCAAGCTAACATATCAACTTCTAGTCAGAAGAAATTAGAATATGTGATAGATCGAAATGCATGATAAAATCGCTCAGGGGCAATCTGCTAGTCAGAATATAATGGCAACAATATTGATGCATCTTCCTTCAGATTCAGGAGTCACGAAGATAGAATATGAAGGACCATACATTGGACTTTATACAAGAACTCCGAAGTTTCTGCTAGAGAACCAGCCGCTTGTCTCACAGCTTGTAAGTTCCATAAAAAAGAGAATCGTGATCAGGACAGATCCCTCTATCAGGTCTTCTGAGAGGTCTACAAGACAAATTTTAGAGTCTATTGCCTCTTCTGACGTAAGTCTTTCAGAAGTTTTCTTTGATCCCGCTCTTGGGGAAGTAACCGTATTTGTAGATGATTTTCAATCACTCATCAAGCTTTCACAGATTGACATAGAACTAACCCAAAAAACTGGTTGGAAAATGATTTTTAGAAGGCGACCAAGGAGTTTCAAAATTTATAAGAATATCAATGACACTCTTTACCAAAGGTCCTCTGAAAGGATCCAGTTTTATAAGCGTATAGGCGAACGGATATTTAGATCTAAATTAGGTGGAACAGCTGAGGCAAATATAGTTTGTCTTGGCGGATTCAATGAAATTGGAAGATCTTCAATACTTCTCTTAACTCACGAGAGTAAGGTTATTCTTGATTTTGGTCTTAAAGACTACGAAGATGGAAATCTAAACTCCATGCCTAGGATCGATATATCTGGTGTGAATATTGATGAGATTGATGGTGTCGTGATCTCACATGCACACTTAGGACATTCTGGTGCTCTGCCACTGCTGTATAAATATGGATACGATGGTCCAGTATATTGCACCGAACCAACGTTACCACTTATGACTATCTTACAGAAATGGTACTTAGTATCGGCTAAAAAAAGCGCTAATTATTCAATGAATGACATAAATGAGGTAATAGTTCACACGATCCCGGTTAACCAAGGGTCGGTAACTGACATATCGCCGGATCTTCGTTTGATGCTTACAAATTCGGGACACGTATTGGGTTCGTCATCCATGCACGTCCATATTGGAAATGGTGATCACAACTTAGTTTATACTAGCGATTTCAAATTCGGAAAGACTGTTACTTTGGAAAATTGTGTTTGGAATTTTCCAAGAGCTGAAACACTAATAGTTGAAAGTACGCATGGAAGTCGTGAGGATAGCTTTCCTCCTAGGGAGGACGCAGAAATCAACCTAATTACGAGCATAAATTCGACTCTCGCTTTGGGCGGTAAGATACTTATTCCTGTTCCAGCGTTGGGTTTATCACAAGAGCTCTGCATTTCATTGGGTATGCTCTCTGCAATCGGTAAGATCAATCCTGCTGGTATTCTAGTAGAAGATAGAATATTAGATATTCTTGATTTTTACGAGGTATATACAGAATATTTATCAAAATTCCTAAAGCAGAGAATTCAGAATGGGGAAAAAAATGCCCTATTCATTGATTCATTAGTACCTCTTACCAAGATGAAAGACAATTGGGATAATTATATCGTACTAGCTACGCCATCGGACCTTAGTGGAGGAAAGTCAACGTCAATATTAAAGGAAATCTGTACTGATCCAATAAATAAGATCATGTTAGTTTCAAATGTTAGTCCGTTTTCTCTCGCTTACGTCATCGGTTCAGGTAGGCGTGAAATTCAAATTGGCAAGAAAATACTTGAAATAAAGTGCACTGTGGATACTATAAACGGCTTTACCAATCATAGCGATTATAACCAAATATTAGCATATATAAGCAGACTCAAACCTAAATTACGTAAGGTAATCACTAGTCACGGTTACAGCAACAAATGTCATGTCTTAGCTACTAATGTAAATAAGATTTTCAAGATACCGACTCAGCATCCTTCAGTGCAAGAATCGATAAGACTCTTATGATTTAAATTCCAATGATTAGGAACTAAATAAAATACATTATTTTAAGTCGTAAGCGCCTTTCCATATTTTTACACTGGGCGGGGTTATTACTACTCTTTCCTCGCCAAGCCTAGCAATGTCTCCTCCAGATGACTTTACATAGTTGTAAAGATCCTCAATTGCTTTTCGCAGATTGTCTGTATCTTTCTGAGCTAATGGTGTAACCCTAATGATTAATATGATCTTTTTTCGGGCGTCCTCTTTAATGATATTAAGATCACTAATATCGCGAAGTGTTATTGCTTTCAAATATATTGGTTCTTTTTGCATATGTAGAAACGCCTTCCTCAGGTGTGATGATGTCAGTGGGCGCCGTTTGGCAAATAGTTATTCCGGTCAAATGTTTTTAACCCAGTGGATCAATTTGTACGAGAGTTTCTTCAAATAAATCGCTAATGGATAGCATAGGTCGTTTCGTGGAAAAAATTTAATGGATAAATTTGTCTAACCTCTCAACCTTACAATTCTCCAATATCATGAGTATCCTGCCCGTCATTATAAACGCATTACAGACACACCTGAACGTTGATTACGAGTTTTGGTGGATTTTTCGATCTGGAAGCAAAAAATGCTTTTCCGAGAGTTTGAATGTTCAGGTAATAGAGAAGAAGTCTGGAACTTTGCGCAATTCATACTACATTTTTAGCAAGATACCTTAGTTTTCGAATCTTGAACATAAGTCCAAAGATGGCTGGGGACTGGACACAGTATGGTAACTTAATTCCAGCTCATTTTAATCCAGGTTCATGACTGCTCTAGACTTATAGAAATTATCGATTCTAAATTCTAATATTAAATCTGTCAAATGTACAACTTTACTCTTTGGCGCCATAACTTATTTGTTACTCCTCTTGAAAACCAATTTCTCTTCTACCCAACGATGTTTGCCAATATAATGGATTATTGGAATTCAATAAAATCTGATTTAGTACTTCTTGCAACCTCGCTGACTTTTTTGGCATTGCATTGACAACATATCGTAATCTTAATTTGCGTTCCTGGAATATGGTCTAGATGCCAACAATGGTCATGTAATTTTTCAGTCCTGAATATTCTTTCTTCCCTTCTTTCCCAGTTTATGATTTAACAAGACATAATAGCTTATCTGCTATATCCTTAACTCTAGTCGCATAAAGTATTTGTTAATTCGGATATCTTATGAGATAATTTTCCAGATATATCTGTCATGGCATATGAATACATTGCAACAGAATTATCCGCGTGAAATGAAGCAAGTCATCGTCCCTTAATAAATTGGCTTAAGCAGTAAGGTCTTTGAATCGACTAATATATTTTGCAGGCGGCTGCAAATGGGTATAGGTCCTCTTCAATGGGTATTTCCACCGCAAGTACAGCAAAAGCTCCGCCCGAAAAACTTCCTCATATTTTCCGTGACCACCTCAGATATGTATGATTTTTCAATCTTTTGTATGACTTCCAGTCTTGGGTCCCAAAGTTGGAATTTGTCCCCATATTAATAAGAGTCAAGCTTGGATATGCTTTCATGGTAAATCCTGTTACCGAAAAGAGATTTTTAGTTTCGTTTGTCATTGCATCAATCCTGTTAATGATCGCGGGTTATCATTCCAACCTAATAATACAATCGATATATGCATCAAAAAGCACATCTGACGAGACAACAAACACAGCATCCGCACGTGAATCTGCAGCCAATGGCGATAATAGTTCTATTGTGATGAATGCGCTAGAATTGAATAACGGAACCTACAGGTGGGAAAATGCAAGTCATGGAATAAATCCTACTCTTCATTTAGTAGCAGGTACTGACTATAATATCAAAATTAACAATCCCACCGATAGTAAGCATGAATTAATAATTGGAACAAATGGGACTGAAATTGCTGGAAGCAAAAGTGTAAAGGCTGGTAAGAACACTGAATTTGTTTTCAATTCTAACGCAAGTGGTGTATTGGAATATCATTGCGAGTATCATCCTGATACCATGAAAGGGACTATCGAAATTAGCAGTCAATAAACAATTTAATTACCACTCACAATTGAGAAAATGCCCAAGCAGCGGCTGAAAAATTATGGACTACCTCCCCCTACGACTTTTTTGTTCCATTTCTATGCTTCGCATCTCCCTTGTCCAAGCAAGATTTGTAAAGGTAACAATAACAACTGGCTGGATCATGATCATTTGATTTTCAATTTCATCTTGGCATTTTATACTATCATTTTAATCTCATAATTGTTTACTACCTCCACAGTCTTCTCTGTCTTGTTCTTTTTTTGGCAGAACAGTCCTCCTCTGTTAGTTCCCTCCTCTTAGACTTTTAGACATCTATAATACTATCCTGATGCTATCATAATAAATATTGAAATATGATTTTGCGCTCTTTGCGGTACAAGCCATCGTAGTATTGTTTTCAGCACTACTATTAGGCTACGCGAGCCCTCAAGCCCCCGTTGAAACTACGAATCCAGATCAACTGAACTTGACTAATGCAAATTTGTTGAACTTGACTAATGCAAATTTGTTGAACTTAACAAATATTTCAAAGTGAAGCTAAGGATTTCTGTGCCCCAAACAAAGATGGATTTCAAGTACTTATCACAATAATGGTCCATTCTTGAATAATATTCTTCTTAATTGCTCTTTAGAATAACAACGATATCTTGCTATACTCTTGTTCATCTGCGGAGATTTTATCTTTAAAATCTGACTCGAGTATTTTTCTAATCGATAAAGTCGCTACAGTATATATTGCTAGTATCCACTCCATGCTCGAATATTAATAGGTTAACGATGTACTTTCTATATTGGAGAAAATAAGTTATAAATTAATAGACCTCTAGGCCCCATTCATCGCTAGTATCTTCCCCAAACTCAATATCCAACTCGTCATCCGTGAAACTCATTTTAACTTGTTACATGGACATTAGTGACCTAAGCATAAAATGATAATTGGGTACTAGAGTGCTGCAATTCCCTAAAAACAGAATACTTTGTATATTTTTCCAGTCATAAGTCAGCCCCACAATTCTCGCAATATCTTTCCAGTTTTATGGCGCCTTTGTAATCATAACTTGCAATCTTTGCAGGAAAACCTGCACAGAGAATACACCATCCACCCAGTAGCCTTTTGACTCGTTCCTCCTTGACTCATCGCTAATCTTGTAGGACTTTATAAGATTCCGTCATGATTCTAGATTTTCTTTAGAGATATTGATATGAGTTAGACCCAGAAACTTGGGTCCTGATTGAGACAGGTTCTTAAGCCATTGTGATCCTTGAATCTGAATTCTTTTTCCAATGTTCAATTTCACGCAAAAACTTTGTTTCGACAATTTGTAGTTCATCGGGCCATTCGAGGTGATATTTCATCATGAACCGTAGAAACTAGATCCAAGATAGGTACTGTATGTCATAGAAGTCCCCATGTCGAATGAAAGAATGCACAACTCAATCCCATCCGTTTATAAATCAGAACAACAAATGCAAGTTCGAATTAATACACTTGGAATTCGATATGTTTGTGAATATTGCTGTAGGCCTCTTCATTGTTGGACTTGCAGCTGTTATGCTTTACGAAAGAACCTCGCCCAAATCGAATTCAACTGAAGACACAAAACTAGAAAAAACCCGAGACAAATAATTAGATGATTACTGACAATGAAATAGTAGAGTCGTTTAGGACAAATGGATTTGGCTCACTAACAGAAATACAAGATAAAGCAATTCCGGTCCTAAGCCGGAGAAAGAATTGCCTTCTAGTAGCACCCACTGGCTCCGGCAAAACAGAAGCCGCTGTCATTCCGATGTTTACCATTATCAAAAACTCTGCAGGCGTGCCTAATTCCATTAGAGCCATCTATGTTACTCCATTAAGGGCTCTCAACAATGACGTCTTTAGGCGTGTTATTGATTACGCAAAAAAGTTGGCCCTTGATATACAGCTCCGACACGGAGATACCCCTGTCAGCTCCAGGCGGAAATTATTGAATAATCCCCCAGATATACTCATCACTACCCCAGAATCCCTGGCCGTAATTCTGACTAGCAAAAAGCTCATGCAATCATTACAGAATTTGGAATGGGTAGTCATCGATGAGGTCCATGAATTATTATCGAATGAGAGAGGTGCTCATTTATCTCTAACCCTTGAACGTCTAGAGTCGAACAGCATTAATACAGTCGTTCGGGTTGGATTATCTGCTACCATTGCGAACGCGCAAGAAGCCGCTAGTTTCATTGGCGGAGTTAATAGAAAATGTGCCATCTTAACTGATCGATCCATCCGCGATTATGATGTGCTCGTGAGGCATGTTAAGGGAGGCGTGAGCGAAGTAGCTGGATATATCATAGAGTACGTAAAATCTCAACGCATTCATGGACCGGTACTTCTTTTCACTAATACAAGGGATGAAGCAGAATATATTGGGTCTGTATTGCGAAATTTAAGAGAGATTTTAGTCGATGTGCATCATGGATCACTCTCGCGAGAAATGCGCGAAGAAACAGAAGAGAAACTAAGATCTGGTACTGCTGGTATTGTAGTCTGTACATCGTCCCTTGAACTAGGTCTAGATATAGG
This sequence comes from Nitrososphaeraceae archaeon, assembly GCA_036558405.1. Taxonomy (GTDB): domain Archaea; phylum Thermoproteota; class Nitrososphaeria; order Nitrososphaerales; family Nitrososphaeraceae; genus TA-21. Next base: position 66,628 of record DATBFR010000068.1, on the reverse strand, counting down.
CTCCGTTGATTTGGTTGTACATTACGGTTCTCCAAGACAAGTTTCAAAACTTGTACAAAGGATCGGCCGTAGCAGGCACAATAAGTCATCATCTGCCAGAGGATTAGTAGTCTCAAGTAGTACTGATGATGCAATTGAGTCTTTGGCAATCCTGAATAGATTAAGGAGATCGTCAATAGAGCGTCAAGTGCCACATGAGCTCGCCTTGGATGTTTTAGCGCATCACCTAGTCGGTCTTGTAATAAACAACCCCGGACCAAAATCACTGGACGAGGCATTTAGACTTTTTACTAAAGCGAATCCATACAGAAATCTTTCATTCTCAAAACTAGAGATGATTGCAAATCTGTTAGATAGGTGCAGATTAATTAGATATGACCATACACATAAAACCTTCAGAGCTGGGAGCAAATCTTATTCCTATTATTTTGAAAACTTATCGACAATACCACATATTTTGAAGTTCGAAGTTATAGACATTATACGTAAAAAGAGAATTGGCAATCTAGATCAGCAATTTGTTGGAGAATATGGAGAAAAAGGTAACGTCTTTGTATTGAAAGGGTCGCAATGGCGCGTTATAAATGTTGATGAAAAAAAAATGCAAGTACATGTTGAACAAATACAGGCATCTTTAATTAATATTCCACATTGGGTAGGGGAAATGATCCCTGTAGACTATGAAACTGCAAAGGAAGTAGGCAAGTTACGGAGATCAAGTTCAGATACAAAATTAGACAGCATTCCGAAATATGGCGACTTACTGAAGTTCATGCCTGTGATTCCTGACGTGAAGAACTTGGTAATAGAGAGAGGCCCTAGTAGGAACACACTAATCCTGCACTCTACGTTTGGGACCAAAGTAAATAACACACTAGCGTCTCTACTATCAACAATAATATCTGCCCAAATTGGATATTTTGTCGAAGCAAAAACTGACCCGTACCGTATAATGCTTAGCTCAAGTGCTACTATCGGAAAAAATCATATTGAAAATGTATTTTCCGGGCAATATGATTGTGAAGCCGTCCTAATTACCTCATTAAGTAACACCTATAATTTAAATTGGAGAGTATGGAACGTTGCAAAGAAATTCGGTATAGTCAATAAGGCAGCTATATATGACAAGAGACTCGCTAATTTGATTTACGAAAGATATTCTAAGACCCCACTTAGCGAAGAATCTTTACGTGAATTGATGCACGACAAGTACGATATTTCTGGCACAGAGTCAGTGCTTAAAAATATTCAAGACAATACTATTAAAATTCATTGGTGTGACGTCGAATCATTCTCTGAATTAGCTTCTCCAATAACTGAACATAGTTCTAAATTTACTTCATCCCCTCTTAGCATCGAACGTGGGATCCTGGAACTCTTAAGAGAGCGCCTAGAGAAGACTAAGCACAGGCTCATCTGCATAAGGTGTGGGAAATGGGAACAGCTAATAGAAACTAAGGAAATACCTGGAAGAATATCTTGTAAGAAATGCGGATCTAGGCTAATTACTGCTACATTTTATTCAGATTACGAATTGCCCAGGATAATACTAGATAAATTAAATGGACGTGAAATAAGTAAAGATGAAAATCATAAGTTTGAACGAGCGTGGAAAGTTGCATCATTAATAAATAACTTCGGGGGAAAGGCTCTGTTAGTACTCTCTGGGTACGGCGTTGGAGTTGATACAGCTGCTAGAATTCTTCGAAATTGTGTTGAAGATGAAGATATTCTTAAAACTATTTACAATGCAGAGAGGCAATTTGTTATCACAAGAGCCTTTTGGAAGGAGAAATAGGTAAGGAAATTACTATAACTTCTGGTATTAACAGATTAAGCCTATCCGTTCACAGCAATATGTAAAAGCTATTGAAATACAAGGAGAAGTATTGCTAGTTTCAGGAGCTACAGAAATTGAATGATCTTCGCAGGAGATTGAACAAGTATATGATAGTTCAAGACAGTGTGGTTAGTAACGTATCCTTTCTCATTGTGATTTCAGGTCTTCCGTCTCTGCCAGATGTTAGAATTGCACCGGTTAATCTAATTCTTTCACCTACCTTTAAATTCGCAATATCATTACTATTTTCGCGCCATCCCACCAATCTAATTTCTGCAGTATCGTCCCCCACCAACGTATCTGCAACGCTAACGAGGCTTCCATTACGAGTACTTACATCACTCGCATTTGGTTGTTGAAGTACTATTGCTTCTAATATGTACATCTGCCCGATTGTATCGGCACTTCTAATTTTTGTAATGCTTTCTTCTAACATAGGAATCGATTTATCTTCAACCGGTTCTATGTGAGAACCTTCATGTGAGAAAATTAATGAATTACCAAATACTCTATTGGGTACTGCCTGAATAACAGAGTTAATTGAAACTTGGTTTGAAATTAAATCGTTTTCAATCATTATCAAAAACAAATTTCTCTGTTCATCTATTGCATAATACATTTTCTTGTTACTATTGTCAGCTCGTCCTTCCGACAACAATCTAAGAGTAATTGCTCTGTTATTTTTTTCGTCTGAATCTGTTTCTACGACGGTCCCCTCATCCCCATGAATCTCTAGGTCTCCATTTCCATATTGGGGATTTCCTTGTTTAATTCTAGCACCAACTATTCTAATATTGGAATTTAGCTTCAATATTCTTGGAATATTAGATTCAGTTACATTCCAAATAGCAAGTCTCAAGCTCCTGCTAGAGTCATCATTTGACAACATTGCCTGTAGAGATTTTTTTACCGCACCTCGAGAGTCTGAGAATTCCATTATCCTAGGATTTGACTTGAGAATGCCAGAAATAACTATATGATCCTGCTCAGTGGTAACTTGATCTATACTAAGTCCTATTGAATCCAGATTTGGAATTGAAGATTCTTCATCATTTTTTTCTATGCTGCTAAACTCTCCAAGGTTAACTACGGGTTTGCCGTCAAGACCGCTCTTAACATAACCATTTATGATTTTAATCACATCTCCAGGCTTAATCTGTAATTCATCTGGTATGTGAGCTAGCTTGTTCCAAAGCCTCAATCGGATAGTCCCATTTTGATCATATACTGTTAGCGTCCTATTTTCAAGCTTTTCGACAGAATCTCGCTTAGTGAAAATTCTAATCGGATAAACAGAAAGTACTCTTGCAGCCAAATTAACATCCTTAGCTCCAACGAATAGATCTCGGATGCCCGCATCAGCCTTTGGTGCATTTTCAAAGGATATACCCAAGTCTGCAGCAACTAGGAATAGCGCTCCCTGATCTGTTAAATAACCAGCACCTATCTTTCGTTTTTTTTCTTCTATGAGCTCCTTCAATCCCTCCATGGTGATATCTCCTTTTTTTCCTAGAACGTGTTCTAACATTTTCTTGAATTCCAACGGCATGTCTATTTGCCTCAAAAAAAATTATCGTCCCTTGCCTATATATTTTGACAAATACTGACTTTCTCCAGAGCGTATTATCATTGCAAATTTATCAGAATCTTCATGATTTGAAGGTTAATCTGAAAATATTATTACTTAATCCAAATTAACTAGTCTAGAAGTTCTTAACTTAAACGCACTAGGACAGACTGGAGTGTGGGTTACGAGCACGCCTTGGATTAAAGGAGGGATTCCAATATTGGATAATATTATATTGGACAAAGAAAGTTAGAGTATCAGTGAGTTCCTTCGGACTTTGAATCAGATTTTTTGGACAAGTGCGTTAGATGTAAACATCAGAAAGTAGATCACGACAGATCGGCGTCAAGAGACAAGATGAAATGTCTTATAGGAGATTGTACTTGTAAGACATTCAAAGGGGATAAAAAATATTACAAGTCTAGCGAGAAGTGACTTACTGGTTCAAATTCAATTACAAATAAGCGGTCATCTAATCCCTTGAACAACTTCGTGAATCATACTTCACTTATTCTATCAGAGTAATGAACTCCGTACTTAAAATCTTCTGGTCCTGCCATCTAAATTGGAATGCAGTGAGTGACCCACCAAGCTTTGTTGCAAATTCAACTATCTTGAGCCAAACTGGTTCGGTAAACTGTTCATAGCTAAACTACGGATCTTAAGGTTATTTTAAGCAGAGAAGGAGGTTAGGGAAAGTAGAATTATGCCTCAACTGGCTGAAATGGATTCACATTAATCCGTTCGTTGTTTGCCTAGGAACAAAGTAATCGCTTCTACAAATTAAGTTGTCCATCGTGTAGTAAATTGCGCATATATAAAAACTCCGATTAGCTCGTGATTAATAAATCCACTACTTTGATGTGATCTCTTAATACTTATTTCCCAGATGACTTGCGAATTTGAAGTTTGAATTATCAAATGATAATACAAAACGGGCATCTTCTGCTTAACTAGACTAATAAATCAAGAGCAATAGTTTATTAAAATATTCCTAACTCTATCGATACCTAAGTCAACAATATAGTTCCCAAGTTTAGGACCACTGTCACTATTAATCAGAATTCTATACATCAATTTAAAGAATTTTCTTGGGTCCAGATTATTTTTTCTGGCGATAGTGTATATCATATTTTGCATACGAGCTTCGAGATCAGATCCAGGATCCTGTCCAGAATAAGTTTCCAGCTCCTTAACCAAATCTGATAAGGCGATTTTTTCATCGTGGGTCAATTGCAGTTCGAAAATCTCATCGGAAACTAAAAAGTCATCTGCCCAGTTACAAGCAAGTTGAATCTTTTGCATAATCCTCTTTGACTTTCGAGTTACCAACCTATATTTAACAAGTCGTTCATAAATTTTTTCTACCCGATCTATATCTGAATACAGTGATGCTTGCTGAGCTATAATTCTGTATGGGACGTGTTGCTCTGGCGCATTGGGTACCTCTAAATGATTAACGTATTCATAGATTCCTTTCATTTTGGCCAGTTTTTCATTATTTTCTAGTTTTACTTTTCCAAAGTATACATCTTCATATAAATCGTACTCATCAGCTAGTAATGGTATGTCTTCTACACCCACCTGTCTTGTCCCACTGATTCGCTTAAACAAAAGTAGAAGCAGTGATTCAGGTGTGCCATACCGTAACCATGTTTGTGGGGTAAAAACATTACCTGTAGATTTGCTTATTTTTTTACCCACTTTGTCAAGAAACATTTCATATTTGACATGTAGTGGATGATCGTACCCCAAAATGCTATTTGATACCCAATCGTTAACCCGTACCGAATCCATTATGTCCTTACCATACGCTTCGAATCTTATATCTAGTGCACTCCACCTAGCGGCAAATTCGACTTTCCACGCCAATTTGCCGTTACCGCTGAGAATGGAAGTCTCTCCCCTATGGCCGCATCCAACAATTTCCAAGTTTCCCAGCTTTGTTCTATCACAATGGTATAATACCTTCTTATCTTCTTTAACATATTTTTCTGCCTTGGCAACATAAAGCCTGCCGCAGGATTCACATATAGGAAAAAAGGGAAGAGACTCTTTGTATTTTTCTTGCCCTACAAGCTCAGCTATCTTGGGCCCTAGAGTCGAACTCTCTGACAATATCAAATCTATTTGATTTGAAAGCATTCCTTTTCGATAGACATCCGAGGCTGACCTAAACTCATAATCTACCCCCAGAGAATCTAATGCCTCCAACAAGAGTCCACTTATATGAGATCCGTAAGAGCTATGACAATCTCCATAAGGATCTGGGATCTTTGATACTGGCTTAGCAATATACTCGGTCAACCAATCAGGGAATCCTACTGGAATTTTTCGAAGTCCGTCCATATCATCAGAATATGCAATTAGTACTGAATTGTAACCCATGCTCTTGAGTGATAGTGATATGCCATGTGCCCGTACTGCGTCACCTATACTACCTAAATGTGGAATTCCTGAAGCACCTATCCCGCTTTCTACTCTAATAAGGTCTAACGACCTGCCAAGATTACTTTCCCTTGAAATTATAAGTGAAGCTACCTTATCTAACCATGTACCTTTTCCAATCAAATCCATCGTCATTTTAACATCAACGTTTTTGACATATATGGCCCGTCATTATAGTAGCCAAATTTCTTGTAATACTGTCTGGTTCCTACTGCACTAATTACAGATATCTTGTCTAGGCCATATTCATTTGCAGTTATTTCTTCGGCTTTTTGAAGCAGTGAAGAACCGTACCCTCTATGCTGAAAGGAATCTCTAGTAGATTTATTCCCAATCTTAGTCATTCGCCCAAATACGTGCAATTCTCGTACTACTGCACAAGGTATGCCAGCGGAAGTTCTGAGTTCATTTCTGTGCGGATCTTTCAGTTTTCTTAATCTAAGGAAACCAAATAAGCTTCTGGTTCCTTCATCCTCAAAGCTAAGAAATAGTTCTGTTTCATTGGAAGATGTATATTCGGTTCTCCTTAAAGTTGGATTCGCATCTCGGTTACTTATGGTACGATGTCCCACTTCCCTACACCTGATACACCTACATTCAAATCCCAATTGAACAAGTTTCTTCTGTAATAATTGCCGCAAATTCCCAGCCCGCGGTCCAGCCAATATATCTGGTGACTCGATTTCCCGTTGAATTCTCATGATCCTGACCCATGAAGGAACTAGTTTCTTAACTTCAATTAATAGATCTGTGAATTCATCATCTGAATAAGGTTCATACATTCCTTTCTCATATAACTTTTGTAGCCCAGTATTTCTCAAAACTAGAGTTGGATAAATTTTCAGCATGTCTGGTCTAAAGTTTGGATCACTGAATAATTTCTTGAAATCGTTCAAATCTTTACTAGGAGAAGATCCGGGTAGACCTGGCATCATATGAGCAACGATCTTGTACCCTGCATCCTTAGCCACCTGGAATGATTCGACTACGTCAGTGAGATTATGTCCACGATTTACCTTTCTATATACGGTTTCATCCAGAGTTTGAACGCCAATTTCTACTCGCGTCATCCCAAGATTCAACATGGTATCAATATGTTCTTTCTTACAGTAATCTGGTTTAGTTTCCATGCTAAACCCAACACATCTTATCTTACTTTCTTCGTTGAGTGATTTAGCTTCACATAAGGTATCACTCTTAGATCCTGCACCATTAAGGGCGTCGTAACACCTTTTTACAAACTCAATTTGATAATGAATAGGCATAAATGGGAACGTGCCTCCTACTACTACCAATTCAACCTTAGATACTTCATGTCCTCGAGAATGATAATGAGTGATTTTTGAAAGAATTTGTGAATAAGGATCATACTCAACTTCCTGGGCCTTTCTTGTTATTGGCTCATTACCAGTATAACTCATTGGCGTCCCATATTCTACCCCTCCTGGACAAAAAATGCACCTACCATGCGGACATGGATAAGGCTTTGCCATTAATGCAATAACGAGTACACCGGAATCAGATTTTGACGGCTTTCTTATCAATATCTTACGTGAATCTGATTCAAGAGGGATAAGCTTCAAGATGTCAGTATATTTAGGTATGCTATTCAATTCATACTTGCCTGAAACTTCCTTTATTAAACTAGATAGGTCCTTACTAGTAACAATTTCTTTTTGCAATATCCTAGTGGCTATTTCCATACAGGCGCTGCCATATTGAAACTTTAAAGTATCTTTAGCGAGTAGCTCTTTGGTCTTGGCCATTAGTTAAATATTCAAAATCTCAGTTGTACAATATAACTGATTGGTTGGGGAATATTATGGTGATACATCTATTTAGCAAATTTGTATAATGTATATGAACCTGGCGACTTTATGTGGATGCCAAATTTGAATCAAACAGAATTTTGTTTCTACTAAGCTTTTAACGAATTTGAAAGGGAATTTAGTAGATATCTATTGGGGAAGTTTTCACCATAATTTCATTGATTTCGCCAACACGACTGCTCTTTGAAGATCATCATTCAACAATTCCTCCTTGTTGTACTTGTCATTAAAGTACATCAGGTCAATTATCTTTCCACTGTCAATATTAACAACTGTTGTTCCATTTTCTCCAACAGCAGTTCCAGTATTTGTTAACACTACGAGTTTATCTACCAAATTGAGAGATTTGGCAGCCTCAGAAATCTTTGCTAATGCCTTATTGCGATCCTTATTTACTACTACCGTTAATGCAATCTTAGCTCCGAAGTTATCACTATAAATCACATCGATATTTTTTCCAGCATTATCTTCAAGGTTAATCTCGGTAACGTTACCAGTTTGAGTAGTAAAGGTTAACAAATTTCTTATTGCATCACGAAGAGTTGATTCTAGAGCTTCGTTATTCAACGTATTCTTTCTGATCCTTATAAACTCTGACAGGGGTATATCCATCAAACTACCACGAATTCGCAATCCTGGATAGTTTCTCTTTATAGTTTCATCTATTGAGGATTCATCAATACTGAATGCATTTGAACTAGCCGCTTTCTCGGTGGCATGATACATGATATTCAATATAGATCGCACGTTTCTAAATTCTGGAAACTCATCGTATACTACTCGAAGTTTTGCAGCAAGGTCATTTTGATGGCCCGGGGTAAAATTGTCATTGTTATCATAGTGCCTAATATATTCAAAAATAATATCAATTAGCTCTGTAAGTGTATTTGATCCGGCCAAGTCTATCTTATAATTTGCCTTTTCCATTCGGTCAAAAACTGAAGGATTCTCTTTTTTTATTTCATTATAAGATGCAGGCGTCATTATCAGTACTAGTAATGCAGACGGAACATGTGCGTTTATCAATGCCTTAATAAACTCAAGGGAATCCTTGTTTGAATCAAATTCATCAAATTCAAAAATGGTGAGCTTGTTTAGAAGCATCAAGTTCAAATTCGCAAATGCTGATAGGCTATTTATCACCCCATCAAGTGAACGGATGTTATCTGCGTCTCTTCTTAATTTTCCTGCAATAATGCCCTTTATCAAGTCAATTTGTATTTCAGAAAATTCATTTTTCAAAACTTCACCAATATACTCAGAATTAACTTCCATTTGGCAGTCTATCACTAGTTTTGCCTTCTCTGATACAGTTCTTCCAGTAATTCGGTCAGAAAGCCCATAGTTAAAGATCTTTCTGGCGTTACCTATGTTATTTTCTGCCTTAACGGCCAGTAGGCTAATAATGGCTTCCCTGATTGAGTTTACATCCTCGTTGCCGAATCCCTCCAGTATGCTTTCGTAAGTATTGTGGATATCTCGTGGAAGGACTCTTGATAAATCGATATAAGAAGTAACGGTATTAGTTGAGAGGTCTGGCAAACCTCGTATGTGCAAGGCAAGATGAGTTTTGCCTGAACCGACATCTTGAATCATGGTAATAAGCCTGAAATCTTTGTCTGTAGGCTGTGCACCTAATTTGTTATACAGATCTTCAATACATGATAAAATAGCAGCCTTTGCCTGCTTGTGAGTGTTGCCCCCGAGGATTTGGCTATCAGCAAGTGCAGGGGTAGGGCTACTAGGATAGGGATTCAATTTGAGGCAATAAGGATACATTTGTTAGATTCCCCTCACATATCCATGCAATAGCCCTCTAACCATGATCCCTTCAGAACCTCCGGTCGAAAGTTCGTAATTATCTTGATAAGTATTGGTCAATTGTTTGACCAGCTCATAAAACTTGATGGCAGGCAGTTTGTGTTTGGTACCTAATTCAGTTCTAACATCTGCAAGTTCCATCCATCCAAGAGAATCGCGAGATTTACCCAGAATGTCATCAAATTCGCTCTTAAAATTATCAATATAGTTTGGCGAATCGTACAGCGTATCTGACGCATCCTGTTTCTCGTTGTCGTGATTTGTCGATTTTGAAGATTGTTCTAATGCTATAATTCTAGACTCTAGTTTTTCTTGAAGATTGCTGATGCCACTGAGTAACAGCTTAAATTTAGGATCTGAATTCTTTAGGTGATCCAAGTATCCATTAGGACTCCAACAATAATACGAAGTACCTCTTTTTTCGATGAATATCCTTCCACTTGAGCCTAAATCTTCAAGTAGATTTTCAATATTCACATCTGATTTTGCAAACTCCTTTTTTAATTCTGACTTCCTCACTCCAGAAAAACCTGCAGATAGAATTCTATCTAGAATTTTCTCCTCCTCGGACATGAGATCGAGCGCAGGATTTTTTATTTAAATAACTTTGTGACGATTTTCTGGACAACAAGTCAACAATTTTGATACGAACTAAGACTTTTTAAGAGCTAAATCGAAGTATGAGAGGGATGATGAATACCAATTCTGAACATTGATGACAGCACTAGGGTATCTGACCGACTTTAAGTTGATGGCACGAAATCAATATAGTTACTAATTGAGTGAAAGGTAGTTCCAATCGGCGTCTTAAATTACTTGGTGAATGGAATTATCAGAATTACCCCTCTTAAACTCGCTAATTTATCTTATTATTGTAAGGGAAAAAGGATCATAGCCATCCCAAAAGTGTAGGTCGGAAGCTTGCTTAGCTAACTTATTCCTTCTTTTTTCGAGCCCCTCTAAATAGGCTTTAGTTCTAATGTCAAACAATAGTTGCCTGAATAGTAGCTACCGCAGGGAAGAAATACGGCGGATTGTAGAAGTGCTGGGGCACAAGTTTTGTTTGAGGGGCAAAATAGAATCTTAGAAGAGAGTAGTCAAGTTCATTTAGAAAAGCCAATAAGGCAAAGGCCGAAGCTATGAATACATAGCTTTAGGGAAGGCACTAAAAGATAGCTTGATATTACATCTCATATTCATTTGCAACACCGTTATTAAGAAGCTCTGCGTTTGACTAGCGTTCAATGTCAGAAATAGAAAATTGTGTATGTGGTCACTTGAGAGGAAATCACAGGCCTACTGTTCAATTAGACATGTATTTGGGATGTAATTATTGTCAATGCAGCGAGTTTAGGCAGAGACATTACCTAGCTTGGCTTAAATAATTTCACCTATTTACCAGAGCTCAACTAACCTTTTTTTGACTTTTAACCTACATATTTGACACAATCTATCAAACAGTCTAGATGCCTGGAAGCATATCAAATACTAACAGCAGATAACTCTAGAGCATTACTTGTAAGTTATTATAATGTGAGAGGGCCACGATTTAACATATAAAGGCCGCTCAATTGCTGGAGATTGCAAATGTAGAAAATTTTGAATTAAATGGTATTAAGTCACATCTAAATTTGTTAATATTGTCTTTTTGAGCTTCGGGGATGTAGCCACGTAGACAGTCCATGTCTCCCTAAAAACTTAATTTATGGGTTCTTTTACGTTTCCATGTGGATTTTGCAACAATGGTTTTTACAGGAATCGGACTAGCATCACTACAATTGCTGGTATGTTTTGGTATTTCGAAAATTAAAGCCAACAAGAAACCTCAAAGCATTGACAAATAATTGAGTAGAACATCAAGGAAGATGACTAGACAATTCTGCAGTGCTGCTAAAATGAATTGCACTCAAAGATAACACAAATCTGCCCTAATTTCAAAAAATCTCTATATTATTGGAGCGACCTACCAACCTTTTGTTGAGGACGGGTAATTTCAGGATCACCTTAGTACTGATTATACACCATCCCCGAGTTTAGACAATTAGAACTTTTGAAATCTCGATGGTGGTAATTGTGGTAAGGTTATTTTTGATTGGCTTGTCAATAGTTTACTAACAAGTAAGCGCTTCACAAGTGTCCAAATTGCGTATATTCTCAAAAAGCAGCTGTAGCTTTGTCATCTATATTGTAAATGAAGTACTCCAAGTACCAAAATAATTATCTAAACAGCAAAAGTTAGATTAATTCAGACAAATATCAGCATAATTTTATAGGCGTAACCAATGCTGTTTTAAGTAAGAATCTGAAGCTATTTACTTATTTCATAATTTAATGGTAGTGACATTATAGATTTAGGCGGGTCAGATATAGATGATTTATTTCAGACTTCAATAGAGCAATGTCGCAGATTTTCGGTTTTGGACCAGACTACTGATCTAAAGTCCAGTTACCAGTCTAAGGATATCCAGAATTAGTAACTGTAAGACTATACTAAACATGATGGAAAGAATGCTTGATACGATGCCTGTCTGGTTTAATTGTTTGGTAAATTAGATAAGAATGAGATATAATTAAATCTAGACGACCAAGCATAGGTGACAGCTAAATATGTTATATGGGCAAACACTATGCAGGGAAGAGGCACTGCGGAAACCATAGCCTCTTCCCTGCAATGGATTTCTAAAGTCCTTGAAGATGCCCTATCTTCTCTCCGAGTTACAAAACTGATGGTATTAAGTCTGAATTAACAAAGTTCAACCATGCCTAAAAGAAATAATTGTAATTGCTTGAAAACCATAATTATCAATGATTAATTCAATTATCAGTAGTTCAAAAAAATTGTAATATATTTAATGACTCCTACATTGAAGCGAATGAAATTGAGATTGCAAATGTGTTCACAATATTTGATAAAATAGGCCAGAATGGATTTTGATAACACATTCCTCAGCAAGAAAGAGTGCATGTACAAAAGGGCCAAAAAAATAGATAAGGGTATGCCTTCTATGCTCCATGGTCAGACGAAAGTTTCATAATCTAGCACAATTTTCGGATAACTTGCATAAAGGCGAGATCTCGGTCATTGATTTCGATGGAAAGCCGCTTCCTTGCATACAAATTGAGGATAAACGTTACGCCGATATTCTAAGTGCGATAAGTGGAAAAAAACTTGCAGTTGACATTCTTCTTGACATTTTCCATGACGGGAAAAATGTTTTCGTAGACATTGTTATGACCTATTGTGATTATGACATAGAAGAAAACTATCTGGTATTTGCAAACGACAAGAAAGAATTTTTCCATGCTCTGGCTTCTACCGGAATGATCGGAATACTACCGACTAATCGCGCTGTCTCTGACCAGAATATTTTCTTAATTCAGCTTCCAAAATTAGAGGCTGCAATTAATGCATGGAAACAGATTTCATCGATAACCGAAAAGATATGAACTTGAAATAAATATAGACAGTTCTACCTTCTAATATCAAACGTCAAAAATGCGACGGCCGGGATTTGAACCCGGGTTACCAGATTGGCAATCTGATGTCCTAGACCAAACTGGACGACCGTCGCTCCATATCCTTGACAAATACCCTGATATTTTAAGTCTTACGGCAAATCAGAACTTTCTTAGTATGAATAATAGTGAAACCAATTTATAACAAGATATGCTGACGATTTGATTTAATATTAATTGTGTGAAGTATCGAGTAATTAAAGTCAGATCAATCTGGTTTAAACTGAAATTCTTTCAGAAGCATGCTCGAACTTTTGCGGTAACATGAAATTGATCTAGAATTACGCATAAACGTGAGAATAGTTGCTGTTGCCTTATTGAAGTTACGATATCGAGAGCCAAAGTTGAGAAAGATCTCTTTGCATAATCCAGATTCCATCATGCTTTTATCAGGCGGATATTCTTTTGGAAAGTCTTTGCTCTAATTATTAAGTTCGTCCTATTCGCTTTTAGATATTGATCAGAAGGCTTGGTAACGTAGATGAGTGAGATATGTTAGTAAGTATCACTAAGACCACTAAGACACCATCAGTAATATTTCAGTTTATACATCCAACAGTCAGTACCTATAATCAATTCGATATTTTCCTGATATCCTGCTACCCTAACTTAATTTTTATTTATTACTGCATAAAAATATAATTATCGTACTGAAATTTACCATTTAACAGAAGCTTTATTTTGCATATTTATACTTAAATTATGGGATTTCCGAAAGAATTAGAAAACGAATATTAATTATAAGCCCGAAAATCTCTGTTATGAAATATTAGTGGCTAATCGCTATTCTTGGGTTTGGTATCCGCCAATAGAATCAATGTCGTGTAGCCCCTACTTTCAGAGACATATTCATCTGTCAGTTCTTCAGCTATCACAGTTATAGATATTAAATCACCGCTTGAGCATTTAGTAGCGTCCAAAGTAACGAAATCATCCAGTATGTCAGATTTCTTGAAGCTTTCTTGACTAACATGATAACTCAATTCTGCACTAGAGGAAAGCTGAAAAATATTTTCCTTGGAATACGAACCTAGTCTTACTCCCTTATTGTCTCGTGGTATTGCCTTTACTCTCAATTGGATCGACCCAATTGGATGATGTGCGTATCTTGTTTGGCCATTCAGACTTATCGATAATGAAAATGGATATCCTGCCGTATTCTCGGCCATCTTACTAACACCATCATTCATTATTATGTCAACTTTCCTTATTGTGTTACCGTATTTGGCTATCCAATTATTGGTGTTGTCAACGATTGAATCTATCGTATGCTTTCTTACATCAGATTCACTACTCGAGAGTTGGTACCTGTCCACCCAGTCTTTGTAATCTCTACTTATATCAAAAATGAAATTGATACAGGTTGACTGATAATCTTCAATGCTTGTGGCACGTTCGGAGCCCTCATCACTTGCAAACATTATTCTTTTTTTTGATTTACTAAAATAAAAATAGAGCTATGGCCCTATGTAATATCTACTTCGACTTTAGGTATCTTCTTTAACAGGATCCTGTCCCGTGCTCAACCAAAGTTACATAACATTAAAATAATAAGTGTATATCTTGCTTCTCAATGGGAAGATTTTCTAATCTTCACTCAGACCTTCTTTATAACCTTCAGTATCATGAACAGGAGCTCGAAAAAGATCTAAATAAAAATCCTAATATCGCGTATCAGCATATTAATCAGATATCTAATTTCGTAGGAGCCAGATTTAATGTATCTTTACAGTTGCATTTTCCCAATTCATCCAAAATACTAGACGCTGGTTCCTATGGTACAGAAAATATTGGCATTGTGCTAGATAAATTCAAAAAGACATTTCCCATCGAAAGGGAGATCATAAAGAATGCAGCTAAAGAATTATTAGGTAAAGTTACAGTCCAGGATGCTTACATGTATGAAGGCAAAGAGGGATTGAAAATCATAATGAATGATGGGAGGATAGAGATTTTACCAGGATCCGTCCACTTATGGTGCAAAGTAAATGAGGACATATCCAAATTTATGGATTGGCTGATGGATACGATTTATCGTAAAGAATTAAGCTCATAAGTTGAGCTTGTCAATTTTAAGAATTCATGTAGGCATTTGTCAATTATTTAATTTTTATGAGTTTTTATTCAAGCGTGATTTCTATCCCATGCAAAAGGTCTATTAGATTCAAAATCTAAGAACAACTTATGTCTAGCAATAAATACGAAAAGCTTAGCGACGAAAGAATTCGTGAAGAGCTAAGTAGACTGAACGGTTGGGAAGTAAAAGATGGTAAACTTGCAAAATCATTCAAATTTGATAATTTCGTAAAGGCTTTCGGATTCATGACTCAAGTAGCATTTGAAGCTGAAAAAATGAATCATCATCCAGATTGGAAAAACGTCTACAATATTGTGGAAATTCAGTTGTTTACGCATGATGCAACCGCAATAACAACTAACGACATCAATTTAGCTCTTGTTATCGATAAGATATACGATTGACCAAGTACTGCCATAATGAACTTAAGACCTATTAGATTCCATTCGCTTCTGGTGTTTTTTTGATTAAAAGATCAATATGTGATTGGGATTAGGCTTGAGTTTAATTAGGGAAACTTCCATTTGTTGATCGTTGTAGATGACTCAATCCAGAATCGACCACCCAACACCTATCATCTCGGGATCCGTTTCTTAGATCGGCTGTGTAATCTGTAAATGATAAGAATCACTAACGCTACAGCTATTGGGGCAGCTAGCTCTGAACGGAGTTTAAAAATGATCTGCAAGCTAGTTACTATAGTAATATACAATGCCAATGTGAGTATTGCTTCTTTGAGCCAATTCCTACTATCAAACACGGTTAGTAAGATTAATTGAGGGAATTTAACCTTATTTGAAGAATAAAATTAATAACCTAATTTCTCATGATCTTTAACGCTAAATTCTCTAACTCTCACTGTTTGTATACTCAAATTTTCATCAGGATAATTAACTTGATTCAACCTATAATTAATGAATTTCTCTTACAAATGTTTTTACAGAATAACAACTGTTTGATTTGCACGTATCGGTCCGATAAGATTTTGGTTGCAATTTTGATATTCCTCGTCTGAGAAAATCCAACTTGTCAATTTATACGCACTCTCGACTCTGAGTTATACCCGATTTTAGAATAAAGTCATATGAATTAGAAGTGAATTTTGGAAATTATGGTTCAACACACTTTTAAATAACAAAAAATTCTCCAAGACAACATGTACTTACTGGAACATGCAAGAAGAATACTTATGATTGTTGCTCAGCTATCGAAGAGAGATACTAATGTCGGTATCATGTATATGACTATTGTTTGGCAATCACCAGACCTGCCAAAGTCCGAAATACTGGAACATCTCAATGAATTATGCTTATGTGGACTAATACGTAGAGGTGAAGGGGTAATGAATGTTGCAGGAGCCCAATTTGATAGCCTTTACTATATTACAAAGTATGGAATAGAGGTTAGCAATCAGGAACAAAGGACTGAAGACTCAAGATAGTGCCTCAATCACTAATAACAAGACATTCAAGGACAAAATCGTTACCAACGACCACCATGACAGTATTTATTTTCTAATTATTATGCTAATTATTCAGTAAAATGTGCTTATTCTGGTTAATGCAAGTATCGCAGTATCTTTCTATCACGGTCACACCTACTGAACTAAACATAGCGAATTGGCTAGCTTCATTTTGGCATGATGAACAATACTTCTTACCAGGTGTCGAATCTCTGGTTCCTGGCCTTACCTTCTCTTCTGGCTTAATAGGACGTAGGCCCTGAAATGTCTTGCTCACTAGAGGAACTTTTTCTCACCGCCCTTTAAATGCTGTCATTAGACACCGTTCTTGGAATGATTGCATGACCTGATCAGAATAAAACCAACGTTAATACTGAAGCATATACGATGCAAAGCCTTGAAGAAAACATATGAAGTCTTAATATTACTAGGTTGTCTAATCCTTTTTCTATACGTAATGTCAACCATACTTTAGAACTGAAAAGATAGAAGCACGCAATAGATATAAATCGACTAAATTCGCCTTTTTAATTGTGAATAAAGCAGAATCGCAGAAATGGTTTTGCAATCCTGTATGCTGCCACTCACGCATTTCCTTACTGCCGAATTCAATGTCATTGTTCTTATCACTATCTTTTCATCGGAATCCATGGCGAGTCTTTTTTTGCATTTGATCAAGTCTCTCGCTACAAAAATGTGCATTTTTTCAGTAGAATATCCAGGTGCCAAATACCAGTTTATCAATGGCTCAAGAGTTCCTGTGAGTCCTGTTTCTTCATTCAACTCTCGTATAGCTGCATTCACAGGGGTTTCGCCTGATTCAATTTTTCCTGCAGGAATTTCAATCAACAACTTTCTCGCAGCGAATCTATATTGCTGAATTAATACCAAGTTTAAGTCCTTATCTAGGGGTATAATCCCGACAGAGTCCGAATATTCTACCAATTCTTTGGATATTTCCTTACCATTTGCCAGAAATTTATTGATGCTAACGGACAGCTCACCTGTGTATACTTTGTTGCACTCAATTAATCGTGCTGTCTCCAAGTTATTTCTACGTTCATTCAAATCTATTCTGCTTTAATCAATATTTGGTTCCATAAAGACTGGAAAATTTTTTATTTCTTCAATCTTTCAGGCACGACGATAATTGATAAAAATCAGTCTTCTGGCTATTTAGAAGCTCGGGAAAATAACTTGGAGGCATTACCCTATAATCACCAACGATAAAATCATTACGCCGCCCATTACTAATTTGCAATCACCAAATCGTAATTGAGCGTCTCTTACTCTAAATCAGTTCAGCAAGCTGGGTTAATTTGCTTATTCTATTCGGCCATACAAAATCCTTATTCCATGGTTGGCTGTAAAGAATCCCCTTCCTTGGACACCTTATATTCATCAGATTAATAGGGGCGTCGTCAACTAGAATATCAAAAGGATATTCTCCTTTAGGCCGATCATCGTAAACAAACAAAAGATCATCACAATAAACGTTATAAAGATCAAGCCATTTTGCAACATTTGCCACAGAAGCCCTGAACCTCTTTGTTAGAATGGATATCCTGTATCCACGTTGATGTAGAACATATGTGGTGTTCGCTATATCCGGTTCCGTAGGTGGAATTTCTTTCCAGCGCCGATCCCAAATATGTGTAAATATTTGCGATATTTCCTCAACTGGCAAGTTAAAAACTTCTGGTAGCTCCCATGAAATTATGTCATTTTTTTTAATATGGGCGTTCTTTCTCTTGTTATACTCATCTGCCCAAAGAAGCATAGTATCAGCTAACACAGAATCTAAATCTATGGCAAGCGTCTTCATATTAACTGACTTCAGGTAATGGCCAATAACAAAATAAATAAGTTGTCTTAGAATAGACACGGATCTTAATATTCAATTGAATTTGTCAATTGACCTGGCTTTTTTGCCAAACTTTATTATGATGTAGTCCAGAATTTTACCAATGGTTAACCTTTTCAAATCGATTTGTGATAGAATAATTAATGCAAATAGCGGAGTGAGATTTGCAGCTATTGTTGATGAACATGGATCTGTTATGGCGACGTCAGAACGAAAAGGACTAAAACCATTATTAGATCGAGAACAAACTGCTCAATACGCTCTCGCAGCAGTTACGAGACAGTACACTAGAATTAGGTGGCAGTCAATTCTTGGAAAAATTGACTACACTTGTTCTTATTACGAAAAAGTATTTAGAGTAACAATTCCTACTACTGACAGCAATAATCGCCTACGTGCAGTTGTCATATTTACATTTGATGTTTCTGTTAAGGACTTTCATTCGGTTATTATGAAGAAGCTAATTCCAATAGTTAGAAATGCCGAACCGAAGCTAATAAAAAAGCTAGACAACTCTAAGAAAAGACAAGCTACCCGTGGAAAAAACAGACCCTAGGGTGCAGTCTCCGTTCGTAGACAGTAATCCCGATTAGACAAATGATAATGACATATTCCGCAAGAAATTACCCCTGCTTCCAAACTTGACAGATGCTACGATAATTATTAATACACGTGTATCATGTTTGCCTTGATGCGAACGACAATGTCGATGATGAGCTGTCAGAATGGCGATTCTGTTTTCTCAGTTGTTTCAGCCTCGGTCGCCGTATGATTTTGCATAGTATTAACTAGTGTATCTACTTTATCTTTCTCAGCTTCAAGTTTTGTTTTATTCGCCTGATCTTGTGCATTCCTTTGATCCTGCTTTGAAACCTCTTCAGCAAATTTTTTATCTTTATAGTTCTGTATCACGAAGTAAATGACAGAAATCGCTATCACAAGAATCATGACCGTTATGGTACCGCGCAATAATTCTGACATTTTCTAACCGATTATTATCCAAATAAACTGAACAGCGCGAATTGAAAAGTTTAGCGTTCTGAAAATAACCTCCGGCAAACTGGTTATACCTATGCCTAAAAACTAGTTAGCGTTAATAGAGTATTTTGACTCAGGTATTACATTATCCTTCGATCTTGATTCCTATTCTAATTGCTAGCACCACTCGCTTCGGAATTCAGCTGCCGAAACAACATGAGGTGAGGCGGATTTTGGGTTCTAAATCATGACAGACATTAAACGTGGAAACAATTCCCTTGAAATTTACAATCTCCTCCAGAGAAATTAAAGTGCTTCTCTTGACCATCAACGTACTCTAGTATTGAAAATTAAGTATCGACTAGAATTCAAGAACCGAGAATTCGTACACTCAATGCAAGGGATTTTTCGTATACATTGCAAGCCATGTAGAAATTAACTTAACTGCATTAAATGGACACAATAATGGTATCAGAATTTATAAAAACTAGATCAATATTATTAATCGGTATGATAAAAAACGTTGGTGAGGTTATGACTGCCAAGATCCAAACCATTGGACTAGATGATAAAGCACAGGCAGCGGCTAAGAAAATGAAGAATAAAAATGTCGGTTCACTGGTCGTTATAGATAAAAATGAACAGGCCGTTGGGATTGTGACAGAAAGGGACCTTGTAAGGCAAGTATGTGCTGAAGACGGAAATAGCAGTCAATTTTCAATTGCACGCATAATGACGTCACCAATAGTAACTATTGATCCAAATTCATCTGTTGAAACTGCTGCTACCTTAATGATGCAGAATAAAGTACGACATCTTGTAGTAGTTGATAAGAAAAAGACATTAGGGATTATTACGTCAAGTAACTTTATCTCCTATTTGAACGAGAATGTAGACCTTGATGATGTAAATGCTAGGATACTAGAAGCTCTAATAGAGGAGTCGCCTGAATCTCTATCCGCTGGTCTTTAGTTACTAACAAGCAGGAATATGATCATTTCAATGTGACTTTTATCGTCATCTTTGCATATTATTTTATCATGGAAACTGCGCAGAAATCTTTTGTACAATTATGACTACTAATTTGATATTTATATTACATTCTACAGGCCAGTCCTATAGCAGGGGTAAGTCATGGTAACTCATTTGTCCTTTTTAAGAGAGCTTTATAGCTCTAGCGCTTTGGAACTCACCGATAAGTGACAAACGAGCCACTGGCGCAATGCTGAATAACTAAAGTGTCAATATAAGTGCGATCACGAACAAAATTGAAGATAAAATTGTGAAAGACTGAACTTTGTGCCGAATATTAAGCTTTAATTCAGTTTACATCATTTTGTTTTACTATCTAATGCGTTCTTGTATGCATTGAAAGTTGCCGAATTTGATATATCTCCACGACTAGATAATTTAATAGTCTTTACTGCATCCTCAAATATTGGAAGGTTCTTTTCAAAATTTTCTTTTGCACCAAAAAGCGAGATAGAGACAAGCGAATCATCATTCGTTACTAGAGTATAAGATTTTACAGTTGCGTTACCTCCTATCAGATTAGCTAAATTTTGGCATTCAAACACTCTTTGTTCTGCATTGATTCCGTTTAGGATTATGTTGGAAACTTCAGTTGATTTGCATTGAGGGCCCTCAGATGAGCTTCCATTCCGAGATGTAGAAGGGTTAGCAAACATGTCAGTTGCATTAGTAATGGCAGACAGAGCACTACCATTTCTATTGTCAATAAATGAAACACCTATTGCTGAAGGAATACCGGTTTCGAACGATTCTGGTGAAATCACACTAGCTGATTTGCCTAGGCCATAGGATATTTCGGAGCCATTCCATCCAGGAGGAAAGACAATCGTAAAACCAAGATCAGGGTTCGTGTATGTCCCAGAAATCATCCTTACTGACGAAAGTAATTTACTAAAGCTCATATCTTTGTCTGATGGTAAGTTTGAAATATTAAAATCAGAATTTTGAGCAACAATATCTTTGTATATGCCAACGTCACAACAAACTAGAAGCGCAATGGCTGCTGACAAACAAGAAACCACAAAAATCAAGGATTTTTTTTCTCGCGCGTGCATAAAGTCTACCATTGTTTGAATTACTCGGTGATTTAAGGATTCTGAGATCCTTTCAAAATGAACTGTAGGAACTTTTGGTTAAGTTTTCTGGTCGTTAAAAATTATTAAACTTCAGTCATGGACTCAAAGTTCGACAAATTTAAGCCTGCCAAATAAAAAGAACTTGGTTCAGCTCCATGCCAACAATCTTTACTTGACCTGAGTCTTGAAGATACGATCAATGAATTCCTTAAGCACAGGATATACTTGCGAAAAAGTGAAAATCGATCCTATCTCATCACCAGATTTCAACTAGATGGACGCACTATTTGACATGTCGGTTGTAATAAGTGTTTATAAAGTAAAACAGCTGGCAGAACTCAGAACCGTTACTGAACCGACCAGATATACTCTGAAGAATGTAAATGGTAATTTTGATTATATTGAAAGTAACCATAAATTTAATTAATAAGTACGAAATAAAGGGAATTCAAGCAAGATCTATCGCAACTACAATAAGATGATATAAGGCAAGATCTATCCTTGGTGCCCTTCAACAAAAGCTGACCATAAATTTTGCAACTTAGAATATTTGTCAGAAATTTGATACAGACAAACACTTTGCAAAGTTTTAATATATTACCATAGAAATTTCTGATATATGGAGATATTTGACTTGGCTCTAATCTCCGCTACTGTTATCATATTATGTTCCTTCGTTTATATGCCTATTTCTTCTCCAGTGCTGTCGGCTGCTTCTGGAGGTGACGTAGTTAACTCCAATTCTACCGGAAATGCAACTAGCTCTGGAGTTGACCTAGTTAATACTCGTCCCTTGCCAACAAATGTTAAAACTGGCAGCCAATTTGAAATATTATCAACTGTAGTTAATAATTCGCCAGACAAAATTTTATTGCCCGCTGGGCGTTGCAGTTCTCCTTTAACCGCATTCTTTATGTCTTTTAATGTGGTTATTAGACATACACAAGGCTGTACCGCGACATCACCTCCCTTCGAATTAAGTCCAGGAGAACAGGTTACAGTAGCCGGGCCAGTTTCTGGGACAATATATCAAGCAATAAAAGCTGGTAAAACTCCTGCTACTGCTACTGTCTATTATTTGACAGATAATGGGGAGCCTCGAAATGTTACGAAATCATTTGCATTCACGATAAATTAATAGAATGCCTTAATGTGAGTTGCGATGTAGATCTATGGTCGTACTTCCAAATTAAAGAAAGTTGGCAGAGCGTCAAATCTCATACTAGCGACAGAAGTAATTGAGGTGGACAGTATAACCGTAACCAATAATAGAACGGTTATTCTTTTAATATCTTGAAGACTATCTATTCCTCGGGTCATTCTGTCCAGATCTTACGTAAAGTCTGCCTATATTAAAGAATTTTAGTGACAATTTCGCACAAAATTCCAATAATTGGCTAACATTGGTAACCTCGATAAGTTATGCACATTTGTCTATAAAACCTGTTCTCCTTCGTACTGTTTACCAATACACGTCCTTTGATTATCAACTTAGAGTTTCACAATATCCCAAAAATGGAAATCTTATCTAGTTATGGACATATAGTCTAGTGATGAGAGCCAAAAGTATCTCAATATTAGGCATTTTGGCGGCTGTAACATTGGTATGGTCTGTAGGTGCTCTTAGCATACTATATTCACAACAAGTCTGGGCCCCGAGATCATGTGGAGGTTGTGTGGAATTCAAAAAACTGACACATGAATTTGAAAAGGTTGTGATAGATGCAGCAGTAATCGATCCTAATTCAATACCCGGGTTACTTGAACGTTACAACCAAGCAGTCTTAAGACTATTCACGGGACCTGAGTAAGAAATGAAAACAATTACAGCAACTACAATACTATCAATCTTGGTTACAGGAACAATAACTGGGGCTATAGCACTCAATGAACAACAAGTATACGCACCTAGGGATTGTGGAGGTTGTGTAGAGTTCAAGAAGATGACTCATGAGTTTGAAAAGGCAGTAATAAGGGCAGTTGGTAATCCAGATACTACACCTGCCGACATTCGAGAGATGCATAAAGTATGGGAAGATGGCGCATTGAGAATTTTTCTACCTGATCCGGCAATTCTCCGATTGCTTGAAGATTATCAACAAGATGTGGCCACTCTGATGGATTTCTACTTTGACGGCGAATTACAACAGCATGACGTGATAAAACAATTCAGACAATTAACTCATGCTATTGCAACAGAAGTACTTACCATAGCACATGAAGGCTTTAGCGACCGGTAACATTTTCAAGAATTAAATAAAAACTTTATAAAATCTTGTTTCCCCTTCCTGATAATCGAAGAGCATTAATCATATTATCTTAACTAATCTGTTCTTTGTCTAGTTCATATTCCCTTACTCTTAGCCCACTTGCGTACTGAATAGGCCAGATATTTTCAGTGTTCAAATAGGTTAACGTATCTATATTATTATCCGAGTCGCTTAGTCGCGGCCTCGGATGGTGGGTTAGGGACGCTTTTATCTGCGAGCGGTGTTCCTACCCCTAGCCCACCAATGCTTGGCATCTAATTTATTTTATACTTCTTGCACGCCAGCCTTAACGGATCTAAACTATCGGAATAACTAGTCTGTTCCTTATCCAAAGAATATTCTTTCACATAGGCTGTTCTTAGGTTTATGGTTAGTTTTCGTACTAGAACATGGCTTCCGGATTACAGAGTGTATTTGTATTTTTTGCTTTTCGCTGGTGGTATTCTAATAGGTCTTTGTTCCTCTAATATCGCTTGCAACAAGAGCATTGTTGCCAATCACTCCAACTATTCTCCGGTATTTATTCAACTCCGTTAGTGTCTTCATCATCGACTATCGATGGCGGTCTATAGTTGTCGTTGGCTAGTTCTCCGCTCTTGTCCTTTACTTTTGTCTACTATATCTAACTCTGGTAACTGTTTCCATATGTTTAAGATATCCATTTCAATGCTGGCTCTGGTTGATAATGCTCTAATCTTTGTTTCTTCCTTTTTGGTGGTTGCAACGATTTCTTGCAATTGTTTTTGATATCATAGTAAGGAGCCCAAACGGGATTTGAAGTTGGCTATGTATGCGTATGATGATCTCTTTAGTTGGCTCTACCATTTCTCTGTCTGTCTTTCTCTGCCTTTCTTTATCTGATTAATTCTAGTTCGATGTAAAACAATGCCCTTCTCTTTAGCAAGATATTCCGCTATTTCTGTATCGAAGTCTCTGTAAAGGTTCTGCAAAAGTTTAGGGTTCTTGTTATGAGGTAAAAGTATATTCTTCATACCTTTCAGTTTCATTAACTGTTTGTATTGGTGGAATAGAATAAACATCATCATTGAATGAAAGATAACAGGGTTTGCTTGCATCATGCAATTTGAATTGTAAAGTCTTACTAGGGAAAACATCTGGTCAAATTCTGTCTTGTTCTTCATGGTCTGCAATTTTGACCTAAAAGTTTCCTCATGTTGCTCGCTCCATTTCTGCAGCAATTCTAAACGATAGAATTGTTCTACCCCGTACCACGTTTAAAATGGGGGTTAATTTAAGAGGAGCGTAACTTGTCCGAGAGGAACTGGTTATCATCAGTTTTGGTGCTTTGTGATTTCTTGTTTTGTTTAAATTTTGCAATAGCAAAACAGGCCAGTATTTCTAAAGACGCTAATCCAATACCTGCTAAAACTATAGTTGCAAAATCCACGATAAGAAGAAAGAGTAACCAGAAATTAAGTATTTGGGGAAGGAGGGTATTGGCAGATGGTTTAACCTTCTAATAGTTTGCTTCACTTTCTTTATTACCAAGAGATTGCATCCGATTGTGCCCTTAGGCTTCATTTGCCTAAGGTCCGATCATTATCATTCAACAGAGCCCGTCTGACATGACTTGGGCCTCGGGTTTACCATTTGTCCCGAGGTCCCAAACATCCTAAACTTCTAGACTCCTCTAAAATGTGGACACGAACAATTCGGTGTTTTACATGGCGTCACACCTTGTTGGTCTACAGTAGTGAATTCATGATTTTCCCTAACATGGCTGCAATTTTTACAAATGACTTTCTCCGCTCGACTTGCCATAATCCTATCATTGATAACGCATACTAATTAGTCTTGGTGATTTCTGTCGTATACCTGCAATCCTATTAAGCAATATGCGCCAATATCATTGTGATTAACTTGATTAGCGAGATGCGTTGTGATCAGTGTGGAAAAGAGACTCAATCGCTACACAAATGGTCTGAACAAATGCTCTGTCTAGTGTGCTACGAGACAATGGTCATTAGTACTCAGCCGCTACTAACACAATCCGCTTAACATCCAAAGATAAATTAGCGGACTTTTGAATGTCTTTATTCGATGTTGTGCGGCAATCCTTAGAGTCGTGTGGCTAGTCATACTAAGGAACTCGTCCATGCTTTTCTATTATCAAATATTTTATCCAACCTAGAATCCTTACGTTTATTGAATATATTGTTGGTTTCGAATACATTGTTTGATTTATCCATAGCTCGCTCTTCTGCCATCAATTTTTGATCAACCAATGCTGCTAATTCATCTAAAGTAATATTTGGATTGGCTTCTATGATTCCAAGGTATTTTTTCAATAATGATATTTTCTTTTCAATTATCTGGTAGAACAGCACATTGTGATCCTTGAATCTGAATTCTTTTTCCAAAATTTCAATTTCACGTAATAACTTTCTTTCGACCATTTGAAATTCATCTGACCATTCAAGGTGATATTTCATAAAGTGAAAATATTAATGACTTGTTATAACGTCTAACTCACCAAAGTGAGAGGGAGTGAGACTACTTTTATTCTTTCATAATAGTTTTCAGTGAAGATTTTTTCATCATGGAAGAAAGCGACTTATCTAGATCAAGTCCCTCGAAAAGCGACACACATCTGTAACTGTCAAAGTATTTATCGCTGTAATTGATAGCCATGGATCCAAATGGGATTTCCTTATTGCATTTAGAGCAAAAAATCTTGTTCATATCTCTGACTACATCGGTTCTGCCACTATTTACTTGTAACTACTTTACTTCTTTGTTTGATATAGGACGGAGCAGTGAATTTTGACTTGAACGAAGCGTTATACATTTTCATCAGATTTTGTACCTCAAGGGCCTGTTCCAAGTTAATTATAGTGTTCTCACGAACTATAAAAACTGACTATATGGTAGATAATATTGATATACCACTACTAAGGCATATAGACACATCATTCAATGGTAAAAGAAAAAATAAAATTTCTGAGATCAATTGATCCCCATGGATTAGAACAAGACATTAATCAATTTGTTGAAAAAGAAACTCGAACGATTATAGATATTTTTTTTATCAATACCTCAACGGGTCACGGAAACGAAATCTATTACGATGCATATCTCCGTTATGTCCCAAAATTACGATCGGGAGCCTCAACAAAGGACGATAATAGATTTGAAGAAGTAATCAGCAATTCTTGAAAGTTTTATATCATCTAACTGAAGTCATGCAGATGTCTAAAATTGTCGAATCTCTTCATCCTCTACTCGGTCATGAACTAGACGGTTACTTGCAGCCCATTCTGCATGCCCGCGCAGCCAAATTGGCGATTCTGATTGGCTCAGGTCTTGAACCTTGAAGTGTAATTTCGTTCAAGAATGATAACGTTTCACTTTGGGTTATTCCCCAGATTCTCACATGTACTGTTTTGCCTGTCCTAAGGCGAAGTTCCTTTCGTTCTGGTAAATCATCGTATAGTCGTAATCTTGATCGCCCATTTTCTAATCTCATCAGATTGTATCTCTTCAATCCCTTCCTCTCAACAGATGTAACTGAAATAATAGGTAGTTGCAATGTGTTTTGTAGCTTCTGCCCATCAACTATGTTCAGAATACTAATTATAGTTCCACCAAGCAAGATACAATTAATATCGTTCCTGTTCATATTTCTATACATTGATAGTATTGTCTGAGTACTATCTGTTCCCTTTACTGTCACAGAATCAAAAACTAATCCATCAATTATCATGTCTTTCCTCATGACGACCCCCGCTAGAATTGATTTCGGCTCCGACTGGACGAAGCTTTCAGCAACTGCAAAAATTCGGATTCCTTTCTTGTTTAGGGTTACCACAATAAGTCATATTAGCTAAAGTACCTTAATTATTTGATGTCCGAGTATACCAACGGTAACATGTACATGATAGTTTCCTTTACAGATACAAAAAATGCAACTTAAATCTGGAGGTTAATTAAGATTATACTTCATAGAATAGGTTCTTGTCAAATGATTTCGAATTTTAAATCGCAAAAGTTGGTCAGACTATGATTGCCGTATGCAATAATCTAAATATCCATCTTTACTAGATCTAATCAATCAACGTTGTCACATAGAGAAGATCGAAAATCAAACCGTTTAGATCACGAAAGTAGTCCTTACTTATTGCAACATGCGCATAACCCCGTTGATTGGTATCCATGGTCAAATGAGGCATTAGAGCGAGCAATAAAAGAAGACAAACCAATCTTTCTTAGCATTGGATACAGTTCATGTCACTGGTGCCATGTAATGGCTCATGAGTCATTTGAAAATGAACATATTGCAAAAATCATGAATGAGAATTACGTAAATATCAAGCTTGACAGAGAGGAAAGACCAGACATTGACGATATTTACCAAAGAGCCTGTCAACTTACAACTGGAACAGGGGGATGGCCGCTATCGGTCTTTATGACCCCTTCACAAAAGCCATTCTATGTTGGAACGTATTTTCCTGCAACTGGAAGACAGGGTTTGCCCGGTTTTGCAACAGTTTTGAGCAGCCTCGCCGAAGCATACAAGTCAAAACGAGATCAAGTTCTTTCATCAACTGATGAATTCATGCAGGCGCTGGGAAATAGTTCTGTAGACATTGTACACAATGAATCCGAAAAGCTCGATAAGACAATCTTAGACGAGGCGGCAGTATCGCTTCTTCATATGGGCGATTATGTTTATGGTGGTTTTGGCCAAGCTCCAAAATTTCCTAACCCTTCGAATTTGCTATTTTTATTGCGAGTATTTGATCTATCGGGGATTAGCAAGTATAGAGAATTTGTGATTCTTACAGCCAACAAGATGTCTGAGGGCGGAATTTATGACCATGTGGGAGGAGGTTTTGCTAGATACTCTACAGATCAAAAATGGTTGATACCTCATTTTGAAAAAATGTTATACGATAATGCACAGCTGGCGACTGTTTACTCGGAACTATTCCAATTGACAAAAGATCCGAGATATTTGAGTACTGTAAATGGCATTCTGCAATATGTAACAAATGAGATGACTTCTAGCCTAGGGGGGTTTTTCTCCGCTCAGGATGCTGACTCGGAAGGAGAGGAGGGCAAATTCTATGTTTGGTCATTTTCTGAAATTAAAGATATAATAGACTCAGAAATACTCGAACCATTTTGTAGATACTTCGGCCTTTCAGAGGGAGGTAATTTTGAAGGAAAGAACATTTTGAATATTCAATCCTCGATTAGTTTACTAAGTCGAAAATATGGCTTCACAGAAGACATTCTTGCATCAAGAATAAGTGAATCATTAAAGAAATTATATGCTATTAGGTCTGAGCGAACAAAGCCCGGAAGGGATGACAAAATTTTGACTTCGTGGAACGGACTTATGATATCGGGATTCATAGACGGTTACAAGGTAACTGGGAATATCGAATATTTAAAATCGGCAAAGCGAGCTTTCGAATTCATAGAAAACAATTTAAGTCATAGTCAGGGCAGACTGAAAAGGGCTCATAAAGATGGAAATTCCAAGATTTGTGGTTACTTGGATGATTACACTTTTTATGTGAAAGCAATTCTTGATCTGTTCTCAGTCGAATCTAAACCTCATTATTTGAAAAGAGCTCTAGATTATTTGCATTCGACAATAGAGCATTTTTGGGATGCTAGCATAGGTGATTTTTTCTTTACCTCGGACGACCAAGAAAAATTAATTCTCCGAACTAAAAACCATTATGATTTGGCTATACCGAGTGGCAATTCAGTTGCTGTCTCAAACCTTTTGAGATTATATTACTACACTCAGGAACAGGACTTCCTAACTAAAGCTATTAGACTGATGAAGTTATCTATCAAGGCGGCAAGTGAGAACCCTTTTGGATTTGGGCAATTATTATGTGCCGCCTACCTAGAAGTCAAGAGGCCTATGGAAATTTGCATAATAAAAAGAAAAGCCATGTCAAGTTCCCCATTAAATGTTGATATGATAAATTGGGTATCAAGACAATTTATCCCAAATTCTATAGCTGCAATTACTGAGGAGGGTTCTGATTTTGATCAACTTCAAAAGTATTCATTTTTTAAAGGAAAGGATTTTCGCCAACTAAGTATGAAAGTACCGCAAGTAGCTTTTGTTTGCAAGAACTATACATGCTCATTACCGATAAATTCCCTAGAAGATTTTAAAAATCAGCTAAAATTTGCAAGTCCATATAAGTGATAAATTATATTCACCCACGTATTTAGAAAATAATTGAATTTTAGCAAGGACAACTAATCTAAGGTGTAGTAAGTTTGAGGGCAGTATGTTTTTGTCTGGGGTAATTTGATATGGAGATGACTTTTGAATCCATTTGTAACCGATTTAGTTAAGGATATCAATCCTAAGCGTTGGATTAGAAGGTACCTTAGAACTTCAGTGCCATATCTAATCATAATGGTTTTTTTTTATCACGCTATAGGAGTGACTCTTCTAATAGCCGGGTCTTTTGTAGTACAGTCAATTATAACGGATTATAAAGAACCTGTAAAACCAGTAACGGTCATTTCGGTAATTTTCGCAGGTCCTATTGAGGAAAATTTGTTTTTTGGAATTCCACTGTATGCGACAGGTAGCCATCTGATCGTAATGGCCGGTGGCATAATATGGGCAATGTGG
The DNA here is from genome assembly GCA_036558405.1 of Nitrososphaeraceae archaeon. GTDB lineage: Archaea > Thermoproteota > Nitrososphaeria > Nitrososphaerales > Nitrososphaeraceae > TA-21. Next base: position 36,214 of record DATBFR010000068.1, on the reverse strand, counting down.
CACTTACTGGGGTCCACTATGCAAGCTGATAGTTTAGCTTATTCGAATTGGTTGTTTGTGTTACCTTCGATTTTCTTAAGTTTTAGAACATGGATAAGTGGGAAAGGCTGGTTTGCTATCGTTGCCCATTCCGTATGGAATATTTCATTTTTCAGCTTAGGTTGTGCAAGCGGGGAGATTGATTGCAAGATTTTTAGTGAGAATAATGCACTGCCTGACATTATAACCATTGGCGCTGCAGCCATTCTTACTATGATCACTTATACATTATACTATGCAAAGGAAAGGAGACTGAAGTTTGATTCTTGAAGACAAAGACAATACTAAATTGTTTAAATATAGATGCGTATACGAAAATAAATAGTTAGGGCAAGAAAATGGGTGTCATAGTACAACAGCTATTTTGTGACGACTGCAAAAAAGTATTACTCGAAAAAACTGGAGAAGAATATTTGACTAGTGGACAATTCCCAATTTCTAATGAAGAAGCAGAGCAGCTCGATAAAGAACACAGGGGGCATCAATGCCATATCGAAGCCGTTGAGAAAGCAGACTAAATTAAGTTAGGATGTTTAATTTGCAACCAAAAAAGCAAGATCAATCGTCCTGATAAAAAATAATTTCCATTGAACGAAACGATAATTTGAAACTTGAGTGTATCGTGTTCAGAATTAGATAGCTCGATCAATCATCTAATAAATTTTTGGTATGCAATCTAAGTCTTATTAGCAACAGATTAATCAGATGTCTATATAAAAAAGTGTTATCAGTCTACGAAACTTCGTCTTATTCCCAACGGATATATTCCTATGATATTCTAAAAGAAAATAGTCAATACACTATGCATAGAAATCCTAAATTGTGGTATTCAGGGTTCTTAGGTGTCGGGTATAGGTATCATGACATCTATATGAATGTGTTACTACTCTTTAGTAAGGGCCATGAAGCAGTAAAATTATGGAACCAGTCAATTGACGGCTGGTCTGATGACCAAGTAAAACTACTGTTTATCGAAGACGGTGAAAACTATTGGTTGGTACTATTTCAGGAAGGTTCAAGCATATTACTAAAGAAAGATATAGGTTTCATTAAATGCGTACCTATAAGTGACAATTATCTTAAATTTAAGAATCGATATGAGGTTAAAGTAATAGTTAGGTTTGCAATATACAATACCAGCTCAAAAGCGAGTAAAAAAGATAATATACCCTATGATCTAAGATTGCTGAAAAAGATTAAGTATGCATACGGAGTAGAATTTTTGCATTATGCTGAGATTCCGAAAGATGGCACTGCTTTTGAAGCCATTGGTAAGGTAAGAAATCCTGACTACTGATCACATTTTTAGTTGCATCGAGGATTGCTCAGATTGTTGCATCAATAGGGAATACTTCCCATCTATTAAGTATGGAAAAATTGGTGTTTTACTACTCCCACACGAAAAGGCCTCACTTGAAAGAAAGGCAATGGATCTAAAATCCAGGATTACTATTCTTCCTAGGTTAGGAATAAGTAGTCTTGAAATAAAAAATGGACCCGAAATAATTATAGCTTTCCAACTCATGGGAACACGCAGCGACGGAAACTATTGTCCTTTCCTGGATATTTTTTCAGCATCGAGATCGCCACATGGTGGATACATCTGCAGTATATACAATACTAGGCCACTGGCATGTCAAGCTTATCCTGTCTTAAAAGAGTCGAAATCGACTCTGTTACTTGACTCCAACTGTGCTTATTCATGTAAGTATGGGGGTGCATGCTCTCCAAAATTAATGGATGGCGAGATAATGGCCTTGCAAGAAATAAAAAATGCTGTGAGGCCTGGCAAATATCCCAATATTTGGCGTTATGCCACTCATATAGGTGAGAAGAAATTTAGAGATCAGTTTTTGCCTGAGGGTTGGTATATTGAACCTTAGACTTGTGAATACTATTACTTTACAATATTGAACTGGTTCTTACAGAAGTATTAGACACCAAAAATCTAGTTGACTGTCAGCTGAAGAGCGATACCCCAGCAGCCGTTTTGTGCGATGTATTACATTATCAAATAGGTTGTAAAAATTTCCTCCGCACTGAAATTTAGGATCTATTTTTTCGTAGATAGTATTTGCAATCCAATGCTGCGCCCAAAGGACTGAAGATATAAAAAGAGTTATTTGATGACAATCAATTCAGTTCTCCTTGTCATATTGATTCTTCCCTATAGTTCATACTATTTCTTAGTTAGCTTGCAACTTGTTTGGCAGCGTCATGTCCAAAAAAGCTTCTTAAATTATATGTATATCCCAGAACGTTACACCTTATGGAAATATTCATCCAATACTCATAATGGGCCTCGTTATAGAGAGTCTTATGTTATTGTTGAACTTTCACAGCCAATACCATTACCGTCCCTGTCCAAGTCATGAGGGTCAGGACCTCTTACAGTGAAGTCTTTCTCTTGAATATCGGAACAGTTTATCTGTGCTAGCGGAGGAGGTATACATACACCGATATATGAAGGATGACAATTGCTGTCGTTACCTGATTGGCTATTTGGTTGATACGGTGCCTCTGTTGCTGCTGGTTCTTGGAGAGATGGCGATGCGTTTTGCGACAGCGGCGGGAGAACCGAGGTGCCAAAAGGAGTGGCATAAACAGTAATCATGTCAGCATCGTAAAGTGAATAACTCCCATTTACCTTAAGAACTACACTGTTAGGAGAAGTCCAACCTGTATTTAGTACCTGACTTCCCCCAATTATCGTTGTTCCATCCTTCGTCAATGCCGTTGCAACCAAAGTGACTGGAGGACTCTCTGTTCCGTTAAATCTAAGATTCATGGAGATTTCATTATCACTAGAAACTATTATCCAAGTAAATTTCACTCCTGGAACGATACTCATTGCATGCATCCCTGGAACTAGTGTTTGGGCACTCAGTGATTGACAACAAACTATCATTAGAACTGATATAACTAAGATATATACCGGCTGGTGGACACCTAACACTTCAGAATAAATCGAAATTCAGTGGTATTTAGGCAAATCGGTATTACCGCTTATTTTGCTCGTCTACTATCCTTTAGTGAAAATCCCATTCCTAACTAACATCTTAGTTCTGCCTTGGATCTCTGACATTTGAGTTGATATTGCTCAAATTATCGATTTGGTAACTGAACACACAAAGGTTATGTTAGTCATGTTAGACGTATGTTAAGAGATATCTAGATGGATGTCATCCTTCATTTGTTTTGGATAGCTCTGTTTTTCAACGATGTTCCTCATTTAGAATTGATCCTAGTGGATAGCTAATTAAGATTCTAATGCTAATCGATAACGCACTTTTTCCGATAGTTGATTTTTTTATATATGACTTGGTTAGCCTTTCGAATTTCAACTATCCTTGTGATAGGAATTGTTTGAAGGAAATTTGAGGCCTCAATAAATTGCGTCAAGCTAACTTCCAGCACACTTTCGAAATCTCTATAAAATATCCTATAGTCCGAAGGGTCATCATAATATAAAGCCTTACTAATAATCTCGCGAATAGCTCCTTTTTTTCGGGTCATTGATCAAGGCTTGTAGTATAAAATTCCGCCGCATTCTATAATCTTCTTTATTAATGCCGGAAATGGTTTCATAGGATAAGATTTTCCAGTTTGCATATCGGTAATGGTGTTGCCTTCTAAATCAAGTTCTAGCGATGAGCCATCATGCAACTCATTTACCGTTGCACGTTCGATTTCGATGGGTAAAAGATAACCTCCGTCGACAGCATTTCGGTAGAAAATGCGCGCAAAAGAAGGTGCCAAAACTGCTCGAATACCTGCAGATGATAATGCAATTGGCGCATGTTCTCTGCTCGACCCACAACCGAAATTCGCCCCTGTTACTAAAAAATCTCCTTCTGAAATTTTTTTTGCAAAATTGGGGTCGATGCCTTCCATCGCGTGTTTAGCTAGTTCAGCATGGTCATGAATCTTCAGGTACGGACCAGGCAAAATGACGTCTGTATCTATATTGTCCCGGTCATACTTGTGTACTATTCCCTTTATTGGCGCCATCGCTAAACATCCCTTGGATCTGTTATTTTTCCAGTAACTGCCGAGGCTGCCACCACTAAGGGCGAAGCAAGGAATGTTTGCGATCCCACGTCACCCATTCGACCAGGGAAGTTCCTATTAGTAGTACTTACACATACTTCGTTCTTAGCCAGGACACCCATATGGGCACCACAACATGCGCCGCAAGTTGGTGGTCCCACGACAGCTCCCGATTCCACGAATATGTCAATAAGGCCCTCTTTCATAGCTTTCATGAAGATTGACTGAGCGGCAGGTAGTACCTCAGTTCTTACTTTTACCTTCCTACCTTTCATGATTTTTGCGGCAGCTCTCAAGTCATCTAGCTTCGCTCCCGTACAGGAGCCAATATAAGCCTTATCAACATCAGTAGTTTTTAGTTCTCTTACAACAGAGATATTTCCTGGAGAAAATGGTTTTGCTACAGTAGGGTCCAGACGATCAATTTCGTAAGTAGTTTGAGATGCATATTCGGCGTCATCATCTCCTCTAACTGCAAAATAAGCAGCGTCTGTCCGTTCCTGCAAATAGGACTCAGTAACTGCGTCAGGTTCAATTATTCCATTCTTTGCGCCCGCCTCTGTAGTCATATTCGTCAATGTCAAACGTTCATCCATGGTTAAACGTTTCATGGTGTCACCTCCAAACTGCATAGTTTTATAATTAGCCCCATCGGTTCCAATATCACCTATAATTGTCAAAATAATATCCTTAGCCATGACATGCTCAGGCTTATTACCTTCCAGCTTGAACATTATGGTTTCAGGAACCTTTAACCAAATTTGACCCTTCATTAAGGCATACGCTATGTCTGTATGTCCCAGCCCAATAGCAAGTGCCCCCATTGCTCCAGTTGTATTAGTATGTGAGTCGCCCCCTACATAAAGCTCTCCTGGAAGTACTATTGCTTCTTCATGAGATAGAGTATGGCAAATTCCATATTGGCCTAATCCATATTTGTAGTGGCGCTTGATACCATACTTTTTAGTCCAATTTGTTAGTTTCATAACGTTTTCTGCGGAAACTTTGTCTGCTGCAGGAACGAAATGGTCCTCCGTGACCCAGACTCTATCAGGGTCCCAGATTTTTTTGAATTCTACACCTTTCTTGGTCCACTCTTCAAATACCTTGATAACACCTGGACCAGAAACGTCATGCATCATCACTTTGTCTACGTTTACAAACAACACATCTCCAGGCTCAACCCGCGATGTTGATGATGCACGGGCAATTATTTTTTCAGTTAGAGTCATACCCAAGCAAATTTCACTTAATAGAGCTTGTGACTTGAATCGAGAATTAAAACCTTTCAGTGATTTAAAACAGATATTAGGATTTCAACAGCTGTGAATGATTATGCAAGTATTCCCAATTAAAGTCGATAGAAAAATTTGCAAATTTGATCTATACCATACCATAATCAAGTCCGGTTTTAGTTTTTCGAACGATGATATTCTTGTAATTTCAAGCAAGTTTGTCTCCATATCTGAGGGTTCGACACAACGACTTTCCGATGTTAAACCTACCAATAGATCTCTTATATTAGCAAAAAGATTTCAAATGGATAGTAGGATTGCTAATATAGTCTTAAGAGAAGCTGACATTATTTTCGGGGGTATTCCCGGATTTCTCCTTACCATCAAAGACGGTATGATTGCACCAAATGCCGGTATTGACAAATCAAATGCACCACCAGGACACATTATTTTGTATCCCAAGGATTCTTTCAAATCCGCTAGTCGCCTTCGCAAGAAATTCTTATCTTTGCTAGGATTGAGACTCGGAGTAATCATTTCTGATAGTCGTCTGATGCCAACTAGGATTGGTACCACTGGTATTGCAATTGGTGTCTCGGGGATAGAACCGGTGGAGGATCTTCGTGGACATCTTGATCTTTTTGGTAAAAAACTAAAAGTGACTATGAAGGCTGTAGCCGACGATCTTGCGACTGTTGGGGTATTTATGATGGGTGAGGGAAATGAATCAATTCCGATAGTAGTTATTAGGGGAGCTAGGGTAAAATTTACCCGTAGAAAACTTAGTTACCGCGATTTGACTATAAACATTCGAAATGACATTTACTTAGGATTTGACCAACAACGTATTTAGGATCATTTTTCCTGTCAATAAATTAAAGCTTCGACTAATCACCCAGACATTTTAACCATAGTTTGGTCTGATTATGGAAAAAAACGGTCTAAGAAGAAATAATGGCATTTCTCTCATTTGACTCGAGGACTAAATCACAGAGATTAAGAAGTTTAACCTCAATAAACTGCCTCAAAAATCGCTAGTGATATTTAGCAGGATGGCCAGGACAAGAATAAATGTGGATTATAGATGTCCTGACCTGTGTCTGTAACACACTCTTGCATAGAAATTATAAAAGTAAATTTGTGAAATTTGTTAGGTCAACATGACTAAACTGGTCCTTGTAGTTGCCTCTGCTCTTCCCTCTCAACTAGATTATGGTCTGCGGCATATCCTACAATGATAGACGCTGACCGGGGCCAAAGTCGTCATAATAACTCCCCCTTTTGAAGCATTCACCACATGCACATTCAAGGTATTAGTCCCGTTTCGTAGGAGTTACTTGTTTACTCTTATGAACAAACCAAATCAGAATAATTCCTGCTATGATAGTCGGAATCCCCACGAAGGGGAGTGGGGTCACCAAAAAGAGTATAATTCCGCCTATTAGTATAAGAATGGCAAAGACATATCCGATTCCTCCTCTTAATATGCCCCTGTTCATTTTATCAGTATCATATTGAAATCAAAAAATAAGAACTTTCAGTGAAAAAAGATACGTTAGATTATTCGAACTTGTTTCTTATTCTGCAATTCTAAACGAGGGATTGTCAGACCCATTCGACTTGCTTGTTGTCTCGATTCTAGAAGTATTTACCTAAATCATTCATTTACCGTTTTTGATTTTGTTGTTAACTACATCTAGTAATGTCGCACTGTCGACGGGCATACGGAAATGTTGGAATTTGAAATCACCAATCTTATAATATTCCATTTCGAAGTCATATGCTGAGATCAAAATAATCTTGATTCCAGGGTCTAATTTGGACAGGTTATATCCTAATTCAGGCCCAGTTATGCCACGCATTCGCCAGCCAGTTACCACCAGTGAATAGATGGAGTGTTCTGAACCAATCTTTTCTGAAGCAACCCTAGAACTCGTGAATACGTCGACTTCAAATCCTGTTTCTCTGATTATTTTTGCAAAAATGTCTGCCAACTCGTATTCATGAAATACAACTGCAATTCTGTTTCGTATTGCATTGTTTGGTTGTGACGCCTCCTCTGGGAGAGTCATGCGCTGTAGTTAGCACTCTAGAATTATAAACACTCGTAAGCAGTGTGGAATAGAAATCATACGTTATATATTGTTGCCCTTGGGTCACTTTTTAATCGGATGATGGGCCAGATGAGTAATGGCGATCAATGAATGAATAGGCCTCTGGCCCACTTGATATATAGTTGAGTCTATGAATTAGTTTGAATTATACTATTAACAAATTTGGTTAGTTTGTTATCTCAGAAGTAGCAATCATCGAAAGAACCGACTTAAGTTACTTTGTACCAACATAGTTCTACTTAAACAGATGGCCTCCTCTTTGGAGGCGGGAAATATTATTTGAAAAAACTAATAGAATGTAATATTTTGTCGCGTATACCTTTACTTGTGGGAGAATCAAAATCAGTTGCAAAATCAAAATATGAAAACCCGTATATAACGCCATTGTGTTCAGTAAGGTAAATTTCAGAGCCTAGGTCAGGTATAGTGCTATCTGTATATTTTTCTACGGTGGCAAAAACCGCAGTATCTTGACCATCTATTAGACTACTTTCTATATGGACGTCTTCAATTAATGAAGTATTAAACTCGGGGTCATAGTCATTTATGATCATATCGCGCAAAAGCGTGGCGGCTTTTTCAAGGGTTAAACATTTCGTCGGCTGGGCCTCATCACACTGATAGACCCCATCACATGAAAAGACCAAAAAATAAGGATTAATGTTTGTAGCATCCATGACAGATACTTCACCCATGTGTTCGATGTCCAATCTACCTGTTTTTGCTTCAGCGAGCCAACTACTTGGGTATGCCAACGTTAGTCCACAATTGTCCACTGAATAAGTATTATAATCGACCGGAGTAAGGCCCTCTGCAAAAACGCTAGATGGTAATGGAAGCAGGGTGGCAAAAACGATCCCTGTAATTAGTGCCAATAAACACCAGATGTAGAACCTAGCCTTACGACTGTCTGTCCTTAGCACCAACAACGTTGATTATCGATAATACTGGGGTATTTAGGCGAATCGGAAAAAAGATTCATCTTTGCAGTCAACTGGCTGTCAGGAACTTGGCCATTCTTTTCTATTATTAGATATTTTATCCAGCCAAGAATTCTTACATTGTTGAATATCTTGTCTGTTTCAAATACGTTAGTTGACTTGTCCATTGCTCGCTCTTCTGTTTCCAGTCTTTGATCGACCAACGCTGCCAATTCAGCTAATGTAATACTTGTATTGGCTTCCAAAATTCCAAGATATTCTTTCAAAAATTCTATCTTCGTTTCAATTATCTGGTAGAAAACGGGCGAGTGATCATTAAAGACAAACTCTTTTTCCAGAGTTTCAATCTCTCTTAGAAACTTTTTTTCTAAGGCTTGAAGTTCTGTTGGCCATTCAAGATGATATTTCATGACATGCGTACTTCGGTTCTATTTTATTAAAGGAAAATCACTAAAAGGAGAGGGAGCCTATACAACATCCTAAGTCTATTCATATACTGATGTATGACCTTGTAAGCGCTGTCCGCCTGTTATTCTGTTCTTACGTTGCTTTTTTGATTTTTTGGAATCAATCGGGCGATTTTTAAGATTATCTTTCTTTCTATTTGTCTTATCAGGACCGGAAGAAGACGTAACTGTCACTTCGTCAGCATTCAAAAAAGTGTAATTTGTATCGTTAGCAATTATTTCTATTTCCCGTTTCTTCGCCATAATTTTTAATCGCTATGCGCATTTAATTTATGTTCGGTGATATATTCACCCATTGCTTCCTGACCACAAACGTCACACGTGACTGTCTTGTATTGGAGATCATGACACTTTCTACAATAATGGACTACTTCCTTTGTAGTCAAGTCAACGCTACCATATACTATTGACTTTTCTTCTCCGCATGCACTACACGTGAAGATTTTGCCGACTTTTATCATCTTAATCCCGTTGGATTTTCAATGCATTTAAGGCTTAAGGCCTGTCCTAGGAAGGTTCGAATTCTTAGTTTTTTATATATCAGCATTACGACTGAAACGTGTTAGTCAGTTAATCCGTGTCTTCACAATGGCGTAATTTTGTAACGGATCTGGATCTACTAATGCGCCGCATATCTTACAGGGTGAAGGTAGTGAAGGGGGGGGTTATCTACTTCCTTCTCTCCATGGTTCCTAATCCTAGATATCGTACTTCTGTCAAGTTCTATTTTCTTCTCTGTACTTAACCATTCAACTATTTCGCGATCTGTCAGACGTTGAACAGATAGATTATGAACTATGCTTTTCACATATTCTCTTTCTGCTTTTATGAAATTAGCACGTTTACTTGTCACATTTTTGTGTAATTATTACCTATACAAGGAGCAGCCTAGCGTTTAAGTAATTCGTGATATTCTTCACTGGTTGGCATGAAAAGCGTACAATCTCGCAAGAATACAGGCAATGTTAAACGTCCTAACAAATAGTCTAATGGACATGAACCTACTCTTCGCACTGTCAGAATGGTTGAAGATCTACTGAAAAAGAAAAAATTTCTGAGTTCGAAAAATCAACTCTATCAAGCACTTAATAGAAGAGTAATGCAGCAGACATTATCAAAGATACTTCTTTACCTGGAAGAATCAAATAAAATTACTTATAATAATAAGGATGGTCCATTTTATGGATTTTTGGAAACTCGGGCAAACCTAAGAAAAAACCTTCTTTTTTTAGTTAGACGGGGATATGGATTTTGCCTTTAACCGGTTTGTACTTTCTTAGTCTGCGCTTCCACTCTCTTCTAGCCTCTGCGGGTCTGAGTTTCAAGTAATCTATTAATTATTTAATTACGTCACAAAATATTTGACAATATAGAATCTGGAATTACCCAAATATGGATCAGCCTATAACTAAAAACCTACTAAGCAGTTGCCAAATAATTTGATTGTTGCCGGCCACCTAGAAATTTGTAGCGCCACCAGCACTGTATAGACTTCCCTTAATACTGACTACGTAGTCGAGATCATTAATACGCTTTAGTAAACTCAAATTCAGACGATGACTTACTACCGATTTTGTCCCTTTAAGATAGAACGAAGGGACCATGCCGGTAACTTTCATTATGGTATTCCGAATTTCTTCTAGATTTTGCCCAGGCTTGAAAATGACTTCTAGAGTGTAAATATTATCCCTCTTTGTTTTCTCATCAAAAACTAATCCAACAACCAACAATGGGTCTACCTTCGGAAATACACTTTTGATCGTATTATCTGCTTCAGTAACTTCCTTTATGACATCTTCTATCCCACTCATTTCTCAGCCTTGGCTTGATTAAGACTTTCATGTAAATAATCTTTTTGCTCGTATCCACTTTACTCTAATATGGAGCAGCCTAACCTTTAAGCAATACTATTCAGGACTATCATCCCTTTCCGTACCGATTCAATCGAATTAGGCGTTACCAAATACTCTTATTTCTGATATTTGGGCGACAACCGTTGGTGCCCCTGGAACACTTTCGGTTATTGTTATTTTGAGGTATCTTGCGGGTGTTGCTTGAAATGTATATTTCTCAAAGTCAGTAGTCGTTCCTGTGCTCTCCTTATTTGACAAAACGTTGGTCCAGGTGACCCCGTCAGTAGAGACATCTACATTAAATTTGTATTTGTGTGCAGCACCATCGGCCCATGCGATATCAACTCTACAGGTAGGCGTAATATCATATGGAACACGGTTAAACTGGATCCAAGGTTTTACACTACCTGTCGCAGGCGACACCCACCTAGTATTAAGGTTACCATCTTTTACATTAGACGCACCTACGGCATCGCTTTGTTCTCCACTTGGTGTTGGGTCACCAATTCCCCATTGCTTATCACACTCTGATGGGCTTGGACTAGGATCAGGTTCCGGTTCCGGTTCAGGCCCTGGCGGCGGTTCGCTAAGATTTGCCAGATCTCCAGTAGCCGTGACCTTATAATTTATAGCGGAAAAAATGGTCTTTTGACCTCTTTGTGTTATCCTGAAGTTTAGCCGTATTCTCTTTTTTCCGACTTCATCGACTAAATCAAACTGTTGTTGATCAATAATCCATGATTGTGCATCATCTTCGTCTGAGTTCCAATTAATATACGAGGAACCTGCCAATACGAATGCACATTGATTTACTCTCTCCCAAAGCGGTCCTACAACCACTTGACCAGTATAGCGTATAGCGACTTCATCGTCTTGGTCCTGGGCTCTTCTTTGCAGATCACTCTCATCATCATCGTTCAACCGCGCTCTTCCGGAGAGTATGACAGTGTGTTCGCCGATTTCAATCAAATTTCCATCGATCGTGGTATTTTTCTGATTGTTTACGACAATTACTCTATTTACTACCCCAACAAGGGTTAGTGTGTATGTGGCCGTAGACATAGCAATTAAGGAATAAGGAGATGCCTATTTAGGCAAATCGGATAAATGATTCATCTCCGAACTTGGAAAAAAAGTTTATTGTTTTCTGTGTCTCTTTTCTGTAAAGTGGTAGCGTAAGTTTGAACCTTTAACTTTTCGGAAATAACAACCCAAAGTAATTTAACTTACAGTATCCCAGTTTCTCATAGGGTAACAAAGTAGCATGGAAAGGAGACGTCCAACAGGAATATTGATCATAGCAATTCTAATGATTATAATTGGAATTGGGTCCTTGATATTAGGGCTAGCCGCACTTTCATTTGGTTTGCTGCTAAGTTCTTCAGATCAAGACTTACCAGGGGGTCTTGCACCTGGAATAATAGCCTCGGGGGGATTTACTCTAGCCCTTGGTATAGCCACTCTGGTTATATCTTGGGGTCTTCTCAAAGCAAAAGGTTGGGCATGGTTATTAACTGTAATAATTGCTATAATATCAATAATTAACAGCATTGCTGCACTGTTTGTAGGATCTATTCCGCACATTATCATGATAATTATATACGGGGCTATCCTATACTATTTGTTCAGACCCGACGTTAAGTCATACTTTGGTAGAGCACAGGAAATACAGAAATAGGGTTACTCGTAAAAGGGTTCATTTAGGAAAAATCTTGGAATTTTCTTGGCTCTGATCCGTCGGCTCGCATCACAAGTAGTTGGACCTCGGTCCTCCCCCCCAGGACTTGCCGAGCGTACAACTATTTTTAACCTTCTAGTAAAAATAGACTGTGACTACAACGAGCAATCACCAATAGGAATAAACCTCTAAGTTGTCATTTTATCAAAGTAAGACTTATCGTCTCCACCGATAGGTACTATTTCTCCGTTGCTTGGGTATACTGTATAAGTCCTCAAATCAAATTGATAAGTGGTCGCAAGGTATTCAAAGAAATCCTTCAACTTTTTATAATGCTCAAAGAATAGATCCTTATTCAATTCATCAAGAATTTCATTAAACCTTTTGAGATCAAGTGCAGATATGGTCATACTGACTTGTACGGCTTAGTGGCATTTAGTTTCCCCTGGTAATAATTGGCTGCATTATCCCAAAACTAGATATAAATAACCTTCTAATAGTTTGCAAGACATGATTAGTATACTTCTCATTTCACTGGGGCTTCAGGTCTTACCAAGATTCACCGGGGTTTCCAACCACCACCATTTAGTCTTTTTAGTTTGATAAGGAGGGTTTCCGGGCTGCAAGTGTTTTAGGTAATTATGTACTATATGATCTCATGCGAATGACAACCAAACCAATGACAGAGCGAGGCAAGCCAGAGTTTAAGCCCATTGAAAAGGACGAAAAGAGAACTGACAGACAATTCTTTTGTGTGGAATGTGGAAATTTAGCGACCAAAACAGCCCACTTCAAGACCGATGGCGCCATTATCATTGAAAGATGGTGTGACACCTGCGCTTCAAAAATACTCTAGTTAGATCCTTGTAGGTAGCTAAGCAACTTCTTCTAGAGTAATCTTAAGGATCTGGCCTGTCAGGTACACCACCATCCTTTTCTATTATCATATATTTATCCAGTCGCCAGAGAGTGTTAGTCTGCTACTAAGTAAATTGACAAGCGGCTAAAAACTCTTAATTCTTTATTTTGATAATATATTAGCGACTTCAGGATTTTCCCACACAGTGTATCTATGCGTATCGCAATTCTCTCTATCATTGTCCAGATTGTTAATGCATATGTAATACTCTCTTCCCAAGTGGATTTCACCTTGCTTGAAAGCATACTCTATGATTGTTTTCGCCGTTCCATCAAATTGGCATTTATACCCCAGGTCACCAGGTATCCCAATTCGGAGCATTCCGTGATAATCGTTGCCATTGCTATGGGTGATGTTAGTGTATACTACAAACTCAGTATCGTTTGGAAATAAAGTAAGGCGTTGTAATTCTTGGACGACCTTGCAATCAGGCATTTCTATACCAAAAGCATAACTCACCGTGACTATTGAAAAAGTCGACAATATTGCAATAACTACATAGTTATAGATGTGTTGCACTTCAGAAATTACTTTAAACCATCTAAAAATTTTTTGTGAACAATTTTACATAATGAGAACCACTACTAACTAGTTAGGACAAAGAAATCACTGAGAGGGGTGCCTGAATTTGTTTGGAGTCATTTTAGGATTGGATAATCGTCTATTCGTGATAAATACCTGCACTCTTGAGAAACATTGTGTTCCTATCTACTCGGGAACACTAGTTCAACGGGATACAGGTGTGGGTCTTGGCTGCGCGATCAATCATCTAGCCAGGCCCTGCCTATATTCTACTAATAGAGAATTGTATATGTAAAATAAATACCTAAAACGGTAAAAAGGTAATGTTCCTCAAAGAAACCGTGCCTTTAAGGAAACCAAATTATTCTGGGGTCTGACAAGCCCGTTGGCCCCAGAGTATTATTAATTTCCATCAACTATAGAAATTGACTGATCTGCGTCCTTGTCTTTAAGATCTGCAATGTACTTTAGAGTCCAGGTCATCATGCCCTGGCATCGACTCACATGAACCTATATTCAAACCAGGAATTGCTCCGCTTCTAAGTCCAGAAGAACTGGCTAGTAAAATCACAGAGCGCATACGCTCATCTGCTATATCTAGCAATTTTTGTATCTCACGAATGGTGTAAGGACGTGTCTTTTTGTTTCTTACATTTGGAGGAATGAAGCGATTTATCTTCGCATTATTCAAAGTTATATCATTAACGCTACATACCCCGATAACTGGTTTCACGTAGTTGGAAATGGTAGAACGCTTGCAACCTCTTTCTTTGAGTGAGATAATGAATTCTATCAAATCATTCTCGATTTCTCGGGGAGTTTTTGACAATAATGCACTTAGATCTTTATCACCTATGATCTTTAGGTATGCATCCAAGTGTATCTTATAATTAGTTCTTGTGTAATTCGAAGAATAGGAGTTGAGAAATAACCTTTCTTCGTGAGATTGTGACTGACGTCCAGAATCGGATTGAGACTGAGGTTGAGATTCAAATTGAGATTGCATTGAATATTCAGATAATCTTATTTGTACTAGTTAAAATAGATAGTATAAGTTATCTAAACCACAGAGTTTTAATATGTGTTTATGGAGAAATTGCCAGTCGCATTAAATGTCAGAATTCTTAACTGCCTATCCTCGAAGGATAAACATAGTGAAGGGTCTGCAAGATTTCATACACCATGAAGATATCTTGCTTGATCATCTCAGTTTGGCAGTAAAGGTTAAGCGAAAAGAAGAATTGATAAAAGCACTATTTGAGGAAGGGTTCAGAAAGGTTAAGCTAGAAAATAGAAAGCCGTATCAGATTGGCAGTGGATTTTCTAAGATGCTCAAGAGCCCATGGGAGCTCCATTTACGGTTACTCAATCTGCAAAAGGGCATGATAGGCATTCATGCAGAAGTTGAAATATCTCGCAAATACATTCAACATATTCGCTCAGTTCGCTCGCCAGTCATTTATGAGATTGAATCCATATTGAAGAAGCACAAGATAGAATACAAAATATGGAATGCGAGAGTGAGGGCGTATATCACGAACATTATCGATAATCATCAGATTAAGTTAAGCTCGCCAAGATTGGGTGCGACTCCCTGGAAACCCATGCTGGCTATTGCGATTTCCCTTGGAGTCATTTACGCCATCAAATTCGTAAGACTATTTTGATACTGGTTATATTGCTTCAGTGCAGGGTCTTAGGTCGGGGGTATATATTACTTGAATATAATGGCCCCTGGATAGATTTCAGACTATTATGTCAGCTACATTTTAAGCTAGAACTCGCTCTCTAAAGGTTATTTTCTTGTAGAGTACAAAGTTCGACATGGAAGCAACAGAAATAGCAAATACAAGTGCCAAACGGTAAGGTGATCCATTTTCGACCAAGAAATAAAGCAATACTATTTGAATTAATGCGCCTAGAGCGCTTATCCCAAGGAACGACAAGAATTGTCTAGCAGTAGAAGCGGCTGAAAATTCTCGATCTTCAAAGGTCCAATATTTGTTAAAGAAGAAATTGAAAGCAGTAGAAATTCCTATTCCTATCATTGATGCTTCGATATACCAAATATTAGAAAGTAGTCGTAATGAATTTGCAACATCATTAGCAAGAAGGAATGAAACGACATAATTGATCACTAGTCCAGCGATACCAACTGTATAATACCTACCCACCTTCGACAAAAATTTAACCGAACGACGTTCCAGTTCTGTATTCTCTGTTCTATTTTTGGCACTTTTACCATAAATATATAGTTGCCATACAGCGGCTGCGTAATTTATTATGACATTTTTGTCCATCTTGCTTTCTCCAGACATTCTATCCGTGAAAGTATAAGGAATCTCTTTCACAGGAACGCCCTTATTCTTAACCAAAATTTCAAGCAATATTTTATAACCTTTGGTGTCAATAGAGATATCTTCAATTAGTTCTCTTGGCAAAGCAAAGAATCCTGACATTGGATCTTTCACATCGCGAACATCTAAGCCATGTCTCGCTAATTTGGAAGCTCCGGTGCTCAAAAGTCGTCTTTTAAATGGCCAGCCCACAACCTTTCCCCCATCTACATAGCGTGAGGCAACAATTATAGAGCCAGGATTAGAATTTAGTTCAGCAATCATTTTCGGAATGACATCCGGGGGGTGGGATAAATCTGCGTCCATTATCATAATATTTCTACCTGTAGAATTGGCAACACCTTCAAGTATTGCAGGTATTAGCCCATTCTTTTCTCGTCTGTGAATTACTCTTATATCTACACTATATGGGCTCTTCCGATAATCATTAGTCAATCTTTCTTTCCATTCGGTGGTTCGCACCTTACTCTCTACATACTCTTCTACCATATCTCCAGTTCCGTCTGGTGAATTATCATCTACTATCAATATTTCGAATCGTGCGTCTCTCGGCAAGTGTTTTTCCACTTGATCGATTAGGTTGACTATATTTGCGGATTCATTGTAAGTTGGAATAATAATAGAAAGATTAACTACCTTTGATCCTGGAATTATCATATTATTCCTGTTTGAAAGCACGATTGAAAGAATGAATTTGTTTCCGACCTATTAAGATTTTTATAATGATCGAACTACATAAACTTCTAAAACTATATATCTTATACTACCTATTTTAACTAGTACAATAAAATAGATTAGTTTTATTGTGATGTTCAATTATACTCGTACAAGCACAACTAGCAGCAACTAAGAAAAAATAATTCCTAAGATATCTTTCATTATATCACATCAAACTATTTTATAAACCGCACCTTGATAAGTATCTCAAGAAAGGTGACTACACTAATGATGACCGAGACCCGTTATCAAAACCACATATAGAAGTAGAAAATGAACTAATTCAGTTTATCACTTCCTTAAAATAAAATTGGTCGAAGTGTACAATCAATAACTATCTCGAGCCAATATTAGCACTGTAAAATAACCTCATAACATTAAATTCTGCAAATATAAATCGATTTATTCCTCCATATTCCCGAACCAGAAACACGAAAGCACATTCAGTTTCAGATTTACCAAAGTTACTAGACATTGGTTACTGGCAAATGAGCGGTTGTAACTTTGCTGGCCAGTTTATGTGGCGTTCGAGTTTAGTGACATATCTGACATGTCTCTTGGGTCGTTGGTTCCGAAACCGCACCACGAACTGTACAAAATAACAATATATAAATGGGAACCAGAATCCCATGTTATCCTCTTTAATATTGACTGCAAACAACATTTGATCCCCAAATAAGTTTGAGGGAAATCTATGGATAGCATATCGAAGTCAAGACACACCCCCTAATAAGAGAGCAGTTCGACAAGCGCGACCCATTCGCAGCAGCATATCCAAATCACATTACTCGAATAACAATAAAAATGAAACTCTTAGGGATGGCAGAAGCCGTACTGATTGGTACTATATCGAGAAACTTACCCTCAGTTTCTAGGAATTTGCTCGACTCATTCAGTTCTTATAATTTTGAAATCATGTTCTTTTGTTTTATGAGTGTTCAAAATATCTCGTGATTCAAATAAATTACCACCGATCAGGCACATAAGTGGTATACTACGTATTTTATTTATTTCGCCACTTTCAGGCATTACCTAAATAAGGTGCAGCAAGATAGAAAACTCTTTACTGGGGTATTATTCTTAGAACAGGTTTAGGCATCATTAGCCCGTATTGTCATTCTAAGTCGAGCCATTGAATTGAATAGATAAATCATAATCATAAATATATCCAAACTTGTCCTAGGGGAGATGATGATCTATGCACAGCCTTCAAGTCACCCACTGCACCATTTATCGCATCCTTTTCAATAATTCTACCATATCCGTCATATGCAGTCGTAAAAATTTTAACGGATTGAACTGCATAATCTTCTATTTTTTTGATTTGCCCCGTTAAACTATCAGATCCGACGCTATTTTGATCTAAATTGATGATTTAGTAGAACATACCTATTAATACGTCCATTCTAATGACGTAATATGACATCAATTAAAATATTTGAAAATGCAAAAAGGCAAAACTTAGAAAAAGAAGTTAACAAATTCTTGGAAGCTTATAAGAACTATACGACAAGTGTGAACTTAAGTACCTTTATTAATAATCAATACCCGACTTATCTTGCATTAGTCACTATACAAGAAAAAATACCTCCAGTAAACGTGGAAACCTCTAACAATAGATAAACTACAAGTACTTAGATTTTAGATAGGTTTATTGAGGTTAAGAAAATTTGATTTCTAAAACTATATATCTTCTCTGAACTAAGGCTATTTTGTAACACCCTTTCAAAATTGGTCTCATGTAACTGAACAATAATGTCTTTGAATTGATACCCCTTCAAATCGAACTTCCCTCGCTAATAGCATCTATGCTTGCATTAGAGCTCCGTTAATTCACCTGACTTTTTCTACTTTTGATCTAGAACTCAAGTCACATTTGATAAAATCCTACAATTACGATAAGTCGTTATTCATGATGCATGATATCACTAACTTTAAAAAACAGAGTCCTTAGGTCAGGGGTAGCTTTCTATAGATATATTTCAGGCACAAATTCGTTAGACCCAGATGAAATAGCTTTAATAATTTACTAGTATAATATCCCGACTGTTTTTGTCATTAACAGTAAGATAACTATGCAAACGTAATGGAATAATATATATTCCGTGTAAACTGGCATGATTTACACAGTCGCTCTAATGGTTGTGTCACTTGACCTACAAAATCATTGCATTATATAATTACAGTGGGCATCATAATAGAAGCTACATTTTATCGACTTTTGTGGTTGTAGGATTGAGTATTTTTTTCTTATTATATAGTACTTCATATGTGTATGCTGAACCAGAATTACAGTTAGATAAGATTGTCGGGAACGCCAATCTTTCCAAGGATATTCAATTTCCACAGCATTCTTTTTGGGGAAATTATTTTTGGTTGGTCTGGCAAGATAATAGTACTGGCAATGATGAAATCTACCTTAGGAAGAGCATTGATGGTGGGATTACATTTGGAAATGCTACGAATCTAAGTGATAATGAAGGAAATTCGCAGTCTCCACAGGTCCAAGCCCTTGGTAACACAACATTTGTTGTTTGGCAAGATAATAGTACTGGCAATGATGAAATCTACCTTAGGAAGAGCAGTAATGCAGGCAGTAATTTTTACATGCCTGGACAACCTCGTGGGATAAGCACCCAATATTCTAGTGGACCAGTGACTACAGACTCAAATTTAATGGTCGAATTAGTTGCCAAGGGTATCCAATTTCCATCCCATATGGCTTTTTTATCCAACGGTAATATTCTGGTTTTAGAAAAAAATGATGGAACAGTGAGGAAAGTAGCGAATGGATCGATTCAAAATATGTCTCTACTGGACGTCTCTGTTGCAAACGGAGTAGAGAGAGGCATGTTAGGAATAGCAGTGGACGAAAATGAGACTAATAGCACTATTGTATATGTGTACTTTACCGAGTCAATCAAAGATGGCGATGATGTTTCAGAGGGACGACAGCCACTGGGCAATAGACTCTATCGATATGAACTTGTTGATGATAAGCTAATCAACCCTAAACTACTTTTAGATTTGCCCTCTGCTCCTGACGCTGCTCATAACGGAGGTAAAATTCTGCTTAGTCCAGAAGGCCATGTGTATCTGACTATTGGAGAACTAAATCGCAGTAACTCCAATAGTTCAAATTCAACTATAACGACGGCTCAGAATCACCCCGAAGGACTTGAAGCGGATGGAAGAGCCGGTATTTTGAGAATTACAAGCGAAGGAAAAACTGTTGGTAAAGGAATCATAGGAAATCATCACCCGTTAGACAAATACTTTGCGTATGGTATTCGAAACAGCTTTGGAATGACATTCGATCCGATAAGCGGAAACCTGTGGGATGTGGAAAATGGGCCAGAATTTGGTGACGAAATTAATATTGTGGAACCTGGATTCAATAGCGGTTGGAATAAGATTCAAGGAGTTTGGACGCCTGATGGGAATGCCCCTGGTAACATTAAGACTGACATTAAAGGTCTATACGGATTTAATCATACCGGAAAGTACATTCAGCCCGCCCTCTCCTGGTATCAACCTTCGCCTGGACTTACATCTATCGTTTTCTTGAATACTAGTAAATTAGGTTCAGAGTATATTAATAACCTGTTTGTTTCAGATTTTCACAATGGGAATATCTATAATTTTGAGTTGAATTCGAGTAGAACTGGATTGATTCTGAAAGATGATTTGGCCGATAAAGTAGTAAATGAAACAGATGAAGTAAATAGCGCAATATTTGCTCGTGGTTTTGGAGGAATTACCGATATGATTCTTGGTCCTGATGGGTATCTATACGTACTCTCTATTTATCAAAGCGGTGACAATTGTGATCCTTTACGTCATCCTGGCGATCCTTGCATAGCATATGATAAATCTGTTGGAGGCACCATTTTTAGGATAATTCCTAGATCCAACATTGATTAACCACGGGATACCGTCCAACATCGAAGTAACGAGTAGTCCATTTCATTCTTGAGTCATTAATTTAAACCAATGCTATAAGGCATCACTCTTACCTTTCAGAATTCGGCTCAAATTTCAAAACAAAGATCCCATGTATTTGTACTGAAAAACAGGATAAAAAAAATTTATGTACAAAAGGAAAACTTTGATTGAATTCGAACATAAAAATGCTATTGCAAAGGCGTTCATTTTGTTGAAATATAAGCCGGGATATACTGAATCTGTTCATGCGCAGCTTTGATGTTGGGACTTGCCTTTTTTCAATTCTATTTATACTTGCCTTCTCATTTGGTGTATTGATAATTGCTCATTCGGCAATTTCAGGTACAAAAATAGATAATGAAGAAATTCCGTATGTAAAAGATCCAAATCTCAAGGTAGAATTAGTAGCTAGTGGACTTCATCATCCAACGAGTATGATTTTTTTAGGGAATGATGACTTGCTGGTTTTAGAAAAAAATAAAGGTACAGTTCAAGAAATAACTAACGGCAGGATCAGCGAAGATCCAGTACTAGATGTCAATGTCGCAATACAGAATGAACGAGGCATGTTGGGTATTGCTTCCGACAAGACTCCAGGAGGACGCATATTTGTATATGTTTATTTCACTCAATCGTTGCGTGAGGACGGGGAGGATGTTCGAAATGGAACAATACCGCTTGGTAATAGACTTTACAAATACGAGCTAATAGGAAAGAAACTTGTAAATCCAGAACTCTTATTTAGTTTGCCTGGAAGTAAGCATTCTGCACACAATGGAGGCAAATTGCTAGTTGGTCCAGATCACAATTTGTACTTAACTATCGGGGACGGAGATAGCTGCGTAGACCGCTCAAAAAAAGTTAATGGCAAATATGTATGTTCGGATAGCAATCTAGAATTTATTTTGAACTCTGAGAGTTCTAATATCGTAAACGGTGTGAAGCCTGCGGGAAGAGGAGGGATAATTAGAATGACTCAAAGTGGCGATCCTGTAAATAGCGGCATTTTAGGTAAAGAAGATCTACTCGACATGTACTATGCCTATGGTATTAGAAATAGCTTCGGAATAGACTTTGATCCTGTCAGTGGTAATCTTTGGGATACTGAAAATGGGCCAGGATTCGGTGACGAAATCAATCTAGTGGTTCCAGGGTTTAACAGCGGGTGGCTTAAAATCCAGGGATTCTGGCCCGTATTTACATATAATCCTGTGCCACAAGAAAGAGGTTACTTCAACCATACTTCAATTAACCTAACAAATGAACTCGTTAATTTTGATGGACACGGAAGGTATAAAGATCCTAAATTAGCATGGAATATTACTGTTGGGCCAACTGCCTTGAAATTCTTTAACTCCACGAAACTTGGTCCTCAATATGAAAACGATCTTTTCGTAGGCGATATTAACAAGGGTCGAATATACCATTTTGATCTGAATGAAAATAGATCGGCTCTGGACCTAAGAGCAGATTTGGCGGATAGAGTAGCTAACAGCACAAGTGAATTTCGAGACTCTGTTTTTGCAGGTGGATTTGGTGGGGTAACCGATATTCAGGTTGGACCTGACGGGTACCTTTACGTGCTATCTTATCCAAATGGTAAGATATACAGGATAGTCCCAGTTGACTTATGGTAAGAATCGTAATCTTGGAATTTTTCTTAAATAAGATTCTATTTCCCAATTCAGTCCCTTGAGGGTACGTTACCATATATTGGTGTGGATGCAAAATATTTATGGAACAAATCTGAATCACTTGAAATACTAATAGTTCTACTATTAGAAATTACAATATGTAACGGGATGAATGTGTCTTGCCCGGTTCCATTGTCAGAACTTGCAGAATTTCCTGTATTGACCAGGGAGGCATTACCATCAAGAGTCGCTACTTCATCCAAAATTTGAGATTTAGCCAATGTGTAATTTGAAAGTGAAGCTTTCGCAGACGATTTCCCATCGACACTTTGCATTGAAAAATTAGCACCAAAATTTACAGAATCAGATTCATTTGTCAAATTTTCAGCATTAACATCTAAATTCCACTTCCCTGAGACGATCGATACAATGTTTTGATTTTGATCTTTTTGTAAACTAATAATATTTCCACCGATGCCGCTGAGATCCTCAAGGCTAAGATTGAGATCCAAGAATAGATTTCTGCTCGTATCATAATTGTGGTAAAAAGTAGCAAATACAACCCCAGCTAACAAAGCTGCTATTGGTGCAATTACTAACAATGTAGGCACCTGCATGACTTATTCCAATGTTAAAATCTATTTAAGCTAAACTGGATTAAGACACGCATACTATGGTCAACTAAACCTGAATCTCCATTTTGTTCTACGCTCTACGATTATGCTTTGTTACACTTAGTATGAGACAGGGCTGCGGTTTCAATTAAGAAGTTTGTAGCCCCACTTCATTAATCTAATTAACTGAAGCCACCGTCGCAAAGTGAAAAATAAGATCTATTTTTTAACTTCCGCATGAAGAATCGAGAAAAGACAAATATTTGAGGACAATTTTCAATAGCTCTATCTATCTATTTATCTATCTTTATTAACATTCTTATCGTAGATTTAAACACGGAAAATCTTTAGTATATATTGAATAATACTCTCAATGGAAACAATCAGGAATGAAATTTATGTTAGAACCATTGAGTATGAAGTCAATAATGATTTCCTTAAATCCCTAACTTTAAATTGTCCTATCATAGACAATCCTTGCACGTGTATACTAGCCGATTTCAGAAGATTATTTTTATTTTAACTCCCTTAATTCTGTCTGCATTCACTCATTTATGGAACCCTGTCGGTTTCCCATCTGTACATATTGATGAGGCACATTATTTGAGGCGGGCTATGCTAGTTCTTGAAGGATCAGGACCTCAGGAGTCGGCTAATAGTGGATATCCACGAACATACGATCATCCATATTTTGGACAATTATTTTTAGCTGGATTACTGGGAGTAACTGGATATCCGAATTCATTGCATCCAACTTCGGATGTGCAATCTATAGAAATGCTCCATCTGGTTCCGAGGGTCATAATGGGTCTACTAGCCGTGCTTGACACTTTCCTGTTATATAAGATAACTGAAAGGCGATATAACAAGAATGTAGCTTTAATCGCCTCGGTTCTTTTTGCAGTTATGCCAATGACTTGGATTTTACGAAGAATATATTTGGACACTTTACTCATGCCACTGCTCTTATCATCTATTTTATTTGCTATCTATATTAGAGCGCCTAATCATAATAATAATAATAATAACAATGTCGAGCAAAGGCCCAAAGTCATCATAAACAAGAATGTGTTAGTAATATTGTCTGGAATCTTCCTTGGTCTTGCTATATACACCAAGATTCCTGCATTTACAATGATACCATTGGTAGGTTATCTTGTAGTCGCCAATTCAAAGTATAATAGGAAGAAAACTCTAGGATTGTGGTTATTACCTGTTATTCTAATACCGTTACTATGGCCAGCGTATGCATTTTCAATAGGACAAGGTGATCTCTGGTTAGACTGGGTATTATGGCAAACCGGAAGAAAAAAGCCATTAGCCATCTCTCTGGAAAACTTTTTACAAATAGATCCTGTAATCATGGTAATTGGAATTATAGGACTGTTATATTCTGCGTTCAAAAAGGATTTACTCGTGGTCTTGTGGGTATTACCGTTCTTAATATTTTCATATTTCATAGGATGGGTTCAATATTTCCATCTAATACCCATATTTCCTGCATTTTGTGTTGCCGGTGCTCTCGCTATTTTAGCAGTCTCTGGAAAAATAAAGCGGAAAAAACCACGTCTTCTAATACCGATTATATTAACTTCAGCGATAGCAGTTTTTGGTTTTACAGCTACAACTCTGCTGATAACCAAAGATGTTAACTCTGGCCAATTCAAAATTTATTCCGGGATTGCTCAGAACCTAGCCGACGCAAATGGCACTTCTATTACTCTCATTGGCAGTCATTGGTGGGATTGGAATTCATACTGGATAACACAATACGTACTAAATCAAAAACACGATGTATTTGATGCTCACTTTGACCCGCAATTCAGGCAGGACGTAAAAAAGGATAAAATATTGTTTGTTGATGATGCAAAATTTATTGATAGATTGGAACGTAATATAAGAGGAGAAAATATTCGGGAAATTAGGTCCATCCATGACAATTCAACTGTAGTTGGGACTTACCTTGATAACGTTACCTCATACGACAATGGCAAATATCCTTATAACATAATGTCAATAATGATATTAAATGAAAATCATCCAGTTGGAGAAGTGACCCTAAGGAAGAACTATTGATAACTGACGTGCCTTTAACGGGTCATGCTTTTGGCAAATAGTAAAGGAAAGTCCTTTCCTAGTTTCCCTGTTTTTCAAGCATTTTTTACGGTGGCTGCAAGATTGGTCTAGTATCTACTTAATCAGTACTTTTCGTGATACTCACTCACTAGGTGTTTAACTGAGGGTCAAAAATGATTGCAAAGCTGCGTTTTTATAGTCGTATAGGCACCGTATTTTCGTGATTTTAGAAAGTCCCTCTATTTCTCGCAATCTATTGTATTTTGGAATCATTTCCTTATCTATTTTCCTTATACTTTTATCAAGTCAGAAATTGAATATTTTTTATGAAATATATGCGACCCCAATTGACTCCGATATTAGGCCCACACGACTAAGCGGACCGATTATAAGTCTTCAATTTTCAAGTGATGGTGATCCTACTTGGATTGTTTCTGGGAGATGGAGAATGGATATAAATTATGATCCTGCAGGTACGTTACCACTTAACATATCTAATGTCAATGTCTCTCTCGTTATGGTATCTGCTGATGGCGAGATAACCCAAAGATTCAAGTTGTCAGAGCTTAAGCCAGCTACATTGTCATATGACAAAGCGACTGACACCTTGTCACAGAATGGGACATTAAAAGTTACAAGAGGGAGTCAACCAATAGACGATGTTGGCGCAAATTTGAAATTGATTAACAGACAGGTATTCATTATTAGCCTCGATCCTTCTAAGACCAAAGATTACTTCGGAAGCAGCCCAATTTATGGGGTAGAGAGATAGGCAATCACTTACATGTTGTTAAGACTAGATCTGAAACCTTTGGTGGTTCTAATTTTGACCCCTTCGTGCAAAAGTAAAATACTGACGACGAACAAATAACCTCAATTATCCTGAAAGTTTCGTATTTTGACATTGATACGCACCAAATGCGTCCAGTACAAATATTTCAAAATAATGGTTGATGCTGTCCACTCGCGTTAATCTAATCAAACTGAATGCGATAATCCAGATTGGTAGCATAATGCAAATCTATTGATTCTCTTACTTTGCCACTACTAGCCCCAAAGCTTATCTTTAAAGGTCAACTTCTTGTTTAACAAAAAGTTGCTGCCCGATGCAAGTGCCACTGCACACAAGAGAGATAGTGCATAGCTAAATCCACTTTCTACCAATAAAAATACAAAGGCAAGTTGAATTGCCGCACCAAATGAACTAATCAACAGAAACAAAGAAAATTGTTTTATAGTACGTCCGAGTGAGAAATCGCGATCTTCGAACGTCCAAATTTTGTTCAGAAAGAAATTTGACACTATAGACACCAGGATCCCTATGAAAGTTCCATGCATATACCAAAGATTCGAAATTGCGCCGTTGGAAATTATTGTCGAAACAAGATAGTTCACCAGCAGTCCACTAGCCCCTACTGTGTAGAATCTTCCCGCCTTTGAAAGAAATTTTACAGATTTTCGGTACTTGACAATATCGCTATTCTCTGCGAGCTTGGGTCCATATCTGTATAAATGAATTATAGATCTAACATATTTAATAAAAGAAGGCACCATTTTCTCCCCTGACGAAGGATTCTCTCTGAAGCAATAGGGGATCTCCTGAACCTCAAGTCCTTTTGATTTTACTAAAATTTCTAGTGAAAGTGAATATGTGTTACCGTTAATTGGGATACCTTCTAAGACTGCCCTTGGAAATCCTATGAAAGTAGATGCAGGATCCTTTACATTCCTTACTTTAAGCCCATATCTTGCCACGCCAGCGGCACCTTTTCCTAGAAGCTTCCTTAATGCATTTCGGCCAACTACGGATCCACCTTCAGTATATCTAGATGCAACAACCATACACCCCTGCTTCGCGAGCAACTCCATCATTGAGGGGAGTACTTCTGGCGGATGTGTAAAATCATCATTCATAATTATCACGTTCTTAGCACTTGCAGATTTAACACCCTCTAAAATTGCGAAAACCTTTCCCTCTGGTAGTAGTTTCCTAATAAATTTTAGGAAAAGGTTGTTCTTGCTATCCCGAGTTTCTTCTACCTTTTTTAACTGATCTGTAATCGACTCTTTTCTTTCTTGCCATTTCTCATCTGATTCTAAGGAGTCTGTGGCATTTTCAACAAGCACAATTTCAGCAGATATATTTTTGGGAATCGCTCCCACAATGGACTTCATCAAATCGAGAATCATAGGATTTGAAAGGGTCGTAGGAATAACTATAGAAAATTGTGAAATGGGCGGATCTAATTCCGTCCTACCGGTGGTCAAACGCAAGTTAAACAAGCTCTAGTAATATGGTATTAAAATCTTTAGAAGTAATCTTACATTATGGTTGTCTCTTTCCTAATTTGGAAAATGCCAACTTCAAATTATTAGTTAAGAAACCACTATGGGCATGGAATAGTCAGATTAGCATATACATTGGATGGTGCGTCAAACTTACCGTCATTATTAATGTCAGTACCAAAATAGATTTTGTAATTCCCTTCAGGGACGTCATCAATGGTAGTTGGTTCTAGGAAACCGCCAGTGGTATTGGTTGCGAAGTACCCATATAGCGGAACTCGTTGGTTTTCGTCAACAAGTTTCCAAGCAACATTACTTGCTGGCTCAAAACCATTGGCATTTATAGCAATGTTAAAATCCTCAGGCCCACAGGTCGGTGTAACTTGAACCAAAGGCTCGCCGGAAACCAGCGAAATGCTTGAGGTATTTAATCCAATAGTGATACTTCCAATAGTGCAAGCAAAGAATAACATCAATTTATGCATGGAATATGTTAAGAATCCCTATTAATAAAAACTTTGTAGGCTGAATACATAGACTTATTCAGAATTATGTACTTCGCTCAACGAGATGCTTGTAATACTACCATTCTAGAATAGTGAACGAAGCGGGAATTTGTAGTTGCCTACTGTATCGTTCAGAGAGCAAATATACGATTTGACACTTCACGTTATAGGGAGTCAGGTTTTTTAGGGATGGAATCTATTATCTCATGATGTCTCCTCCGTTCGGGTTCTTGAAAAGAAAGGATCCGACACATCTGAGAACTATGGACAGTGATGCTGTTTCTTCCGACGGGATATCACTGGAAGATGCTTCCATGCTATTAGAAGATATCAAAGCAAGAGAAACAAAGATAATGCTGGCCGATCTGGAACCTATAAGGTCATCAGTTGACACTACTCTCAATAATCTAGGCAAAATAGTAGAAGATTTATCCAAGGAAAATTTGAAGGCAGACGATACAAAGTTCAGATCACTAGTAGAAAATTCGAGGAGGACTATAGTGGCTACAGTGATGCGCGAATCTTCTTCCCAGTTCCCAAACCCAAAAAATCTTGAGGAAGCTATTGAATTTAAGAATAGATTGGAATCATTACTAAAAAGATGCGGTGATGCTAGTGGATCCCACCGGAGAGTTCTAAATGAGTTTATGAAAAAGCATTCAAATAAGATGAAGGGGGAATTTGAGACCCTTTCTTCGATTTATAAAAAGACTAACGAATTGGTATCAAAACATGAAGATAAAATAGAAAAATGCTCGCAGTGTTTGAAAATTATCAAGAATATAGGTGCCAAAATTCAGAGTAGTCAATCTGCACAAACTAGAATTCAGAATCTCCTCCAAGAAAATAAAGACGAAGAAGTCATTGTACAAAAGTTAAATATCGAATGCACAAGATTAAGAGATTCGTCCGAGTTCGCCGATGCTGTTAGAACCATAGAGGAGATTAAGAGAGTACAGAATCAAATGGAAATGGTCAAAAAAGATATTTCCAACAGGTTTTCCAACATATCACGTGCCATCACAAAGTATTCATACGGAACGTCCAAAGTCAAGTTCGCCAGACTTGAAAAGATAGGGAACAGGCCCTGGGAAATATTTGAAGAAGAATTAGATCCTTATTTTGAATTATTGGCCGAGCTCAGGAAGGAAGTTGCAAATCAAAAGATCGTACTCAAGGACTCGAACAAAGTCATTGAATATATTGATGATATTGTTAATGCTCTGGGCTCTCTATCAGCGAATATTAAGTCAAATGATGAGACACTAAATCGACTAAAATCATCTGGGGCTACTGAGTTACAGGCCAAACTTCATGATATCGAATTGCGCATTAACAAACGGAAGGATTCGATCTTGAAGAGGAAAACAGAGGTAAATGATTTGAAACAAGATGTAGAAAATAAGTCAATAGAAATGAAGGAATTATCGAAGGAGTTGGTACACGATATGCTGAGCATAACCGGCTTGGAGTACAAAATTAAGATATCTTAATTTTGGATTTACACTACGACACCTTTCAGTCATTCTCAACATCAATGCGACTAGTACCAGAAAAATGAAATTACTCCCAACCCCATGATGCAAAGTCCACCGTACGAGACTGGAGGCACATTTACAAGAGTACCCAAAACTGCGATCCCAATTCCCGAAGCTATGGTCACTAGCTCACCAAGCCGCCTTTGTCTCCGCAATAACTGCAATTCAGAAAGTCCGCTATTAAATTTTACTCAAATTTTTCGTGCGATAATCCTCTCTTTTGTCTATCTTGATATGCCTTACTAAATTTTCTTATGACATAGCCGAGCTTTTTTTGTAGTCCGTTCTCCCCGATCGGTTTTCTAGAATCGCTATTCCAGTTTGAATTACGTTCAATCGTAGAATTGTGCAGGCCATTGCCACTCAGCGGAGTAAATGGCCATTGGCTGACTCTCGAATTTTGATCCGTCTTTAAAGTATTTGAGAATTCCAGATAAATACTAGGAAAAACTACCCTAGGAGTTGCTGTCTCCCGCTTAAACTGTTTGAACAAGTCTTTCATTATCATATCCTTCTCAAAACCTTCCTTTAAGGTCAACGCTTTATTAAATTGCATAAGTATACCAATAATTGGATCTTTGAACTGATATGAATCTGCAAACACTTTTGCATCGTGTTCATTTTGGTTTTTTTGGACAAGATCTGATGAAGTTTCGTCCGACTTTAAGTAAGCATTATTAACATCGTACTTGGACGCAGACTTCGAAGAATATCGGGCAGACAGGTGCGGAGAGCCAGCATAGTGCATCGTACGAATATGACGAGCCACATTCCAGCGTCTACCATTATTATAGTCGCATTCCGAACACTCCCACTTTTTTTTCATAGTTGACAATATCACATGAACCCTGAGTTACTCATGAGCCACTTAGGAGTAACTCACGAGTTTCTGGACTTTACTCATATTCATGAAAATTTACTATTTAAAGCCTGGCCCGTAATTATAGCGAACCATTCAATGGAATAAGTGAGTCACGGAAAGGAACCGGAGCTCTCTCCCGGTTCTCACCGTAAAAAAACGTAGGTCGCTATAAATGAATCAGACTACCCTGCGTACCTGTATGTGGAGATTGTCCAGCAAACTTTCTTCTAAAGTGCCCTGAAGGTCGCTTTGAGAGTAGCTCTATAAACCAAGCTTCATGTTCAACCTCCTCTTGCATTATTCTTTGAGCTATGTCATATGTTCTCGGGTCTTTTCCCGTCGTCATGTCACAGACTTCCCCCCAGGACCTTATGGCACACTGTTCTGCCTCTAATAGAACCTTCAAAATAGAGTTGATGTCTTCCCAATTGTCCGGAAGATATGCATCCGGGCATCCAGCCTGATCGGCAAATTTCCTGATGTCACGGGGCAAACTACCTCCCAATTCATATAAACGAGGTACCATGGCCTCGAAATGATTTCGATCTTCTATCCTCGCGTCCTCCACGATCTCTTTGATTCCTTCTCCTTCAAGGCCTGTGCAGTGCATTCGTAAAATCGTATAATAATAATAAGTCGTAAACTCAGCGCCTACTCCTCTTGTGATCATTTCTTTCAATTTGTCTACATCAATCCCATTTTTCTTCAAAACTTCAAGCGCAACTATGTTCGGAACATTGCCTTTTGGACTACTCATATCTCAACTTTGAATATATTCTATAAAAGTCTTGTCTTAAACTCCGAAAATATTTCCCCTTAAATTTTGACTTTAATTTTTTCTTAACGAGAACCATATCTTAACAGTTTTAATCATAAAGTCAAACTCATGTTTCAAACAACTTTGGCTCACTTGATTCTGTGCTATTATTGGAAAATATATTTTTATGTCGAGGTAGTTGTATTACCCTAGCTTGAATTTTTTCGATGATGAAGGAAATATTATTGTTCCCAAGGATGTAAGGCCCATCATAGATTATGAAAGCACATTACTAGGCAGTAAGCAAGGAGCCATTAGACAATATAGATATGGGAATCTTCACATACGGGAATATAAAGACTATTTCGCAGTTCATTTCGACAATGTGGACCCTCGCATTGATGCACTGGGTCATTTAATGCTTGATACTCCAGAAATGATTGGCGGAATACTTCAATTGGCAAGATTCGCAAGGAAATACTTGAATTCTAATGAAGTTATTTAGAGGTGTGATTTCAATAATTCTGTTTTGCTCCCTAAGAAATTATTTTGTATTTCTAAGAATTGAGCTAGGTGAAATTAAAGAATTACAATGCTATCCCCCTACTCACCAGACACGAGACTAAAGCAAAGATGTTGAGTAAAAGATCTGATCAAAGTACTTCGCCAGAAACTTCACCCATGGCGCAGGAAGTAGTGGAGATGAAATATAGAAACCCTCCTAGGTCAGCTATCCTAAAAACAATCATTAAACTTGTGCCTCTTGTAATCAGATTGAGATCGGACAGAAGAGAATGGGTAAAAAAAGAAGGTAGATACATCGATGAACATAAATTCAAAAAGCACGCTGAAAAAGCTCTCAATGCGTTCATTTCACTTGGTCCTTCTTACATAAAACTAGGGCAATGGTTGTCATCACGATCAGATATTTTACCCCAACCGTATCTGGATGTTTTTTCAAGACTTCAAGATGATGTCCCCCCTGCACCTTTTGAGCAAATAAGAAAAATTATCGAAAGTGAGCTGGGTACAATTGATCGAGTATTCGACCAGTTTGATTCCAATGCTATTTCTGGAGCGAGTCTGGGGCAAGTTTACCTAGCCAAGTATCAAGGTAAAAGTGTTGTAGTTAAGGTGAGTCGACCTAATATTGAGGAGAAAATCTTTAAAGATATTTACATACTAAGCAGGCTTTTGCCCTTGGCTACAAGATTTATTGATCCGAATCTAAAATTCTCTGCCGAAGGTATGCTATCACAATTTAAAGATACAGTAAAGGAAGAGATGGATTACAGAATTGAGTCTCGTAACTTGTTACAAATCAGAGATAATCTTAAGAGTGAAACAACTGTAATAATTCCGCATGTATATCTTGATAGAACGACAAAACATGTCTTAACGCTAGAATATTTACCTGGAATAAAAATTACGGATATTGTAGGATTGGAAAAGCTTAAAGTAGACAGATCCCAACTAGTTGTCAGAGTACATAGGATTTTCTTTAAAATGCTTTTGCGGTATAGCCTATTTCATGCAGATCCCCATCCTGGTAACATAGCGGTGAATGATGATGGAAAGATAATTCTTTACGATTTTGGAATGGTGGGAAAACTTGATGATGACACTCGAAAGAAGTTAATTAGACTATATCTTGGCCTCATTGATAAGGATGCGGTAAGAACTACAGATGTCCTAATTGAGCTAGGAACTCTTGAACCCTCTGTTAATAGGTATGTAGTTGAAAGAGGACTAGAGTTGAGTATTCAATCCCTATATGGCAAGCAAGTAGACCGAATGGAAGTCAAAGCGCTTCAAGAGCTTGCTAACAAGACTATGAGCCGTTTTCCTTTTCGCTTGCCTAAGAATTTGGCATTGTATATGAGAATGGCATCAATACTAGAGGGGATTTATAAGCATCATAATGTGAAATTTCAATTTGTAAGAGTACTAGCGAATTTGCTTGAGGAAGAAGGGTTATTAAAAGAAGCCTATCTTGAAGAGATTAGAAAATCAGTAATTAAATTTGTGAAGAATCTCCAAGTATCGAGTGAGCTAGGGCCGATGATAAAGGAATTGCTCCAGCATCGAGCCATGGATAATGAAAGTAGAACAGCCAAAATTTTGATTCCTACTGCCATTCTAGCAGGTTCCTTGATAATAGGTTCTTTTTTAATTCTTCCATCACAACCATATTTCGCATACTCCGGATTTACTATAGCTGGCGGAATTACTGTCTTTTCTTTCATCTATGACAAAATTCATAGGTAAGTAATAATTGGCTCTACTTATTTGTCATTGATCATGTGTATTTGGGGTGAATACAATAGAATCGCTTTGTGTTGATGACTTTTCTCATTGTGTAAGACTTTTTGCTATAAAACGAAACGAGTTCCAGAATTGTAGCACCAGTAGGTTACTTGTAGAGTGTGTGGATCCCTCATTGGTATAGAATGAACTTAAAACTCCTTTTAATGCCGTTTGTCGTGTTGTGCAATATGTTCTATTGTCCTACTTTCGCGAGGTTTCGTATTCCCCAGGGATCAATTTGTATTCCTTCTGAAAAGTCATTCAGTTTGTATTTCAATGAGTTAGCAAGGAAATTTTTTATTGCTTTGGCATGCGCCAGCGGTCTTTCAGCTCTTTTTTTTGGAACGGGACTTCTTACCTTATACTATTCGAGTCGTGTAATCAACTTTATTTCACTTATTTTTTTAGTACTTAGTTTATTGGGATTTATCTGGGGCATAATGGCTTACAGAGAATTTACAATATCTACTCAACGAGTTAAATATACCCGGAATCTTGCCAAGAAGCTCGATCCTCAGATTGGCAACTATGACTATAGGTCTTACAATCCGGAGACACGCGAGTTTGAAGAAGGCTATATTCCACTCGGGCCTATTGATTTTTGGGATAAAGAAACGTATGCTCCTGCCTGGCTTGACAAGGGCAAGTATTGGCACATATTACTTGGTCTTCAAATCCCTGATAAAGAGATCATAGTCCAGGTTTCTCGTGATAGCGATTTACCAATGGACCATGGTCTAAAAAATGTGGCCGTGACCAGGAGGGAACGTCTATCGGTAGAATCTTCGACTTCTGGTCGCAAAAGGTTTCGTTATAGGGTAAAGATACCCCAGTGGGCAGTAATGAATACAAATGCTCCGCAGGCAATTGGAGAGATCGAGGTGCCAAATCCTGACTTACAGTCCATAATTCCAGAGCTAAATCGGCAAATCGTATATGTAGCAGACGAGATTGTAGAAAGGGAAAGACCTAGGATAAAATACCCTTGGATTGTAACAAGCGTAGGAGTTTACCTAAATAAAAGTTTGCCTATAAGAATCATATATAAGAAATTAGTATCTAAGTTACCCAAATTTGGTAAATCTGTTATACAAGAAGCAAATGAGACGCTTGCCGATATAAAAGAAGAAAAATTAATCATGGCTATTTACCAACGTGCTTCGAAAATGGGGATTAGTCCCGATCGAATTGATAGCATTAAAGCATTGATAAAGTACCTGAGTTATTCATATTCAATTCAAGGTCTGGGAGAAGGATCTACAAAATATCACAATTTTCACCATAGTTTAGAAGTAATTTATCTTTCTCTTCAAATGCTTCCGCCTGAATTTCATGGCTATAGGTTTTCTGCGCGCGAAATAGAAATGCTAATAGTGGCTGGATTGTTGCATGACTTTGATCCGACCCAACTAAGATCTTCTTACGATTCATATGAAGCGAACGAACCTTCAGCCCCCAAGGTATCGCGTACCATAGCAGAACTTCACCGAACGAGGATACACGATGCATATTTCATATTGAATGCTTTAGAATTTGAGAGATTTTTTCCAGCTGGTCCATATGCAAATTTGTCGAGTTCGATGTCCTTGCCCGAATTTCCAGCGCCTATAGAACGACCGTATGAAAGCTTGGTAGTAGAAGCAATAATTTGGAGAACAGATTTTCCATATTTTAGGCAGAAAAATGCACAAGAGATGTTTGCAAAACTACTTGCCGAGTTGAAAACGAGGGGTCAGGATACAAACAAGATTGCACTTTTAGGTGAGATATTGTGGCTTGCCGATCTTTCAGTTACATACATGGGGTCGGATCCTGTTAGGGCCTGGAATCGAGTAACAAATCTATACGATGAGCTTTACTTGCCCAAGCTCGAAGCTGTATCTAGGACAGATACTTTCTTTTCGGATTTTGCTGATACGAGGATATTTCAGGAGTTAATCGGCAACAAAGGTTTTCCGGATATATTCAAGCATCGTTGGAACCTTGTTTATCAATTCTTTCATGAGGGCAACCCATCAACATCTCTTAACAGGACAGTGGAGAAAGCCCACAGGTTGTTTCTGAAGGTCAACATGGAAATTGGGACGCTAAGGAGTAAATCATTACATTCCATTGCACTACGAAATTGGGCTGAATATTTTGTTGTAATTGGCAAGAATCAGGAAGAAGTAACGAAGGCGAAATCAGCGTTTGTAGATTTGGAACCTCAGAATGCTTCAGCTTTTTGGGGGGAGCCGAGAAAATTAATTCCAAATATCTCCAATGGGTCAATAGATAATTTTCTATTTCGAATGCCTATGAAATATTATCCACTAATAAGTTCACAGGACAAATTGTCCCTTAAGTCACTATTGGAAACATTGCCTCCGAAACTACGTTCCAATGGAACTCTTCAAGTATTGACCGATTTACCGCCTGATGGGTCAGGTTTCAAGGATTTTTCCTCCGTAGTTCATGAGCTGGGTTTTAGAGAATGTGAAAATCAGAGCGACTACAAGGTATATTTCCCCACTCAAGTGACCGACGAGGATTTTTCACAACAGCTGAAGCTAAGGGTTATTATATATTGTTTGCAGCAACAAAAACAATAAAGGCAAATTTAGGTAAACAAGCTGTCATATCTGTATTTATTTGGTATTGTGACTCCTTTCAGACCGGTTCGATCTTACGTTCTTCGATATGTATTAATTAAACCGGCGATGGTGGTAATTACGATCTTATGTGCGTAAAAAGGTGAGAGTAGCGATAGCCGGTGTTGGCAATTGTGCATCTGCTCTGGTTCAAGGCACTATATACT
>DATBFR010000067.1:0-2933 GCA_036558405.1 Nitrososphaeraceae archaeon | reverse complement strand
ATTACAAACGGCAAAAAGGATCATGTCAGATCCTCTAGGTAGGCCAGCTTGTTCAATAGTACTGGAAGTTGATGATAACCTAGTCAAATTTTCGATTGATTCGATGTAATTCTTTAATATGGCTGTTCCGAAAGACAGTCTATTGTGTAAAAGTTCGATTCCATTTTTTGCATTTTCATAATACAATACATTAGCCCGCGTGCCATTAATTGATTCAATTGTACTGTTTATCTGGTTAAGAACTAGTACCTTAGAATTCTGCGTTGAGACAAAAGGGGCTAGTATGAATATCATAATAAATAGCGATAGGGCTACCAATAATATGAAATACCTCTGGAAATCTTTTGCTTTTCCATCATAGATTTCTAAAAGCCGTTTGACATGATCTGGAAGATCATCTGGCATAAGCAATTGATCTTTTGATTATGTTGTTAAATAAATTTTGTAGATTTTATGCATTATGATTAATGAGGTAATCTTGAATAGGTAAGCTAGTAAATTGGAAATGATAGTGCAATTATGATATAACATTCATGAATCTCATTTATTTTTCTGCTCTACTGTTATCCGTGAAATCTATTCTCGGATTGGGATTCGAACGCTTGTGTTTCACTTGGGGAGTCCATTGTTTTAATATCAGAAGTGTGTCAAAGTTGAATCGTCGTCACTAAAAATAATAAGATTTGCACCAGGTTTTACCTGTCGTTAGTAGGACATGTTCACGGAATTCGATATGTGCACATTAAATTTAACTTAGTAGACGATCTTAGTTCTTGGAGTGTAGAGATACCTGGGAAGGTAAGTGCTGAAGTCAAGCCCTAAGCGGTCCTATGACTCCACCAGGTAAACTGGTTCAAACTATAAACCCGCCAGGAAGTGAAGTCGGACCGGGAGCAGTTGCAACATGGGGAAGGGCTGTAGCTGACATCGTTGATGCCATGCCATACAAATGGGAAAGAAAAGATAATTCAAGTAAACACATTCCCTTCGATTGGAGCGGACCATAAATGGTTTCATGTTACGGATAATGTTACGGATAATTACATGTATTCTTGCTTAATTTTATCACTATATTTTTGAACAAGTTTCTGTATTTTGGGATCTATTACAAAACTGCAATACGGCGCGTTGCGATTATTTTCGTAATACTCCTTGTGATAATTTTCTGCTGGATAGAAATTCGAGAATTGAACTATTTCGGTAACAATTGGATTTTTGAAAATACCTTCTTTTTCAAGCTCTGTTTTAGATTTTTCAGCAATGTTCTTCTGGTCTTCATCATGATAAAAGATCGCAGATCGGTACTGTGTGCCTACGTCATTACCTTGTCTGTTAGGCGTAGTCGGATCATGTGTATGCCAGAATATATCGAGGATCTTTTCAAAAGAAATAATTTTCGGATCATATTCTATCTGAATCGCCTCTGCATGTCCAGTTATTCCTGTGCAAACCTGCTCATATGAAGGACTACTTGTTTTACCGCCGGAGTATCCGGGTATGACAGATTTTATTCCCTTAACTCTAGAAAATATCGCTTCTGTGCACCAGAAACATCCATTAGCAAGAGTTGCAGTTTCAAGGTCATTATTATTTTCGGAATGAATTCTAATACTGTCGTTGTTAGGCATGTACGACCTTCGGTAACTCCTTATCCTTGGGAATAAATCTTATTGATATCGAATTGACACATTCTCGTGTGTTCTTGTCCGTTAACCGCTCTCCAACAAACTCATGGCCCAAGTGGGCACTACAATTCCCACACTCAATTTCAATTCGGACACCATCTGGATCGGGCACTCGGCGAACCGTATCACTCAAAGTATCATCAAAAGCAGGCCAACCACACCCGGCATCAAACTTGCTTTTAGATGAAAAGAGGGGCGCATTGCATCTTTTACAAATAAATGTACCTTCTTCAAAGAAATTGTCATATTCACCAATGAATGGCGCTTCTGTTCCTTTACGAACAATCACTTTCTCCTCTTCTGGTGTTAGTTTATTATAACTCACACCTTTAGTAAGAGGCGCTGCAAAATATTTGTTTTCTCACCCAGTGCTAAAACAGAGCACAGTAATCCCAAGATCTTTCAGGATATCGAAAGCAGTATTCAATTCTAATCTTTGATATGTAGGTATTACTGCCAGCAACAGCCCGGTCTTCTATATCTTGCATAGATTTCGTGTTGAAGTAGCTCTTGTTCTGAGTCAAATACTGTATCGCATTCTTCACACGTGTAAGATACAATATTAGTCATTCCTGCTTCAATGATAATACCATTTCATTTAAACTTTGTTTCATATCTCGCTCATTTATCTCGTATTTTTCACGTTGATGAAAACGCCTTTAAAATTCGATAGTTCGCATTAATGAGTTTACCCCAGCTTAATTACACCAAATATTACCTAAAGCAGTAGCAGCTAATTCTAGTATTCTATAAGAGAATTCAATTAGACGCTATATGACCTAGTAAGGAGTGCCTTTTGCTCTTTGGTTCTTGAAGGCTTCAATATACCACTCAAATTCGTCAAGAAATTTTGAAACCCTTTTGTCATATGCCTCATCAATTAGTTTACCATCCTCACTAAATACCTTATGGACCCTGGGTATTGGGAAAGATGAGGGTATGGATGGAGCTCCTAATTCTGCAAATACTAACCTAAGTTGCTCTGCAGCATTTATTCCACCGAAAATCCCGGGAGAATAAGAAACAATGGCTGATGGTTTGAAATAATATTCTTCTAAAAAGTAATCCAATGTATTTTTGATGGCACCGGATGGTGCTCTATTATATTCAGGAGTAACTGCAAGATACCCCTCTGCATCATTTATTTTGTTCCTAAGAGATTTCATTATCTCTGTGGGGTCTTCCATCTCTTTGTACATCCTATCAAGCAAAGGTAGATTCAGTTCTAAGGGGTCGATAAAATATACA
>DATBFR010000066.1:0-5085 GCA_036558405.1 Nitrososphaeraceae archaeon | reverse complement strand
TAGTAGGATTAAAGTACTCTCTAAAGCCGTGCTCTGCCACAAGTCTTAGTGCCCCCTGTTTTATTCGTTCTGCCCTATCAGTGTATCCATATCGTAATAGGCCATAACTTATGGACCAACTTGTATTTATCCAGACTGGCCCTCTCCAATAATCGAGAGGTTTGAAGTCTGACTCCTTTTCGTCGACGCTTGCTATGGTATCATACTCGGCTACAAAATCCGCGCCGCTAATCCATTTTACGATTACTTCTGCCTCCTGATTTGATAGTATTCCGGTATAAATCGGTAATAGACATGAAATTGTTCTTTTCATGATCCTTTTACCTATTTTAACATCGTAATCATAAAACAGACCATCAGAAATATTTGATCCCCCATTTGAAGGAGCACAAAAAAACTTGCGAAAGTTTGTTTCTGTCCTGGATATCCATTCTGATATCTCCTTTATGTCCTCCTCCCCGATCACTTTTGCAATTTGTAAGAGAGCCAAATTGGCAACATGTAATATGCTACTGAAAAGTACATCCTTGATCTTGAATGGATATTTCTCATAAATTATTTTCTGATCATAGTTATAGAGTTTCATTTGATCTACAAGGAAGATAAATTTATTATATTCCTCATCAGAAGGACGTTCTGACTTTTCTCCTTCAGCCTTGATATCCAGCCTTTGGAATTTCGGCATCTTGGTGATTTTAACCCTTGCTAATGCATCATCCCAAATAGGAGAATCATCACGTCCCGATTCCCATGGGTGGAAAATTGTTACCAAGCCTGACTTTTCGGGATCGCGTTCAGTCATAAGGAATCTGTGCCATTTCAAGAGGTTTGGATAGACTCTTGCCAGGAACTCTTTGGTTTTTGCTTTATCTTTACTGTTGTGATGAATATAGAAACAAGCGATAGCATGCACAGGGGGCTGGGTCATTCCGGACGTTTTAACATGCTCGGGTGCGTTAGGAGAACGCGTAACATCATAATATTCAGGACTAGGGAAGTAAGTCTTTTCCTTCTCATTAAATACTATGTGAGGGATCATCCCACTCTTCCACTGAGCGTCAAATAAATGCTCCATTTCCTTCATCGATCGGTCTGTGTCAAAATAAGAGTTCCCCATTGCAATCATGCATGAATCCCAACTCCATTGATGAGGATACAATGTTCCTGAAGGTATTGTAAAATTATCCCTCCAATTATCATCTAGTACTTTTTTTGCGGATTCTAAGAGCTCTGACTCATTCAACTGATATCATATGTTAATCCTGCTTATATTGCTTTATCTTTAAATAATAAGCCTCCAAATTCAAAATATCACATAATATTTCTATAAAAGTCATTAAATTACATAGTATGGAGAAATTCATCAAATTACCGTCGAACGATGACAGAAATTTATAAAATGTGAGCTATATTGAACTAGTTACAGCTCCCTCAGTTGCAGAACTTACCAGCGAAGCATATTTGGCAAGTACTCCTTTTGTATAATGTGGTTTTATTGGTTTCCACTTTTTCTTTCTTTTGTCTAGCTCAGTCTTTGATACTAGGAGATCTATCTTTCCCTTTGCAACATCTATATCAATTTGATCATTATCTTTAACTAAAGCGATAGGACCACCAACCATTGCCTCTGGTGCAACATGGCCTACCATTAATCCTCTGGTAATTCCAGAAAATCTTCCATCGGTAATTAATGCTACTTGATAGCCTATACCTTGACCTACTAGAGAAGCTGTGACGGAAAGCATCTCTCTCATACCAGGTCCTCCTTTTGGACCTTCATATCGGATCACTACAATATGTCCTTTGCCTATCTTTCCCTTAGATACCGCATCAAAAGCTTGTTCCTCAGATTCAAAAGTTCTTGCCTTACCCCGAAAATTTGTTGTTGACTTTATACTGGCAATTTTTATAACGGCTCCATCAGGAGCCAAAGAACCCTTTAGAATTTTAAGTGTCCCTTCCTTGTTAAAAGGATCGTCTACAGGTCTTATAATTTTAGATTTTATATCATTTGTTGGTATAATATCTGGTCTTACTGATTCAAGATTCTTCTTCATCGAGTTTCCTGTAACTGTGATAACATCACCATCGATCAAGCCCTTTTCTAGCAGACTGTTTAGAATCACAGGGACTCCGCCTATCTTGTACAGGTCAAACATTGTATATAGACCAGCTGGCAATA
The DNA here is from genome assembly GCA_036558405.1 of Nitrososphaeraceae archaeon. Taxonomy (GTDB): domain Archaea; phylum Thermoproteota; class Nitrososphaeria; order Nitrososphaerales; family Nitrososphaeraceae; genus TA-21. The sequence continues at coordinate 2,903 of DATBFR010000066.1, read as the reverse complement.
AATTAGCAATGTGTGGTGTTCGCTTTCGTATTCTTTCAAAGTCTCCTAAATCTAGTTTAACACCAATTTCTCCAGCAATTGCCAGAAGATGAAGAACTGAATTTGTAGAGCCACCTATCGCATTGACAAGGGCGATCGCATTTTCAAATGCTTCAAATTTAAGAATATCTTTTGGACGTATATTGTTTTGAATCAAGTTCATTATTGCCTTTCCGGAATCAAAACATACCTGTTTCTTTCTTTCACTTTCCGCAGGTGGAGAAGCACTTCCAGGCAATGACATTCCAATAGCTTCACCTACTGCTCCCATAGTGTTAGCAGTATACATGCCAGCACAAGAGCCAACAGATGGACATGCAACATTTTCCAAACTGACTAGTTCTTCTAAACTTAACTTTCCCGTCTGATATGTTCCTACTCCTTCAAAAACATCCTCAATTGTCACTTGCTTACCATCCCAATTACCGGGCATATTGGCTCCACCGTATACATATATAGATGGTAGATTAAGGCGTGCCATTGCCATCAATGTCCCTGGATTACTTTTATCACATCCACCAATACCCACTATTCCATCGTATTGATGAGCTCTCATCATTAGTTCAATTGAATCGGCAATTACTTCCCGACTTACTAGAGATGCCTTCATTCCCTCATGGCCCATTGAAATAACGTCAGATACAGAAATGGCCGTAAACTCTCTTGGAGTACATCCAGAATCCTTTACACCAGCTTTTGAATGCTGTGCCAAATCTCGTAAATGGATATTACATGGTGTAGCTTCGTTACTGGTTGAGGAAACTCCCACAATAGGCTTCGATAAATCGTCGTCGTTTAGGCCCATTGCTTTATACATTGCTCTGTGGGGTGCTCTGAACGGGCCTTCGATAGTTTTTCTGCTTTGAAGAGTCATATGTATATAGGTCTTAATTCCGCAGTAACTAATATCGATTATGGGTAATTATTGTTTAGTAGCACGTTTTAAATGGAGACGTTGCTATTTTACATCAATTTACAATAACCAAAATATTAGAAAATATGAGGATGACGAATAAAATCATATACGATTTTCTTCAGATCTTTGAAGGTCATCTCTACTGTTACTCTCTTTAGGACTCTTGGGAGGACAAACCGATCTTTTGACAGTCATTGTCATCGGGGCGGGAACAGATTTCATATTGTCAATGGCACTCACTCCACTAATGCCGAAACTCGGTGCACATCCGATAAATAAGAATAAGTGTTTTGATCTAACATATCTATAGCTAAACATTTATCTTTAAGCGGATATCTATTAATGTGAAGAATGTTCAAAGTCACTTTTCCTTCAGGTCGTACCGTCACACCTGCGCTAATTGTTATAGATATGCAGAACGGTTTCGTGGCCAAGGGAGGATCTTATGATAAAATAGGGATGAATACCGCCCTTTACAGGGAGATTATTCCAAAGCTTAAAGATTTAATTGAATTCTGCAGGACTATGGGTATTCCTGTATTTTACACCGAGGCAGTAAAGGAGAGTAGTGGTATTGATATACTTACAAACATCCACAATATCCTACCGAAATCAAGACAGGAGAGATTGAAAGTACCCATTTGTATTAGAGGCACTTGGGATGGAGTAACAATCGATGAACTAAAACCTAAAGAGAGAGATCCGGTAGTTATCAAACGGAGAGATTCTGCTTTCCAAGATACAGAATTCCGGATTTGGCTTCAGAGTCAGGGCATTAATTTGTTAGTATTTACTGGTATTGATACTTCAATTTGTGTAGAGACTTCATTAAGGGAGGGATTTAACATAGGCTACGATGTCGCGATAATATCTGATGCTACAGCATCCGGTGATAAGAGACACTACGAAACAACTCTAGAAAGGGTGAGAGATTACTATGGATTAGTAATGGATACTGAACGGTTTAAAAAAGCGATTGGGAAACTGGATAAGGTACGAAAAGGTGAAATAGATGTACGAAAGATGCCAGCAGAGGAAGTCGAAGCCTTTTTGGACGAATTTAATTTACTAGACCCGAGGAAATTTGCTCCTGAAGAAACTGTGCTTTAGAAAAGGTTAGTGTTATCAACACCGTTACGTGGCACAAATTAATAACAACAAAGTCAGTCATCGTCTAAATGATCATACCATATCATAGCAAAGCTTTAACATATTGTGACAGTACGGTAATTAGATTACATACAACATTTTTTAAGTAGTGGAGTCGGTCAAAATAAGTCATCATGCAAATGGCTCGCGGACTAGCTTTCATCATGAAAGAGATGGTAAAGCACCTTGTTAACTTGGTATTTGTCCAGGGTCTAATCATATTCAGTGCTCGCAAAAAAAGAAAAGCAGGAGCAGAGTACAATATCAAGTTAATTGGACAGCCGACTAACTACTTTAGAATTAGCGCCGCCGCCATCGGCATATTGTTTTGGGTTATTTCAATTTTGATTGTATTTGTATTCACTCAAAACGTAATGATACTTATTGCTGCTGTATTCATTTCTCTTGGGACGGGGAGACAGGTCTTTGCCTCGGCACTGGATGTCGTAACAACCAACCTGAACGCCTTCTTGACATCTTGGGCATCAATTCTTCTATTGCTTGCAAAGAATAGGCTGATGGTGACGACGACAGATTGGCGTTCCATAGAAAGTCGAATCGAGCTGATACTCATTAGCAGGCGGCTTGAATATAATTTGCCTGCTAAACTTGATGGGGTAAAATCAGAATCTCAGCAAATATTATTAGAGTATTTGGTTGAGCATAAATGGGAGTTAGAGTATCAACAGGCTATTACAAATGAGGATTCTAGCTGCCTTGCATTCTTCCATTACGCAACTAAACAGTTGAGAGAGAAGATGCAGATATATGATGAACTGGAAGAACTACAGGAAAGAAG
>DATBFR010000065.1:0-2285 GCA_036558405.1 Nitrososphaeraceae archaeon | reverse complement strand
CTAAAGTCTGAGAGAGACATTGTATTTGAATATTTTAGACGTATTAGGGATAAAGACGTTTAAGGATTATTAGACCTTTTTACAGATGATGCTGTCATATTCGAACCATTTAGCAAACCAGAGGATATTCCAGGTAAAACAGGATTACATGGCAAACAGAGTATAGAACCTTTTCTTGGAGTAGTAGTAATGGCTAATGAAGGGTTAGAAGGCAATATCTCAATAGATAAGATCTATTACAAAATGGATGGTTCAAATAACAAGTCCACAGAAATCTCTACAATCGTAACTTATGAGCGAGGTAATAAAATAACAGCTAGATTCACATTTGAATTAAACTCTCCTATCACTAGTAACAGTAACAATAGTAAAAGTAATATACATACTAATCCAAATGAGAAAAAGATTAAGAGTCTACATATTCAGTTCACAAATTGACTAGGCGAGTGACTTCAAACTTGATTCATTATCTTTTTGACTTCAATTTTACTGAACTACACAGGGCAATATATCAAGGTATTAATTCTATGAATGCAGATTCGTAAAAAGTTTTAAGAAGCAGACCCAGAAACAACTATTGTACTATTAAATATGAAAATTACGTTATCTGCAATAAAAGCCGACATTGGGGCAATTGGAGGTCATACTTGCCCTAGTCCAGAATTGCTTCAAAAAGTAAAGGACTATGTGATGTCCAGATCAAAGGGGTTACTAATCGACCACTATATTGGTTTTAGTGGTGATGACATACACATTATCATGACCCACACCATGGGTATTGATAACAAACAAATTCACCAGCTCGCTTGGGATGCCTTCAGCGAAGGCACAAAAATTGCCAAAGATCAAGGATTGTATGGTGCAGGTCAAGACCTTTTGAAGGATGCCTTTTCAGGAAATGTCAGGGGCATGGGGCCCGGCGTAGCAGAGATCGAAATGGAAGAACGACCAAGCGAGGTATTTTGTGTATTCGCAGCAGACAAGACAGAACCAGGGGCATTCAATTTTCCTCTATGGCGAATGTTTGTCGATGCAAGGAGTAATACAGGGCTTTTAATTAACGAACAATTAGCGTCAGGAGTGACTTTTAGAATCATGGATGTGATTGAGGGTAAGCTCGCTGATCTGAAAATGTGGGAATACAAACCTGAGCTTGAGGCAGCACTCATGTACCCTGGAAGGTACGTAGTTCATTCCGTAGTATCACCGGATGGAGAAGTGATCGTCTCAGCATCGACCGACAGGCTCCACAATATTGCTGGCACGTATGTTGGAAAGGATGATCCAATTGCGATAGTTAGAACACAGAAGAATTTTCCTGCAACTGAGGAAGCTGGAAGCGCATTCAATAATCCACATTTTGTTGCAGGCAATACTCGTGGTAGCCATCACATGCCACTCATGCCTGTTAAGCTAAATTCAGCTGCAAGTTTGAATTATGCCATACCGATAGTTTCTTGTCTTGTATTTAGTATGCATAACGGTAAGTTGACTGGTCCACATGACGGATTTGGCACCGCAGATTGGGATCTTCAGAGGATGTGGGCTGCTGAAAGAGCAATGATCATCCGAAACCAAGGATTCATACATCCCGCAACCCTGGTACCAGATGAACTAGAATATAATAAAGGATACGAAGCAAGGATGGCGAAACTAAATAAAAAATTCAAAGATATTGACTCGAACAAGTCTTCTTGATGCTAGAAATCGAGAAAAGTAGTTCTGAAGTCATTATTCACTTTGTAGCAACCGATTGACATGACGACTTGGATTTTCAATTGGGTATGAAACCTACAGATAAGATAATAAGTCAAAGGAAAAGAACAATGCTCTAATTCCTTTGAAGAGTCAAAATATAACGGTTGTTTCAAATCACTATTGACATAAGGGTTAGGGAGACATGTATTGCACAAATAGTATCCCAATTAGGTATTCGCTGATTTAGAATCACAATATCGAAAGTATGAAATAGTTCAATTTATAAAATAAATTGATAAAATATTCTGAAAAATGTTAAAAACCAGTATTCGTATCTATCGTTATCCAAATGAGTGATATTTTTGGTAGATCCTCAATCAATACGAATTCTGATCGATCCAAAAAATCCACTAGAAGTGTTTCATTTAGACTTGATTCTAAAGTTGTTGATGAGATGCAGAAAGAGGCAAACCAGAATGAGATTTCATTAAATGTTCTGGTAAATCAAACACTAAAGAAGTATACTGAATGGGGAAGATATGAAAACAAGATCGGTATGATGCCAGTACCGAAACTAATGTTATCGT
>DATBFR010000064.1:0-2706 GCA_036558405.1 Nitrososphaeraceae archaeon | reverse complement strand
TCCATCAACATATGTACCATGGACTAGAACAATATTCATTTTTGAGGCATTTGTTGTCGTGGTATTCATACCGGATGTTCCTTGAGATTGCATTGCTGTATTATTCTGCTGTTGTGCATTGGCCACTCCAGAATGGGTGGTACTTAATACAAGACATAGAACAAATGCTGCGATCAAATACGATAAACGTAAGGTTGTGATTCTAGGAATCTGTTTTTTCATCGTATCAGGATAGTAGCCAGTGTGTTATATAATAGTATGATGGGTACATTGCCATGCATTGTATCTTAAGCAGATATTGCCCCATAATTCATTTTATAGCGAAGCCAGCTACGATTTCCAAAAATATACCATCAGACCAAGTGTCCAGCACAATTATCTCCAAGTTGGATAATAGAGATTGATCATTTTATGATAGGAAATCAAGGTATACGAAGCAAATTTATGCTATATAGAGTCGTATAATTTATTTAAACAAAAGTGTCAAAAAATGTATGATTTTGTTGGTAAAGTATAAAAAGATGCTGTCACACTAGAACTTATGTCAAATCCTGATGTGGCTGACGCTGAAGAAGCATCAGCATCTAGCAAAGAAGAATTAATTAGAGGACTGAATGAGGATCTCTCAAGAGAGTACAAAGCAATTATCCAATATGTGGTCTTTAGTTCTACGTTGAAGGGCGCCGAGTACGGAGATATTGCAGACCAGTTGAAACTGCATGCTTCAGAGGAACTCGCACATGCTTTGGAAGTGGCAAGGCAGATTGATTATCTTGGCGGAGATCCGACTGTGACAGTCAAAGATGCAGAATATTCTCAGGATTCAAAGAAAATGCTTGAAATTGACCTAAGACAAGAACAAGAAACTATTAGAAACTATCGAGCGAGAATTCGTCAAGCAGAACGTTCTGGAGAATATGCGCTTTCCGAGGCATTAAGAGACATTATAGTACAAGAACAAGATCACGAAATAGATCTTAAAGATGCACTGGGATTGCGATAAAAATGTCAACAGCAAGTAAAGAGGTCAAGCCACATAAACCGTTACCGCCTCCAAATAGTGATTTCTACCAACTTGCTGAAACTCTGCCACCCTAAGACCTCGCGACCCTGAAACGGGTTCGCTCCTTCATGGAAGATAAGGTCGCTCCAATCATTAACAAGTACTGGGTCGAAGATTCGTTCCCGTTTGAGATACTCCCTGCCTTCAAGGAGTTGAATATCGGTGGCCTTGGAATGAAGGGTTACGGTTGCATTCCATAGTGCAAAAAGTCAAAAAGGTTGCTGAAGAATGGTTTAGCACTATTAGAGATAAAAGCAGCGCCAACGGAATCCGCTTGAAAACAGGATTAGTTGTAAGCTCAATTGAGGTAGAGGATGCCATTGTAAACTATGCTGACCGGGAAAATTTTGATTTGACTGTAATAGGTGATGAAAGAAAATCAGGATTGGAGAGGAGGTTACACGGACCCATAGCATCTCAAAAAGCAGCTCAGACTAAACGTCCTCTATTGATTGTCAAATAGTTAAGGGAGTTAGCTCCCAGCAAGATATAAGACATTAGTAACAATACCATATTGTCATCCTGTGCAAGACGCATCAGTTCTAGGCAATATTGGGGGCAAATTAGCGTAAATGATTCCCAAAGCCCAATTACCAGACGTCAATGGCTGAAATACTGATTGATGTTTATTGTATGTTAAATTCAAATTACAATGTTTCCAATTTTAGTCTAGATATCTTGAACATGAATGCAATTCTTGCAACTTTTATAAATTGCCAGTTATGAGGATTGATGATTAAATTTTTTTAAGATAGCCAATTCAGAGATTGCATAATATTCCAAAACTTTTAAGGCTTATCTCTATGAATTATATTCATCAAGACTTGGAATGTGACCTAAAGAATGAACCTAAGTCAAATTAAAGTAGGGTATCTTGTTTCTTTTAGTGATGCTATTTTTGCATTTTCTATGACCTTTATGGCATTATCAATTCAAATTCCGACATTTTCTGGTGACATCGCCGACTCGGAATTAGCTGTAAAATTGATTCAATTCGTAATACCAAACATAATTCACTATGTAATCAGCTTCATAGTAGTCGGTATGTACTGGATTAGCTATCATAGAATTTTCGAACACATAAGAATTACAAATATCACTTTAATATGGCTTAACATGTTGTTCTTAATGTTCATTGGCTTAGTGGGTTATTTTACAGGTCTTCTTGCCACGTATGAAACACATAGAATAGTCGTGATATCATTTAGTATCGTTATCGCTATAACCGGTTTTGTTTTGGCTTTGTTATGGTGGTATGCTACACACAATCGAAAGTTGGTAGATCATGATATGAACGAACATCTGGTCAAGTATCATCTTAGGAGAATTTACGTAGCTCCACTAATCTTCCTTGCTTCAATTGGAATTTCATTTATCAACGTCCAGGCTGCTCAGGCTTTTTGGGCTATGATACTTCCCGCCAACATTATAATATACATGAAGCATATTCCGCGACTTCGTATACCGTAAAGAAAATTCACTTAGGATATTTTTAGATTGCTGTTCATCCTCATTATTTAAAATAATACGGATGTTAAGAAATATCGGAATAGTCAAAAGAGCTCAATACATAAGAGGATTTTTGCAATGAATCCGTTATAATAATAAATAAAGACATCTTCTGGGTAGAAACTGAATTATTA
>DATBFR010000063.1:0-4453 GCA_036558405.1 Nitrososphaeraceae archaeon | reverse complement strand
GCTAGCCAATAATATAGTGCTTTGTATGCTCCCGCTTCGTAGGCACCTAAGGATCCTCCACCTTGCAGTACTAATGCTCTATCTTTTTCTGGAATATCAGAGTTATTCATGAGCTTACACCATTGTAATTATCGCAATCACGTTTAAACCCAACGCTATGTATGAGATTAAATTTTGGTTTGGAGATTCGCTGGATTTCAGCTGATGGTAACTGATATATATTGTCATCAAATATGTAGCTATTAATAATATGAAAACCAAGAGTGAATTAAAATCAAAATCATCGTGGTTTTGGGTTTTTCAGATTGCTGTCGGCAGTTTATGTTTACTATTTTCTGGTGTGATTCTCTTTTCTGGCTTAGACACTAAAGCTGGGGCTTATATCTGGCTATTTTTGGCTGGAATTGGCTTAATACTACTTGGAGCGGAGAGACTGGTCAGTGGAATAGTGGCAAAGGGAGTAAAAAGATCGTCCCGTTTACTCAATATAGGAGTAGGTGTCGGTCTTATAATCTATATCGGATCGGGCTTCTTCTTTCCTGAATTTGCAACAAAATGGCTTATCATATTTCTTGGTTTTGGTTTACTAGCTAATGGTATCATAAGAATAGTCGGTGGTTTGAAAAAGAAGGAGGAAGAATCATATCATATCTCTTCCATTGCGTTAGGAGTATTGATTACAGCTTTGGCTATATTGGTCTTGGTGTATCCGAAACTAGGTCTACTACTACTTCTTGTCATGACGATTATAGCCCTTGCGATAAGTGGAATACAAATAATATTAGCAGGATTGAGGGGCAGACGTAAGGAAAGACAGGGCGCCGAAACCTTAACAAAAGCTACTCTGGATGAACAAGAATCTTCCGCAGAACTTAGAAAAGGAATTTGGAAGAGCGGATCTTGGTTTAGGGATCAAGAAAAAAGATATGTACTCTTCAGAGGAGTCAATTTTGGTTCAAGAAGCAAGATGCCTCCTTACCTTCCCATAGCACCTCTTGACGTACATGAATTATCACAGCTTGATTTGAAGAAGGAAATCGAATCGGTAAAGTCAGGGTTGGATCTAATGAAAAAACTTGGTTTTAATGTTATACGTCTCTTAGTATCGTGGAAAGCCATAGAGCCACGTCCAAACCCAAATCTGGATGAACTGCTGCCAGAGGGAAAGAAATATCTTGAATCCATGAAAGAAATAATTGACGAGCTGTATGCAAGAGACCTCTACGTAATTTTGGATTTCCATCAGGACATTGCAAACGAAGTATATGGTGGTGATGGATTTCCTGATTGGGCAGTTGCTATTGATGAAGAGCATGAAAAGCCAAAGCCTCCTACCAAACCTGACAAAAAGTGGCAAATCAAATACATGATTAACAAGTCCCTAAAAGAGACCTTGAAATCGTTCTGGGAGAATGATTTGACAAACTTAGACGTGGGACTTAAAAACTATCCTGTTCGTACGCATTTAGAGAAAACCATTGGACAAACCGTTAAATTCTTCAAATCATTAAATGGAGGTCTTGGACATCCGGGAATCTTGGCCGTAGAACCCTTCAACGAGCCCCATCCTAATACTATACCTAAGAAGGATTTTGAAGTCAAGAATCTTATGGACTACTATCTCAACGTAAACTCTGAAATTGAAAAGTTTGACAAAGCCCTCTTCATATTTGTTGAACCAAGAGTTGATTGGATTATGCCTACTGATACTGGCGGTATGCCCGCAAAATATGGAGCATCCCCACTTGAGGTAAAGAGCACATTTGGTATGGACTTTATAAAAAATGTAATGGTTGATAAGAGACTCGTAACTAAGAGATTAGAAACCTATCTGCCGGATGATCTATCATCTGTTTCCAGATTTGGTAAAAACGGTGTTCTGTCATTTCACTACTATGATACGATGGCAGTTGCCAGCTCATTCGTAAAAATCCCTGAAAGTCTTTACACTTATAAAATCGAATTCCCCATGTTATTTGCTCAATTATATCAGGCTGCCACTGAACGTGGACTAGTTCCATTTATAACAGAATTTGGGGCATTCCAAGAGGCAGAACAGGTAAGAGAATATTTAGATCTACAATATAAACAAATAGAAGCACTTCTTCTTAATGCTACAATATGGAATTACGATCTATACAATACTGAAGAGGGTAAAGATAATTGGAACTATGAAAACTACTCGCTTCTTGGACCTGACAGGAAACCACGAAATGTGGATGCAGTGGCACGCCCATATCCAATGCGAAGCTCGGCAGAACCTACTATGATATTCTTTGATATCGATTCTAAGTATGCCTCGATTATCCTAAAGGGAATAGTCGTGACTGACGAACCGACGGTTGTCTACATTCCCTTTGACATTCATTACTCTCCTGAATTTACAGTATGGTCTACCAGTAATGAATTGAAATGGGATAAGGTGAACAATATTTTATACTGGTATCCTTCAAAGGATCAAGACTATAATCAGTTAGTAATTGGAAAGGGTAAACTTGACAAACTGGAAACTAAATTTCTACCTGAACCGTCGAAGGACTTGGCTGGGAAGACTGTATTCACCAATACATTCGGGTAAACCTAATAAGAGAGTCTCATTTCGAATTTTCCTTTACGTGTGAGATTCTCACTGAAATAAGAGAGCTTATATAGGAAAAAAAGTAAGATAGGCAAAGATTGCCTGAATCTGCTAAACTTGACGGTGGTGATAATCCTAAGGGAAAACAACTTACCGTGGAAACACCGAAGGTTGCTACAAGATCCCTGTGGATTATGGGAATCAGCATAATTTTAGTTCTGTATGTACATACTTCTATGGCTCCTGCACTTACTGAAATGGCGACCTATTTTGGCAAGGACTATGCTACTATTAGTTGGGTTCTTACAGTATACCTAGTTTCAGGTGCCGCCGTAACCATAGTTATAGGAAAACTTGCTGACACATATGGACCCAAGAAGATGCTGCTCTTAGTGTTCGTGTGTTACACTGTTGGAACGATATTTGCCGGCTTTGCTCACGAATTTTACACCTTATTGATATTTAGAATCATCCAAGGTGTTGCAGTAGCTCTTGTTCCTGTTGCTATTCGAATTGCACGAGATCTGTTTCCACCTCAGAAGTTTCCTTTCGCCCAAGGTGTTTTATTGTCCATGTATCAAGGAGGTAGTGCTGTAGGTTTGGTACTAGGAGCGGCTGTCGTCTATTTTGGTGGCTGGCAGAGCGTATTTTATTCAGCCATACCAGTTTCACTCATACTCCTATTCTTGCTTTGGAAGGTTATTCCCAAAATCCCAACAGCTCCTCTCGAAGGTAAAGATAAAAATACTGGTGATATTGCGCCCAAGCGACATGCCAAAATCATCGATATTCCGGGAGTTATTACTATGGTGCTAACAACCAGTACATTTATGCTATGCTTCACTTTTCTTGGTAAAGGTAGCGAAGGTGTTGGACTCTTTTGGACTTTTCTCGGAATAGGTTTGGCATCAATGCTAGCTTTCTTTTTTATAGAAAAACGAAGTGAGAGCCCATTGATAAATTTGAAGTTAGCCTTTCACAAGATAATAAGAGTTGGAAACATTAGTTATCTTATGCTTGGCATTGTTCAGTACATCATTTTTTCCACAATTCCTACTCTAGGTCAGACCCCAGAACCGTATGGGTTCGGAATGACTACCCTTGAAGTAGGACTGTTACAACTTCCTCAAGCCTTGGTGTTCGTTGCGCTTGGACCGATAGCTGGGATGCTGGCTGTCAAACATGGCAGCTCCAGGTTTATAGTCCCTGGCTCTATTATAATGGGTATAGGTATTGTTGCCCTCCTTGCATTTCACTCGACTTCAGGTCAGGTGGCCAGTGTACTCATCTTATTTGCTGTCGGTGGAGCGTTTGTAACTTTATCAGCAAACGTCATCATATGGTTCACGCCACCAGGATCCACTGGCGTTGTTTCTGCCACTTATTCTACTATGCGAATAATAGGGGGTGCAATAGGACCTGTTATCGCAGGGATGTTCATGGCACTATTTACTTCGCCGGTACAAAGTCCTGAAGGAGTGACATCAGCTGTACCAAATACTATGGCATTTAATGCAATATTTCTATTTGGAGCTATAATCTCACTAAGCTTAGTGGCGTTTATGTTTATCTTGAAACGAAGAGCGTTGAAGATGGGAATGCCCTCTAACAAATAATCGACTGCAGGAAATGAGTTGTAACCATACCAATTAATGCTCCAAAAAAGTGAACGAATGGGAGAATTGTAGAGTTGGAGCAAGAATCTTGATCTTGTACGTTACTTATCCAAATAACTATAGCTAAAAGAATATTCTCATGCTTGATATAAAAACAGGCTATTATAAAAACAGAAAAGTAAAAGGTATTATTGGGTACTGTTGACTCTCAGTTGTTCCAACTTTTGAACTAGCTTGCTAAGGTTAGCACCAGCTTGTT
>DATBFR010000062.1:0-16455 GCA_036558405.1 Nitrososphaeraceae archaeon | reverse complement strand
ATTGCAGAATGCAAAAGGCAAACAGTATAAATTTGACATAGACTACGTTCAGGATGCAGGTTTTGTTACAGGTGAACCAACAACTTACAAAAACCATCATGCTCGAGGTCAATCTGTAAATGTGAAAAGAGGAGAACAAATAAAGTTGAGTTATGGAGCTCCATTAGGCTACAATGACTTGATTAGGGCCAGCTTGCTAAAAGGCACCGTTACTGCGCAAGAGGGTGTGAATGGCTTTGTCAAATTAAATGGTCAAAATACAATATTCCTCAACGACTATAGTGCTGACGGAGTTTCTGAAGGACAAATTCCATCAGATATAAAAAGAGGGAGTTATAACCTGGTTATCTTGATCGCATACAACGAAGCACTGCATGGTTACTATGTGACAAATATCAGAGTAGGATGATTGCTTTTTTATGGTGCTAAATAATATTCTTTAGACTTCAAATTCAGTTTTCATTTTTTTCCAGTAATCTCATCTTATCGTGTCATCCTCATCAAATCGAAATTTCTGTTCATACAGTTCCACCATTAATTCTCTGCTCGACCAAATTAAGGTCGTTTGTTCAAATATTACATCAATCATATTGACAGCAAATATCTGATGACAACTCCAACATTCAAATTTCCAGTCGGTGACCTTATTGTAGAAAAAGTCATGACGTACATTCGTTCAATCCAAGCAGGCATTGGCATTAATCTAGTTCAATCCTTGATTCAAGTCAAGACTCTGCGATCATGGGAAGTTATTGCGACTCAAAATTCGATATCGACTGCAATCACGGTAGAGGGCCATACTCTGAGGTCTTTAATAATGAAGGCTGGTTTGGCCACTTGACGCTTTCGTTAATCTAAAACGGCAAACTTCTGGATACACAAACGACAACGGATTCTTTCGGTGGTGTACAAATTTCCGGTAACTGCACGTAAAAACATTCCCCAGGTCCAATACAGTTAAATGATATTTTGCCTGTGGTTCAAATGCTGGGAATTACAATAATGATAAAGCCGTACCCCTCACTAATGATTATTACTTTTTTGTAACCCCGCTGGCGGCCCGAAGGATAATTCTCGTAGTTATTATGCATCTTCGAAATATTTTAGAATTCTGAGATAAAAGATACCTATCGGCATACTGTTGCACCGTTATGTGTCTGAGTGATAATCCTTGCCGCCTCATAATGTCCTGTATATGAAATTAATTTTCAACATCGACTGACGTATAAGACTGTCTCACAATGAGATTGAGAGACAGTGCTCGTAACAGTTGGTGGGCGGCACATATCTTAAAAGGGGTCGGCCAGTATGAAAGGAGTACAATGATTCGGTAGAGCTAAAATAATTTACTCAGGCCATATTTTTACCAAGAACCAGTCTTGTTTCCAGAAAGGCTCACGGAAGCCTTTTCCATTACCTTCTTGTCTGCTACGACCCCCCGTATATTGGCGATTCACCAAAATGATGATTCACTTTCGAAGGATCGAACCATAGCGATATCACATTATTGTTCAATATTTTTATCTCTGTGGGCACGTCTTCAGCAGGCCATACCTTCAGGCTTACCGTTGAAAGACCAGAATACGAAACTATTTTGTTGTCGTCTTTGACATCATTCAATGATAAATTAGACACTGAATGCATATGTCTTGCAGTTCCAATGAGCATTACCATTGAAAATGATGCATCGAATTTTGCCGGATTTGTTTGATTAAAATCTTCAGTTGTCTTGTTTACCATATTGGTCCCCCAATGACCTGATAGTACCCACGTGGGAGAAGTATTCTCTTCTTCAGTCTGAATGCTTGACATAGTCCCATAATAGAGTCCTTTCCGGCGCATAGGTTACCCATGCGACCGGAAACTGTTAATGAAGAAGCCAACGAAACAGATATTACAAATTCCAAGTCGTACGTTGCCAAGTACAATGTTGCTTTTTGAGTATTCATATTCTTAACTTTAACCTACGTATGAATTACTAGGTCGTACTGTGCATTCAAGAAATACTTTATACTATGACAGTAAGAGACGATGAATTCGTGGCCATCATCATACGACGTGATCTGCAAAGAACTCATCTTGAACAGGGCTAATTACTTTTAGCTCTTTGGGTTCTTGAGGGGAGCCCAATTTCCAAAACAAACAATGATCAGCTTGCGATCGTTACAGATCGTGCGTCAGTATCGTCCTAATTCGGTGGTTGCACAAGAGAATCTTTTGTAGATTCGATATTCTGATTTAGGAAGGATGCTCAGTGAGTCTAGCGCAAAAAGTCTCAGTAGTTATTCAAAGCGGTGGTTATAAGATCGCGACAACTAAAACGACTTCACCAGAAGAAGAACTAACATATTTTCTGTTCTTTCTGATTGCTCTACGTCTAATTGAATATATCCAATCCAGGAGTAGCCGTGAGATAGATTTCTCCTCGTAGCCTTTTTAATGAGAATATCTTATTTTTTCCCCGTCTATGATACTAGGAATTAAAAAATTCACCAAACGAGTTTTAATAATTATTTTGCTTAAAATGGGTATGAGTTGGTGCAACTGTAAAATATTTATCGGGAAAGCAAAGATAGCAACGATGGTCTGTGTCGGCGTCGCTGTTTCATTTTGCATTGGAGCTTTCTTAACCAGTACAGCTAATCACAGCTCGTTTGCTCAGGTAGAATCGGCAAGCTTAGCCACCGCATTGCCTCCACCATCGTTATCATCGTCACCATTGTCACAATCCGTATTAATCAAATCAAATACACATTGGGCCGGCATGATCTTTGATTCGAACCGTGACTCTACCATCAGAGGAAGTTATGGAGACGCAAGCTTCGACGTAGATTGCAGTCATGGTCTGGATCCCTACTCTGCAGTGTTTCATAAGGAAGGTGAAACTGGTTACTTGACCATTTCATTAGTAAAAAATGGTGAGGTTCTGGATACACAGACAACAACGGATTCTTTCGGAAGTGTACAGATGTCCGGAAAATGTGAAATGAGATAACTAGCACACCGTCGCCTGGCAATATAACTCCATCCTGATATTTAACACAATATATCCATATAAATTTCCAATAAGATTTCATCCGAAATAGATGATGTTTATTATCAGAAAAATATCTACGTGTAATGCCAGGTTACTTGGATAGAAGATACTAGTTTAATTTCTCCTGTTGAATCTGATCGGAGGCACAAAACAAATGAAAACAGGTCAATAGAACAACTAATATGAAGTTGTCATCCAGCGTAAAAACCAATCCACTATTAAGAAATGAATTACTGATCTAATTCTGCTTCTTAGCTAGAATAATTTCCAATGATGTGACTTGTACAGGTAATCTATGGTGACTCTAGCTTAGGTTGTAATTATTAGATGACAGACTTACTCGTACTCATACTCACACTGGTACCGGATCTAGTAATCATCGAAAAATTGCTCCAGCTTCAGTCAAAAGACTGGATTTTAAATACTTTTTCTGTATCTTCCCAATTATGGTAAGACTCCGGTCTCGAATATGAAAATTTATTAACAAGACAACATCAGCACGTCTAGTGAAGGTGCTAATCGCTGAAAATGATTGTAGCACCTCTGACAAGTACATACGGGCGTTAAAAGCTCGTGGTCATGAAGTAACGGTTGTCAATCGTGGCGAAAAATGTCTTGAGACTTATAGCGAACAACTAAGCATTGTCAAGGATACTACCCTTGCGAATGGACATACGTCTCCATATGATGCCGTTCTGCTTGACTATATACTCCCCGACATTGATGGATTGGAAGTAGCAAAGGAGATACTTACCCTAAACCCTCGTCAAAGAATAATTATCCTCTCTACACATGCTTCGGAGATTCTTTCGCAAGTCTCAGACTGGACTAAAATCCCTGTGGAAGTGCTTGAAAAATCAGTCTCGATAACGGTATTAGTAGATACGGTAGAGGATGTCGCCCTTTTTGAATTGCTGAAGAAATTTGACTTGGATATTGGCGTCTTTAAGAAATGTGCATTCAGCCATGAACAGCTGAGGGAATTGGTGGATATTCTTAGGAGCATAAAGGGTAACGGAGTAATATAGAAAATATTGTACTAATTTCTGCTTGTAACTAATTTAATTCTTAGGCGTTGTATCGTTCGATAATCTTCTATCTTCTCAACATTCCTTGCTTCTGTTACGGTTTATAGTAAAGAGGGGTCTAATTCACCCTGCCTTTACAAATTTACCATCGCATGGTAAGTCACGATATAGCTTCCAATTTTGTAAGGAAACTAATAAAGAATATCAAGGCGCAATAGAGTAACACTTGTAAAAAAGGTGAAGCGCTTTAATAGGATTATACTTTGGACATAGCATAAAGCGTTAAAAAAATATCGTGTGGTTATTTAGATACCCATGCTATCAGGCATCACATCGCACTTGCAGTCAAAGTACCACTTATGACAGGCAAGAAAACTACCAAATTTATTTCTAACAACTACTATAACTACAGCTATGCAGTTTATTGTCGAATATGATTTCAACCATTCCTGCGCTCATATTTGCAACATGAGTTACTGCTCTGCAGTATCTCTATCTTTGGAATTATTATCATGACGACTACGTGTTTAATTTTGCTGTAAAATGAAAAAGAACATTTCTTTACCGGTTTTTCCTGAATAAGGTATTATAAAAATTCATCACTAAGCCTGGATATAATACCTATGGAAAGGAAAGCGGCAATCAAAAGAGAATTATCTGGAAACTACGGAGTATTCTTATCGTACTGTCTTAATAACTGATGTTTATCCATATACGAAAGGCCTTGAAATTGTGTTCAATAGACGAAAGACAAATGAGAACATTGCTGGACAGTATTGTTCTACTTTCAGATACTGTTGAATTACTAGCCAAACCCAACCGCACACAAGCCGAACTCAAGGCGTATTCAAATGTAAAGAGAGTCTTTATATCCTTGATGGAAACGCCTATATAGCCTCGAAGCAACGTGGAACCGTACGAATTCAATGGGAGAAACCGTAGCCTTGAATTCATTTAATGATTAAACATCTTAGATTCTCTTTTTCATTTATGTCTCTAACGTGCCATGTGCTTAAGCTGGCCGCGTATAGTAATCGCTGCAAAATTGCTCAAGTATAGAAAAGTTAATAGGTATTCTCTTCCTTCATAGCCGTCGTCATAACTTTCGTACGACAGATTACGCTTGCGTGACTTGTCTATTTGACAGTATATGAGCTCATATTTTACACACTAAAGGTAACGTGGTGTGGCCCAGAGTTAAAAGACGGGCCAAACGCTAAAAATGGGAATGGAAGACCGACTGGCCCATCTGGATGTGGTGAAGAGTATTATGAAATATAAGATATACTATTAAGACATTGAGTTAGATTGTTAAATTGAGAAAGTCTAAGTGAATCCTAATTATATTCATCTTAGAACATCATCACGATTGTTGGGAACAATATGCAGTAGCCTTATAAACTCCAGTAATGATTCAGTAATAATGAAATGCCAGTCCTGTGGAGAGGAAACCAGATATCTGGAATTAGAAAAGCCAAACATAGAGTGTCTAGAACAAGTAGGGCAACCATTGGAGGGGTAACAAGTAATTACTAGAACGCAGCAAAAAAGAAAGTTCAATCAAGACTTTGAACACTGCAGATAAGAAAGGGTAGATGAGAAAGAAAGATTCTCTAAGAAGAGGTCTGAAGTCAATTTATTTCATCCTTGGAAGAATAGACTAACGATGAACATAGAATATGTCGTACCCAATTTTGGATATTTTATCTTACTACAGACAAAAAAATTCAAACTTCAAATAATTCTATTTGGATTCTATCTCTCCAAGTCAGCGACACGACCGACGTCTGACTTGGTTGGTGGGCTGGGTCTTTGTGGTCATTGTAGTCAGTCCACCTAATACTTTAAACAAGTTCAATCAGCGCTTTATATTTATAGGCGAATTCTAGTCGACGAAAGATAAGGTAGTGTATATGGGTTACAAAGAAAATGTTTGCAATATGATAGCATTTTCTACTGAAGCGATTGAATTTGGTAACAGCTTGGTAGCGTAGCGTCTACACTGGAGGCAACTGCTTTCGCTTACGTTCCCGTAACGAGAGAAAATTCATATTTATGGCAATATGCAGAATGAATGTTGCCTCACAGATGATTCGTCCTAACAGGGTTGCGGCATACTTTGGTCCACTCCGCCTAACCAAGCCGGCCTTTATTAAGTTTGAAACCCTAGAATAAAATTGTTTTCTGGTAAGTCTAACATGTCCAAAAAGGGTCTTTGAATCTTCTGATTTTGAGACTAGATGCCTTAACAATGTCAAAGCCTGCGGATCGCAAATAGCTTCTAGCACTGTTTCCTTGGACAATGGTTTATACTGTGATTGTAAATTCGTGCAGTATTTATAGTAACTTGTTGTATTAAAGGACTAGGAGTATAAACACAACATTTGCATAATTTAATTGCAATGCAGCCTAAATAGACGCAATAACAAAAGTACCTGTGTACTGCTTAGCCCTGTAATATATTTGAAACATACATTTGATTTAAAGCGAATACAATAGTATCGTTCTCGTAGTTACTTTTATTATAGCTTAACTCCACTTGCTTTATTTCATTCCATGTTGTACAACATTGATGGTAGGTGCACTCATATTATATTAGCAATATCATACCTGGTCCACCTTCTACTAGCTCCCTAGATTGGTTACGCTTTCAGATCCGTAGTTGGTTATTTGAGCATTTTGGAAATTTCATCAAATACAACAATAGCAGCGTATAACACTATGCCCACAAACAACAGATAAATTATTACTTTATGTTTTCTTCTCGTACCTCTTGTTTGTAATAAGTAAATATTAAAACTTGTTTAACAAAATTAACCAGAATTGATTGTATAATATCATTGTGTAGATTTTACAAAGTCTTAAATCAGTCGAATGAACAACTGTAACTAGCCTGTTCCTTATCAAGGGAATTCTCTCTTTCAAACGCATTTCGCACACTAATAATTAATCTATAAAATGCTCCCTGGCCTCGTGTCGTGACTTGGAACTTCCAAGGTGACGCTCTAAACTTCGCCGTCATGACGATTTACAGAAGCGCGAGGAGTTGATAGGGTGGGTGCATATGAGGAAAGTGCCAAAACCGCCTTAATTTGGCCAGGATGTCGAGGAAGGCGAAAGTTTTCGACCACTTTGCCTATGTCAGCTTGAGAACCTGGAAGGTGATCTCGGCGGATCACATCTATTCACTTTCAGAGAAGTGAACAGACTCCACTAAAGCACGATATACTATGTCAGGCAGAATATCCCGACGGTACAATGTGGCAAGGGGTTTATTTTACGCCACCTGTAGGAAAACATCTGTTCTCTGAGCAAACCCCAGCCATTCAAAAACTGTGAAATATCTTTCTTTTAGCTGAAACGATTTCCCCTACTCTTTTTTTAATGGAGAACTAAGGCCCAACGAATTACTTGCATGTCAGGCTGCTCCTAATTTAGGTAAGGATGAAGTTTTCGCCTACCGAACTACGATTATTGAAACTTATGATTATCGATTGCGAATTACACTACATGACCGAAATCAGTCTAGAAATTACATTAACAAAAGATTTGGTCGAATAATTTCCAGACGAACTTATTACAGTTATAAGACTCAAGGCATAAGAGGAAAATGAAAAGGTTAGGCTGGACCCCATGTGGTTAAGAGGAATGGGCCTTGGCTCTGTATTACACAATATGGAAAACACGCCATTAATTCTGGAGAAGAGACTTGCTTGATGTATTCCGTCAACATGCATTCTATGTACGGCGGACATATCATAATTATGAGAATCTTGTTTACCAAGGATAAATCCGGCCAGGGCTTGCTCGTATCCCAGAAATCCTTCTTATTTGTCCTGGACTATTGTATTTAAGGCTCATAACTTGGGTTGGTTCTGATTTCAGTAACACTCCCTCTGGACCCGTTTATTGCTAGGGTCCATACACCGTAAGCTCTTTCTTGGGTTTCTACTAAACAAGTAAAAACACAAATCTCTGCTACCCTGCCGGTGTGTTTAGATGATTTCGGGGTTGTAATTGACAAGTCAAGCAAGCTATTTTAGTTAAATTGAGGGTATTTCACTGATATACTCAACTTTGATTTTTTTAGAAGTTTCATAGATACCAATAACCATGTTTTTTACCGCTCTAGATACTAAATATTTTAGAATTCCGGAAAAAGATCTGTTCCGACATGTCGGGGCAATGACTTAAGTTGGATCAAAGATTACTCTTGATCTTTTTTTTTGTATGTGGATTGGTCATTTCCTTTTGGTAAATAATTGTAGAGTGCAGGATCATGGAAGTCTGGCTAATCTTTAGGGCGAGTCGGCCTGTTAATTTTATCAAGCAGCACGTTAAATTAGTTGCCAGTTGGATAGAAATAATTTCGGCTCATCCTTGCCTCTTTGCTTTTGAATAACTTGAATTGTTGGACATCTAGAAATACCCAGTCGCTTAATTCACTCCGAAAATATGAGAGTGTATCAAATGTTCGTTACTATAGTGACCTGGGAAATTGGTAATTTCTTGTGGGGATTCTCTTTTTTGCCTAATCTTATTTCGTTACCAGAATGGAGCAAAAATCATTAGAAATTTCGGAGTAATCTGAAGTATCACTCCTGCTTTGCATTATTGACTCCAAAAGTCTCCATGAGTGCTGCTATGGATCCCCTCGGGCAAGAGAATCCATGGCAGCTACTCACTCGGTATTCGGAATGATCCTTCCAAAGCGGAATTTGAATCAAATAATCGTATAACAGGGAATTCAGACGGTAAGTCCCTTACAATAATTTTATAGCTATACTCGCTCCGATTGTTATCCATTGGCACAGCGAATTATTTCTAGAAGAGATTTTCTAAAACTTCTAGGTTATGGAGCTGTAGCCATGACATTGGCGCCGCTAATGAAATATCAGAATTTGTTCAAAATGAAGACTACTGCTCCTCAGATGGCGTATGCTCAAACGTTTGGGTCTTGGGCTCTCGGTCAGAATACTACCGCCGTGGCCATACATGCTGCAGTAATGCCAAGCGGACGAATCTTTTATCTTGCAGGTTCTGGCTATCATAGAGATCGAGACGTTGTTGGACCATTTACCGCTAGAATACTCGACCTAAGTAATGGTTCCGAAAGGGATCTTCCATTGACTGATGACTTGTTTTGTATAGGTATCACACATCTGGCAAATGGTAATGTCTTGCTAGCTGGAGGGACTAAAATGTATGACCTAAATCCAGATAACTGCAGCGGAAATTGGCAAGGGTCGAACACAACATATGAAGTTGATGCGCAATCGGAAAATCTCATTTGGACTGCTTCTATGGCTCACGGAAGATGGTATCCGACGCTGATTACGTTGTCTGATGGAAAAGTTGTAGTGTTTAACGGATTTGACGAGTATGGGACCCCCAATAATTTGGTGGAAGTATACGATCCTGCTGCAAAGGCATGGTCCAAAAAATTCGATCCATCTACTAATCGTACCTATACTGTGGGTAAAAATCAGATAGGTAAGTGTCCCGGAGCCGGGTCTCCGACTTATGGAGGTACCCGTAATGGGACTGCACCAAGTATAGGTGTGTACCCGAGGATGCATCTGATGCCTAGCGGTCTGGTAGTGTATTGTGGTGGTCAGAATAGTTTAGAGGCCTGGAATCCCGCAAATGGTTCTTGGGTCAACGGAGTAGTAGGACAAACTTTAACTGCTAGGTCTTACGGAAGCACATTCTTACTTCCTCTTCATAATATTCCTTCGGAAAGAGGGAAAATCTTAATTGTCGGTGGGTCCTCCGATGCAGCTACTTATGGTACTAACGTTGTAGAAATCTTGGACTTTGATGCAGGTAGCTCAACTGTACCAGTAATACGACAGACTGCCTCAATAAGCTATCGAAGGCGAGAAGCCGCCCCAGTTATACTCCCCAATGGACAATGTATCGTGTTTGGAGGTTCCGAGAGGGGGAATACTGTTCCAGTACGTGTACCTGAAGCATTTGACCCAGTAACAGAAACTTGGCAATCTTTACCTGCAGCTACAGTGGACAGAGTATATCACCAGGTTTCATTATTGTTACCAGATGGAAGAGTCTGGACTGCCGGAAGTACAATCAGAAGTGATGAGGAGGAACTTAGAACGGAGATCTTTAGTCCCTCGTATCTTTTTCAAGGTCCAAGACCAACGATATTGGCAATGCCAAATGTTGGGACATATGGTGGCACAATTAATATCCTAACACCTGATGCTCCAAACATAGCATCTGTATCTCTGGTTCGTCTTATGAGCTGTACTCATCATTATGAAGCAAATCAAAGGCTAATTTGGCTCCAAATTGTAAGCAGAGGGTTGGAGGACATAACAGTATCGGCACCCATAAACTCTAAAGTTGCTCCGCCAGGGTATTACATGATCCATGTTTTGAATGGAGCTGGTGTTCCATCTGTAGCTAAAATAATACAGATTCCAGGTACTGGTACAGGAATCGGCCCTGATACCACTCCACCCTCAAAAGTACTTGGTCTGTTAGTTACGGCATCTGGTACTACACTAAATCTTGCTTGGACTGCAAATACAGAATCCGACATTAATCATTACAATGTTTATAGAGGTACTGTAGCGGGATTTTCAGTAAATCCATTGTCTGATACTCCTTTGGTGTTACCTGGTAGTAACAGTTATGCAGATAGCAACTTGACTGAATTAACTACATATTACTATAGAGTTGCAGCTGTCGATAATTCTGGCAACATCGGTGTCCCCTCAGACGAAGCATCTGGAACTACAACAGATTCAACAGCTCCCCGCCAGGTACTTGCTCTGAGTGCTATAGCTATAGACGCTAGTCGTATAGACTTGAGCTGGACTCCAAACACAGATCCAGATTTTGATCATTACAATGTTTATAGAGGCACGGTTTCAGGTTTTGCAATTAATCCGGTAACACATGTTCCGTTGGGACAGACAGCAACAAATTCCTACTCTGATACAAGTGGTCTAGCTGAATTTACTACTTATTATTACAACGTTGCAGCTGTGGATAATGTAGGAAATATCGGGTTATTGTCTGAGGAAACCTCTGCAATAACGGGTGACTCGGCTCCAGCAAAAGTAACTGCACTTGTAGCTACTACAGTAAGCTCAAGTAGGATTGATTTATCGTGGACCGCTAACACCGAGCCGGACCTCGCTCACTATAATGTTTATAGAGGAGATACAGCAGGATTCACTGTAAATACTGCAACAGATATTCCGTTAGCAGCACCAGTTGCCAATTCGTATTCAGATAGTTCTGATCTGGCGGAATCTACAATTTACTACTACAAAGTAGCAGCAGTAGATACGGCAGAAAATATAGGCGTTCTTTCAGATGAAGCTAATGCAACTACTGGTGATTCAACTGCACCTTCCAAAGTAATTGATTTGACTGTTTCTGCAACTAGTCAAAATCAGTTAGACTTGGCTTGGACTGCCAATACTGAACCTGATCTTGCTCGTTACAATGTCTACCGAGGAACAACAAGCGGCTTTGTTGTAAACACAGCGACAGATACTCCTTTAGCTCAACCTTCGACTAACTCTTACACGGACTCTAACGGATTATCTCCATCCACATCCTATTACTATAAGATTGCTGCCGTAGATAATGCAGGTAACATCGGAATTCTCTCTGATGAAGCATCGGGAACAACTGGAGGGGATACCTCTGCACCCGCTAAGGTACTTGGTCTGACCGCCACTTCTATAAGCTCTAGTCGTATAGATTTAGCCTGGACTTCAAATTCGGAGCCTGACTTAGCTCGTTATAACATTTACCGGGGAACATCTGCGGGATTTACTATCAACACTTCTATTGATACACAGCTGGCACAACCTTCAACCAATACTTACTCTGACACAACCGGTCTAATAGAATCGACTATTTACTATTACAAGATTGCTGCGGTAGATAGTGCGGGAAATATTGGAACATTCTCAGATGAAGTATCAGCTGCAGCTGGCGGAATATTTTATGATGTACCTACTCCTGGGAATAAGCCCGGTGGCGCTGGACTTGGTACTGGAACCTCTTTAAGATTTGGTGAAGAGGCCTTGAATGCTTCATCTGCAATAGTAGGAAAAAAACTCAGATCTTGGAAGATACGCTTGAAAAAGTCCGGAACACCATCAGGGATAATAGTCGCAAAGGTGAGGAAAAACCAAGGGGATACTGTTGTAGCCACATTCAATGAAAGTATTGATTCTACCACCTTAGGAACTACGTTTTCCGAATACACTTTTACGTTAACTAATCCTTACACCATTCAAAGTGGAGATAGAATTATGATAGAGTACAGTGGACCTGGCAATACAGTCCAGATAGATATTTGGAGTGTGGATAAGTTTGATGGTAACAATACAAGACGTATAAGGCGTGACAGTACGACTTATTCTGGGTTTGGAAACGAAGATGTGTGTGGCACCATGTCCTCACTACCTTTTGGAACCGGAATTGATACAACTCCGCCCTCAAGGGTTCTGGGACTTAACATTACTCCTATTAGCGGAAGTCAGATTCACCTTACTTGGGATGCTAATCCCGAACCTGACCTGAATCACTATAATGTATACAGAGGTACGACGATAGGATTTCAAGTTAATAGCTTGTCGGATACGCCGCTAGCTCAACTTACATCTAATTCATACTCTGACACCATCGGACTCGCTGAGTCTACAACCTATTACTACAAAATTGCGGCGGTAGATAATTCTGGTAACATCGGTGTATTGTCTGATGAGAAATCGGCTACAACTTTAGATTCAACTGCACCTTCAAAGGTACTTGGCCTTAATGTTACTCCTGTAAGTTCAAATCAATTGGATCTTACTTGGACTGCAAATACTGAACCAGATTTGGCCAGGTATAGGATTTACAGAAGTACGACTTCTGGATTTACCGTAAACTTTACATCTGATATTCCAATAGCTCAACCGACAGTAAATTCTTATTCTGATATTGATAATCTCTCAGCATCTACGACATATTATTATCGAATTGTGGCAGTTGATACTTCTGGAAACATTGGTGAGATTTCAGACGAAGGATCAGCAACGACTATCGCCAACCCTGGTGATACAACTCCGCCATCTAAAGTAGTGGGTGTCAATGTTACTCCTATCAACTCAGGCAGGATAGACCTGACTTGGACATTAAATACAGAATCTGATTTGGATCATTATAATGTATACAGAAGTACGACCACTGGATTTATTGTAAATACATCCACCCCCCCTCTAGCACAGTCAGCAACCAATACATATTCAGATACCGGTTTGCCTCAATCGACTACTTACTATTACAAGGTCGCGGCTGTAGATACGACAGGAAATATGGGCAACGTTTCCGACGAAAAATCAGGTACTACTTTTACTCAGATATTTTATACTGTTCCAATTCCTGGGAATGCAGCAGGCGCGGCTCTGAACAATACTTCCACTGGATCTCTCAGGTACGGCGTGGAAGCTTTTGGTACCTCATCCATACTTATTGGAAAGTTGCTTAAATCATGGAAGGTACGCTTAAGAAGGTCTGGGACTCCATCGGGTATGATTACGGCGAAAATAAGAAAGAATGATGTTGTTGACACAGTAGTGGCTACATTCAATGAGACCATCGATTCTACGTCCCTAAGTACTTCCTACGTTGAGTATACTTTCACATTAACTAATCCGTACACTATTCAAAAAGGCGACAGAATTATGTTAGAATATGGCGGACCTCCGTCTGTAAATATAGACATATGGAATGTAGACAAATTTGATGGCTCGAATACAAGACGAATAAGGTATAGTACGACTATTGGAAATGCAGGAAGCAATACCGAAGATGTTGCCGGGACCATGTCAACTGAGTGATTCATTGTTCCACCTATCAGCGTGGGATGAGTTGCTTGGCGTACTTTTGCGGTGCTAGCTTAACGGTCTGAAAATACAAATTATCAAAATCGTCCTCCGGATCATAATTCAAACTCATACCAAAAGGAAAAAAATTCTCGAAATTGGTTTTAATGGATATAGTATATTTAATTACTTGAGGTCGCATACGATTACTGTATAATGATGAGAATTGGGCTTAATGATATCCCGTCATGATTTTTTAATCACTCTCTACCCTACTGATAGTATGTTAGAATGGGTTTCAAGGAACACGAGATGAATCGGGAGCTTGGCCAAGGTAACAACTACGAATGGGGTCTGGAACTTGAGTCAGAATAAGCATCTTTGCCACTAAATGCCTCATCGCCCTAACCATCCCACATTATTCCTACTTATAGTGTAACAGTATCTAATGGCTCAGGATCTGATTGGACCAACGTAAATACTTACATCAGAAGAAACATCTCCCAAAAAGTTTCAAGATACTCAATAAGTTTCTATTATCTCCTGACTTCAAGTTTTGCTAATTAAATCCCGTATTGCCATTTCTTGTCAAGCTACAATCTAATTCTTGGCCTTCATCATTTCGGTGCTGTTTCTTGGAACCACCCTGTTGTTTTCAATATTTTCAGTTTCCATATTTTCAGGCGGATTAGTCCTCAACTGTGTGGAGTGATTAATCTCCTTCTTTTTCCCATGATCATTTTCCATCTCGCCTTGGCCGCGGGTGTACTTTGATTCGTGATCTGGCGCTTCTGTTATTAACGAACCAACATAGTTTGCAGGTTTAATTACAATGTATATTTTTGCTTTATCAGATTTACCGCTTTCATCAGAAATTTCATAAGGGAGAGTAATTTTTCCAGCTAGATCAGTTTGTGGTATGAAAGTTATGGTCTGATCTTTGTTTATCATAACTTTACCTACGTTATCTGGAGGGACAGATACGAAAGTGACCTTTAGATCCTCCCCGTCTGGTTCTCTGTCGTTGGCCAACACGTTAATTACTACTTTCTCATTAGACTCTGATCTGCTCCTATCATTCTTTGCGATAGGCGGACTGTTGGGTGTTACTGTCTGTACTACGGTATCATGTTCGATTACTTTATCGTCGTCTTGCTTTGCAACCGGATCAATTTCAGACTGATTCAAAATCGGGTCAGTGCTAATTGAGGGAGACTGCTCCAATACGCGATCGTCAATAATTCTTATCTTCTCACCCTCTGTCATACTAGTGCCGCTTTCAGGCCACTTGAGAGAATTTGAAGTAATGAAACCAGAAATGTCGCTGCCGGTGCTTATCTTCCCAAATACATCCAATTCAGATATCTGTGCTAAGGAATTTGAAGAGCCAAAATGACTCTGAGTAATGGTTATTTTCACGTATCTACCTGAAGTTTCAGCAAAGCTATATTTTTGAGGAGTAGTTGTTCCAGAACTTTTTCCTGAAAATACGTTAGAAAAGCTGTTCCCATCAGTAGATATTTCTATTTTAAAGGTATACTGACGTTGGTTACCGTCAGCCCACGCGATATCCACGCTACATATCGATTTCGATGAACCCAAGTCCAATTTTATCCACGGGTTTACGCTGAATGTGGACCACCACTTAGTGGTTGGGGTGTTGTCAATCGCATTGTTAGCAGTAAATCCAGTTTGAGTTGGACTGGAGGTTGCACCGCTAATTGGCAAATTGGTATTACATGTAGAAGATGAGGGAGCGGCAACCGTAGTAAATGACCAACTAGTAGTAGCCAGTGCGTTTCCGGCAATATCTTTAATTCCGTTCGTTAGAGTTGTGGTATAGGACGTAGAATAAGCCAGGTTTCCCGATGGTTTGAGGGCTGCTGTTTTTGAAGTACTATCGTACGTTACGGTTCCTGCTATACTGGTTCCAGCACTATTTTTGAGCGTAAACGTCGTACCAGTTAGAGTACCACTCTGTACAGCTTCAATAAATGTAGCAGCAATCGAAGAACCAATTGCGACACCTGTAGCGCCGCTAGCTGGTGTTCTACTAGTAATTGTAGGTGGAGTTGTATCTGCTTGTGCTCCAGTAGTAAACGACCATGTCTTGGCCAAAGTCATTGCGTTACCCGCCATGTCCTTCACTCCTGTAGTTATAGTCGCAGTGTACGAAGTTGAAGCAGCAAGTGATGATGTGGGATCAAATGTAGCCGTGTTTCCACTAAGGGATACTGTTCCTGGGATATTGGTAGTACCAACCTTAAGAGTAAAAGTTGATGTGCTGACACTAGGGGTCTGGACTGACTCGCTGAATGTAGCTGCGATTGATGAAGCAACTGGAAATCCCGTAGCGGCGTTAGGTGGATTGGTACTCGCTACAGTTGGCGGTGTTGTATCTGCCGATGCAGAATCTGTAGTTATCGTAAGTTTTTGGCTGTTTGATAGTGTTTTTGTGTATGGTTGACTGTTTGTGTTGTAATTTGTTGTTTTTCCTGTTGCGCTCTCTGTTACCTTAATTGTCCCAGAGTTG
>DATBFR010000061.1:0-8075 GCA_036558405.1 Nitrososphaeraceae archaeon | reverse complement strand
CGTTAATGGTTTTCCAACAGCAGCATTCTTCCAAACTGCATTTAGGACATTGTGTGGCAGATGAACTTATGTTACATTCCTTTGGCATGCAATTGCAATCTGAACACTTGATAGACATTTTGTGATTTGAATTCATATTATACCTATATTATATTGTTAAATGAGTAGTATTTGAATTAAAAAGTTTATCTGACGATAGTAACTATTTTATAAGATAGCATTGGAGAATTTGGTTACTTAATGATTCAGCTTATACAGCCATCATTTTAGAATCTTCCCCTTCTCCTGCTGCAGGAACAATGTGCTACTACTGTTCCCTTCTTTGATATCGCCCATCTAAGAAGAGGAAGTATAGCTTGCCTCAATTTGGTACCTTCTTTGGTCAAGGCATATTCAACTCTGGGTGGAAATTCATTGAAACTCTCTCTAATAATCAACTCTTCTATCTGCAAACCCTTCAAAGTGCCAGCAAGTGTATTTGGGCCCATGTCGCCTAATTCTTTCTGCAGTTCCTTGTAACGTATTCTACCGTGGTTTCCAATTTCATTAATTATCAATAATGCCCATTTTTTACCGATAATGTTAATAACACCTTCCAGAGGACAGAGGCAAATTAACTGGGTTCTACCATCGTTGCTATTCTCGGACATAGTTACTATCCTACTATATACTCCATAGTTTAAATGCTATTTTATTCATAGTATTAGTAGTTTATGTATGTAAAACTAATTTCAAATTATTACCATCAGGTCCAATTCCATTGAACGACCATTCCATCATAAGAGCAATACATAGCGACAACAGTAAGTGCGAGTGACGAGTCTATTGTACAAGAACTGGTTAACCTGGAACTCATCTCATCATAGGCACCAACTATTTAGTAGTAATACCTAAGCAAATGTCACATCCTGGACACGAACATATCACGTATTGGAATTTTTTTCCGTTACTCTCGGTTCCAATACGAAATTCCATTTTTGGATCAGAAAATTCTATTTTACATGTGGGACATTTTGTCATAAATAACATTCTTGTCCTTTATCTTTTGACCTTTAATAGTGAGTATGTCAAAGCTCCGGCTGATATTACCAAGAATAATATGTACCCGACCAAAATAAATTCCAATTAGCTTACTCCACTTGTATTACTATTCTTTACGAACTCTTGGTAAACATCTGGGTAACCTGAAATAAGATCCAGATTAACTTCCAACACATTCACATAATCCGGAGCAAATACTACCATATTACTTACTTTGTTTTTTTCTACGTTATATTGAATGGCTGTTTTCAATGTGCTCTGTGGTAGTCCTGTTGCCATGGTTATACGTGGAATTTGTGAATAAGCATCCTCTGGTGTTATATGAGGGTCTACTGTAGATGTTGAATTCGCTGCTGGACGGACATGGAAAAGCTTGTCAGATTTAAATTCTTGAGCGATTAGCTTTGAACCCACAACCTCTCCATCCAATGTCAACATGCTACCTGTTGATTGAAATGGAAGTGTGACTTCACCGATGAGGACCATTAAAAGAGGGTATGCAATTCCTGTCGTAATTATCAAGAGTATCACAACACGAAGTGAAGGGCCCCAATTTTGTCCTATTAGGCTCCTCACATCATCTGAAGCCAGTGAAGTTTTTTTGGAAATAAATTTTCTTAGGTCTTTCACTTTTTTAATTCACCCAATAAGTGCTGTCAATATCATGTCTATAGCCTTTATTCCAACAAATGGTAATGCTAGACCTCCAAGTCCATAAATTAACATATTTCTAGTGAAGGTCTTTTGTGGTGATTCAGCCCTGAACTTGACTCCCTTCAATGATAATGGAATTAGCGCTGGAATGACAATAGCATTAAATATTAAAGTTGAAAGTACTGCTGTTTCAGGGCTGTGCAAGTGCATTACGTTAAGAATCTCCATTTTTGGATTTGCCGCTGTGAACATAGCAGGTAGTATAGCAAAGTATTTAGCTACATCATTAGCGATACTAAATGTGGTAATAGCACCACGTGTCATTAACAACTGTTTACCCAGTTTCACAACCTTCAAAATATTTGATGGGTCAGAATCCAGGTCAACCATGTTAGCTGCTTCCTTGGCTGCCGCAGTTCCGCTGTTCATCGCTAATCCTACATCAGCCTTTGCTAAACCTGGTGCATCATTGGTACCATCGCCTACCATTCCTATAACATGACCCTTGGACTGCTCCTCCTCAACTCTCACAAGCTTGTCTGTAGGTTTTGCCTCTGCCATGACTTCATCCACATTGGATTCTTTAGCGATTACTTGCGCAGTCAGTTGACTGTCTCCAGTAAGCATAATTGTATGAATACCCGTAGAGCGAATTTCGTCAATATTCTCACGAATATTTTCCTTCAAATTATCTTTCAACGCAACGAGTCCTATTACTTCTTGGTTAATCGATACAACTAATGGCGTCTCTCCTTTATTGGAAATTTCTTGTGACTTCCATTTTAACTCGTCTCGATTTACAAGTGCGTGTGCGCGTTTTAGCATCGCGTCTACCGCCCCTTTTAAAATGGTAACATCTCCACCCTCATTTGCCAATTTAAGGAGCATATTTTGAAATTTACCAGAAGTATTATCCAAGTGAGCAGTGTTGTCAGCTTGTCCAAGTGGTTTATTGAATGATTCAATTTCTTCTAGTTGATCCTCCTGTTCCTTACTTAGTTGTGACTCTTTAAGAGGAACGAATTGAATGCCGCTATATTTGGTCTCTGCACTAAAGTCTATTGGCTTGGATGTAAGGACTCGCTCTACCAAAGGAGGAATGAATTTTTTTTCTTCAGCCAAATCTACAATCGATTTTCCTTCATGAGAATTATCATGAATTGATGCAGCAAATGCGGCTTGTCCTACGTCTTGTTCGGTGTATTTTTGTAATGGGATAAAAGCTACTGCACTTCGACTACCCTCAGTAATTGTTCCTGTTTTGTCTAGTATCAATACGTCACAGTCTCCTGCAGATTCTATTCCTTTACCAGACTTGGCGACAATATTGTCTCGTCCAAGTCGTGTAATTCCTGCTACCCCAATGGCTGGAAGCAATGCTCCTATTGTTGTTGGCATAAGAGCTACAAGGAGGGCCACGAGGGTAGCAATATCAGGGTTGTATCCTAGATAGTATGCTAGGTATAGAAGGGTTCCAATTACTATTATAAATATCAGAGAAAGACCGGCTAGCAAAACGGTCAGTGCGATTTCATTTTGGGTTCTTGGTCTTGTAGCGTTCCTAATCAGTCCTATCATCTCATCTAAAAAGCTCCTGCCAGCTTCTGCAGTTATTTCTACAACAATACTGTCACTTGCAACCCTTGTTCCTCCAATTACGTGGTCTCCCTTCTCTTTATAGACTGGATTTGACTCTCCTGTCATCATCGACTCGTCTATGAAAGCCTTCCCCACATTAACAAGACCGTCTCTAGGAATTATTTCACCTGCACTAACTCTTACCTCGTCTCCGGGCTTTAGAACGGTTGAACCTACGTCGACAAGGCTTCCGTTACCATTTACTATTTTGTGGGCAATTACTTCTTTCTCTAAGCTACGAAGGGAGTCTACTCTGGCACGTGCCTGTGCCTCGGACAATGACTCTGAAAAAGTAGCAAACCAGACAGTTATGATTAGGATGGCAGCACATTCAAAATAAAATACTTGATTTTGGCCCACAAATTCGCTTGATACGCTTGGAAAGAATGCAATAAATAAAACCAGGAAGAATCCCAACTCTACGGTGAACATAACTGGATTGTACTTTGCAAGGTACTTTGGATTAAGCCTCGTCACTGATTCATTGATTACTTTACTACTTTTTACTCCTGTGAAAAACTCTTTTTTTAATCTATTATTTTTTATGTTATTTTCAACAAGATTCCATATATTAGACATTGTGTTCTTCATCTACCTCACATTGAAAATGGTCCTATCACCAAGAACGGGAGGAATGCCAGGGCTGTCAGCAGGAATGTTACCACAACTACTACTGAAACAAAAGTTATGCCTTTAGTCTTGATTGGTTCAATAACTTCCTTTCTCTCCTTAGCTGTGAATGAACCTGCAATAGCTAACATAAGTCCTATGGGAACATATCGTCCCAGAAACACAATTATGCCAGTAGACCAATTCCAGAATGGAGTATCGGCAGACGCTCCAAAGTAATCTGAACCATTATTTGCTGCAGCTGAAGTAAATTCATAAAGAGTTTGAGTATAGCCGAGTGGTGTGACCTCGCCTCCTATAATTGCTTGAGCATTTCCCGTGGTAAATGCAATTGCTGTTGGGATGAGTATCAACGCCGGATGACTTAAAAATATAAACACACCCATCTTGACATCTCTCGGAGTAATTTTCATACTCATAAATTCAGGCGTCTTTCCCACCATGAGACCTACTACGAATAATGTCAAAATTACATAGACTAACATATAGACCATACCCATTCCAGAACCGCCAGGTACAGCTTGTATAAACATACCAATTAAGAAAGAAGTTACAGCTTGAGGTGTCATTCCACCAACTGACGCATTTATAGCTCCGGTATTTGATATTATGGAAATCAGGTCAAAAAGCGTGCTACTGAAGCTGCCCAATCTAGTTTCAATTAATGTAGACGCTGAATGTGAGTACAGTCCAAAGACAACCAGACCGCCGAATGAAATAAGGATGATAGCCAGGATAGATATCCCCCTTCCTTTACCCAATAGTTTAGCATAAGCAATGGGGAATGACAAGGGAATTACCAACATTAAGAACATTTCATACGTATTAGATAACCCAGTCGGATTCTCAAATGGATGAGCAGAATTTGCCCCAAAGAATCCTCCTCCATTTTGGCCGAGCTCCTTAATTGATTCTAATGAAGCTACAGGGCCCATAGTAATGGTCTGGTTGTTTCCTTCTACAGTATTAACTGTCACTGATGAAGTAAGTATCTGGGGTGCACCTGTAACCATCAATAGTAATGAAGAAATAAATGCAACAGGTAGTAACAGAGTAATAATCACTCTTACAAAATCGACATAAAAGTTACCCAAACCAAAGTTCTTTCTAATAAACGACCGGATAAATGCAAAAGCCATTGAAATCCCAAATGCTGGAGCAACAAACATTGCAAACGTTAACGCTACCATCTGGGATACTGTTGAAAGTTGTTGATCTCCATTGTAATGCTGTAAGTCAGTATTTGTAACAAAAGACATGGCAGTGTGAAACGCTAAATCTATTGATAGACCGTCAACGTGTTGTCCTGATGGTAGATAATTTTGAAAGGATAATACGAGGATTACAAAGATTATGGAAATAATCGTAGTGATAAGGAGAGCAATGAGATACTCTTTCCAAGTCATCTGCTTGTCTGCATTTATCCCGACAAGTCTGAAGAAGCCTCTTTCCACTTTAGCTAGAGGTCTTTCAAGCGGACGAAGCTCAAAGGAAATCATCCTGGCTATATAGAGCCCAAAAGGTATTGACATACCTATGGCACCTACAAATATAACGACAAATTGTATGGTTGTGTCCACGAAGGTCACTAATTTATGACATATCCATAATTATAGCCATATATTAAACATATCTAAAAAAGAAAATATAGAAATTATATTATTTTTCTAAATTTGTCTAAAATTTTAGTGCAGGACTGTTTATCTAAAGTAAATTATGTCCTATCGAGTAAAAAGATGAATTTCCTGTAAATTGATAAGAATTTCTAAACAGGTAGGAGCTCTACCAGTTTCATTGGCAATTTTGTAATCAAGAAATATTTGAGGGCCCAGTTCATGTTGAAAACAATTCAGGATACCTTTATATAGTATTGGTTACGTTTATATAGTATAGCCCAAATTTTAGGGCCAAGTAAATTGGTACGACGAGTTGCATATTCTCTGCTTTCTGAATCGAAATATATCATTCTGAAGTGCCTGAGCGAATGTTATGAATTATGTATTTACCCTTCAAATGAATGTATTTTGCACAAATGTTCCTCGTCAAGGTTAGTTCATAAATTTTGCATAAGATGACCAAAACGACCTTTTTGAAAAATGCAATTTTGGTATTATTTCTTCAAACTCCGTAATATTGTATAGACTTTCCAAATCATAATCTTAAATATACAAATATTCCAGTTGAACTACTAAACTGTTTGAAATTCTGATTTTGTGATCAACAGTAAACTATTAATCTGTCTATTGTCCTTGATCGAACTAAAATAAGTGACCTTTCTGGAAACAGCTAGAATTGTTGTTATCATACTCGGAACATTCGTCCTTATAGCGCTTTTTGGAACACATGCTATAAGAGCAATTTTCTTCATTGGAAAAGAAATCAGAAAGCATGGAATTGGGGAGTAATGAAAGAATGGAGCAGTTAGCAATAGTCACAATACATGATGCCTGTCCTACTTTTTCTTTAAGGACATTTAAGATTACTCAAGAACTTGAAAGACTGGAAATACGATACAATATTGGCCTCGTGCCATTCTTTAATGGAGAACAGGACCTTCCCAGATTCCCAAAATTTGTCGAAAAGATCAAAGACTCTAAACGCGAAATACTGCTACATGGTCTTTATCATGAAAACAGAAGACATCAGAACGACGATTTTGAGGTAAAAACGAAAACATTCGCAGAGCAAGAAATACGGGCTGGACTTCAGATATTCGAGGAAGTTGGAATTCATCCTACTGTATTCATACCTCCATGCTGGAAATTAAATATTTACTCGATCCAGGTATTAGAGAAATTAAGATTTAAACTCACAGAAATACAAGAGAAATTAGTTTTGATTTGTTCGAGATCGTTCCGGAAAATTGCAGTTGCAAAAGTTCTAAACTGGGATTCCTGTGGTGATGAGCAAAGAAATATTGTAAATATTGAAAGAAACAGGAGACGTTTTAACCTCATGATAAAAGAGAAATCAGAAATAGTTAGAATTGCATTGCACCCTAGAGATCCATATAGGGCAATAGAAGATCAAAAGGGGATGATATCCAAGATGAAAGATACAGGTTATCAATTCCTAACCTACAGCGAACTTGTTCCAAGATTAGAGACCAAGAAATATCAGTCTGAAATTTGCTCATTATCACATCAGCGGGGCGATGATTGACTATGGAGCTTGAGCCGGTCCATATTGTTTTTGAACTTCTCGAATTGAAGGAGAAGCTAGTATTATCCGATGAGGTTATTAACAAAACTCAACTTTTGTACGAGATGGCAAAACAAAGCGGCCTATCACGGGGAAGAAAGATACCCATATTGATTGGTGCAGCGGTGTACATTGCATGTAGGGAAACCCAATATCCAAGGACCTTGAATGATATCTCTAAGGGATTAGGGATCAAACGAAGAACTCTTGCAAAGGTTTGCAGAACTATGATTTCTGGACTAGCTCTCTCTATACCTTTGACGGACACGTCCAAATTCATTACTCGTCTTGCAGTCATTACTAAAATAAGCAACAGGACAAAGCAGGTTGCGGTACGTGTGATGAATGAAATAACTAAAAGAGAAATACCTGCAGGTAAGAAACCGATGTCTGTTGCAGCTGCTGTATTATATATGTCATGCGAAATTTCTGGTGAACACAAAAGTCAAACTGAAATTGCAAATGCCGCAGGGATAAGTTCAATTACTCTCAGAAATAGATTCTTAGAATTGAAAGGTAAGATAAGGAGAAAAGGTAAGGAAGGGCTAACTTGAAAAATGGTACGGAAGAGTGTACCGGTATGAAAGACAGCATCTGTGGATCTAGAGTAGAAATAGACCATGTCGACCTGAAGATAATTGACATATTGAAAAATGACGCTTCGAGAACATTTGTAGATATAGGTAAAGAAATAGGCGTTTCAGATGCGACTGTTCATATTAGGGTTAGAAAGATGATTTCATTAGGGATTATCAATAAATTTACGATTAATGTAAATAATAATCTGCTAGGTTATGATCATCTTGCGTTTGTTGGTATCAAAACTAAACCTGGTTCAGTAGATGTTAATATTATGTCAGAGCTTTCAAGAATTCATGAGGTTCTCGAGATTCATGAGATGCATGGCATAT
>DATBFR010000060.1:0-53833 GCA_036558405.1 Nitrososphaeraceae archaeon | reverse complement strand
ACTTGGACTTGATAAATGGTTATCCAGAAATTTATCAGGAATTCGTTTCAAATAATGGTGGAGGCAACTAAATAAATGGAGATTATTTTGGCTGGATTCATTATGTTCTTAGTAGTTTCAGCCGGTGCGTTAACATTTTCACTGATAAAAGCAGAAAAATGATATTACCGATGCGATTAGTAACCACTTTTTAAAGCGGAGGAAAATTGAAAAATGGGAAATGCTGGCCGTTTGTGAATCAAAATTGAATGATTTTTAGACCCTAAAAGAAACATACAGCTGATATAGGGTAAATTCAAATAGTAGCTAATTGGAAACGCATCAAAGTTTTGCGCAAAATAAACGGTAACTGATCTTAGTGCTGGATGCTTCATTTTTGGTAAAAATCAAGGACTGAAGACCACGGAAAATTAATCTTCGATACGACGAATATCATATTTTCAAAGTCAGAATCTCCTAATACAGTCAGCTTTTCAATCGAATCTGTCTTGCTTTCATCAGAGTTGCTGGGAATACCAAGAATTCTTATAGACACGACATCTGAGTTTGAGACTCCAATTTCATTTGTAACGGTTAATTCGAATTCTATTGAAGTATCTTGCTCAACGTCGGGAGCTACAAATGAGGTTTTTGCAGTATCTGGATGCTCCAAGTTAACTGAGGGTCCGGAAAGTTGCTTCCAAGCATGTGAAATTATTCTACCATTCTTATCATAGCTTCTGCTTGCATCTAGTGTTACCAAGGAACCCTCTCGGACAACTTTATTCCTTCCAGCATCAGCCTTAGGCCTTGCATTATCATTGGCGGAATTAGACATTTCTGGAGGCGAGGATGTCGATGGTGGTTGCGAGTCCGATTGTTCCTGGGTAATATTATTCCGGTTCAATGGAGTTTTGCCAATCTGTGACTCATGTATGACATCTCCTCCTACCGTAACAATTACTTTTGCGACGTCTGCATTTCTATTTTCATCAATAATTGTATAAGCGAAAGAGTCTCTGCCTACAAAATCGCGCGGTGGCAAATAAGTTATTGTATCATCGGTATTTCCGATAGTAACCTTCCCGCCTTGCTTAGTGGGAGACTCAATGGACAAAATCTTAACTTTATCCCCATCTGAGTCGACATCATTATTTAAAACCGAAGCCACTATTGGCTCATTGATCGATGTTTCAATTCTATCATCCTTTGCAAGTGGAGGTCTGTTTGAGAGTAAATTGGAATCCGATTGTCGCTTTGTCACATTGGAGGTAGAATCTGTCTCAGTGCTCTCAGGTGCAGCTAGCGAAGAAATTGATAATTGGGTAGAAGTACTCACTTTGCCGAATACGTCAATCTCGGATATCTGTGCTATGG
This sequence comes from Nitrososphaeraceae archaeon, assembly GCA_036558405.1. Taxonomy (GTDB): domain Archaea; phylum Thermoproteota; class Nitrososphaeria; order Nitrososphaerales; family Nitrososphaeraceae; genus TA-21. The sequence continues at coordinate 52,477 of DATBFR010000060.1, read as the reverse complement.
AATTTGAGGAACCAACGTGACTCTGAGTGATGGTTATCTTCACATATTTAGCTGGTGTTTCAGCAAAGGTATATTTTTGAGCAGAGGTGGTAGTTCCTGAGCTTTTACCTGAGAATACAGTTGTATAGCTGTTATCATCTCCAGATAATGATATTGTAAATGAATACTGCCGTTGATTACCGTCAGCCCAAGCAATATCGATGCTACAGATTGATTTTGAAGAACCCAAGTCAGCCTTTATCCAAGGGTTAGCGCTGAGTGTGGACCACCACCTAGTGGTTGGGGAGTTGTCAATTGCATTGTTAGCTGTAAAGCCAGTTTGAGTTGGGCTGGAAGTTACAGCACTAATTGGCAAATTGTTATCGCAGGTAGAGGATGATGCAGCAGCAGTAGTAAATGACCAGCTAATAGTAGTCAGTATGTTTCCAGCAATATCCTTAATTCCGTTAGTTAGAGTTGCAGTATAGGTTGTAGAATAAGCCAGTGCTGACGATGGAGTGAGGGTAGCTGTATTTGTAGCACTGTTGTATGTTACCGTTCCTGCTATAGTGGTTCCAGCACTATTTTTGAGTGAAAACGTCGTACCGGTTACAGTACCACTCTGTACAGGTTCACTAAATGTTGCCGTAATCAAAGAGCCAACTCCGACACCTGTAGCACCGATAGCTGGAGTTCTACTAGTAACTGTAGGTGGAGTTGTATCTGTAATTGAAAGAGTAACAGTGGCTGTGTTACTATCTATTTGTCCATCATTGGCTTTGAATGTAAAGCTGTCCGGACCAGCATATCCACTTGAAGGAGTGTATGTAATAGAAGGTGCCGTGCCTGTTAGGCTCCCATGTGACGGCTGAGTCAACACAGTATACACTAGACTATTGCCATCAGCATCGGAGGCTGTGAGGGTTATTGGCTTGGCAGTGTTCTGAGGCACGGAAACAACTTGATTATTCGCCACCGGAGCGGAATTAGATTTTGTAATAGTAAATGTGTCAGTAACCGGACCATTATTTTCATAGAATTTTCCTTCAAGCTTATTGCCGTCATTGCTTATTACGACATCAAGGATGCCATAACGGCCGGCGAGAGCATTTTGTGTAGCTGTAAAGTACGCCTGGCCGCTAAGCGTATGAAAGCTAGCTCCTCCAGTTCCAACTATCGTATAAATTTGCCCATCTGGATTAGAGTATGTGTCCTTATTAGTGCTTGTCTGTATGGGTTTGGACTTGTCGGCTGAATTGAATTTCAGTGGATACGTCCTCTGATAGCTATGAGTATGTCCTTCCAACACAAGGTCAACCCCATATTGATCAAATAGGGGATGATATATGTCTCTAAACGACTCAAGACCATCGCACGCAGAATCGCTACAAGTATTAGGACTTGAATACAATGGCTTATGCAGACTGACGATTATCCATTTGATATTAGGATTCTGAGAAGCAGCTTGAAGGTCGTTTTTAACAAAATTAAACTGAGCTGAGCTAGATGAAAAGGAGGTTCTATCTGAGTCCATGACAATCACGTGAACGTAATTATTATAATTGAAAGAATAGTACGGGGTTGTCAGCCCAAATTGAGAGATATACTTGCTATAATCCTCATTATCGTCATCTTCGTGATTCCCTATTGCAATTTTCGTTATGCTCTTTATTGGTTGGATTATGTTTAACCAGCACGTGGCAGTAGGCGAATAAGAGTAGTCTCCTAAAGCTAAAACTAAGTTTGGATTCTTTGACCGTATGTTATTTACTGTGTTTTGGGCGGAGGTACCACATTGGAAGTCTCCTACGGCTGACAAATGAACATCTGGCAATGCTGAATAGGCTAATTGCGTCAAAAGAATCGAAGCGGTCAACAAAATCGAACAGAAGAAAACAAGGAATGCAAAATAATCATGAAATCGCCAACCAAATAACAAAATCCTACATTTAGAAACACACGTCGTGTATTAAAGTATGTTGGGTGAAATTACTGTTAAAGGTAACAAAGTTATTGCAGTGCAATAATTTTATTGCAAAGTAATTAATACTGGTAGCTGTAATTTTATTACATTGCAATTACTTTTAATAAATTGGTTGTAGTCAAGTTACCTCCTTCTGGAAATGCTACTCAGAATTACCAAGGATTGATTTTAATTTGTATGATATCCATTTCTAGTTAACATGAATTACGTACTAATAAAATAGGTCATAATTAAATCAAGGCAATTCTGATTACTATGCTACCTTTGCAATGAATCTTAGTCACGCATCTTTAAGTTCGAGTATCTTCGATTTATATCGGTAAAGATCTTTTTACCTATCAAATCATCTTGAAGTGAGTTCCTGAATGTGCAAAATAATGCCTCACAAGATTCACAAGGTTACTTATTTTTCACACCTTAGACAAGGAAGGGTGTCGACGGAGAAGGTCGATATAGCCAACAAGCAGTCTTCCACACGTATAACATCTCAAATGACTCTTTACAAAAAGGAGTTCAGAGCGTTCTGACACCTCTATGCCCTCACGTCCATCTCCCTTGCAGATATGGCAATAGAGTTTTGTCATTGATATATTTCGTGAAAGTATGGTATTAAATTGATCTTTGTATGGCACCATGTTTATGACTCCTGTTGTTTTCGGTCACCTGCTACCTTTGTTGAAAACAAAAGAATAGCAATTATTATCCGGAATTTCAAGTCAAGTTTATAAAGAATTATTTGATTACTCACGCCATGTCATATTCTCCGAAACTGTACCTACTGATTCTAGTCGCAGCAGTTGCGTCGCTAATGCTTATTTCAACCGTAAATAATGAGTCATTTGCCCAGAACGAAAAATACAGAGCAAAGTTAACAGGAAAAAAAGAAGTCCCTCCAGTTGAAACTACTGCTGAAGCTGTCATCAATTTCAAGACTAAACCTGATATGTTAACGTGGAAGATGAATGTAACTGGGCTTTCAAATGTAACTGGTCTTCATATCCGCCAAGGAGCTACAGGACAGAATGGTGATGTAATAGTAGACTTGCTCAAAGTAAGCAAGGACTCTAAAACACCAAAGGGAATGTTCATGAGAGGCAATGTAACGGCTGCTAACCTGCAAGGACCACTGCAGGGAAAGACACTAGAAGACCTAAAGGCAGCCATGGGAACTGGGAATGCATTTGTCAACTTACATACAACAGATCATCCAGATGGACTGATTAGAGGCCAACTAAAACAAAAGGGAACTAATGCTACAACATCGATTCCTGACACCAGCACCACAGGTAATGCGACAGGTAACGCAACCGGCTAATTTCCGACTAATATCAACTGTTTTTCTTTCCTTCATGCTAATTTACCATGAACTGGACAAGTAATCAATACTATGATTATCTGCTCTTGTTATATCCATTCCGGTGATATAACTGAATCATAGAATTACCGCTTTTATCTCCATTACGTTGTTATTGCTGCTGGCTACATATTTTTTAATTCCCCAAGCAGACGGTAGTAAAGGAATTTTTAATTCCACGGCGTTCAATATCGCTGCGGTAGGGGACTGGGCTTGTAATAGTAATACAGAAAATACCGTCAAGAACATAGTAACCAAGAAAGGGCAACTCGTCCTAGCATTGGGAGATTTATCTTATCAAAGAGATCCAGATTGCTGGTTTAATATTATCTCTCCAATTGATAATATTACAACCATAGTAAGAGGAGATCATGACAATGATCGTAGAATGAATGCTTATATGCAACACTTCAATATGACAAAAGAATTTTACTCCTTTAATCGTGCAGGAGTACATTTTCTAGTCATGTCTACCGAGTCACCATACGAAATAAACTCTGAACAGTATAGATTTGTCAAAGCGGATTTAGAAAATGCATCTACAGATTCAAAAGTACAATGGATCATAGTTGCATACCACCAACCCGCTTATACATCTCCAACTAGCTGTGGAGGTTGTAGTCCAAGGGTAATGCTAAGGGAAGTTTATCATCCGATGTTTGACATGTACGGCGTGGATCTCGTATTGCAAGCTCACGACCACAACTATGAAAGAAGCTATCCCATTACCTATAATAAAGTTGAATCGAGCAATCCAATTATAGTTCACAAAAACGACAGTTACAACAAAACCACTACTAATTCTAATGGAACGGTATTTGCCACCGTTGGTACAGGTGGTGGAGAATTAAATAAGTTTGAGGGGAAGGCACCCTACATGGCTAAACAATTTACAGGTTTTGGATTTTTGAATATTGAAATTACTGATGGTAGATCGCTAAGCGGTAATTTCATTGCTAATAACGGGACCACAGTAGATGATTTTAAAATAAACAAATAGATAGAATATATAGTCAACAACTTTCGGCAACGAACACTAACCTGTGTTGAGTGTGATAGGTTGTTTATGACTTCGATTTGACTCATATTACAAATAAAGCTCTCTATCCGTTGTGAGTGAACGCAAATCAAAGTATCGAAGCAGGACGGACATAATTGCGTCCGTTCTACGGGCTATCGATGAAGAAAAAGGTGAAGCAGGTATTACACGGCTAATGTATATCTCATTTCTATCGTACCGTCAAGTGAAAGATAATCTGAAGTTATTGAAGAATAATGCTTTGTTAGATTACGACACAAGGAACAGAAAGTTTAGCATAACTGCGAAGGGCTTAAAATTTCTAAATTTGTACGACAAGATGGATGACATTCTGCACGTCACTGGCAGGTAACAGTAATTTCAATAATGATTTAAGATGAAAAAGAAAGCTTTCTAGGTTACCCAAGAAACCACCTACTAACGAAGTTATAAGATTGCAAGAAAATGCCAGCTATAGCATATGATAAATCAGAAAGGGGCTAGAGTACTCCTTTTGTAATGCTTTGTTCTGCTTTCGTCTATTTCTCTTTCACTTGGTATGGCTTTTACTCTTGAGCCTAGATTCCTCGCACTACTGAGAAGGCTCATATCCTCAAACTGATTACAATAATTGTGACCAAAATACCTATGAAAGTTGTAAAACCTCCTCAACGTTCAATATTTTTTCATGTTGTCCAAATAAATAAAACCTCGCGGTTAACGATCCATTCTTATTTTATATTTTGTTGAGCTTTAAGTAATAGGATCTTATACACTAGATTGAAAACCATTTTCTCTTACAATGCCAACAAAGCGAAGTAAAACCTGACAGTTCACCCCCTTTCAAAGAGGATAAACACTAGAGGCTAGATTAGTGCTTAGCACTTGGCTGCTTAACACAATATATAATGGAAATTATCATAAATACTTCAGCTGCTGGCTTCAAACAAATAAGACGTTACCGCCAGTTGAAATATTTTGCACTTCATTACTTCCAAGCGTAGTAATCAGCCCAGAAGGGATTGTAGATCTGAATAGAAATATAATATATTACTCACAAAACGATAATCACAAAAAAGACTTTGTTTTTGTGACTGGAAATTCTCAACCAGTTAGCCTTGAATCGGAATACATATTGGCTGAAGAAATATTGAAGATTGTTAAAAAATTCGGATCTCACGAGATTGTTACTTTAGGAGCAAATATAACAGGGTCCTTTTCAAGAGAGCCCAAAGTATACTGCACTGCAACCCATAACGAAGTATTAGAGTCACTAACCATCAAAGATGTTGTGAAGCTTGTTGAACGGAACCGTTACTGGAATGAATGGCCTTATTTTAGGAATTGCAAAGTTGTTTGACATGCAAGGTATATGTCTGTTAGGTCAGACTTCTGGCTATGTTATAGACGCTCTTGCTGCCAAAAACTGTACTTTACGCTTTAATGCAAATTACAGACTTGAAGGTTGAGATGCAGAATATCGAAAATAAGGCTAAAGATACAGAAACACTGATCAGGACAATCGAGCACCAAGTTGCTAGCAAGATGGCAACTTCTGGTGATATTGGACAACAAGCGGCTCCTAGAAGACCGCCAGATACTGCAGGTATTAGCTGATCGGAAGTTGTATTACTATTTGTCCTGAATACAACTAGAAAATTAGGACCACGTCTTAGCGTAAAAGCTTGCTTATACGGAATAAAGAAAATCGCTCATAGTGAAGCTGAACATACATTCCTTAGAAATCGATAAAGCTACTTCCTCCCATAGTCTATCTGATCGTACTTGGGTATTAAGGAAAAGAATTTTGTTATCACCTGCTAACATTGCTGGCTGCTGGCTGCAGCCTCTGTAATATTTTCGAAATCAGTTAGGTAAGTCGTTACCAACGTTAAATCAGCCTTAAATTGATCGACTGTCACAACGCTCGGCAGAAGACATGCGTTGTAGTATTTTTTAATGGAGAGTTCTTGCCCTTTTCTGGCTCTGTATATAACTGCTTGTTATATGTGGTAATTCGTGACATCTCTTTCCACTAATATTCAGTTATTAACCTCTATGTTTTGTATTCCATGTTCTTATTTCTAAAGTCTTTTTACCGGAAACCAGCAGTTGCGCGTAAGGTTGCTTAAGAGAAAGACATTTCAATATTAATTCTTTAATGTTATGTGTAATAAATGCTAACGAAGTAAATCCAATATTATAAAAAATGTCACAAGTAAATAATTCATGTGCTCTATAGTCCTGAGGAATATTGATAAAGAGTCCCGAATTTTTTAACAAGCACTTATCAGCTATTTGTTACAAGAAAGACATCTTGGATATTTAACACTCCCACCAATATTCTATCACTTGCTGCAAGTTCACTATATTTTTCCTTCAATAGTACTTCAGCGAGAAACTAATACGGTGTCTCCTTGCCAGCCTAGGTAGACTTGATAAATATGCAGAGAAAACCTAATAGGATAATCTGATATACATATGGACAGCTACCGAAATGCCTGATGATAAGCTGTCACAATTTAGTGAATCCAAATATATCAGTATTGAAACATACAAGAAAAATGGTACAGGAGTAAGAACACCTGTGTGGTTCATAATTCATCAAGGTTTGATATATTTTAGGACTGATAAAAAATCAGGCAAGGTAAAACGCCTTAAGAATAATCCGCATGTTAAGATAGCACCTTGTGATATTCGTGGAAATATTAAGAAAGAGTGGCTAGATGGAAAAGCACATTTTGCAAATTCAGAAGAATCATCCATTGCATATGGTATGATTGGGAAGAAATATGGTGTAAGGGCAAAACTTGTTAGGATAGTTAATAAAATCAGAGGTAAAAGACCCGTTGTATTAGCAATATTACTGAATAATAATTCAGGATAGACAACTATCGGCTAAATTAATAGATCGGTTGTCACTCTAATAAATTATGGATAATTTACCAAGAATAATGACTGCATACTTATTCAGTATTTTACCTAGAACCAAACTAATATAGAATTATTGACAGACACTACACCCATCTTTAATTACCATAAGTTTACCTGCCAATAGAATAGATTCAATCACTGGTGCTAATTTTTGAGTATTCTGTAATGAGTAGGAGAGAAAAAATATTAAATTGGTAACGCCGACTACCAAGATAATGGCTTATGATAGATACTGATACTTGTTTAATAAAGACAGATCATTCCCCTAAGCTGAGTCAACATTTCAATTGAAACAAATCGTTTGGTATTATAGATGGTCTTCAGCACATCATCCCTCCTGTCAGTTTTTTACTTTTTCAAATCCTTAAGCTCTGCAATCACATCCCTTAGATAGCACTTCAAATCTTCATTCGTAAGAGAAGGTTTAATATCAGTATCTTTTCCAAACTCTTCTTCCTGAGCTTTGATTATATTGCCGACTTGTTGTTCTAATCGTACTTGCATTTCAGCTGCTGCAATATTTTCAAACAGCTTTGATTCTGAAGTTACAAAACTCTTGATTGACTTTCGAAGCTTGATATCATGAGATGCTGATATTGCCAGAGAGTAGAAACCAAAGCTTACCAAAAATGAAGCCATACCTGCAAATGCCCAGGGTATGAGAACTGTTGGAGGATATGCCAAACTTCCCACATGAATGGTTAAAGAAATAACAAATATTATAGTTCCATATGCACAGCATTTCAAGTAATTTTGAACATGTGTTTGACCTGATTCTTTCATAATTCTACCAACTCCTAGAAACATAATTGCAAACAAAATTCCAGACACCAGAGTTACAATTGACGCAACTATTCTAATTACCGAATAAAAAATCATATTAAAAGGAGATTCTGCTGCATTTAAAGAGGCAATTATCACGACATAGCTGACTAGAACGAAACCAACCAAGGGTAAGCAGACTAAGAACCAGAATTTTGTTCGTCCAATTTTTGATGAGTAAGTTCTCAGTAGAAAAACATTTGCTATCCAGTATATTATGAATGCGGGCCTATAGGGAAGAGAGACAATATTCCATAACTTTGATTCTTCTATCGATTCAGTCAGCGACTTTTCAGGAGACGACTGGTCATTGGCCAAAGACGTGACTATGCCAATTGGATCCCTTTCGACTAGAACATTACCCCCAACTATTACAACTACCGCAAAAAGACCTATTGTTAGGAGAATAAAACTAGTTCCACACAATAGAACTACGAAATTTCTATTTGATTTGTACCATGAAATAAATTTAAAACTAAGATATCCCATGATTATAGCCGCTAAACTGAAACTAATAGTAGGAACTGCAACAAATAATCCAACGTAATACTTTGAAAAGAATATCATCTGAAGTATTATTATTACTATTAAAGCAGCCATTACATATTGAGCGATTTCTACGATTCTATAGGTAGAAAAAAGGAAACGTGATTTAGTTACCCCTCGGAGTAACTTTCGGACAAACTTTGTCAGTAAATAATGTCCTGCAGAAAATGAGACGCAGAACAACGCTATGAAAAGTAATAATCCCCAATTAGTGGAGATACTTGTAGTATAGTAATAGAACAGACCTCCTAAAGAGATGTTGTAATAAAGTGTGGAAATGGCTAACGCAGCCACAAGAACACCAACTGTGGCTACTGTCAAGTCCCTTCCAAAGTAACTTCTTAACGATGAGGGCATATTTTTAGTTAGCCTAGGTTCAATATTACACCAGTACGAAATATCTTCTTATCTCATGCGCTTTGACATGCAGTAGGCTATTGCCTTTATTAATCCAAAGCCGCTTATCTTTTGATTAGCCGAATGGGTTGAAGGTCGATCTCTGCACTTCAGTTTGAGGGATGGCCTGGACACTTTCGGATATTTGGTTATCCCCTTGAATCTTGTTCCACAACTTCTTAGCATCTACTATATCATTTGTACTCTTAGAATTCTTTACTTGACTACTTGATTTTGGAAAGTCAGAAAGGCCAAAAGATTTACTGCACTTTATGCTGGGATCCACATCATCATGAATAACATTCCTGTCACCATCCTTGAGTACTATTTTTGCAATTCCACCCACTTTACTTACTGTTACTTTCCCATAGGAATAGACATCTAGATTACGACAATCAGCACCCACAAGAGTCAGTAAGTTTTCTCTGGCCTGCAACAATACCGGACCCAGCGCTGGTCCAAATGTTCTCAATATTCTATCTTTATCTGTCTCTGCTCCGATGGGGCCTGTAATTACTTCGGAAGCAATCGGTGAAGGATCGCTAAAGCGGTCTACAAAAACTTCATTCATAAGATTCAAGTGTAGATCAGTAGTAAGGAAGATTACATTCTTAATTCCATTGTCTCTGATGAAGTTGAGGATTTCTGAGCGCTCTGCTCCATATCCTTCCCAAGCGTCATAAGGATTTGCAAATAACTGTTGAATGGCCACAGAGCTAATAATGAACTTGTATTTGGCTTTTGAGTCCGAAAGGGCATCCTTGAACAAATCTTTCTGTTCACTCCCAAGCATAGTGCGACTTGGATCATTGATGGCTGCTATACATCCGGCGGGGGGCTGGGCAGGTATTCCAGGTAGAGTTGTTCGAATGAAACTTGGAAGAGTGGGTACAAGGTCACCGTGACACTGAGTTTCTACGTTTTCGCTGCGACACGTACGAGTATCTAACATTATCAAATCTGCCTCCTTACCCCAGTGTTTAACTCTGAACTGTGTGGGACCCGCGCAATCAGGGTCTGACGTAGGATTTAATTTTCCTATAGGTGTATATTCATCAAAAGCCTGCTTGCCAATAGCGAAATATGTCGGGTCGACTGTTTGTCCTGCCCAATCACTACGCACCTCGTGGTCATCCCAAAGCGGATAGATTGACGTTTTCTTCAAAAGGTCGTGTAAGGTTACCACATCCCTAGAATCCTTATAAATTTGTCTAAATTCGTCTAGGGTTTGAGCATCTGGCAGTTGTCCAGCCGCCCTTACATCTGAATAAATGACATCACCAAGATAAATAAAAAAGTCTGGGCTTTCTAATTTAGCCGCGGTAAGTGGCGACCAGTCGCCAAAAACAGGAACTCCGTTGATTTTGCTGACATCAGTATCACCAGACCAGGTAAAGCGAACATTTGATGCCTTAGACTCCTTCGGAGACGTCCTAAATATGCCAATTTCACTCTTAGAATCGCCTGCAATAAATCTATAATAATACAAAGTATTTGGTTTCAAGCCTTCTGCTAAAAGCTTTGCAGTAAAGTCAGTAGCTGAAGTAGAATGTATGGTGCCCTTGAAGTCCGGTTTTTTTAAGGTTGGATGTTTGGAAACCAATACCTCCACCTGAGCATCTTGGCCAGTTCTTGTCCAAAGTACGGCACTAGTTGGAGTTACATCTCCACTTGCTATTCCATGTGTAAATTGAATTTGAGATGGGGCAGCTTTAACGGGTAGACTTAGTAAGATATTGGGGGAAACGATCATTCCTACTGTAAGAAGTAGCATACACACTGTTATGGCATATTTCTTAGAAATCAAACTATATTATCTGCCCATTTGGTGAATCAATAGAATATAATGGATGGGATTGATTGCATCTATTCTAGTCTTAGGAACAAAGTAACTGCTAATTATAATACTGTGCGTATGTCTTTTATCATATCCTACTGCAGGCTGTGCATTTTAGTACTGTAGAAGTCCATCGCAACTGAAATACTCTATCGGGGGCGATGACAGCCAATATTATTTAATCATGAACAGAATCTTTTGTAGTAGCGCTTTCATGATTGATACTCGTGTACTCCACAACCAATTGCTACCAAAAATCGTTTTCTGTAAATGGAAAGGGCAAAGGCAAGTATAAAAAACAACAGTTGCCTGGTTAGGAGCCAGAACCTGCGTGCCAGTCCTCTAAGAAAAAAACAAAAAATAAGGGGAGGACAGCTAGTTGTCGGCCTAGCATGTACTTGCCAGAGTAACCGTTTGACTAGCTGCGCCTGAAAATGTGATACCAGCATTCAAAACGAACTGCACTTGCCAATATGTATCCATGGAAGCGCCTCCCGCAAGTGTTCGTATTCCGGCAGGATCTGTAAATATGTCGAAAGGTGTAGGGCCCAGAAATTTCTTAGACGCATATGGTTGATTTGCAACTGTTCCCATGTGAGTTGTCTTCACATCCATTACGACGTTGGGAGCGGGAACAGCTGGGTTTATCCAATTTGTACCTAAAGCGGTTATACTCCCTGGTGCAGTTCCCGTATTTTGAACTCTGAGAATTTTTTCTGTACTAATCGAATTTGCGGCAGTCAGACTTCCATAATTAAGAGGAGACCCAGATACTATTGACAAGCCGCAGGTAGGTGCAGATGTACCCAATTGGATAGAACTTTGGATATCAATGGCATGCACAAGAGGTATCGCCGATAGCAGAGTAATTGCCGCCAGCGCAGTCATCGTTACTAGTAACGGGTTCATATATTTCATAAAACTCAGATACTAATAAAAGTATTTAAGGTTTTTCTATATCAGGGTAAATATTGATTTTCTACCTTAGCTGACTGAATAAATTCATATATTACCAAGTAATATCGATGAAATGTGAGTCTAAGTCTATTAAGCTGTGGCTGCATTGGGTTGCACCGACACTTGAGGTGAAACAGTATGATCGCGATATCAGACCATGGATCCATTGTTATGCGGATTGGCAAACAGATAGATTCGGGAACTGCCGTGTTTAATGAAAAAAATAGACAAAGTTGGTAACTGATCTTTGGTCAACATCAAAATCAACTTGAAATTTGCATTTCTAATTTTCTCCTTGTCAGCCCAACTCATTTTCGCAAGCATTTTATCATTAGATTCTAGCTATGGCCTTCAACAAATAGCTGGCCCCATAATTGTTGAATTAAAACCAGGAGAGACCAAATACTTTTACTGGGGTCTGTTAACTGATAAGAATCAATCCAATACTGTAAATTTGACGGCCGATGGCACCGGGGCAGAATATCTTGCAATTCCCAAAAGCGTAATTTTAGACCCTGGAAATCTTACCTATGTTCAAGGAAACATTACTATACCGGCAGTTGTACCCGCAGGAATTGAATTGAAACCTAGTATACATGCCTTAGAAGTGGGAGAGAACGTCTCGGCAGGCAGTAATATTGTGAACGTACAGATGTCAAAAATATTGACTGTAAAGATAGGTCAAAATGCTAGCATATTGGTTGAAAAATAAGACTAGCTTAGCACAATTGTTCAAGATCAGTACTTCCCAAGTAAATGTAAACGCAATTTTAGTTGGCACTTATTGTAAAGGGATATAATTTCATTTCGCCACTATGAACAAAAGGAGTAATTGCCACTACCGGAAAAGTCTTAGTACTCTTTCCCTCAACTACTATTGAACCTGACTTGAAGTAACGATTAATGAAGCATTGAACTTCAGTTGCTTCCAGACCAGAGCACTTCAGTTGTAATTCAATTGGGAAAGAATTATCATTATGAATATTGCAGGTGATAAATCCTTGAGTACTTTTAACGATGATAATGCGGTCAGCAGAGCATGACATGCTTATACTATAATCATTCTTAGAATTGTAATGCTCATTCTCAACTTCATCTAAATTATCCTTGCTAATAATCCTCCCATATGAAACATTATTTATTTTAACAACGTCTGATGTTTTTTCTTGGTCTATAACTATTCCAGTACTAGGCTTCTCCTCGTTAATATGCTCAACTCGAGTTTCGTGTTGTGGGTTAGATGATGTTGTCTGTGGTTTATTAGGACTATAGGCTGTGTGCAAACTGGTCTCATAAGATTTGGTCACCATAACTCTTACTGTATCTTTATCTTCAAACTGATTCTTCTTTGTAGTTAATTGAAACACAAATACCGTGTCGTGGGACATTATTGGAGCTACAAATGTTGGAGAAACAACATGTTTGTCGCTTAATTTAATAACAGGCTGCCTTGGAAATAGCTGTGCCCAGGAAAAGCCAAAGTCATCATAGCGATCGTCACGACCCACACTATACGTATGTAATTTTTCTTTGTCATTTAGTATTACTATTTGACCAGATGGCACGATTTGATCTGGCCCGGCATCTGCTCGCAATGGATTATTGCTAAGTTGACTACTTATTCGTGTACATTTGATGTCCTTTGAATAACTAACAGATTTACAATATTCATCAGCGTAATAGGAGCGAAGTATCATATCGCTTCGACCACTACTGCTACCACAGAATTGCACTGGCTCATGTATTTTGTTTTCTTTCGTTGGTAATGCAGCCTGTGAGTCTTTATTATTATTTCTATCATGGTCACGTTTTGCAAAATTTTCTTTTTTGAAATCATCAGTATTGTCACGCAATTTCTTAAATGTGAGTCCTAAATTGTTAAAATCGGCACCATTTGTTTGTCCTTCGTTGTGATTTTGATTGGGCTTGGATTTCTCGTCCATTTCATCAAGCAAGTCCGTAGCTCTGTTTTCGTTTTGAATTCCGCCGTCAACTTTATCGGTATCTATCCCAAATGACTCCTTTGCATATACAACTTGAAGTACGCTCAAAAATGAACCAAAAAAGGTAGAATTTTTGTGTAGGATCGAGATTCCTAATATAACGAGAAACATCAAGCTCATTGTTACAACTACTGTTAAGAATATTTTTATTAGAAAACAATTTGAAAAAATAACTCTATTAAGTTGGTTGGCGATTGTCGCTGTCCCCTTGCAAAGTAGTCGATTGCTGCTAAATCTGATATAGATCCAGCCCTCCTGCAACTTTTGTATATTGGCTGATAGCAAATTCTAACTTTTTCGGCGCCGAAAAATTATAGTAATTTAGGAAAGCTTGGTTATCAGAGAATTCTAGCAATGAGATTCAACCGCCCCACTTTAGAACACGTTTGGTTTTCCTTCTTTGTCGAATAAGTAAGTCGATTTGCGAATTTATCAGACTCCTATGGTGCATCAGGACGTCATGGTAGATCCAATTATCCCTAACATATTCTGATTCAGTCATTATAGATCCAAGTTTTGAATATGCGATTCTTAGTGCAATTATTGATTTATCAAATAGACCTAGAATATATTTTTCCTGTTCTTCAATCCTAGAACCTGCATGAGTATCAAGTTCAGTATCAAGAAAGAGATTATTATAATTTCCGTCCGAACATGATTCTTCATGTATAATCTTGCGTGATTCCCTCAATGATATCTTTTTATTATTTATTAAACTTGCTAGATGAGATTGCCTGTCCTTATTCTTAACTGAGAGTAGCTCCTCTGCTATGGTAACCTTGATTTCATTTTGGGATAGCAATTCTAAGATCTCAGCAGGGAGATCCAGAATCCTCATGCGTTTGCTAATATATGATGGACTTTTAGATATCTTTCTTGAAAGCTCGGTGATTCCACCCCAACCCATTTCATAAGTGTATCTTCTAAAGGCCAAGCCTTCTTCTAAGGGTGATAATGTATGTCTCTGCAAGTTCTCTATTACAGAGACTTCATAAGCTTCCTTATCGCTTAGCTCCAGAATATGGCAAGAAACCCTTCTATATCCTAGGCTCTTACACGCATGATATCTCCTGTTTCCAGCCACTATTTCAAATCGGTCGTTTTTGGTCCTTACCACGAGGGGCTGCAAAAGTCCAATATCCTTTATTGATTGTATGAGACCCTCTATTGCGCTCTGAGTAACACGTAGGGAAATCGCAGAGGGGACAAGGGAAGACATATTTATATTCTCAATTTGTCCAACCACGCTGCTTGTATACTGTCCGATCGACGCCAAACATTATTTCTTCTCTGCTGAAAAATTAAGTGTGTATAAAATACATTTAAGATAACTACTTGCTGTTACCAATTAATAAGCAAACTATATTAGTAATTCATTTTAGATCTGATCTTCATTTAATTCTGTTTCATAGAAAATAATCATCGGAATCCTTCGTGCCTCTAGAATTTGCGGGGTGAGCTCGTTGTTAAACATGATTCATCATTGTGCGATATTTTTCATGGAAAATTCTTTATAGCATTCAATTTTATGGAGAGCTAAATATCTCTGAAATAAAATGAGGCTACTGTTCGATAGAAGTTTTATATCTCATTTGACCTCCCAGTATGTCAAAATTCAAGTAATTTATCATTTTCATACTTAGTTGCGATATGCATTGTTGGGGTAGTATTTCTATCCATACAAGGAGTATTTGGTCAATTGCATACAGTTCAGTTTAATGATCCTGTTCTCAGTGAGCACTCTTTTGCAGGAACAAAAAATATTGCCAAATCATTTATTCGTATGACCATAGCCGATCCTGCAAAACCTATCGACGGGGTTTATGTAAATCTGAATGTGGAAAATGATATTGTGAATTTTAAAAAAGGTGACAAAGTTCAAGTCTCGGGAGCAAATACAACTTCCTTTGGCGGAAATGCGCTCACCGCCATGTTGGTTAATGATAGCATAGCAATTGTTCCACCTGACAATGATTATCTGCCATTAATTTTGAAGGCAATCTGAAGTATTTTTAACTCAAATGACAGGGAAGAAAGTCAATCTGAGTATGGAATACCCAATGATATTGTCTGTCACGTATAACTATATCTTTGTAATTTGGACTGGAGAAGAAGAAATACACCATTACGTTACGAGGGTTATGATACACTGGGCTTATTGTTTATACTAGTCGATTAGATTTCCTATATGAGGATACCTTGAGCAAGGAGGAGAAAAAAAGGTAAACACGTCAGATCTCTACAGAGTACATTCCATCGACTATATTCCAAAAATCAAATATTCGGGACTGTTGGGCTCGAATAAAGGTAGTTAAGAATGAATGAACCGAAACGTTGCCATTTTTCACCGGGCCAACGACCAGGGATTCCTATCCCGCGCGTATGTTCCTTTTTACTATTTCAATAAATGCTTGCTGCTCAATTGGTTTTTTTATAACTTCAACCTGCTTCACTCCCGGAGCAAGGGAAAAGATTTCATCGGCTATTTCAAGGCATGTTGCAAATATCATTTTTACATCGCTCTTGATAGCCTTTAATTTCAGGTAAAGTTCGAAACCATTGATCTCTGGCATTCTAATGTCACTTACTACGAGATCATAAGAGGCTGGATTTGTTTGTGCAAAGTGATCTAGTGCTTCGTCAGAGCTTGAAAATGCTTTTACCCCAAACCCTTCCATGGTTAGAAATTTTTCCAACACATATAGGTCATCTCGTTCATCATCTATTAGTAGTATGTTGGCCTTAGGTGATAAAGTGTCGGGTGCTTGAATTTTCTGTACTGTGCTCTCTGGATTTACATATTCAGATGGAATTGCAGTCTTAAGGTTCATAGGTCTCCTAGAGAGAGAATATATGGGATAGGTGTATTTTCCAACTCCTAAGTTGTAGCTAGAATGTTCTTCAATGTGGTAACTCTCTTTCAATTTGGAAAACGACTTAATTATACGATATAAGTCATTTCCGATGATTACTCCGTTTGGCGACGCTTGTGAATTTATTTTAGAACAATAATTGACGGTAGAGCCAAAAAAGTCTTCTATGTTCGAAGCAGCTGACTTGGCAATTTCCACTCTTCCGTAATCTGCACTAATCCTGTACCTAATTCCTGGTAACTTCTGCCTATAAAGCCGAGAGTTAATCTCATCTTGATTTTCTACTTGAGATAGTAAGCATTCTATAACATTTTCAAATGCTCCTATGTTAGTCATTTCTTTTGTAGTAGGGAAATATGAGATAATGCCATCACCTACTGTCTTTATGATTCTCCCATTGTATTTTTTTAGCGTGCTTGCCAGCACATTGATGAAAATAGAATAAAATATTCTAATTTTATCTGAAGACTGAATACCTGATACAATTGAAGTGGAGTCAACAATATCAACAATACTTATACAATAATTCTCTGAACGATTATTGAAGGAAATGCCTGCTTCTTCCATTTTCTAAGACGTTACTGATACCCTCTTCCACGTCAAAGTATATAATAATTCCGTTAAATTCAGAATCATTAAAACCTCCCATAAGGGCATAGGAAACAACAAAATAAAAAATAATTAAACGTATGATAAAAAAAACGAGATTATTGTAAGTCCCTATCTGAATTGTTTTCCGAAACAGTAATGGATGCAAGTGATTGCAATGTAATTATTTATGGAAATTGCATTGCAAGTATCCTGAGCTCTCTCAGATATTTTGCGTCCAATTCTTAACATGCATAGACGCGTCAATTTTACGCTGAACTAAAGATATAAGTTTTGGATGGAAACAGGCCCGCTCTGTGATAAGGAATAACTATACCGATCTACAATACAGTGCCTGAAGTTTTCTTTTGCAATTGTTCAAAACCTGCACGCCTAGCCAGGGTTATAGATATGTAGAGCCAATACAGAAGAAATACTGACTTGGTCCCCATTGATACAGGCTGTAGACGGAAATTAGATTAATTGGGAGCTAGTCAGAGTACCCACTAAACAATAGTAGTAATATTGTCTAAAATTGGCTAAATAGAATAATAGATATTAAATAATGGAGTAATCAGTTTGTCTAACAAATATGAGGATAGTACTTTAGTATATTGTCATCTTTATATTTTAGCAGTCTGTGGGGAACATGGAAAAACGCACTAGACTAAGAAATCAAATCAATTTGCGTAGCATAGCTTGGAATCCTAAATCGAACTCGTACATTGATGCTGAAGGAAACTCTTACGACACGTTCGAGCAGTACAGGGTGGCGAAATGGAAGTGTGACAAATGTGGTATAACGTTTTCGACATTACCCAAATTGAAGTTGCACAAGAACGAGATTCATTCATATTAGATTGGTTACCTGTTCCCGCGGTCAATATCGACTACTTCATCATAAGGGGTTGTACGACACAGGTCAAAGAGGAACCAACTGATAGCAGCGATTTTTAGCTGTGATGCCGAAAGATTTATCGTTAGTATGGCATTAAACTATTTTTTCGAAAACTACGATCTGTGATCCCTAATAAAGTACGTTCCTTTTCAGGTGCTCGCTATAGCGCCTAGAATATTCTTTGTCGATTTCCTCATTCTTGATTATTTCACCTCTGCGCCCAGGCGTCTTCATTGCCTGTTGGTTAACTTGCTTTCTCTCCTCTTCTAGTGCATTATGTCCCATGTGACTATCGTAGATTTGCTGTTTCTTATCGCGTAAATGTATTGAATATCTTTTTCTAAAAAGAACTTCTTCTTCAGTATCCATCTGATTCGATTTGCGCCTACTAACCGTGCTACCACAAAATATAAGAGTATTACTGATTTCGCCCGAAGATTAGCTCTACGCTCTTCCATAGAAATGTAACCACCAAATGTATTTCCGTTTTTTCGGAGGTGATATTGATGCATTATCATCCATCTTCCCAGAAGTAGGAAAAAATCTTTGTTCTTGATACTCCGCAGACAAAAGTTCTGTTTTTTGCAATGGCATGAGAGGAGCCTTTAAAACATTGGTGGAGAGCTAAAGAATAGTGGTCATATTCTATAATCTCAACAAAGAGACTAAAACCAGAAAGTCCAAAGAGTGCACTTGCATGCTATGTAGAACTTTAAAGAAATAAACGATTATCAAAATACGCAAACTATCCACATCCATGGAAACTATCGTTCTGCGGAGTAGAAAATAAAATATTACGTTCTGGTTTTACATTGGTTAAAAAGTGAACAAAATCGCTGAACCCTTAATAGGTTCCTCAACAGCTCGACCGAGTATTTTCTAGTCGAACTTTCAACCGTCGCCATTTCTATGTCCAAAAAATTGTACAAAAGATTTAAAGTCGCCAATACGTTTGCAACACGTTGTCATATTTCAAGTCCGGAATAACCTCTTATTTTCTGACTAAGATTCCAAAGTTACACTCACCTTCTGTTATATGTGGATTTCCCGGAACCGGACTTGTAGGTAAAAATTGCGGTTGATCATTTGATACATGAATTAAAGGCAATACAGTTTGCGGACATATTTTGCACTTCATTACCTCCCAGCGTAGTAATCAGCCCAGAAGGGATTGTAGATCTGAATAGAAATTCAATATATTACTCACATAGCGATAATCACAAAAAAGACTTTGTTTTTGTGACTGGAAATTCCCAACCAGTTAGCCCTGAATCAGAATATTTATTGGCTGAAGAAATATTGAAGATTGTTAAAAAATTCGGATCTCACGAGATTGTTACTTTAGGGGCAAATATAACAGGGTCCTTTTCAAAAGAGCCTAACGTATATTTTGCTGTAACCTGTAGGGAAACATTAGAGTCACTAACCATCAAAGATGTTGTGAAGCTTGTTGACGGAACCGTTACCGGAACGAATGGCCTTATTTTAGGAATTGCAAAGTTGTTTGACATGCAAGGTATATGTCTGTTAGGCGAGACTTCTGGCTATGTTATAGACGCCCTTGCTGCTTAAAGTTTACTTTACGCTTTAATGCAAATAACAGACTTGAAGGTTGACATGCAGAATATCGAAAATAAGGCTAAAGATACAGAAACACTGATCAGGACAATCGAGCAACAAGTTGCTAGAAAGATGGCAACTTCTGGTGACATTGGACAGCAAACAGCTCCTAGAAGACCGCCAGATACTGCAGGCATTAGCTGATCGGAAGTTGTGCTATTTTGCCCATAATACACCTAGAAAGTTAGTACCAATTCTTAGCGTAAAAGCTGAATATACAGAATAAAGAAAATCGAGGTACAAGGAATCTGAACTTACAATCCTTAGAAATCGATAAAGATACTTCCTCTCATGTCTATCTGATTGTACTTGAGTATTAAGGAAACGAGTTTGTTAGCAGGAGATATCATTGCTGACTGCTGGCTGACAGCCTCTGAACTGTTTTCGAAGACAATCAGGTAAGTCGTTACCAACACTAAATCAACTTTAAATCAGTTACATTCACCCTTGTGATTGTCTTATTACCTTGCTGTCTGAACGCTCGGCAGAAGACATGCATTATAGTATTATTTAATGGAGAGTTCTTGCTCCTTTTCTGGCTCGGTATATAACTGGTTGTTATATGTGGTAATTTGTGGCGTTTCTTTCCACTAATCTTCAGTTATTAACCTCTATATTTTATATTCCATGTTCTTAATTTCTAAAGTCTATTTACCGGAAACCGGCAGCTGCGCGTATGGTTGCTTAAGAGAAAGACATTTCAATATTATTTTCTTAATGTTATGCGTAATAAAGGCTAACGAGGTAAATCCAATATTATAAAAATGTCACAAGTAAATAATTCCTGTGCTCGATAGTCCTACAATAATCTGAAACATCATCTCCGTGCTTCTTCAATTCTTGAAAGCCATTTTAACAAGTATTCCAATAGATAACTGTGGTCGACCTAGTTTATGGACGTGGAATAACTGATATCGCACGTGAGATACCATTATATTTTGATTTATTCACGAAGATCATGGGCATCAAACTTTTTCACTCAAAGCCTGCAATATACGGCTCTGCCGATATAATCAATGTATGTAATCTTCACTGTTCTCATTGTTACTGGTGGTTAAACAGAAAAGAGGACAGTCAAAGCCTAACTGCTGAGGAATGGAGACAAACAATTAGAAAAACTTTCAAAAAGGAGCACATCATGTTCGTTACGCTCGTAGGCGGAGAGCCTACAATGAGACCGGAGATAATCAAAGTATTTTGCGAAGAGATGCCGAGGAGGGTTTGCGTAGTCACTAACGGCTATTTTCCGCTCAATAGGTACAAGAATCTTTACTTTTACTGGATATCGTTGGATGGTACAGAAAAGGCGCACGATACTATAAGAGGAAAAGACTCATACGCCAAAACCAGAGAGAATATTCTGCATTACATCAAAGGGGCAAAAAGAAATGGGAAACCTGCGTGGAAGGATATTTGGTTAACAATGACTATTAACACACAAAATTACATGACGGCTATTGACCTAGCTGAAGAATGGCACGGAAAGGTTAACAAAATAGGTTACCAATTTCACACCCCATTTGTGAAGGGCGATCCTCTTTGGCTAGAGTATGGTGATAAACGCAGTGCTGTCGTAGATAGCTTAATTCATCTCAGAAGGAAATATCCTGAGTTTGTTATTAACAGCGAAAAACAGCTATTATTAATGAAAGGCAATTGGGGTGGTATTGGAACAACGCCTGTTCAATGTCCATCGTGGGCCATACTCTCTTTGGACCATATGGGTAGAATAAAACAACCTTGCTGTATTGGAAGCGCGGATACTAAGGCCTTAAAGCCAATCTGTGAGGACTGCGGCCTCGGGTGTTACTCAGTTCTGGTTGCGAATGGAATAGCTGGCACATAAAGCTTGCGTTCAAAGATGGCCTAATTAAATTAATGTGCTCTCAAAGTCTTTTTTTTGTCACTTCGGGGCTTATATGGTATTTAGTGCCCAATCCAGTAGGGGCTTAGAACTATTATTACCCACATTAGCACTTATGATAAGCCATATTCCCGATATAAGGTGATACTGACGACCCAAGAGTTTAGCCAATATCTGTAACAGAATACAGGTGATTTACATGTATGTCCAATAGTAGGCAGACTTAAAGCCTAGTATCTTAAATAAGATCATGTTAAATTACTTTTGTAGAATAATTTCAGAAGATGGTCCGTCATTGTAGGAACATATAAGATAGAACCTCTGTTTCATGAGAATGAAAATGCATTTATCGATACGAGAAATTTCTTAATATGTAACTCTTGTTTTTGGTGCGCCTCATGTTTGACTGGAAGTAAAACTATAGTCTATTGCCCCTCATGTGGTAATGATGAAATGCACTTGAATCCTATTTCAGACTACAAGTCCTACAAGCTAGGTAATGAATACATACGTGAAATTATTTCACAATTGTGGCTAAGCCAAGGTTGCGATTATATAAAGTGAATATTGCTGAGGGAAAAGAAGATTATGACGTGGTAGCCAAAACTTGTGGATGCAAAAATACAAAAAGAAAGGTAACGTACTCATTCATTGATTCGTATTACGCTATCTGTAGGGATAGTGAGCACATAATATTTTCAGAGATACAAGCCTGTCAACGATTATTAAAATACGCGAGTGACGAAAATGGTATAACTGTTCTTCAAAAGGAAATAAGAGAATTAAAGTTAGTACTAGGTTTCCTGCAGTAGAAACAGAGTTGACTGATAATTTAAGGTTGTGCCCAGCATGCAACGAAGGTTATATGAAACCTAGCAGTGAATTAACATCGGATTCTGAACGGCCACAAAAACAAATAAAATTTTATGAATGCGACAATGAATATTGCCGATACCGAACAGCAGAAACAGGGATAAGTCTGGGTCCGGACGTTGTTGGTGAATTAAACGAACCGCTGGTGTGTAGCAAATGCAACACCTTGTTCAATACGGAGTTAGAGTATAAACACCATTATTATGATAGGCATAGATCAGGACATGAATAAACGCCGCGCGAACCCAAGCATACTGCAGAATAAAACTTTCTGATCTACTCACTTAACTTATGTTTCGCTACGTGGACAGAACTTAACTAATAAGAATATTACGATAACTACTGCCTATAAGTAACGCTAAATCTGAATAATCATGGTATTTAGAGTTTCATTGCAATAGGTATGTGCAATAAACGTATGAATCAGTTTTTCGTCTAGCACGAAACTTCATAAAGCATGAAAAGAGTTATTGCAATCCGAAGTGAAGCTTAAGATGACTGAAGTAATTGAATGTATATCAATGTATTGAAAATATCATATCAGGGTTCCGGGACATATCCGACCTTTTGAACGCAAAGTCTGTCTAAACCATTTTTGACGAGTACAACTCCCATTATTGAGATAACTCCTTGAATCAGGTTGTATGGTAGTGGAAGGACATATGTGATAATAGCACAGATTTCCTTCATAAGATCGTCTCCCCCTTTGCCTCTATTATTTTTCCACCACCGACAAATAGGTGGAACTATCTTTGGCCAAAATAATTTCATCCATTCATACCCCTCATACACATAGTCGAGCGATATCTTCGGTACGTCCAGCCCAGAGGCAAATCCAAGCATTTTAGCTGTCTGAAACGCGTGGTAGGGACGCTCAATTTGTGCCAATTGAGCCCCTAATATTGCATAAACAGTTTTGAAATCGTAACTCATTAGCGAGTTTGTCAAAGAAATTACATCGTCATCCATTCGTGTTCGGTGTGTCATATACCTGTCTCTCAATTTGGCATTACGGTTGGTAGCTGCGTTTCCTTGGACCATTGGGATAAGGGCAGATATGCGTTATAAACACATTTGTGCTTGTCGCTAAATCTAGTAACTGCGAATAACTGATCCAGTATTTCCTTGCCACCTTGGGTAGACTCGATAAATATTCAGAGAAAACCTAATAGCATAATCTGATATACATATGGGCAGCTGCCGAAATGCCTAATGATAAACTGTCGCAATTTACTGAATCCAAATATATCAATATTGAAACATACAAGAAAAACGGTATCGGGGTAAGAACACCTGTATGGTTCGTAATTTATCAAGGTTTGATATATTTTAGGACTGATAAAAAATCAGGCAAGGTAAAACGCCTAAAGAATA
The DNA here is from genome assembly GCA_036558405.1 of Nitrososphaeraceae archaeon. GTDB lineage: Archaea > Thermoproteota > Nitrososphaeria > Nitrososphaerales > Nitrososphaeraceae > TA-21. The sequence goes on along the minus strand of DATBFR010000060.1, from coordinate 28,557 downwards.
ATCCGCATGTCAAGATAGCACCCTGTGATATTCGTGGAAATATTAAGAAAGAGTGGCTAGATGGAAAGGCACATTTTGCAAGTTCAGAAGAATCATCCGTTGCTTACGCTATGATTGGTAAGAAATATGGTGTAAGAGCAAACCTAGTTAGGATAGTTAACAAAATCAGAGGTAAAAGACCTATTGTATTAGCTATATTGCTGAATAATAATAATTCAGGATAGAAAACTTTCTCCTAAAGTAATAGATCAGTACAACGCGTAATGATCAGAGTTAACAGTACAACATTTTTTTTCGGACTAGCAAGAATCTAGGCAGAATCTAGTGGATTCTAGCACTCTCCAACAACCTCTCTTCTCATTACGAGTCTGACCTTTTCCAGGCCAGTAGTATGCCGATTTCTAGACTCTTCCAATAGGATTTTCGATATTTCGTCTAACCGTTAAATGACATATCAAACGGGCTCCAAAAAAGAATGCTCCTTATGAGATCCTTAGCACCATAGTATCACAAGTGAACTAAACACTTCTCGAGTTCGCACCAGACGTTTTTGAAGGTCTGCCATTGAAAGCTCTAATCTGTCTAAAACAGAGAGAGAAAGCTCCTAAGGATGTTTCTTGATCGATTGTTGAACTTTTATCCAAGAAAAAAGATCATTTTGATTATTTACAATGCGCTATATTATATAGCTCGTTATGACATAGTACTATGAATTGGAACAAAATAGTTATCCCATGAAGGAATGGCATATTAAGCATATGGAGCAAACTTTGGTTAAATTCGTCACAGGGCTTTCTGAAGACGCTTCGAGGTGGGAAAAAAGAATAAACAAGAAATACGGTAGAATAGGTAAGGTTTGTAAAAGAATAGAATACGATATAAAGCATGGAGTCACAAACAAGCAAGTTTGTTCATTCTTACAATTAATTAGAACCGATCCATCTTATCTGGAAGTACGGACTCATGATGGTTCTATGGAGAGGCTCGATGAAATTCAAGCCCATTTTACTGGTTCTCCCAAATCAGGTGAATATGGTGACCTGTGGACTACCTATTTGGGACGATAATCATGTCCTCAAAAACAAATTATCTCTAAAATAGATACATTGACGAGTTAATACAATATTTTGGTATATGTTTTAACAGGTTGTACTATTTGTATTAAGATAAAATGGATGACTCCACGAGATATTTTCATAATATGGATAAGTAATTCAACAGTTAGTTTCAATATCTCTAAATTTAGCTAATTTTTGTTCTAACAATTGCCAAGAAGAATAGGATCAATATGGCAAGAGTCATTGAAGAAATTATCACGTCTGCTATGGGAGTATCCAAAGCGACAAAGATTTCTCCCAGATACTCTAATATCTGTTGGATAGCAAAAAGAGCAAAAATAATTATGGCATAAATTGTTACTCTAAGACCTGTTTTTTTAAATGCAGTGATTGAGAGAGCTAATAGTAAGATAGCGAAAATGGCAATTCCTAGAGCTATTCCATTTTCTAATCTTTCAAATAAATCGAGTTCAGAAATAACTGAAAAGAATATTGTCGATAAAGTCAACACTAGACCCTCACTTCTCCTTCTCCTTGGTAAGTGATAAGGATAGAAACATTTCTACAACTCTCATACTCCACTTGTCCCAAATACTAGGATAATAGCTCCTAAGAAATGTCAAAATATACTTGGCATCATTCTCATGTACCTGATATCTCTTGTATTTCCCATCTTTGACCTCTGCAATCAATTTAAGAGCAATCAAACGGCCAACATGCCAGCTTATAGATCTTGCAGATATCTTTATACTATTTACAATATCGGTTTGAGTGGGACTTTTTTGTTCTATTATAAACATAAGAATTTTTCTGGCAGTTTCATGAGTCAAGACTTCAAGTATATCCTTTTCATTTTCTTTAAAGAGTCCAGCAGCAAAGTAGTGTTTATACAATCCACGTCTACTTGATGTTATCTTGCCCATTTTTTCCAATTTATTTAATTGATACTGAACTGTTCCCATAGAAATGTTCATTGACCTTTTGATTCGACGTAAGTGACACCCCGGATTATCCTGTATGAAATATAACACTTTGTCAACAGTGTCATCAGCACAGTCCATCTAGATGAAGCCACCAAAAAAGTATAACAAGTAGTAACGTACTGAATGTACATATGATTAATTCTCTTGCAAAGATACAATAAATGCTTTTCAAATTAATCACTTTATTCATAACGTATTAGTACAATAGTGTAAGTGACTAATAGCCTCTTCTCTCATAATCGGTAACTTACTGATATAATTGTATCAAATATCTTATTAATGATTCAATTTACTTTCATCCAATGGAAAATAAATCAATTTTGATCCTTATGACATTAATTACAACTGTCAGCATTTCGATTGTAGCTATTATTGGTGTTAATTACGTAGTTGGCACATCAAAAGTGCAAGAACAAACTCCTGCAGCATTTAATACCTCCAATTTTCATGATCCACTGAAAATTGATAACAAGTATTACCCTTTGAAGCCTGGTATGATAATGACTTACAAAGGCACTGATGAAGAGGGAAACTCGATGCAGGATATTATAACTGTCACCAACGATACAAAAGAGGTCCAAGGAATATCCACACGAGTCGTTAACGATACTGTCTTTGTGGAAGGAGAATTAGAAGAGACTACAAATGATTGGTATGCGCAAGATGATAAAGGAAATGTATGGTACATGGGGGAGGATACAACTGACGTTACCAATAAGAAAAATCCCCATGAAGGTTCCTGGGAATCCGGGGTGAAAGAAGCCAAGGCGGGACTAATAATGCTAGCAGAACCGAAAGTAGGAGTTACGTATGACCAAGAGGTCGCCAAAGATGTAGCTGAGGACAGGGCGACTGTTCTGAGTTTGAATGACAATGTCACTGTTCCTAATGGATCCTACTCGAATGTGATCAAAACTAAGGAGTTTTCAGCACTTGAACCTGACGTAATTGAACAAAAATACTACGCAGCTAATGTAGGAGATATAAAAGAAAAAACTCTCAAAGGTAGTAAAGAAGGAATTGAATTAGTAGAAATCAAATGATGAAGTTTAATCAAGAGAGGTACCGACTCACCCCACACTTTCTCTGATCAATTTAGATACCATCTAAAGGATTTAACTTTATTAATCAACTATAATATTTCGTTTATTCACTTTAAGTATTGATTGATGAAGTTATACCATAGATTGGGAATTATCTGGTAGACCACGGCCTTTATCTAGAGCCATAGGTAGAGTGTGGTTCTACCTCACCGTTATCACATCCAAATGAAGTAGCTCAGTTAATTTTAGATCCTAACTATTTTTTGCCTATTAACTCATAAACATATTTTACATGTTCATAAGTTTTCAATTTCTTATCTTCTGATATTTTTATTCTTTTAGTTCTAAATGTATTGTTAGGTATCTTTCTTAATGCATCATTCAACTCTTTCGATATGATAATTTGATCATTATCAGCAAATCCCTCAAGCCTACTGCAGAAATTAACATCATCTCCAATCGCAGTAATCTGACTTCGGAGAGGAGAATACCAATATCCAAATAGAACTTGACCAATATGCATGGCACATTTCAAATTTATATTGGTATTAGGTTTATAATTATAATGTGAATATAAAATTTTTATGTGTTTTTCCTTAATTTTCTCGAAATTCGTTTTTAACTCTAAAGCAGCACCCATTGCTTTTGAATGAACTATATCAAATCTTTTATCTTGGTAACCGAAATAAGCAAAAATTCCATCACCAATAAATTTATCTAATATTCCATTATTTTTTCTAATTACTCTTGATGCTTCACTATAATAATCTCTTAATATGTATTCCAGTTCATGAAATATAAGACCTTGTTTTTTCATTCGTTTTTTCATTAATGTTTTTAACTCTTTAACTAAGCTTGAAAATTTACTGATATCCCAAAATACTATAATAAAATCATTGATGTTGATCCCATCTAACTTTAATTCTTTAATATGTTTGTATATGAATGGATCAAAATAGATACTTAGTTGCTCCTTAGAATAATGATCGTCATGTTTAATATTCTGATTAACCATACATTTACACCAATTACCTATCTCCATCAAGATAAATGGACAGATTGGGAATGTTGATTTCAAATAACTTATGAATATATCTTAATCTTTGAGTATTGCTCATTTTACTAGAGTCTTTATTAAAAAAGGTAATGCTATTAACTTCGCTTCTATGGATTTTACACACATAATCTATTCGTTCATAATTATAGTCAAACTTGATTTCTCCCACTTCTCCAGAGTTTAGATAAAGTCTTTCATCTAATAATTCAATATTTATTGGCTCAGGATCAATTTTAATAAAGTAGAGATGGTGAGCTTCATTATCCGTATTAATCCATGTAATGGTATCACCTTTCTGAATTTTGAGGGCTGGCGGGATATAATTTCTAATAGATTCATTACGCAGAAATTGTGGAATGATTACCTGATGTCTCATTTCTATTACGCAATTATATGAAATAGGATATATTAATAAAGTAAATTATTATTGCCTATATCATATAGCGAAAAAGATTACACGTATTACCCGCCCGTCCTTGTGCTTTCAATTAAGGCATAAATGTAATAGAGACTATTTGTATACATCCGCATTTGTGCTCCGAGTATGTAGTTAGAAAAGGGCCAAAACAATGGAAGGCCAAAATATTCTCAGGTGAAGATCAAATCGCTGAAATAAATAAAGGGGAAGGCCTAAATTTTAGGCTGTTAACACACAAGGATGGAGATGAATGGTTACTAACAAATAAAGTTCATGGTGAACATAGACCATTCTCCTACTCAGTGCGCAAATTTAGTAAAAAAACCCAAGACTCTAGTAGTACTTACGATGAGTCAGGAGAGGAGGAAGTATTTGTTATTCGAGAACAGTTATTCAAGCACAACGGCAAATTCTATATGCTCGCAAATCATCCAGAGGATAGAACTTGGAATGATTACGTCAATAGTTCTGTCAAATACATAGGCAGATTGGATGGCTTTCCCTATTCAGAGCTTTCAGAAGTCGACCATCAGGATTATACATTACGCGATAAAATAAAGAAATTTCGTGGCAAACCAGTCGGCGTAGCCTCAGGTTTGGGAATCGATCCTAGTGGCCATCGGGTAAAGTTGGATAGGGAATTAGAAGATGTAGGATTATTCATCGCTGCAATTTCTTATTTATTGTACGCATCTGGCTGAAAAATTACAATCGTAGAACGTGGCCAGTCAGGAATAGTTGGTTAACTTAGTTAATCCAATCTTAATAAATTATATCGGCTACAACATTTTAAATGGTAGAACCAGATCGTGTGGGTGGATTTCCATTTCGTAAAGCAGAAGCAGAGCTACGCAAAAGAGATTTTTCAGAAGTTCAACAGCCGTACTCTGAAGAAGACGTTATGCGGGAAGCTGAACGTTGCTTACTGTGTGGTACACCAGTGTGTATTGATGCTTGTCCAGTCCTTTTGGATGTTCGCGGTATGAATGAGGCTGCTGCTAGAGGAGACTTTAAGACTTCTTACGAGAGAATAAGAGAAACAAACCCATTGCTTGGTGTCACTGCGAGATGCTGTCCGCAGTTACAAGGACTGTGTGAAGATGCTTGCGTTTTGAAGTGGTCGGGGCAGCCGATCGGGATCGGTCTTATTCAAAGATATATTTCAGACTGGGAAAGAAAGCATAGACAGCCACCTCCATCAATTGCACAGAATACTGGAAAAAAAGTGGCAGTAATAGGATCCGGGCCTGCCGGTCTTGCAGCATCGGCTCTTCTTAGAAGATATGGTCATCAGGTAACAATATACGAAAAATCCAAAATGCCAGGAGGAACTGCATGGTACGGGGTCCCAGACTACCATCTTCCTAAGGAAGTTTTGATCGATGAGATCGAGCAAATCAAAGCCATGGACGTCAACTTGAAAACGGATGTTACTGTCGGTAAAGATATTACACTCCACCAACTTCAGACTGAAAATGACGCAATTCTTATTACTACGGGGTCAAAAGATACAGTGAACTTAGATTTACCTGGAATCAATCTGAAAGGAATTATGAGTGGATACGATTTTTTAGAAGGCGTTTTCTCGGACGGAGTGAACAATTACTTGAATAATCCAAAATATGATCTTGGAGATGAAATTTTAGTAATTGGTGGGGGAGACACTTCCCTTGATTGCGCTAGGACTGCCTTAAGGCTTACAAAAGGAAAAAGTAATGTTACTGTATTATGTCTGCAACCTGAAACCGGATTACATGTTGACCCTATAATGCTTGAAGAAGCTAGGGAGGAAGGAGTCAAGTTCAGCTTCCTTGGACAGGCCAAGTCTTTCGATGGTGACACTAATGGGAAAGTTAAATCGGCAATAATAAACAAAATGCAAATGGGAACACCTGATCAGCAGGGGATCAGACATCCAGAGCCGATACCAAACCAAGATTTCAGCATGCGCTGTACGACAGTACTGATAGCTATTGGGAGGGGTCCAAATTCATTTCTACAAAAGAAGTCTGAAATCAAGACTGGTAAACGGAATGCTATTGCCATCACTGATGATTACAAGACATCCATAAATGGTGTTTTTGCCGCAGGCGATGTTACTAGTGGCGAAACTCTAATTGTAAAGGCAATGGAAAAAGGACGAGAAGGGGCTCAGCGAGTTCATGAATACATAATGGGCTTGGAAGATAATCACACTTCATTTTATGAAAAATATTACACAAAATTATCATACGATATGATGATGGCTGGAAGAGAGGACGATGTAAAAACACCTCCTGATTAGAACCTATTGTATAATTTAGGCCTTAGATTCTAAAGTAGTCCAATCAATCTCATGAGTCGTGCCTGCTCTTCCTCAACTTTACTTGTTGTGGGAACTAGTGAGACCATCAGTTCATCTAGACCTGCCGCTAGAAGGTCGTTCAATCGCGCCGACACTGTTGTCACATTTCCAGATATTACTAAATTATCTACAAGAGAATCAGGTATGGCTTGGTCGGATGTCAACTGAAATCCTGCATTAGAGAACATATTAGCATAAAAAGGAATTTTAGCGTAGAAATCAAGTAGTCGATGACCTGCTAACATTATTGAATTCCTATCTTCGCTTAGTGCCACTGAAACATGTGCTACCATTGGAGGGGCCGCTCTTCCAGCAGCAGATGCGGATTTACGTAGGGTTGGAATCCCGGTACTTAGCAAATATGGAATAGGACATACCCATGAAATGGCTCCATCAGCAATTTGCCCTGCTAAATGAAACGCTTTTTCCCCCAGAGTCGAAATAAGTATAGGAATCTGTGACGCCCGCGGTAAAGTAGCTACGACATTGTAAAAAGAATCATGATGATCAACCGTTCCCTCCCAGAGGGCAGCACGCAATATTTCTATGTATTCGCGCAGGTGGATTAATGGACTCTTGTGCTTTAGACCATACATATCCTCTATGATAAACCGGTGGCTTGGGCCTATCCCGAGGCGCAATCGACCTGGTGCGATATCATGAAAAGCCAGAGCCTGCTGTGCCAAGACAAGTGGGTGACGTGGATAGGTTGGTACGATGGCTGTTCCTAAGCGTACGGTAGATGTTTTTATTGCTGCGGCTGAAAATATTGTCAACACATCTGGCCAATTAGGTGGTTGTGCCATCCATATTTGCCGTACACCAGCAGATTCTGCTGCGATAATAGCTTTTACTGAAACCGCGGCGTTAGTGCCGTCTACGACTAGTCCAATACATTCTCGAGTTGGCTTCCTACTATTAGTATCTTGTGAACCAAGGTTTTTTGTCATACTTTCACACCTATCAGAAAGGAAGGGAAGGGTTAGTAATTAATCACTTACGACCAGCTCCATGGCTAAGACGACGGTAATCAGGCGGAGGAAAAATCATCTAACATATTCAACGTCGGAACAAAGAATAGTGTCCCAGTTTTTGGTGTGCTGAAATCTAATAATCTGTCATAATTCCCTTTAGGAGAGCCAATAAACATATTGTTCAGCATTTTCTTTATAGTGCCGAATGTGCTGGCATATGCAATGAAATAAGTTCCCATTTCATTGGTGGATATGTTTCCAAATGGCATGTTATCACGAATAATTTTGAATTCGTCACCAATATTGGCCAAAGCAATATGAGAATTTGACGGTTTTACGTCATCTGACATTTCGATATCATTCGATTTAGATCTGCCAAATACTTTTTCTTGCTCTTCAGTAGATAATTCTTCAAATGAATTCAAATCATGAATATATTTTTGAACAAAAAGATAACTCCCTCCTTTATAGACAGAATCGTCGTCACCGACCAGACCAAAGGATGCCCGGTCTTGTCCCTGCGGATTTTCAGTACCATCAACAAAACCAAAAATAGAACGACCATCCCAGTATCTAAAACCATGTATTTCTTCAATGCTTATTGCTATTGGTCCCAAAACGTCAGAAACCGCACGTGCCAAATCATAGCAAACACTACTACTATCCCCTCTGATATGAAAATGCAGATCTCCTTTGGTAGAAACTGCTGTATGTTTTTCACCAACAATAGGAGCAAAGTTCTCTAATTCTTTGGGGATTGGAATAGGGAGATGTAGATTAATCCAAGCATTATATCCAATTCCCATTACACAACTTGCTCCCGTATCAGGAAAACGGACAATAGCTGAATTGTCAAGATTGATAACCAATTTACAAATCCTCTTAAAAGCATCTTTAAAATCTAGATCGCTCTTAAAATTCCAAACCATAAATATGGCGTTGTTACCATGGTAATCTAATACATTTTGTGGCTTGATATTCATATTATTATTTATCTACAGACAGGTCAGCTAATCAATTAAAGCTTTACTTCAAGGCAGACTTAATCGAGTTAGGTTCGGATTCATGGGTCTGTATATCACGTCAAATTGATTCACACACCACCACTGAACTAGATATAAAATTTTTAAATATCCAAAACTCCGAATTTAGTGTAAACTGAATTACGATCTTTGTTACCTTGCTACTTCCAAGTAGGTTAATTTTGAATGAACTCGAATTACATTCATGGTTTTTAGTTGTGAACTGTTTGACCTCAAACCAATATTATAACCACAATAGCTAACTAGCTGGAGTTGATGTCGTCTTTAGAAATATTTGCATTATCTTACCGATCTCATCAGAATATTGGTCCATTACTGCATGACCAGCATTTTTGAACTGAACAAGCCAAGCCCCTGGAATTTTTCCTGCAATGACTAAAGCGTTTGCATGGGGCACATATAGATTATCATCTGTTCCAGCTATGACCAACGTGGGTTTGGCTATTTTCGCGAGCTGGTCACAAACGCCACTCCAGTTTGTTGCCGTCCAAAGATGTCCTATGTTATTTTGATTATTCATTGTGTCCGGAGGAAGCCCTGGCTTCATTTGTTGGAATGTCATGTTTGCTGGAATGTCAAGGGACTCAGGATGCAGCCTTATCCATCCTCCTCCTAATGAGGCAGTTACAAGCGATTTCATCTCCTCCTGAGAAATAGGAACATCTTTTAGAGCTTTGTTTACCACTTCATATTGCAATTTCTTAAACTCAGGTGGTTGATCTACAGCATCTTTCCCACCACATGATGCAGCAACAAGAACTAGACTGTTTATTTTTTCTGGATACATAACGGCAAACTGTTGGGCTATAAATGACCCAAGAGAGTATCCCATAACATCTGCTTTTGGTATTTTCAGAGCATTAAGCAGACCAGCCGAATCATTTGCAAGTAGCTGGATAGAATATGGTTTGGAACCAGCCGTTGTATTTCCAAGTCCCCTACTATCAAACACAATTACTGTGTGGTTTGAAGAAAGACTTCTTAGAAAGGAGAGGTCCCAGGCATTCATAGTATCTGAAGCACCATTGAAAAGCAAAATGGGGTCACCCCTACCTACCATCTTGTACGCAATATCGATATCTCCTACGTGAACCTTTTTAGCTGGAATATCTTGCATGTTCAATAAGTCTGCGTTAGATATAGTTTGATTTGCTTGACCATAAACAAGAGGTGTATTAGTTGCCATGATAGAAGTAGGGATAATCAACACAAACAAAAAGATGACTGATAATACTTCCTTTGATTTTCTTATGTAATCCATTTTTGTTAATTCATACGTGATGATTTCAACTACTATTAGAGTATTTAAGTAGTCTTTAGAATTTCTAAGCCTTACCTTAGATGAATAGTCTGAATTATTATGAAATGATTGCAAAGTAATCAACGGCTAACCTAACTCTTATCTAAAATCAAAGTTTGATTGTTCTTTAAATAGGCGTCAGTTACTCGTAGTCCTTCAAAAATACTAATGCATATAGTTCCAATGTCAATGTCAGACCGAGCTAGGTTCACATACCTGTCGAGATTAAAGAAATCGATTTTGAATACTAAATTAGATTCTCAGATTAGGATTACTTTGCTATATAATGAAGTAAAGGGGTGAACCTTATCGTTACTTTTCTTTTTCTTTTTCTTTATCAATCAGTGCAATAGGAGGAAGGTGAAATGCACAGTAATTTGCGCTTGTATCATATTCCCTGTTACACGTAGGGCATACTTTAATTCTGGTTGTGTATTCTCCTTCCCAGTCGATTTTACTTCCACATCTAATACAAACTTGAGGTCTAGATTCATTCTTATGGTATATAATTAGTGCCCCACAGTTTGGGTTACCACAAAGGTAAGTATGTCTGCCCAAGGCATTAACGAATGCATCTAACATCTTGATCAGAGAGTTCTCCGCTTCAGGGGATGACTTCTTTGTTGGTTTAAAACTTGGCAATCCTGAGTCTTTAACTGCTTCATCGCTGGCTTTTAAATTTTTATCATTCATTCGTTATCTATTACAAAATCTTAGTTAAATATATGATTAGTAAACTTAAGCTAAATCCTGTGGAAATGGAAATTTAAGTTGACTTTGTCTTTAGTTAAACTGAATGGGTCTAAAATCAATGTCAAATTTGATTCACAAACCACTGGCCTCTTACAAGTGTTAAATAATTTGCTTTGTTGATTTAATCATGAATGATTCTAACACGTTGAAACTATCTGGAAGGAAAAGAAAATGGTCAGTGTAGGTCTGTTCGTCAGAATGCAGGCAAAACCTGGGAAGGAGACTGATGTGGAGAACTTCCTTAGGGAGGGATTGCCATTGGTTCAAGAAGAGCCAGCTACAGTAGCTTGGTTTGGAATACGTTTGGGCCCATCAACTTTTGGTATTTTTGATGTATTCCCTGACGAGGCTGGAAGACAGGCTCACCTTACCGGTAAAGTAGCTGCGGCCCTGATGGAAAAAGCTCCCGAGCTTTTCGAACAACCTCCAACCATTGAAAAAATCGACATTGTGGCCAACAAGCTTCCCCTCTGAGGAACAACATACTTGGGACACGCACGCATCCCCGACAACTATTGAAACCAAAAATCATATCAATTTTGATTCACAAACGGCCAGTCCCATAGCAAGGACTACCGCAGTCAATATGATATTTCGAGTCAGATTTAATTCAAAAGCTACGCTAATTGACCTTTTAAGGAAGTTAGGTCAATATTTCCTAATGCTTTCAAAGTCCATGAAAAATATTGAATATCGCCGATGTATTTTGTGTGGAAGAAAAAGGGTTGCACCGATTAATCGAAACCCTCTAAGGTACCCCAGATTAGGTGCTTGTCCTTCTTGTACCAGGCTTGATGATTTCGAAGAGCAGATGAAACGATACAAGGAAAAAGCGAAAGAGCTAAGGTATATCAATACACCTACTCCTTGAATTGAGCAAACTAAATGATGTTAGGGGACTTTAATTGAATGACCTAGAGGTATGCACTTGTCAACACTTTAGAATAGACCATACCGCAAAATTATCTCCAGATATTTATCTGTCGTGTAAAAAGTGCAAATGCTGGAGATTTTCTCAAGCCTAGTCGGTGCGAGCGCTGTTAACCTAGAGTCATTTCTTTGACTCCTCTTTTTCACATAATCCCCATTTGAAAAACTTCTTACAATTGAATCCTTTATGTGGATAATAATTATGACATTTTTCACATTCATGTAAATGCTCATCAATCGCTAGTTTCATTTCTTATCCTCAAAATCTTGACGGTTGCTTTAGCCAACATTGTTTATTGCTTCTCTATGATAAATTAGAAGAAATTCAATATTCTTAATCAATTCCCGTTGTGTTGGATTCGTATTGTTAACAGCATTAGTCTCGACGGGCTCATAAAATAATGGTTCCTCTTATTTACATCTAATAAAATTCAGAATTTCAAATTAGGTTCCGAAATATTCAGTCGTATGTCGGCGTTCGAAGACCTATTTTCATTTGAATCTAGTAAGGTTTAATCAGTATAGAGTTAAAATGCCATTGTCATTGCTGTCAAAAATATTTTCTGTATCTAGTTTTGAAGGGCGAAAACTTTTAGTGATAATCACGATACTATCTGTCACATTAACCGTAGAATCGCAGATTGGTTACATTGCTGATTTTATTCCTGAACAATTGAGCTCAAGCCAAGGTATTGCAGGTTTCATTGGCATATGGGCAATATTCACGGTTACTCAGTACTATATTTTAGCATTTATTAAATTCAATAATAGAGCAAGCACATCTAGAGCGCGGTTCGTGTATTATGTGCGTAGCGCTGTGTCTGTTATCCAATACCTTTTGGCTGGGATGATTGCAATTGTTATTTTACAGATACTTCTTGCTCAACAGTACGATACTGTGATGCTGAGCGTTGTCCTATCAATTAGTTATGGACTTTGGATCGTAACTTTAAGCCTGTTAGCAATAGCTTTTTTCTCATGGTATGGCTTGCGGAAGGAAAAAAACTTAATGGTATTGATTCTTGCCATGTCCATGATTGCGTACGTTGTGAATGGAGCTATTGGTTTATACTTTAACGTTGATCTATTAATGCAGCAAAAGCCAGTAATAAGAGAAGGTGACGTGGCGGTCTTTACTGAGCCTAGTATTAGTGCGGAATTAGAAGATATCATGAATATTGCTAATACGATAGCATCCGGTGTTGCTTATGTTTTAACTTGGATTGGAACTGTCATGTTACTACGACCATATATGAAAAGTTTCGGGAGAATAAAGTTCTGGGTTATCATGGTCACTGTTATGGTCTATTACATTATCACATTTCCGCTAGAGCTTCTAGGCATTCTTTCGTATGAGGATCCTGAGACGGCTATCAGAAATATTCTAATATTTTCGCTAGCTGCGGTCTTCACTGGAGTCATATTTGGGGCTGCGTTCCTGTCCGTCGCTAGAACTTTGCGATTGGGTAGTCCTGTGAGGAATCACATGATAATTGCTGCGTACGGTTTTCTTTTGTTCTACATCGCAGGATCAGCTAGTGTTAATCAGGGCGCATATCCACCTTATGGACTTGTATCTGTAGCCTTTGCCGGATTATCTTGTTATATGATATACAATGGTCTCTATCTTTCAGCTGTATCTGTTTCTCAGGACATGACTCTTCGCAAATCAATCAGAAAATCAGTAATAGAGCAGTTAAAATTATTGCATAATATAGGTACCGCAGAAATGGAAAGACAGGTACAAAAGCAAGTACTATCTATCGCAACAAGAACATCAAATGCGATAGCAGAGGAGACTGGAGTTCAAGCGTCAATGAATGAAGATGAAATGAAAGACTATGTGGAACTTGTGATAAGAGAGCTCCAGGCAAAGCCACCACAAAAATAATCAAACGAGTTGAAGAATATGGGCATTAGGTCAACGGTCATAATCGGTTGAACTCTATGAGCCAAAATTGCAAAGGAATTTTATTCATGCATCTAGCGGACGAGATAGACCTCTTGCACGAAGGGCTTTTCCTGCTATAGAATTAGCTAGATTCCAATTAATCAAGTGATCCATGTGAATTTTGATAGCAATATCATCTCCTTTTGAGAGATATGATGCCACACTGGGATCATTCAGGCCTTCGGGGGTGACATACTTTAGATGAATTTCGTCATTGATTTTACGTGCTTCCTCACCTTCTACGAGTTCTACGCGGCCCTGAATAAGCACTCCTTTCAAATCAAGACCTGCACGTGAAACATCTATCATAACTGAAGCGTGTGGTCTTGCAACTAGATTTTTGTACTTTCGGGTGTGTCTGGAAGTTGGGATATAAATTGAGTTACTTTTGCGCAGAAACCACATCGGTACGATATGGATTGTGTCATCTTGACTAAGAGTGGCCAGGTTAGCAATTAGTGTTTTTGAAAGGAGATTGTCAATTTCTGAAGCACTTAAAGAGGGGGGCTTGATGTCGGACGCTTTGTTGGGATTGGGATTTGTAGTCATTTCACTTCTCCAAACAAAATTTCACTTCCACAGCGAATCATACTATTTGTAATGGGACTGAATCTTATAAAGTAGCGTCAACTTTTATTTTTTGATTTACTAAACTACTCTGTTCATCCATCGTAGCTATAACCAGCTTACTTTTTAGATCACTTTCAGAAAGTGAACTATATGGCAATAGTTCTAATAATTGCAACTACTGTATCTATCCATAATCTCACGTTGCACTGAACCGTTGGCTACTATCCGCCGGTTACTAAAACTAGAAAAACAGTCGAGGAACACAATTCTGAGGGGTAGATTTGCAATTCCCTGCCCCTCGGAATAAAGATTCAGGTCTATTGAATATTTAGCAAACTTATTTCCCTAATAGCTTTGATAAAATCATGTCAACAACAATACCTATCTGCGAGCTAGTGCTATTCTTATGAACAATCTATTCCAAAAAAGAGAATATTTATGCGTAAAATATTCCTGAATAAATCTAGTAAGAATGTAATTCTTTCTTGTGATTCTTTAACTTTTTGTAGCCTTGAAATCCTTCATTACATTTTTCACATTTCCATTGATATTTTCTGGCTTCCGTATAAGAGCTGTAAGATGCATCCCTACATTCATAGAATCCGGTCATATAATTGAAAACTACTGAATTGAAATTCATGTGAGATTTCTTTGACTTGAGCAATATTTCCCTTGGGAAACCCCATAAATTTAAGGACAGCAGCTCGAGATCTATATAGGGGAAAATGAAAAAATATTTCGAATGCCTAAGCAAATCGTGGGAAAATTTAAGGGATAGTCATAATTGGGTACATGATTAAAATCATTAGCCCTGCATTGCCTAATCATTTTGAAATTTTATTTCAAAGCCTTTATTTCCTCTTAATATTAGATCATAACTCTCATGGTCATTAACCGGTATAATTTCAATCGTATTGGTGCTACAAACAGGGCATTTCAAGAATCCAGTAGATCCTCTTAACAAAGATGCAGACCATCGACAACTCGTACATATAACCATATCTCTGTTTTCTTCACCAGCCAACCTAGTCCTTTTGTTGTACCTCCTCTGACTAAATTAAAGTTTATCATAATTGATCACAGAGAATTAATGAGAATATAGAGATGGCCAAAATGGATAAAAATTCAAGGAGCTTGAATAAAAACAAAGTATTACTATTACCGTCTAATCAATATCTTATCTGATACCTTTCTCTAAATTGTAAGTCTACTGTGGCTCTCTATGTGCATTAACACATAGTCCACGTTTGCAATAAATTGCACAGTTTCATAATTAAACGGCATCAACTAATAATTTTGATCCTGATTTTTATTCTAAATAGCTCTATAGCGATGCTCTTTTTAGAAAGTAGATCTTAATTGATCTATTCATGGTTTCAGATTATGATGACGAACCAGCTAAATTGACCGAAGAGATGAATGAAGATATATCCGAAGAGCCTACTGACGAGATAGAAACGGAAATTGGGGAAACAGAATCTATTGCAGAGACGGAAACTGAAGTACTACCCGAAGCTGCCATTGTAGAAACTGCAAAAGCTGGGGGTCGGAGTCGATCACCAAGAAAACCCAGGCAGGTGACAAGAAAAAGTCAAGACACCGAATCGCCGTCATTAACCAAGTTACATGGTGAGCTTCGCAAGCATTCTGACGCTAGAAAGAAAACGGACATGGCAATCAAGGATATTGAAAAACAGCTAAAAGATCTCCTATTAACACATCATACCGCTATCAGGGATTTGAAAAAACAGGTGGCACAATTGCGAAGTAGGCTGGCAACCGCTGAATCAAGAAAATCAGTAACAAAGACGAAAACCAAGAAAAAAGACAAGAAAAAGCATTCGAAGAAGAACGGCAAAAAGAAAAATAAGAAACGTTAGGTCACCCCACCGTAATTCAGCTCGCAGGTTGATAGTAAATGAAAACAAAGGACCAAGTTGAAACCTGGTAGACCAACTGGACCAAGTTCCAACTATTATCATCATTATGCTCGTACTAACAATTAAACTCAATCCTAATAGTTCATTCTTTGTAGATTTTGAAAAAGTGTTAACGAACTAATGAAAGTGAGATATGGTAAACGTTCTTGTTTTTGAATTTATCCGTTATGCACTGAATTATCCACTGATCTCTATATGATTTATTTAGGATACTGAAATATCAAAGGGAAATACGCTATAGCTAATGCATTTAATTTCGATCACATTTAGTCATTATTCAAAGTACTTGGTACTAATGCCAGCCATACTCCTCGGAGTCGCCCTTGCAATTATCTCCAGCGTGATCACAATGCCTGTCCTTTATGCAGACGATAACAACTCGACATCTTTTTCATTAAATAGATCATATATGACTGACAGACCTGCATTCATATCTCTTGCCAACAGTAGTAGTAGTCCCTTAAATGAGGAAGGAGAGATTAAACCTCTAATTACGTCGAAGGAAAATTTGTCTAACGGTTTCTCATTTCCCGGTATTCCTGATGGACTGGGAGCCGTGGAAATGGAAGATGGAGTTATAGACCTTTATGTCAACCATGAATATGACAGCAAGGAAAATGAAGGACAGCATGCAAAGGTATCAAAGTTAAGACTGAATGAAACTGATGGTAGCATTATTGGAGCAGAATTAGTAATACGAGATTCTCAAGGATATGAAACGCTCTGTTCAGCTTCATTAGTACAAGGATATGGCTTTGAGCATCCATTATTTTTGACCAACGAAGAAATAGACGATGGTCTGGTGTTAGCTATCGATGCAATAAATGGCAGCGTATACGAGCTGCCATGGGTGGGGCGTTTTTCTCATGAAAATACGATTCATGTTCCATACTTTTATCAAAATGCCAATAAGACTGTAGTTATGGGATTTGAGGATGGCGACGAGACGGAATCAGAGGTTTACATGTATGTTGCTGACTCACCAGCAGGGCTTTTGCACGGCAACGGACAACTATATGTATTTGGTGCTGACGATAATTCTACTTACAATACTTGGGACGATATTTACTATGATAGTAACGGTACTAAAGTCGATGGAAAATTCATTCCGTTAAAATGGGATTACAAAACACAGAATGAGACTGACTTGAATGCAGAATCAGTAGCGGTAGGCGGTTTCCAATTCATAAGACCAGAAGATGGCACAATGGACAAGAGAGCAGAAATGCAAAACATTCTATATATGGCAGATACTGGTGGGGTTAGCGACGAAAATGATGAAACCATTCCAGCGGGCTCAAATGGTCAAAATTGGACCAATGGTAGAATCTATCAATTTGAATTCAAAGAACGGACAGATCCCACTATGGTCACCCTGAATGTTATGTTCGATGGGAACGATCCAAAAGCTCCTGGATATCATGTATTGACCAATCCTGACAATTTAGATACCAGTCAGAATAGCTTGATGATTAACGAAGATCGAATTGATGCCAATAGATTCAATGCAAGTTCTCCATACAATGTCAGCCAAAATGCTCAGATACTCAAGGTGAACTTGGAAAATCCGTCAGGTATAATTCCTATAGCATATGTAAATCAGATTGAAGACAGAGAAACAGCGCATGGAGACTGGGAATCTACTGGGATTTTGGATGCATCAAAGTACTTTGGGGATGGAACTTGGTTGATAAATGTCCAAGCGCACACCATTGGTGAGGGCGGTCAGCTGCTTTTGATGAAGATTCCTGGAAGTTAAAGCAGTGTGCACAAAGTAGTATTTGGGAGTCATTCATTGGCCAGAATATAGTTTGGGCAAGGCAAGGGACGAAACATGCAGTAGCACCCTGGCCAAGCCTAAAATTACTTTACCGTTATTTGATCCTGCAAATTACTAATTTATTGAAGCAATCGAATCGAAACTGGCTTGTATTTGCGGGTAGCCAATTTTGCTTTCAATTGTTCAACTACATTGCAAATTAAAGCGACGGGCACAGTTGCCCATAGTCTACATTAGAGTTATTCTACAAGATGATTGTGAATTAGCTCATCATAGAATCTGACAGATTTTATATTGACAAATTCTAACATGCCAAATCTTGATAACTCCCTACCAAATCCACTATGTTTGATTCCTCCAAATGGAACTCGTGGGTCTGATATTACTACATTGTTTACAGTTACGATGCCAGATTCTACAGCTGTTGACAGCTTTTCAGCTTTATCTAGATTCTTAGTCCATATGCTTGCTCCTAGTCCATAATTAGAATCGTTCGCAATTCTTATTGCCTCACTTTCATCCTCGGCAATAATTACAGGAGCTATGGGACCAAACACTTCTTCATTTGCTACGCGCATTTTTGTAGACACATTTTTCAAAATTGTAGGTCTGAAGAAAAAGCCTTTGCTGTTTATACGCTCGCCGCCAGTTGCTACCACAGCTCCTTCCTTTACAGAGTCTGTTACTAGCGATTCCATACTTTTCAAGGCTGTATCATTAACAAGCGGACCTAGGTCAGTGTCATCAGATAGAGGATCGCCTACTTTGAGCGCTTCAGTTTTCTGAACAAATTTTTCGATAAATTCATCTGAAACCTTTCTTACCACAATAAATCTTTTCGAAGCGATGCAGCTCTGGCCACAATTAATAAAACGACCCTTGACTGCTCCACTAGACGCTTTTTCTATATCAGCATCTCCACAAACTATAAAGGGATCACTTCCTCCCAATTCAAGCACTGTCTTTTTCAATTGAGAAGTAGCTCTTTGCGCGACTTTGGCGCCAACGGGAACACTACCTGTAAATGTTACTGCGTTAATATCCGAATCAATGAGAGTTTCTGCAATTCTTGAATCGCCTACTAGTGTTTGGAAAACACCTTCAGGTACTCCAACACTTTTGAAAATCTTCTCAATCTCAATTCCACATTGCATTGTGGCACTGGCCGGTTTTAAAATAATAGTATTACCAACCATAAGTGAAGGAGCTGCGAATCTTAACGCTTGCCAGTATGGAAAATTCCACGGCATTATACTTCCAATTATGCCAATAGGCTCAAGTGTTATGATACTCTTTCTTGCATCGGTGTTGACCACTTCGTCTGTTGCAAAGATTTTTCCGTTATCGGCAAAGTATTCCATTACCCATGCACATTTTTCTACCTCCGCTCTAGATTCTTTTATTGCCTTTCCCATTTCCTGCGTCGCAGTTTTGGCAAGATTTTCCTTATTCTTTCTAAATTCATGGGCAAAAGCATAAAGAAAATCTGCACGCTTAGCAATATCATGTCTCCATTGAGAATAGGCGGTTCTGGAAATAACCGCCTTTGCATTTATTTCTTCCTTGGTCATAACTTCATATTCATTTAGGGTAGATTCTGTGGCTGGGTTTATCGTTTTTAATTTGCTTTCAAGCTGATTCAAGGATCTATTATTCCACTTCCAAATACCCTCCTATCCATTTGCACTTATAGAGCTTATGTTGTCATGTCAGCCTGAATATTTCGAATCTTAATTTCAATCTTCCAAGATGGTTATTGGGCCGTAACTTGCAGCGGCTATTCTGTGCCCCAGGGGTTTTCTATGACCATAAGCCAATTTCCATCAAGCTGCTTACGAAAAACTATCGTGCCTCTTCCCGTGAGATTAATAGGTTTGCCGCTATGATCTGTCCCTACTAGAGTCCATTCTGTAATCAGCAGGGCGAGATCCCTTGCATAAAGAACTCTCTTTGCTTTGGCTTGCAATTTGGCTCCCATATCAATAAAGCTCTGAAAGCTTCGACGTATACTACCTGGATCGTTGTCAATTTCTCCAGGACGCGGTGCGAAGCCAGCTTCATTTTCATACAAGGTCATCAGCAAATCTGTATTGCCTTTATTGAATTCTTGGACTTGTAAGGTGAGTACCTCTTCTGGGGACAAACTAGCAATATTATGACCAAAGATTGTATTTTAAATTTATGAACGACAAATATGATCTTGTAATCAATTATTGGTAATTATGTCCAATCCAATCCATTCCGATTAAATACTGTGCTAGAATTTTGCTTTAGATATTAATTGATTGAAACTGGATATATTTCCACTACTCATATAATTGGGTCATGTTCTACATTGGACCGTACGTCCTTCCCAAAGCTATACGAATGCATCTATCATATATTATTAATTGATTTGGTTAGTTTGAAATCTCCGAAGAGTAAATGATGGGCCAGAAGGAAGTCATTTGGTATGATTGGCCTGGCCCATCAATGTGTCTTTGATAATTAAGGGACTTCTGTTTCCATTTCGAATGTATCTTATTAATCAATTGAGTTAATTTATTATGTCAAAGAACAAATAGAGATTTCTCCGAATTATGAATCTGACTGAAGTACTACGCGGCTTGTACCACAATTCATTCAGATTTTTGATGATTTTTGGAGAAAGTTTCTCTGAAACAAAGGTGCATTTTTTATGTTACCGGTTTTAGTCCATTGGTATTAATTCTCTTCTTTTAGAGCGATTGCAATAAAGTAGTTCTCCCATATGGATTTCTAATAGCTTATTGCGCTTGTTACTAGATATTGTATATTGATTTGTTGATTTAACTCTGTGGTGCTACTATAAATTTTTAATTCGTTTAGCTACTCGTACGTCCTATTTCTTAGAGATCACTTCTTCAAAACGTAGTTATACTTTATTCAAAGAACATGACTCTATGTTGATCCTTAAAAATCCGAGGATGCTCATTATTTTTTTCCTGTGCTTGATAACTATTGGATTCAATGTGATTACAACGAGATCGACAACCGCATTTGCTAGTTGGAAGTTTGCGGCAGTAGGAGACATTGAATGTAAAAGTGCCCAGAAGGTAGCAGATGCTATTAAAAGATATTCTCATCCAGTTATCATATTGCTGTTGGGAGATTTAGGATATGGCAATAGTGCCAAATGTATTAAAGACGCTTTTCCTAATGGTTTGCCAACTATAGGAAATCATGACAATGAAAAAAATATTATTAAAGTCTTTAAATTAAAGAACCCTGTCTATAGTCATACGGTTAATGAAGTTACATTTCTATCATTAAATTCAGCAACTAGTGCAAGTAAACAGGCTAATCTGGTAAAGCACCAAATAGCACAGGCCAAAACACCGTTCATAGTACCGTTCTCGCACTTTCCTTGTGTAACGAATCCTTCCGCACATCATCCAGAATGGAAGGGTTGCAAGTCTAAATTGGTCCCTATATTCCAACAATCAGGTAAGACTAAACTATATGTAAATGGACATAACCATGGATATCAACAATGCTCTTACAACGATATAACATTCATAACTGCTGGAACTGGCGGACGTAATGCATATCCCTGGGGTAACCAAATGGATGATGAATGTAAGAATAACATATCTGGCGTTCCTGGATATCTAGAAGTTACTGTACAGAATTCTCAATCGATGATTGGCAGGTTTATCACTCTAAAAGGAACTACGGATGAAGATACCAAGTTTAGTATTCATAAGTAATTCTCTATTAATAGGAAGTAGATTAAAATACTGTAACTTCGTTTTCTGTTTTATCTTTTACTTTACATTGACAAATGAAATCAGGAATTTTGTTCCTGAAGCCTGATGTAGGTAACAGTACTGCTACTAAATGAAAAATTTGTAACTTGTAAATGGAAGTAATCTCAGATTAGCCTGCCACTACTGACACTATTTTTAGTATAAGATATGATTGTGATATTTTGAATTTCAATTGCTCTTCCGGTCATACTATATATTTCACTGGATACTAATTGCTTGCTAATTGTCACTTTAAATATCAACCTTAGTTAGAATTATACATTGATTTCAATTGGACGCAAATTATTTCAGGAAGTGGATATACCTACAGAAAGTAAAATAATTTCTGAAGATCCAATCAAAAAGATAGTAGAAAGAGAAAGTAGCTGGACGGCTGAAATAAATGGAATAAATCCATTTCCAAGTGGAAAAGGCTCAGGTAACGGTAACTCTTTGATACATAGCAATGGCATTTCAATTTCTAATTGGCAAGGCGTAATGACTACCGGCAAAGGGGAGCAGATATCATTCAAGGGAAGAGATGTAAACAAGAACGGTAAATACGTTGTATTGAGAACATATTTTACTGAACTGCCTGAATTGTCATGGATGAATGGTCTAGTCTGTTTGCTAGACGGACATTTCGATTCTGAAAGCAACTCATTTAGGTGTGAAGGATATGAATTGATGTAATTCCAAAATTCAAATGCAAAGCAAGGATTATCTTCTACTAGAGGCGGTAAACTATGCTGGGTCAGGAGGAAATAGAAGTTGGTAGGTAGCCGATCCTGAAGTTAATTTCTACTATTCATTGGTGACCAAGGAGTTGGATCCGAGTATTACTAAACTCTAGCCGTGCATTTAATCTCAATCATAAGCTCTGGGAATGCAAGGCACTGAATCTGTACAATCGTGCTCGCAATGTTAGGGTTTCCGTTAAAGATCTCCTTTCTGCATTTCACTGCTGCTGCAAAAGCTGAATCCATATCGGTTACATATAGCGTTTCCTCAACTAGGTTTTCCATTGTGGCTCCGTATTGTGACAATATGTTCTTTATATTAGAATATGCAGTCCTCATTTGAGATTCCATGTCTCCGTGACCTACGACTTTGCCTTTGTCATCATGGCTGACTTGTCCAGATATATAGATAGTATCTCCCACTTTTACTGCCTGCGAGTAACCGTATTCTTTTTCCCAAGGCATTCCAAAGTTTCTAGTTTCTTTGATAGAACCCATGATAAGAATTATCAACGCTAATATTTCAGTTTGCTGGCAGACAACAAAATATTACAATTGACTTTTCTGGTCTTGAAGACTGAAAAACTAATCTTGTCTCTATAGTCAGGAGTGAATAAATCAGATTTAACATTAACATATTACGTACTGGAAATATGAAAATCATAAAGTTCTGGACTCGTATCACTTGCCCACGCCAGTGTTATAAGTTCGCTGTGCAAAATCTAAAAAATCTCCAAGTTCTTTTTCGGTTAGTTCTATTTTCCCCTTAACTATTGCTTTCTTTGACCAGTGGTTTTCAGGGGTAGTATTTAAAACCAGAGGAAGAGGCCTATAGCTCATATTTTCATTTTTGGATTGTGTAACTTCTGAGGAGTTAGATTCTTCAAGTTTATCCGCATGGAGAATCTTAGGTCCCGGGATCGGATCGCCTGATTTAGCCGCATCAACAACTCAATTTTTTTATATTCTCTTATCCCATTGTATACTAATTCAGGCTCCGGGATTGACTTTATTATCTCTAAATTAGTTGAAATGCACCGGTGCTTTTTCTCAGCTGTGGGTTCCAAATACAGACATTGGACAAAGGTTAGGAGAGCGTAATCACAATGCTCGCAAACGTAATATGATAAACCTTGAATCGACTCTTTTGGAAAATGAATCAGACCACTCAGAGTTTTATTGTATAGTGAAATTATCTGGCTTGCATATTTGCCCTCTAGTAATTCTTGTTGTATTTGTGCCAAGCTCAGTGTAGTTTGTGCAGGAAGTTTTGACATAGTCCCAATGTCTGAAAGCCGTGATGGCGAGCCAAAGGTCTCATGAAAGACGGAATCTTCTGGGTCATACCCGTGTTGGGATCTTGAGTGTTTTCTCAAGTTCCATTTCCTTGAAAATTCTTGAGCGCAGGAACCACACACGTACTTCGGCTTCAACCTTTCGAAAAAACTGATGGAAATGATAGTTTAATAGCAACTCTATGTCAAGGAAATAAGCAGAATCAATGGGATGATTTCTTGGATATCCATCTTGCCACTCATTTTCGCATGCTCCGGGAATATAGCATATTTTGAGCACAAATTCGACACAGCATTTCGTTAGACAAGATTTTATGCTTTGACACGTTCTTGAACCGGTGTTGGCTATGCTACAGATTCTATAGCCAAGATAAACTAAAGATTGACACCATTATTCAATTACCTATATGTCATTTAGTCGATCTCTACTTGTAATGCTTTCATCAATCATCTAAGGAGAACAGGGAAAAATGATTAAAAGTAGAAAAAATAATTGCACTTGATTAATTTAATTGCAATATTTCTTTTGGCCTAAGTCTTCTTCCAGGCTTCTCCTCGTTGAATCAATCCCTCTAATAGTACAAGTAACAAGGATCATTTTTCATATGAAATACTGACTGACTTGTGCTAACCTAATTTCCAAAATGATCGAAAAGCGACCAAAAATTTCCTAGAAAGATTATAATAAGTTGGGGGCTGAAACTATCTTATATTCAATAGTTCGCATCACACAAGTCCAGTTAGACTCTTTCTAGTATTCTTACTAACAGTTGGACTTTGCAGCTCTACTTTGTTCATTAGTGTGCTGAGTGCACAAGCCAGTGTTCTCACAAACTATCAGATATATCAGACACCTTACATTTCAATCACTTCGCCAACTCCTGATGAATCCGTCTCAACTGGTAACCTGACAATCACTGGCATATCAAGTGACAATGCAACTTCTGATTGTATGGTATATGTAGGGTGGAACGGTTCAAGTCCCTATCAACCAGCGAGCGCTAATGGGACTGGAGGGATAAATGACTATTCGACTTGGAACTATACTTTTACGCCCACTTACCACGAAATTGTAAACGGCACTAACGAACTAGATTCTCTGCTACATTGTTCAGAGGCTAACCCTTCTAACTCCTTTAACAGCTATATTCAGCCTATCAACGTCTCACACTCTATCAATGTCACAGGATTTAACAGTAATTTTAGCAATTTTACCGGGACAGAATATTACTATCAGGATAACTCTTCAGCGGGATATTTTGATCCAGGGACTAGTTTGACATCTGGCAGCGACGGACTGAATTACGATAGCTCTGGCATTACATACAGCTCTGGTGATTCTGGACTAGACACCAGTAGTAGCAGCGGTACTAGCAGTATCAGCAGCGGTGACTACAATTATGATGATTATTATAATGACGTTAACGATGGGAGTAGCAGCAGCAGCGACGATGATAATAATGATGATAATACTAACGATGATTCATCAGGCGAAACTGATTCAGGTTCTCCTGTAGTACCTACTCCTGTAGCTGATGACGGCGTCTTTGATATTGGCGCTGCTGGCGATTGGGGTTCTGAGAGTGGTGCTGGTAAAACGGCACTTAATATGCATCAACAAGGAGTAGACTTGGCAATTGGCCTGGGTGATTACTCCTATCAAGAAGGAGCTGAAAATGTAAAGAAGTGGTGGAATAGCCAGATGTTTCCATTACATGGCCTATTCAAGGGGGCTCTGGGCAATCATGATGCCAAGGATCAAGCAACCTACGCTCAACTCTTCGAACAACAAGGTGGATGGCATTATTCCTTCAACAAGAATCATGTACATTTTGTAGCCATAAATACCGAAGGTGATTATGGTCCAAGTTCTTCACAGTACAAGTTTATAGATCAAGACCTACAGGCTGCGTCCACTAATGCGGATATTGATTGGATCGTGGTCTTCTTGCATGAACCGATGTATACCTCCCCGTCTCACCATGATCCGCTTACCTCTCTAAGAGATGCCTATCATCCACTTTTTGACAAATATGGCGTAGATCTTGTACTTCAGGGACATAATCACAATTACCAGAGGAGCTTTCCTATCATGTACAATACGCAAGACCCCGCAGAACCTATTGCATTTACAGAAAATAATAATGGAGTATTCACCGATCCACCAGGTCAGATCTATGCAGAAGTTGGAACGGCTGGAAAGTCAAAATACTCTTTGGAAGGGAAATCACAATTCATTGCTGAGCAATTTGATACTGATGTAGGTTTTCTCAATGTTGCATTTCCAAATGACAAAACAATGAATGCTGCATTCTATGATAATGATGGTAATGTTAAGGATAAATTCACAATTCAAAAAACTGGCTCTAATAAGCCCATTGGTGTAAATGATGTTGCTAATACGGAAGAGGACACACCTGTTGCAATTCAGGTTTTGACAAATGACGAGAATCAGTATGGGTTAGCAGCTGCACAGACTCTTCCTAATCCCAATCTACAAGTTCAGGTTGAAGTTGTTGGCAGTGGTCCTCTTCATGGAACAGTCAATACTGGCAATAATGGCAGCAGCACCAACAATAATGAGAATATAATAACGTATACTCCCACTCATGACTACTTTGGAACTGACTCATTCAGCTATAGAATCGAGCCTGCCACCGGCATTGGACCAGCTAGTCCCCCTACTAAAGTAAGTGTGAGCGTAGAGCCAGTTAACGATCCACCTGTAGCAAATAATGATAATGTTACTTACGATCAGGATTCATCAGGTGGAACTATAAATGTCCTAGCTAACGATGTTGACCCTGATGGTGACCCTCTAAAAGTAACAAAAGTTTCTGATACCTCAGAAACTACACAATCAAATCAATCTACAATTGTCAATAACTTGGATGGGACCGTAACCTACACACCACCTAGTGGATTTGCTGGCGTTGATTCGTTCTCATATACAGTAAATGATGGCAGCAACGCAACTGCATCTGCTACGGTACAAGTTACAGTTCTCCCTACCAACAGCTCGATAGCCCCACTACCACCTAATTCAAATGTCACAGTTGGCAATATTACAAATGGCAATGTAAATAGTACAAACTCTAACGTTACAAACATTAATTCTACTATACCTGTCTCAAATTCTACTTACATCCCACCGGTCCAGCAAAATAATGACAATAATAGCGTAACCTTGGACCAGCCTGATACTGATATAGTGTCTAACATTTCATTGCAGAATACAAAACAAGACTTGCCTGGATTCAACGTCACCAAAAATAGTTATGAAAGCATCAGTAATAATACGAGGAATGTTCCTGATGCGAATACAGTTCTTAATTCCGCTATAGAAAATCTTAATAATAATGGACTATCGGAGTCGCAATTCCAAAATCAGACTAGTTCAATCCTTAAGGAACAAAACGACGGAGATGATATCTCAAGTAGCAATGGAGGCATTGCCAACCTAGAAGGACAGTACGATCAGGCAACTGCAAACGAAATGGCACGGGCCGCAGCACTGGAAGCTGAGCAGGCATTGCAGAGCAGAAATAATGATGCTGTAGTTGACAATTCATTTACTAAACGGGATTCGAGTTCTCGAAATGTTACTATTAACGAACAGATCCGTTCAGCATCTAATAATAATGTGGTTGAAGAATCAGAATCTTTGGCCTCATCTAGGGCAAGGGAGCCTGCAGCTGACCCTACTATTGAATCGGATATTTCTAATTCTCAGACTAATCAAGAACTAGAACGACAAGTTCAGAGCGAGCAGGCCAGGGCACAAGCAAGTATGCAAGACAAAGATGAGAATTCTATCAACGAAGCACTAGATTCAAGTGCAAAGTCAAGTACTGATAAGACTTCCGAAAATTCAGCTGAATTGGGGCATAAAGATAGTGTAAAACAAGAAGAAGAAAACCAACAAGATACAGAATCCAATAAAGTATTATCAAGTGCAAGTTCTGAATATTCCAGATCACAACAAGCCACGAATTCAAAGCCAAATGCAGAGGCCACCAGCCACAGTCAGGATGTGAAGGAGGGGAGTAGAGGAGTTTTAGATGGATCAGATAGTAACGATAAAGATGGAGATAAACTAAGGTACTTATGGAAGCAGGTCGAGGGCCCCAGGGTAAAGATAGCTCACGACAACGATGCTGTTGCATCCTTTGAGGCCCCTAACATTCCCAGCGATAAGGCACGTTTGAAACTGCAGTTTGTTCTTATCGTCTCCGACGGTGAAGATACTGACAAAGATACTGTTAGTGTGAGCATAAGACAAGGTGCATCACAAGATAGTAATAATAATGACGAGAATGCAAGAAAAACTGCCGACGATCATAAATCAACTAGTGACAATGGAGACGGAGATCGAGGCAGCGGCGGTACTGATAGTTCTACAAAGTCATATGACAACAACAATGACAAGAAGGATGAAAAGAATAGTGACAAAAATTCAAGCCAGAATGATGGTGAAAAATCAGATGACAAAAGTGGATCTCAGGACGGTGACGGTGATGCCACTAAAGAAAATTCTGACAAATCCAATGACAAAGAGGAAAATAAAGATAAAAATGAACAGAGCAGTGATGAAAGCGAGTCCGATAGTAA
>DATBFR010000059.1:0-38021 GCA_036558405.1 Nitrososphaeraceae archaeon | reverse complement strand
TGCATTTATTTATACTTCAGGAGGCTTCTCTTTTTTGTGAACTTCTCTAAGATGTTTCTCTAGTTCATCAATCGATTTATGTTTACTATCGCAATTTCTGCAATTATAATATGCATCCACCAGTGATGACTTAGTCGCAGTTGCTAGAGACCAAATTTATGCTTTTATCATATTAGGCAGTTAAGACTCCAAGATTCTTTCGTTTGGATGTGGATAGGCTTTGATAATCAACTCCTGCCTATCCGAACTGAAAATACGCTGCCGATTATTAAATACTGTTAAAATAATTTCACAAAAAGAGTGAGGAGCCACCTATGAAAAGAACGAAATGTAATGACTTATAAGAAATGAGATGCATTTACAAAAATACTGTGGAACTCAAGGCGTTATCTTCATTGCCTATTAAGGATATTGAATCAATCCTCTTAGATCTTCAAATAGATTATCAGACCAGGGGATCGAGTGAAAATTTCAGGAAGGTTAGAAATATAGCAGCCTTAGACGATGCAAAGTCAACTGACCTTACATTCTCTACCCTGTCTGCGGAAGCTGATTTCTCGTTAATATCGAAATCTGACGCAGGAATCATAATATGCGACAAATCTCATTCTGCAAATCTCAGACCTAGGCAGAACCAGCTATTAGTTTTTGTTGAAAATCCTCGTCTAGTATTTATACACCTTATAAATAGATCCCGTCGTCCCCAAGAGCGAAAAAGTTCAGAAAACCCACATCTAATCCATCTTTCAAAGTCTGCGACTCTGGGAGTTAATTGCAGTATTGGCAGCTTCTCGGTAATTGGTGACAATTGTTTAATTGGTAATAACGCCATCATAGGGAATAGAGTTAATCTTCAAAACTGCGTTATAGGTAATAATTGTATCGTTCAGTCAGGTGTATCCATTGGGGAAGATGGCTTCGCCTATGAAAGAAATAGTTCACTTGATCTAGAAGCGTTTCCTCATTTTGGCAAGGTCATCATAGGAAATCGAGTGGAAATTGCAGTTAACTGTTCAATTGCTAGAGGTTCCCTTAAAGATACTATGATAGGTGATGGGACGAAAATAGACGCATTAGTTCATATAGCTCATAATGTTACCGTGGGGAGAAATTGTAGCCTGACTGCTGGAGCAATTGTAGGTGGAAGTACCTCTATAGGAGATACTTGTTGGCTTGGTCTCAATTCAACTTTGAAGCATAAAATACGGGTTGGTAATAAGGTAATTATAGGCTCAGGAGCTTCAGTGATAGATGATATAGCAGATGAAGATATTGTTGCTGGTGTTCCAGCTAAATCAATCAAGCACAAAGTAAATTCAGAACAGCTATTCCTCATGGCTGGGCATACGAGTCGACCTAAGATTCCAATTTCCGATAAAAGGCAGCAATTGCATTATTAATAGATGTATTGTAGTTTTGAATTGCCAAGGTGAAGCAGTTAATTTTATTCACAAATAGTAGGTTAATTCTCAGGATTAGCCAGGCTGCTGGACGTGAAGCACTAGACGAAGGCAACTTATCAATGTTGCAAGTTCAAAAGTGGAATGGATTGTCAAAGGACAAGATCTACGCTAAATTACTAACTATCAGACCACATGTAACATGTGATTATCGCTATACTTTTAGTGCTCTCCCTGGTGCAAATGACTCTAGAGGGAATTGGTTTTGTTGACGATGGTGGTAAGGATCGTCATCTTCGAGTGGCGGTAGCAGTCGCTGCTAAGGTAGTTCTGCTTGAATTCGAAACGTAATCTGTGCAAGTTCCGATGCAATAATCGTATTGAGACAATCCTCCTCTTTTCTTCGTATCTTACATGAAAAATTAGAAATTCTACATAATATGATACTATTGATCTGATTTATATGCGAAATACCTTTCAAAAACGAGATAATCTACGATAAAACTTTTAGTAATCAGCCGATACTAAATTTTTCACCGCTGAGGACAAGCCGGCCGCAATTAAGTACGTTATTAACTTACCTTTGGTGGGCCGATCTATATCATTGATTGGCCCATCAGAGAATGTGATCATTTATTGCATGGGATTACATTAATGAGGTTAAATAGGATTGGAAAATGTGTAACTCCTTAATCTCCTTATACACCTCGTCGTCATGAAGCGTACTCGGTCGATTCGTTACCCGTTTTAAGGAAATTAGCTCCTACAATATCTAACGTAATTATCAGACAGGTGCGGTGTTAATTTGCTCGTTCTCAAATTTCTCCTCTAAAATATACAATGCCTTGTCAATGTAGTCATTTGTGATGAATGCGGGAAGTGGAACTTTGTACTCTGAAGGGAGCAGATTGTTTAGAGATTGCAACAGCTCCAACCGTTTATCTACCTCGTGAGTGTCCATACATCTCTTCATTATTTCAATTAGCAATGAGTCGTCTTGCAAAATTCTTCATCCTAAATATATTTCAAAATGTATTTATGGTGTACTCATTTTTCCTTACAAAGATTTTCCAGAAAAAGTTTTCCCACCGATCTCGGCACTAAATCATCAAATAAGACTTTGGAATGAGATAGTAAGTTACAGATCTGACAGGGCAAATAGTTACTGACATGAGCTTCGCTAAATCATAGATAAATAGAATTCTAGCTTGCTCAAATGGAAGAATTATTGAATAATGGTACTGCGGTTATCGTGCAAAGGAAATGTGTGCTTGAAAGTTAGAAGAGCAAATTGAAAAAAGAATGAATGGTTTGAATCTGGATTTCGGATAAGCCTATACAGAATATGTAATGAGAAAACTAGTAAATCAGCGAGGTATTGATGGTACGCCAACATGACTTATGTTAAGATGGTTCCAGTGAGCCAATTTCAATTGAGCCAACTTTAAAAGCAAATATAGAATCCTGAATCTAGTTTATTGGAGGGCCTCAAATCAAACACGGTCCAAGATACAGCTTTTCAGAACCAATCAGCGTACTAACTTACTGCAAGATTGAAATCACAGATGATTCTTTAATATCATTTTCTAAATCTTAAATACATAAATTTTATTAGATCTACAAAAACACTCATGTCAACAACACAATTTACATCTGGAACACGTGGTCAGTATAATGCTAAGGCTTATTCGGCCGCTAGTGCTACTTCGTCCCTCTCACCAACCACTATCTTACGCCGGGAGCCTGGCCACCATGATGTTCAGATCGAAATTCTATATTGTGGTATATGTCACTCTGATCTACACCAAGTCCGCAATGAGTGGAGCGTGATGCCTACTATCTATCCCTGTGTTCCAGGGCATGAAATAGTTGGTCGTGTGACAAAGATCGGCTCAGCAGTTTCAAAGTTTAAGCCCGGCGACCTAGCGGCGGTTGGTTGCTTGGTGGACTCCGACGGCTCTTGTCTCGATTGTCAATCTGGTCTTGAACAATTCTGTCCCAACATGACTCTTACCTACAATTCACCCGACGTCCACTTAGGAGGCGTCACCTATGGCGGCTACTCAGACAGTATTGTGGTTAAAGACCATTTTGTGCTTCGGGTCCCTACCAACCTTAATCTGGCTGAAGTTGCACCTCTCCTATGCGCTGGAATCACCACTTATTCGCCCATGCGACACTGGGGTATCACTAGGGGTAAGAAGGTCGGCGTGGTCGGTCTAGGTGGACTTGGACACATGGCTGTTAAGTTTGCTGATGCCCTTGGCGCCCATGTCGTCGTTTTTACCACTTCAATGAACAAGAAGAATGATGCGCTTCACCTTGGCGCCGACGAGGTCGTCATTTCCCGCAATGTGGACGAGATGAAAAAGCACATCGGCAGCTTTGACTTTATTCTCGATGCCGTTTCTGCTGAACATGACATCAACGCCTACATACAATTACTCCGCCGCGATGGTAACATCACTCTTGTTGGCGCACCAGACAAGCCTCATGCTCTATCTGTCTTTGGACTATTGTTCAAACGTCGTAGCATTTCTGGATCGCTCATAGGGAGTCTTGCAGAAACGCAAGAGATGCTCGACTTTTGCGGTAAACACAACATTACTGCAGACATTGAAATTATTTCCATTCAGAAGATTAATGAGGCTTATGATAGAATGCTCAAATCCGATGTTAAGTATCGTTTCTCTATTGATATGGCATCTCTTAAATCTACGTAAGCCAGCATCAAGACATATTCCGGTCTATTAGGTCCAATCAATTCCTACTCCTAAATATAAATCTCGTAGTTTAATTTGCCATCGGCTTCAGCCATGATCGTTATTCCGTACATGCATTTTTCGGCAGTCATTGCACCTGCTCCTGTTCCTGTTTTGCTTTTGCTATCGACACCCGCTGCAGATGTGCCACGTAAATAGAGATTATCGCACCAGCCAAAAGGAATAGACATTAGATAGTAGGTACCTTGCTTGTACTAATCTCTGTCTATCGCCTAAGGAATCAAAATACGAGTATGGAGTACGCCAAGACAAAAATCAAGCCATCAACATCAACGAGGAAAGCACACCTATTATTCTAAGGTCTATTTATTCTGTTCCTGTGAGTTGCAAGTCGGTATTTTCTCCTCTGTATTAAGAGATGATGAACAGATTCCTTCTTCTTCTAATTTGTCTACCAATTTTGACGGTATGACTTCTCTGAGTTTATCTAGTTTTTCCTGTGCCAATGTATCAACAATATTCGTCTGATTAGTTTGATTAGCCATCATTGTCTGATTAGTTTGATTAGCCATCATTGTCTGACCAGTTTCATTGTCCAGTGAGCCAACTAACAGTAGTATGAATATCTCTATCATTGCCTATCATACTGAACTAATTCAATAGTTAAAGATATCCTTAGTTGAGTGATATTATAATCTTGATTTGATCGCCCGGTAAACGTAAAAAATGGAATATGCCAGAGTTCTGCGGTTTCCTCTCACTGTCAGTCATGGCTGCAGTACCGAGAGTATGTGGTGACCATGGACCCTCTCCCCTTTTAGTACTGCCCTTTTTAAATCTGCCCAAAATGAAAATCGGTTATGGGTAGGACAATTCCGTCATTTAGAATTGCTTCTGAAATGGAGCGAGCAACTTGGAAAGACTTTAGATCAAAGTTGCCTACCATGAAGGACAAGAAAGAGTTTGATCAAATGTTCTCTCTAGTAAGACTTTACAATTCAAACTGTATGATGCAAGCAAGCCCGGTAGTTTTTCATTCAGTAATGATATCCATTTTATTTCATCATTACAAACTGTTAATGAAACTTAAAGGCATGAAGAATATACTGCTACCCAATACAGTACCGCCACATTATCACCAAACTCAAGAAGGGACATTAGACAGATATTGTGACAGAGAGGAATAATAAAGACCGAAGTAAAACTTTTTTCCGATTCGCCTAATTAATTGCAGCAAATGGGTCAGGCTATCCCATATTATGAATTGGTTTGTGATGTGGGTGGAGCAACTAGGATTGAAAGGTACTGCAGTAGGTGCTACAAGAACCGTGACAAGAATGAACAAGAGTTCAAAGAACTAAAGCAGGACTTTATAGTAGTCGATAGTGTGGCTAGGTTTCTAAACCCACTTGTGCCCCATCCAACCTCACGGTTGACATAAGAGGCAAAACACTAACTGAATGAATCTCTAAAATTAGACAAATTTTCGGTTCATATTATTTTGCAACTGAGTAGCAAGCGATTTTCCGGGTGAAGCCGTAGACTGCAAAGTAAATTATGGTTCAACACATTTTTAAATAACAAAAAATTCTCCAAGATAACGTGTACTTAAGGCCAAATGTAAGAAGAATACTTATGATTGTTTCACGGTTATCGAACAATAATTCTAATGCCGCGATAATGTATATGACGATTTTTCGAGAAGCACCAGACTTCCCTTTGTCTGAAGTGTTGGAACATCTGGACGAATTATGCTCGCATGGACTATTACGTAGAGGTGAAGGGACGATGAAGTTTGGAGGAGCACAATTTGATAGCAATTACTATATTACGAAGTACGGAATAGAAGTAAGCAATCAAGACCAAAAATACTAAGGACCTAAGATAGGCCTAGTCATTTCTCGTATATTGTCTCTATTCCATGTGGGAATTATCGCCGGTTCTTTAATCCCTTCACCCGGCAGTAACAACAGACAGACAGATAGCAAGGAGTTTAATGATACTATAATTGCGGATAGAAATCCCACTTATCATCAACTTTGCAAGGATTACAGATACAGCATGAACCTAGGGTTGTACTTGTACCATTAGTTTCAATCATAGGAGTAAGCAATGGTTCATAGAATACTTGTACTCTCTGAACTTCATACCAGAGGGGTTTAGTTTGGAGAATATTAGGGCTTGTCTTAATAGAAGAGCAATTTCGAATCAAACTAGCCTAACAAGCTAGCTAGTTTGCATTCGAATAATATTATCGTACTTAATTCAGATTAAATAATGTACTGAAGACTCCCTCTATTTTTTTACCAGATCGTCTTTCGCACTTTACTTATAGCTTGTGTATTATCAAATCTTGAAACCATATCATGAATAAAAACAAAATGGGAATGTTCGTGATTCTGTCTCTAGTCGTAGGGACAGTAATATCTGGAACTGCAGTTTTGGGTATGACAACACCAGCTTTCGCTAATGGACATGATCATGACGAAAAGAAATGCAAGAAGAACGGCAACAACAACTGTAACGACGAGCACAAGACACAAAAGATAGATCTTAAAAATGAATGTGAAATAGAGAACTATAACAAGGACCATAGTAAGAACAACTTCAATGATAACTTTCTCAAGTGCATCAACGATGCCCAGAACCTAAATGGCGTAGAACAAATCTTTGGTCCTCTAGAACAGGAACCTTAGTTACAAAAAGGACAAACGAGCAGTTTCAACATAGAATGAGTATTTACTTGTAGTAAATAACTGAATTCTTTTCTTATTTTTTTGCTAATTCAGTTTTCATATCTACAATGTGACCAGTTTATCCTTATACTAGTACCCAAAGTTAACAATATTTATGTTACTTTACTTGAGAATCTGGTGAATACTTAACCCTCTTCGTGCCGTGTACAATTTATGGAAATATGCAGTACCGGAGCAATCACTATCACTTCGGTACTGCGGGGGATTCTTCTGAATCGTCTTCAATAACTGACGCCAAATAAAGGAGATAATTGCAGGGGTGAAGGTTCTTTGACATACTACATTAGTAAATTATTCTTCTTAGATGATTTCTAATATGTTTAATAGATTTTATATTGTTTTAGAGCTACAAAGGTTGGTATCCAATGGTAGTAATCATACCAAAGGGCTGCGCTTTGAAAGTGTATCTCTACGATACGCGTTGACAATAATTTATGAGACTAGAAGTAATAGCATAGGCACTCGGCACACTTGCGTTCAAGACAATTTACAAATAATATGAAGATAGCTTAAATAATCGATTACTTTGTACTTGGCGAGTGAAGTACGAGGTCAAAATTCAACTGGATACTTTTTCATATTGTTGGCGTGCGTTTTGTGCCTGTTAAGCTAGTTCTGTTGCCAAAAAATTGGAGCAAAGAAATGGGACATTCGACCTGTTAAGATCATAAGATAGCTTTCTAACGTCGCGGAAGATAGTTACTACTAGGTATCTGAACAACTTAAACAACTCCAATGTCCATTTTGCTAACTATTGTTCTAAAGGATGAGAAATTCTTACAAAACAAACTTTTTTCCTGGAATAAATTAGAATCTACGTTTTGAAGCAACTTTGAGCGCTTGGGATTAAAGCAAATTACACGAATAACACCTAATTTATGGAGACCTTATTGCAGATCCGGAATAAGTAAAAAGTTAATAATTTCTTTGAGAACTGTAAAGTCATGACGAATTGGCATGACAGTCCGGTGTTGATAGTGAAAAGCGCCGATCCTCAAAAAGACAGCGGTGCAAGTTTTGAAAAAATGCTTAATGAAGTTGAAGCGCTGCTTGTAAATGGGTACGCCTTAAAATCCATGGCGGAATGCAATGGACAAATTTTTGTTGTATTGATAAATGAGTCGGAGCTAAGGGTAGTTTCTAATGAACACCAGCCATAATTAAGGCGGGGTCGGATTTCAAATTTAATCCAAGAACTCGGTTTCTTCTTAAGCGATTCGATATATTGTTGGGCACTAGGTCTGAATACAGGTATGATTTTGGTCAAAATCAAATCATATTCATTCATTCATACTCTAAGTTTAATTTTCTCGGATAAGATTGAACGCCACTGAGAACTTAAAACAGGAGCATTCAATCATTAGACGACTTGGCACTGTGGCGCAGAACTGCTCCGCTAAGCTATATGCTGGACATAATATTCCAATAGAGGACATTGAAGTCCTATCCGTGGTCATTCAAGAGTATGTTGATAGGTTCCACCATGCAAAAGAGGAAAAAGCATATTTCCCCCAAACCAAAACCAAAAACACCTTTTCTGAAGATATTCGAAAATTCCTAATTGAGCATGAGCTCGGACGTCGAATAGCCAACATGCTATCAAGAAATATCAAAGAATGGAGAGCTGGAGTGGAATCAAGAGAAGCTGTAGCCAGATATTTGAAAGCATATTCGGTGTTTATAAGCGACCACACTCGTAAGGAGGATGAATTCTTTGACCTCATAGAATTCAAAGGTAGCATATCTGAGAAGGAGCATGCGATCTTGATGGAACATTATAAATTATGTCAGGCCGATGTTGGTGGAGAAGTTAGAATGGAACAAATGTTAAGAATGTTAGAATTTTTAGAGAACAGAAATTGGATGAAGAGTAATTGATCTAATAATTAAGGCATTTATAATTAGTCAATTGAATGAATAATGATGGAATATTTAGGCAAGGCCACATTTCATTTTCCACAATCAATTGACTACGATTCCCTACAATAATATTGATCACAGTAACATGGCGGAAGTCATTTATTTTGCGGAATAATTACTCCAAAACACAATATGATTGCACTGTAATTGTAGTGGGGATTGTTTTGAAACCTAGCAAGTAATTATTTCTATTTCACGATCGATTAATTTTAATTCATATATGAATTACCTTAGTTACAATTCTAAATATCATCGTCGTCGACAGAATAATCAATGCGATTAGCATTATTGCATGCACATTAGATTCACACAAAGGAAAGTAATGTAAAAGAATATCAAATTACCATGAATCATTAAAACTTTAATTTATTCATTCGAAAGTATTTTTTGGTTATCAATTCGATATGATTTCAAAAATAATCTCTGAAATCTCAAATTACTTTCCAATGTTTCCGATTTGCCAATTTTCTCAGCATGGATCATTTTTTCTGACAATAGCCACATAATATTGTCACAATCCTAAGACTCGATTTCATGGGCAACATGAACTATTGACGTGGTGGCTATTGCATCATGTAAAGTCTTTTTCTATGCTAGTTGAATCAGGGTTATTAAGAGTACTTTATTTCTTGCGTTCTTAGGAACTCATCACTGCCTGTCCGCCCTAATCCAAACTTTATTCGTGATTTATCAATCTAAAACTTTCAACGTTTCACGGTCAAGGAATAAAGTTAATCTCTACCGCTTAGAATTTCAATTTAAAACGAAAAGTGCCGCTAATATTTTTCGATGTGCTATAGGAGGATATATTGCTAATGCAGAGCAATAAATAACAAGTCGCAATGCGACCATCTTATTAGGTCACCAATTGGTTCCTATTCCATTTGCCTGCATAAATCTTGCCGCTTTTTGATTCATATGGAGGAACGCCGACACCAACTGCAATCATGGTGCTCTTATTTTTTGCATGTGGTGAAAAAAATTCCGAGACAGCATCGTCAAAAAAAGTTGATCCAGACGCACCTATTCCTTGTGCATATGAAGATAGATAGATCTTGCCCGCAATTATTCCTGCTTCAAATTGAGCGGATCTATACCCACGATTCCCGTAGGTTTCAAGAACTTGTATCAAGGGAGTCATAAGAAAAAAGACGACACTAGCATCACTAAAGAGGGTCTGCCAAAGGCACAAATAGCCAGAGACGTCACGGTGAACATCTTTCTTTAACAATTCTAATGATTCTGAATATCTATTGAAATAGTAACTCCCTCTATGCAAATTCTCGACGGCATTTGCAATAATATAAACTTCGGTGGTGCTGGTTTGAGATCTTTTTATGAAATCCAATGGCAAAATCTCGGTAGTACTATGCAGAATATTGGACAGTTGCTCGAAAGAGATTGATTTGTGCGAAAATTTGCGAGATGAACCTCTTTTAAGAATAGTCTGACCCAAAGAAGGATTGTTTGAATATCTTACTGGTAATAGTGGAGTAGTTTCAAGTATTGATGATTTTTTAGTCCTATCTTGCTCAAGCTTTAGCTCACTGTTGACCCACCTCGTCACCTCTTGACTGCTTTCTAATTTTGAAGCTTCATGTACTCTCCAAATCGATTCATATTCAACTTCACCTTTTTGGGACAAAGGAAATGTTTCATGCTTAAGTAAGGGTATCTCGCTGCGTTCAGCTGTTCCCTTTTCAGGTGGATCAATATTGGGCGACCCAACAAATAAAGTGGCCAAGGCAACTGCGGCTTCGTGTCTATCGTCCAGGCAAAGAAGCTTGTTTACCTCATCGTCAATGAATCCTAAATTCAAATTTGCACTTATCCCTATGGAGTTGGCGGTAGATAGTAAATTTGTAGCCATAACTCCCGAATCCCAAAACCAGTGACGATATGAACGCTCCCTGTATTTCCATGCGTTTCTCCATGCGATTGATGAAAAAATAATCGTGACGGGGGAATTGATCATAAGACAAGTCCCTCCTGCAGCCTTGGATAGGACCGAGCGCAAATCGCCTTGTCGAAGACAAGAGAGAGAAAATTCGCCTGGATTGAAGTGATATACTCCAGCATTTAAACCGTTTAAATTATCGCAAACAACGTATAATTCGATCGGATACAGCGCACCTGTTGCCGACGCAGCCCGCATGAAATACCTATCCGTGCCATATTTCAATTCGCGTGTAATCCCCCCGGTAAAGAACAGGAGTTCTGCTAGGCCTTCTAAACCTATTTCAGAGGAACCTTGTTTTGTTTTTCCAACGGTACTTACCGCCTCCAGAGCTCCTTTATCTGGCATAGGAAATACGGTAGGGAGTGGAATTGATGATAAATTCTTGTAGAATTTGAAAGGAGTAGGCTTATTCCCGAAATCAAGACGATGTCCGCCCATCTGTACGCTTACCTCAGAGTGTTTTGTATTTTCGTGAAATTCCTTTGAATGAGATGTTTCCTTATTATTCAAGCAGCCATCGATTGGGATAATATAGTCACGCTTATAGCATTTGCAGTAACCCGGCTTAACAAAACTATATCATATTGCTGCGACACTTGCACTGATATTTTGTCGTTAATCATAATACGACTATTGTTATCGATTGAGCAATAGAAAAAGGAGTCGATATCTATTACTGCTGAATATTAAAATAGATTCATGCTCATCTAAGATTAGTTAGTTTATGCTATTTAGACCCTTCGTGGTGGCGGGAATCATACTCGTGGCCTTTGGCATTATTTGCATATGGATTGGGTCTAGCATCATTTTGCTTCAAGAAGAAGGTGAAGGCTTTAAGATTATTGGTTTAAGGTTTCTAATTGGTGGTATGATATCGATTGCTATTGGCTTCGTAGAAAGGTATTACCTGCTGTTAAAATATATCATCAACCAGGCTAGAAACAGGGTAAAGCCTCCGAAAAATAACAGTTTTGATTGGTACAAACGTTAGCTATACCTTTCAAATCCATTGTAGGGTAACTTCTATATCAAAAATAGACTTTTTACTAATTTGAAATATTAGTTGAACAATCGAATTTAGGAGATTCAACCTTGAGTTATGGCCATAAGCTTGAGGCATCATTTGCAAATTCAAGGTTAGACTTAAATTTATTTAAAATTGTCTTTGCACGATTAATTTGTACCCAGTGATGATCGTATACTCATTCATTTGAGGAAGTGAACTTCAACCATTCTTACTCTAGGGCGTCCATGGCTAGGTTTAGTATTTCTCAAATCAGTATTAGCTTTCTTCATCACTCGGCTGTCATATATTAGGTCGAATTGTCGCATGAAAGCGTTATAAGACAGAAGAGATAGACATGGGCTGTGGGTGCAGAGGACAAACAATACAAGTGTGCTCAATGTGGACTTGCGTTCAAGTCAGAACAAGAGGCAAAAGAACACCTGTTGCAAGAGCATCATTCATAGAAAATTTTACCAAATCAGAATGCAGAATTCTCAAATGCCAAGATTTGTGCAAATTTGTAGATTTTCATATATTAGTACTTGACACCATTTTTTCGAGACGATGGACCTTTGTTAAAATTCTTTTTGCTCAAACCGCCTCGCGTCATCGAGACGTAGGCGTAATACTTCGTCCTTTTCAATAGAGAATTAATTCACATTGTAATACCCTACACCTACGCGCCCATGATGGTAATCGGCATTTAACAAAATCAATTACCATAGTGTCAAAAGCAATTAACAACCATGATTATCTAAATTTTCAATCAACCGCATTTCAAGATATGCTGATAGAGAGCATAAAATTATTTTCGCTAACACGCGATGTTTATCCATACTTTGTCGTTTTGATGTTCATCGCAATAATTTATTCTCTGGGTGCGATCTTTGGGCAAACTCAAGGACTATCCAGCTGTATTTCATACGATGCTACAGACATGATAATTTCGGTATCATGTAAGAGTGCTAGTTTAAGAGATATTCGTGAGCAGATGAATGATCCCGGGGTATTGAGCATAGAAAATGACGATAGAATATGGAGGTTAAATGCAGGAATTGTTGTGGAAGAAGGTGCGACGCTGTATATTAATTCTTCAGATGTTACTTGGCTTAAGATATTATCTAAAAATAATAATGGGGACAAAGAAGAAAACAAAGAAACGTCAAAAACAAATATCATTGAAGTACACGGAAGTTTAAAAATTGATTCAATCAAATTAACTTCGTGGGATGCTCCTACAAATGACTATGTTAGAAATCCTGGAAGCAGAGATTTAAGCGACAATCACCTGGAGTTAGGGACTCCTAGGCCACATATTAGCATTGAATCTGATGCGACTGGTACTACCGACATTACTAATTCAGAGTTGGCTTATCTTGGATATGAAGGTGGAGTCGGCGCGGGACCCGATGATGGAATAACATATTTCGGTGGAGATGGTAGTACTTTAAAGAATAACAATATACATCATCTCTACTTTGGTTTTTATTCAAATGGAGTAGGACATATAACTATAGAGAGCAATGCAATACATCATAATGCACATTATGGCCTTGATCCACATACTGGGACTCATGATATGATAATTAGAAATAATGAGGTTTATGAGAACGGCGGTATAGGCATAATCTGTTCTCTAGACTGTTTCAATATAATTATTGAAAATAATAAGGTCTATAACAATACTAAAATGGGTATCATGTTTAGTAGAAACATGTATGATTCTATAGCTAGGAACAATATCATCAACCATGAAGACAATGGTATAGTTATTTCTGAATCTCATGATAATCAGATTTACAATAATGTCGTATCACATAGTGGTCGTGGGATTGATTTAGATAAAGAATCTTATGATAACGTAATTCGTTCCAATGTAATTCGGAATATTCCTGATGGAGATGATGCACTCCATATTGAGGATGGCGCGGCAGATGTAAATACAGTTCATTCTAATAAAATAATAAACTCCAACAATGAAATACTATCAGTCAATCACTCCAAAGATGAAGTCAATGAATCTGAAGATGAAAACGAGTTGATAGAATTAAAACAATCGCCGTCCACAAAGCCTCCTCCATTAGAACACCGAAATAATGACCCATTTTCTAACCTTATTGGCTAAACCTGCCTTAAATTCTAATTCACTGTATCTTTAACAACGCACAACTAATTCAATGCAAACAATACCCAATAGATTCGGCCTTGACATTTTTGAAGAATACCTTCCTTTGATAGGCAAGATTATGAAATGCACAATACACCTGAAATAATGTTTAGACTAATTTTGTTCCCATCTGTCTTAATCGCCACAAGGTCAATAAAGAAAATTATTGGTACACAAAGAGCTTCAGGATCCGATTGGGTATCAAAATGAAATCAAACAT
The DNA here is from genome assembly GCA_036558405.1 of Nitrososphaeraceae archaeon. Taxonomy (GTDB): domain Archaea; phylum Thermoproteota; class Nitrososphaeria; order Nitrososphaerales; family Nitrososphaeraceae; genus TA-21. The sequence continues at coordinate 23,869 of DATBFR010000059.1, read as the reverse complement.
ACCAGAATATCTACCTCTGTACTGTAGATTCTCAGAAGGGTAAGGATTAAACGTTGGCAGCCGAACTAAGGTCATACTCGAGGCTGAATGATCATAAATATTCCCGTTTAATTTTGTCATTGTACTTTCGAAGAAGCTTCTCTATCTTAGGATCTATTACAAAATTACAGTATGGTACATTTCGATTATTTTCATAATAATCTTTGTGGTATTTTTCTGCCGCATAAAAGCTAGAGAAAGGTATAATTTCAGTAACTATTGGATCCTTAAAAATGTGCTCTTTTTCCAGGTCTTTTTTCAATTTTTCAGCAATACTTTTTTGACCCTCATCATGATAAAAAATAGCTGATCGATACTGTGTCCCAATATCGTTCCCCTGTCTGTTCATAGTAGTTGGATCGTGCGTATGCCAAAAAATATCAAGAATCTTTTCGAAGGTAATAATTTTTGGATTGAATTTTATCTGAACTGCTTCCGCATGTCCAGTTGTTCCTGTGCACACTTGCTCATAAGAAGGATTATCTATTTTTCCACCAGAGTACCCAGATGTGACAGATTCTACGCCCTTGACTCTTGAAAATATCGCTTCTGAGCACCAGAAACATCCGCTAGCAATGGTTGCAGTTTCAAGTTTCTCATCGTTTTTGGATTGAACAACAGCAGAGTCGTCGTTAATCATGTATAACTTTGGGCAACTCCTCTTCTTTGGGAATAAATCGTATCGATATTGAATTAACACATTCTCGTCTGTTTTTTGCTGTTAAGCGCTCGCCTACAAATTCATGACCTAAGTGGGCACCACAATTGCCACACTCAATTTCAGTTCTAATACCATCAGGGTCTGGTATTTGACGAACAGCATCAGTAATAGTATCATCAAACGCAGGCCAACCACAGCCAGCATCAAACTTGCTTTTAGACGTAAAGAGGGGGGCGTTACATCTTTTGCAGATAAACGTACCTTCTTTGAAGAAGGTATCATATTCACCTATGGATGGCGCTTCTGTTCCTTTACTTAAAATCACTCTCTCCTCTTCAGGTGTTAGTTTATTATATTTCACGCAATAAATATGGCGAATAGTGAAATATTTGTTTTCTCCCGCCTAAGCATTGCAGAATTTCTCATCAGGAAATAATTAGAACCTTGACTTTATCGATACCACATAGGAATTCTGTCGAAACAAGTGCCCAGTGCTCGTGAACCACTACTGCCTTAATAAAAATCGTGATTAAAAATTGCTTGTATCTGTTTCAAATTTAGGGCAATAATATTTAGTCCAAAGTGCTAGTCACTGAGAAACATGAGATATATTATCACAAGTACAACCAACTCTTTTGCACTCATTATGTTTTCCAAAAACACATGGTCCACAAATATCAGCTAACTTAGCTACCAGTATCTTCTGTGCTTCTTCCATACTTACTAGTGTAGCCCTAAAACAGATAAAGCTTGACAGCCTCTTTCTAGACTCTTGCATTTTTGAAAGATAATGTTTTTAAAATGTAGCGGGATATGTCCACTACACTAACGCACTTCTAGGCCTTCCTGGTCCTTTTCAGAGAAAGTCTGTACTCTCTCACGTGGAAACTCTTGTAAACTGACACCCACCATACCTTTTGGGTGCTGAGGACAGTGCCAATCTGTTAGTACGGGTTCCAAATTATCGATAAAGAAGTCCCACCCTTTGTCTACATAATGATATACTTGCTTATCCTCTTTCACAATACCGCATTCATGACAGTGAAAGGTTGCCTTATGATATGGCGGCATGTCTTTATATTTTGTCAATTCATCACCATCCCAACTTTTCTTAAATCAATTTCGTAATATTAAGATTATTTTTACGGGCATAATCTCCTCGTTCATTCTAACATCGAAGAAAATCAAATATTTGCGACGAATTAACTAACCTACGTCAGTTACTGTAAGTGAGTAATTATACATACGAGCTTTTTTCCAGTGAGCTTTATATCTTAAATCTCCTTTTGCAGCGATACCATGAAATATTATTAGTTTTCATAAAAATTTCACTTTTGCTGCACTAGTGTAATCATTATCTTAGGCACCCTTATCAAACCAAATTGAAAACAAATCCCAGCGCAACCCATAGAAGTGAACTATTGCCTATAATAACTTAAAATGCACATTTTTTTGTGGGAGAGGGAAAAGTCAAAAACCGAATACTTCCTTTGAAGTAAAAGTATAGCCTCAAAATGTGGCTAGGTCCATCGATCCAACTCTTCCCGATAGACCAGGGATATAATGTCTAATCTCAAGGAGATGTTATGATTAAGCAAATTAATATTGTGTTATCTCATTAGATCTACGTAGCGAACGAATACAGAGACCACAAAATTATAGGTTAGAGAATTCGTTTCCTCTCTCAACTTCTTGTAGTCGATTGTTCTATCCTTTCTTAGTCTTGCCCATTCCAATGTGGATTCTTACATTTTGCACATTTTGTACATGAAATTTGTAAGTTGCCTTTATCAAACTAAAGAGATGACTCACGTTGGGAAAATTTACAACATAGCAACTAGTTAATATGGAACCAGAAATTGGGTTTAAAATAGATGCGAGACAAAAATAAGTTCACATGGCTTTTATTAGCGAAGTGTGATTTGATTAAAGAACTTTGGACAGCGAATCAAAAGGGGCTCGTAACAAGATTTAATGATCATCTAAAGGTAAAAGGAACATACGAACTTTGAAAAAGAAATAGTTTCCAAAGACACTATTGAAGAAGTAGATTAACAAAGTTTAGGGACTCTCAAATACTACAAAAGCCTAGCGATATTACACAATCTCAACCGACCAACATAGCAGAGGAGGGTAGTCCACACTTGCCATTTCGGCTGTAAGCCCTCCTCTGTTTTCATTAGATGAATGTTCAAGTAGCACTTATTTTCGAATATTTGGCAGATTAGGCAAATGCGTTCCACGGTGAGCAATAATCTCCAGAACTGTGAAATTTTGCATAATGCGGAATCCTGTCCAGATTATCACCGTAATCAGTAGAGTCACGGTTACTCCTATCCGATCAATTTGAAATGATACCGGATTGTTATGTTCCTCTAACCTTGCTGTGGTTACGCAACATTGCAAATACTGGTTTGAATTTACTACTCTGGCTTAAAGACCAACTCTTACCGAGATAGCTGTCGCTCGTGTCGTAACGGATTTTTGAATTTGCGCTCCCTGCCTCATAGTAATAGAATAATGGAGTAACATGAGCTATTGTTACAAGCATTAATACGCCATATTTGACCGTATTGATTACTTCAAAAGATACATTGTAACAGTAAATTTAACAAAAAAATAAATGAAGGTAGTTAAGGTAGAACTACAAATTGTCCTGTCATTACTGGTAGGTGGTATTTGCAGTAGAAGGGAAACACACCTGTTTGATCTGCAGTGAATGTCGAATTTCCGTTTTCAGCGAACCCTAGATCAATGTCTACTTTGTACGGATCACCTATAGTAAATGAATGCCGCTCTGTTTGTACGTCATCAACATTATAGAACTTTACAGTTACCTTATCTCCCTTGTTTGCTACAAGCGTTTTGATATCAAATGAATCACCGGCAATTTTGAGTTTTTCCTCATTTACATTTTCAACTTCTGATGTAAATACATAGAAGGTCTTTTCTCCCGGTGTTGACATTGAAAGAATTGTTCCTGAAGGTCCTGTGGTATTGGTCATCGAAGTCATTTCCATTTTTTCTGTGTCTGCTGCCTCATTTTCGCTTTGAGCGTGCGATTGGATATTTAGTCCTGGTCCCATCGCCAGAATAGAAATAATCATGGCTAGTCCCAGCACAATTGAGGTATTCCTTGTTGTTCCACTCATAAGATTATTCATAATGGACATTCGTCTAGTACTTAAGGTATATCAGGATTCTCAATTTGTATAATCTATTCAATTTTTGTTACAAAGATATAACGAGGGTTATAATTAAGAATCTAAATTTGGCTTAACTGAACTCTCAGTGTGTAGACGACCAATAAAAATATACTCGAAAGTTCTTTGTAGCGTTTACCTTAATTTTTGGGAACAGCTTAGGTCAAGGAAGTATTTCAGGGTAGATAATGATATTTTGGGAGTAACTGAAAATAATTAAGATTACAATTTACAACGTGTTGATCTAATACCTCTTCGGATGATTCACCTGTTCTAGTAGAGTTTTTTTAATAATATTTTTCAGAATCTGTTATATATTATTTTAATGAAGGCCATTATGGATATGTGAATGTTTACTACCACTAATTGGAAAAATACTCCAAACTTCAGACGTTGGTTAATCCTTACTATCATGTCAGGTTTCCTTTTTACCAATAATCCATACGTAGTTTCTGCCGGTGTGGTTACAGGTAACGCTTTTAAGAATTATCTGTTTGGAACTATGCATCCAGATACTATAATGGGAGAAGGGGATAGTGATAGTCTATTCGGATTGGCAGGATCTGATAGGATATATGGAGGAAGTGGAGATGACATTGTCCAAGGAGATCAGGGTAATGACTTATTGAATGGTAATGATGGCGATGATCGGATAATTGGCGGACAGGATGCAGACAACATAATTGGTGGCGATGGCGATGATCTACTTATTGCAAGTTATGCGGAGGGTTTTTCATCAATGAGAGACTATGCAAGCGATTCGCTAATGTGCGGATTGGGTAACGATACGGCGTACTTAAATCCTGAAGATAATGATACTGCAAGTACTGATTGTGAGAACGTTATATCTGATTTTGAATCAATTTTAATTCCTAGTAACCAAACTACTGAGACACCCAAATCAAATAACTCAAATATTTTTTAGTGCAAATGATGTCATTGCTTTCGCGTAGGCTTAACCGGACAATAATCCGCCTGGAATAATAGATAATCAAAATATTTGATCAAGGAAGATTTAATCATAGAAGATACCCGGTGGCTTAAACATTGATCATGTCTATGCAAATTAGTAAAATTGTAAGATCACGCCCTTGGGAATAAGTGCGCTTTAAGCAAAAAACTATCTGCAAACTATGATATACGTCGGTGGTATGTATGATGACGCTTCCCCACTTTGAGATATTTATCTCTAATTTAGGATAATTATTAGGAATGTAACTTTCGATCTCATTTTTAGTATTTACGATTACGGTGTCGTGCATCATTCATTGCAGCGTCCTGAGCCTTAACCGTTGCAATTTCTGCCTAATGGTTACCATGGGAAGAATTCGGGCAAATTATCTTTAAATGTTAATCTTGCAATTTTGACATGGTCAATAATTCTTAACTCGAGTGTATGTTTTCCAATTTTGTGGTGTTGTTAGGTACAAGAAACATTCTACGTTCTTTCATAAACTGTCAAGCATTCTTACGAGCAAAAGATAGTACTATTGAACTTCGACTAGTTGTTGACGGTTTTTCTTTTTACTAAGAATATATAAATATATTATCTGATTTCAGGAAATATTTAAATAAAATACGTATGAGAAGGGTATCATGGTAAAATACACGAGACTTATTCCCGTAGGAACAGCATTGATTCTCTCTGCGATATTCATTGCAAATATTGGTACTCAGGGATTTGCTCAACAGACCGCAGTTGACATCGAAAAATTGAAGCAAATTTTGAATGCTACCCGTACCGCTATAGATGCAAATGATATCCCTGGAGCATTGACTCAACTAGATCTGGCTGACGGACAATTAGGCGGAGGCGGTAACAGGACTGGTAGCACTAACATGACAAATACTTCAATGGTTGGCTAGACTTTCATATCCTACACAACTCTAGTTTAGTTACTTTTACTTTTTTTCATACTCTAAGATTCCTGAAACCAACCAAGTTCAAGATAGGTTGTAACATTCTGATGCCACTAAGGTGGATGTTCAATTCATAAATGAAAACGCAAGTATAATCAAACTCCTAAATCACGCCCATCACGCACTAATTCGTTATTGATACTAAAAATCATAAAATTCAAGACCTGATACTCTAATATACTTGCACCTTAACTTGCGGGAGTTTTCGGCGAACCGCACTTTTGGCATCATCATTATTTATGAATTACACATGTAACTGGCATCAAAGAGAGACATTGCACTTAACTAGACTTCGCAAACATTTCCATTTTCATATCCAATGAGTCCGCCTATGAACGAGTAACTCCCCCTCTGTATTCACGCGCCAACCACAGATCTCACACATCATAAGAGGGGACATATCTTCTATCTCCTTCGGTATTCCTACAGTTAGAATACTATCCAGTTGAGTAATTCTGTAAGTTTCCAGCTTATGCGAGATCAGGTAATCATTTATCATTATTTCAATTATTTTTTTAACTAGTTTCATTTTATTATGATCATTAACCTTCAAAAAGACTCTAATTTCGTCCCCTGAGAGATCTGATACCATACAATGGTTTAGGGTAGCCTGGCAGGTTGACATATACTTGAACATATCTTTAGCCAAAGGTTCATCGCCCGCAAAACTGATTATCATATCAGGAACGTATTTCATACCTCTAGTCTTTACAGAAGGAAGGTAATTAGCTTTTGACGATGCAGATAGGATGCCGCTCAAGCCTCAATATGTTAAGTATCTGATGGATTAAGAGCTTTGTGAGGGCCATGATGTGAACCTGAATCTCGTAAGGGATATGATTTACTGATTTTTCTTAATAGACTCCAAAAATACAGAGATCATTTGATTTTTGCCAACAATGATCTTATTTTCTGGCAATATTTATCCTATTCCAACAGCAGCATTCATTCAGAGTGCAATTTGGACATTTATGGGAAGATGAGCTTGACCTACATTCATTGTGGGTGCAATTACAATCAGCGCATCTGATAGGATGATATTTCCGGTCGAGAATTTCACATATTTTCTGTCTGTTAACGGGTATCATTTTTACCCTAGACATCAAAATTGCGATAATTATAATGCTTGATGTGGCACCGATTACCGATCCAATAAAAAGCCATGAGAAATCAACCAACTACCTATTACATACGATGAGGATTAAGATATATGTTATTATTAATCTAAGGTAATTGCCTAACTATTTGAATTCAGTTCTACGAAAAACGTCTTTGGGAGAAAGTATTGCAAGTAGTAAAGAAAAGAACAGGGCATATCTTACTATTGATTCCGTTGATAATTATTACGATCAAGATTTTTTCCTCAAGTTAACTATGCATGCTGATAAGGCATCTAGTCAAGTTGCTTAAAAGGATAGGCCTTCTTAATATCCCGTAATAGCCAGACCAAGTTAAACGACACATTAAGTCCCATTTGAATAACTAGGACTGCATAATTCACTTGATAATTTCTAATTATGAGGCATCATTCAGAACAATTTCAGATAATTTCTTGCTATTGCAAATTGTTCACGAGCATCTGGCTCGCAGTCAGTATTTTTTTTATGTTCTATTTTCAACTGTTATGTTGACTTGCCAAATAAATATTTATACTGTTCTTCAGTGAACTATGCTAATGATACTTCGAATACTACAGATTTCGTATAATATTGTAAACCTATGAGTCAGAAATAGATTGGTATTGCCAATAGTAATAATCATGTGTGGTTTACCTGGCGTTGGTAAGACTACTGTAGCAAAACGGATTGCGCCGCTATTAAATGCAGTTGTTCTATCTACAGATAAAATAAGAAAGGAGTTATTTCATACACCGTCATACTCTCGTCGAGAAAGAAAATTGATTTATGATATTTTAGTTCTCCTAGCTAAATATTTATGCAATTCAAATGTTAGCTGTATTCTTGATGCAACATTTTCGAAGGAGAAATCACGTCAAGAAATACGAAATAAACTCAGGTCGTATTCTAAAGAAATCAACGTAATTGAATGTATTTGCGCTGAAGATATCATAATTGATCGCCTTAAATTACGAAAGCATGATTACTCTGACGCCGACTTGTCGGTCTATACAAGTATGAAAAGAATCTACGAACCTGTGAAAGGAAATCACATAACTGTAGACACAAGCAGACTCTCGCCCATAGATATTGAGAGAATTGCCAGTCACTTACGCTCCGGGAATTCGAATGGAAGCGACGCAACTACTGCACCATATTAACTAATACAAAATTAATTTGTTGGTGGAAAATTGAGTGACAATCAACCACTAAAAAGTAGCAAAATCGATCCGATCTCTCAATTTATTCATTTTATGTAAGTATTGGTAGATTTATTTTATCCTGACTTTCATCAGGCGCACTGGAAGTAAATATTGAATAATTTCATTTATTCGAAATTCAAATAAAATCCTTTTGGACATCAAAGCTGTGACAGGAACTACTAAAGCTAGTGGTGGTATTCATAACTCGAAGTTCTCATTTGCAGTAGCCGCATTTCTATTAGTATCCACAGTCTCAATAACTCTATTTTCACCATCTACTTCGAATGCTGAAACAGGTATAGGGAAAGATGTATTCAAGATTATAATCAGCATTTTTGGAGTCACTGAAGAGACTGGGGACTTGGTCGCTACGGCCACGGTTAATGGAAATTCAAAAGTAAAGTCATTTGATGCGGATGCTTTACCATTGAATCCGCCGGTAGATAATTCCGCGGGACAGATTATTGAATATCTTGCCAGCTTCCCCGGCCAGGAGGTAAAGCCTGGTGACGAATACAAAGTGTGTGTAATGATTCTGGATACGTCAGAAAATATTTGTCATCAAGGAAATAACGGTCTTGGCAAACGACCAGAGGTCGTAGATATTTCTTTAGATAACGCATTGGCGAATTCTAATTCAAAAGAAGTTGTTAATTCAGAACAAGAAGCTAATTCGTAAGCAAACATAGAGATAATATTGACGACGTACCTACTGAGTAGCTGATCAAGAGGAAGGGTAGGGTCAGGCAATAAGTAAAAGTAGAATTTGTTGAAGTCCATGTGGCATAAATGCTCAGAAAACTTTACGTTATTCAATTGATTATTATGTCTAATAAGATACAGAATGAAATACGGACAAAACAGACATAGATTGGAGCGAAATGATAAAAAAGAAAGCCAAGGGCGTGGCTAACTTGGATTTTGGTGAGGTAATAGAAGTAACACAAAACCACGTAGTAACAAGAAGGGGCTTTTTTGATATTGATGAATTGGTATTACCGAATGATTTGTTAGAGCGTTACGAGGATGGATGCCTCTGGTTCAAAATAGAAAAAAGAGATGCGGACCTCCTCAAGAGAGGCATCTAACGCACATCCTAGTAGTTGTTGCTCACTTTTGCAATTGCATCGAACGGGAAAAATTAGAAATTCATACTATTCTCTCGATTTAGTAATGCTTATGCTACCGTCATTTCCTCTAACGGTTATCTTTTCAAAGTTCATATCCTGTTGATTTGGAGTAACCAATAAGGATGAAAATGGTGCCATAGTCCCAAGTTCTTGAACTTTTCCTTCTCCGAATTGGACAGTGGCATTACGTAGTGATTCAAAGTTGTTATTTGAAATTCTTACACTTATTGTTTGAATATCGCCTCCAGTTTGTTCATTAATTTCTATGTTCACGCCTAATCTTGTAATAAATACAGTAAGTACTACTGAGGCAACTACAATAAAACCAATAACGATCACATATTTTGCAATTTTTACATAGTTCCTCCGGCTTTTTCCTTGCCAACCGCCTTCACCAGTGTATGATCCGGGTCCCTCGTTGTCCCATCTCCCCATTTTTGTTCACTATTAATTGGATTTTCTAGGATACTTATGTTTCGGCACCTATATGTTATGAAATAGCGACGAAAATCGTTATAATGTATTTTTGGTCTCTAATATCTGTTTGACGGGCCAGATGAGTAATGGCAATTGCTGAGTAGCCTCTGGCCAAGCGAATTTGCTTCGCTGGTTAAGGTGGTGTAGTAAATTCCAGTGCTATTAATCGATTCAGTTCGTATGTAATATCAGAAGAGCAAATTAGTGCTGGGGCGCTTTATCATAAAATTTTTTCCTGTACATGCAAAATTAAGTCTCACTAAATAAATAAACAGTAAAGTTGAAGAGTTACTTAATCGTATTATTATAGGCTGCTGTGGTAGCGATCGGTTAGGCTGACCGTCAGCCGGTTACTATCCTAAGCAGCAATTTTGATTTTGCCATCCAATGAACTGAATCAAAGTAAGCCCTCACGTTCCTACAATTTTTTAGCGCAATTCTCACAGTACCTTTCAACAATTGTTGCACCGCTTCTTTAACACGATATTTGACTTCCAAGGCAGAAATGCCGCCGCAACTACAAAGACTAAATCCCAGGACCTCTCTAACTATTAATTTCTTCTTAAATTCAGGAATATTGACATTGATTACTCTTTGTAATGCATCCAGTTTCTCACTTTCAAGGTTAAGTTTAGTAACGGTTGCATCTCCCTTACTTTGTGAGCATTCGAAATCTTTTTTGATTCGAATGTTTTACCACAGATTAGGCAAGTAAAAAGTTTGCTAGTTCTAGTTCTTAATCCGGTTGATCCGGCATGAGGCATTACCTAAAATAGAGAGAAGCCTAGGCTTTAAGCAATTCGATTAGAATTGTTCGCAGTCGTCAGTCTTCTTATCGCCTTCTGATGGATTGAAGTCAGTTATCTTATCATTATCAGAACCACAATTGAAACTATCAGCGCCATTACCACCTGTTAATACATCGTCACCAGGGTCGCCAATTAACTTGTCTTTCCCATCACCGCCTACTAATTTATCCGGTCCTTCTCCGCCATACAAATTGTCGTCTCCAGCACCGCTGATCAATGTACTCCTTATAACAAGATACCGGGACTGAGCATATGTTCCCTGAGTTATAGAACATACTGCATCTACTTCCCTCCTCGTTCGGATTTCGCAAGCATTAGGACCACTGGATGGATTAGACCAGAAAAACGTTACATATCCATTTGGTCCTATATAGGCTTCAACGGTACCTCTCTCATTACCACCAAAATGTCCACCCCCTACCGTGACCCAATCAATGCTCTGGCCCGCCGCGGTTAGTTTAGGAAGATAAATCCACTTTCCAACATCCAACTGCCATTTGACATTAGTAAACGGGGGACATTTAATCCAAGTTGTAGCAATGGCTCAAGTCCTTGCAGATACTTGTTCAATCAACATAGGAACAATAATCATCATAGCTCCTACAAGTGCAAAGAGCACCACTAATTTTGTGGTTTTGTTATCAACCTTTCCAGTACTTGTCCCATTACTCGACTAATTTCTAATTTGCGATAAGTAGATCACTATTTAGGCAAATCGGAAGAATTATTCATTTTTTTTCTATTTAGGGACAATCCTGATGTCTTAACTTTCAAATATTTATTCAGCTTAGGTTTCTATCGCTATTGATATCTTGTATGTTTCGAAGACGTTGTTTGATTTCTCCATTGCTCGTTCTTGTTCTTCCAGGTTTTAATAATTACAGCGAAATATCTTATATAATAACGGTAGGGAATAAAATAAAGAAAAATCATCCATTTCATGCCAAAAATGGTTTCGATTACGGAGCGATGTTTATCAGTCATTCAAGTGACATGATAATTGCAAGAGCGGGCGATCAGATATTTTGTATTTTGATTCCAACAATCTTTTGCAAATACTTAATCGCATGCTCTTGCATTAAATGTTCTCTTCTGCTTTACTGTTCAACAATGATCTAAGGGCTGGCCATTTGGCACGCTCCATTTCTGCAGCTCTAAAAGATGGAATTCTTCACTCCAACGTCCAAGTACAATTCCTAGTTGACTTCGATGAGCGGACCTTAGAATATATTGTGACTCCATTACACATTTTTTTACGATATTGTATAGATTAATAAGGCTTGATTCTTCCATAAATGATGTGGTAAAGACACTCTCGAGTCAAGCCCTTAGTACAGGACAGACGGCTCCTAACTTTAGCCTTAAAGGTGTAGATGGTAACATGTATTCACTCGATCATTTTGATTCCAGAACCGTATTAGTAGTTTTTATTTGCAATCATTGTCCGTATGTTAAGGCGAGAATTGGAGACCTTATCGAATTACAAAGAAAGATTCCTGTACATGAGCTCAGAATAGTTGGCATTAACAGTAACGATCCTAATTACCCTGACGAAGGGTTCGATAAAATGATAGAATTTTCAAAAAGTTACAATTTGAATTTTCCATACCTGATAGACGATACGCAGAGAGTTGCAAAAGATTATGGTGCAGTTTGCACGCCAGATCCATTCTTACTTGATAGTCAAAAAAAGTTAGTTTTCCACGGAAGAATTAATGACGCTACTGAGCCAGAAGCAATTCCAAAAGTCCCTGTAATGGAAAATAATGTAAGAAAAATTCTTGCAGGAAAGGAACTTGACAAGGATTTTGATCCTTCAGTAGGATGTTCAATCAAGTGGAAAGAATAGAGCATAGTAGAATATGACACAGTAGATCAACAATTTACCTGATCAATTTAAAGAAGTGTTCACAGGAGCTTGTAAATACTACATACGGTATGGCTAAAGAGAATAACCCAATCGATTTGATAAGCACAGTATATAATTGGGGAAATCTACTACGTAGAATTAAATTTGCCAGAGAATAAATAAATAGTAAGGGAATCTTGTGACTACAGTTCTAGTTTACTTTTACTCTGAGGCATGATTATTGTACGCTAACTACACCAGAAAGGTATAGTTTATTGGTAATCAGTTAATAAATTGGCCAGACCAAAGATAATTGTGGGCTATAGATGACCGAGCCCAATGAATTGGATGCGATCTAATAAAGAATTAGAAATTATTAATATATAGTCGTAAAAAATGTTAGGTCATATTGGTAGCACGCGATGAGCGTTGACTTGAATGTCGACTCCAATTGTGAACTTCAAGTGATGCTATACTAGGGAATTCCATACCGCATTTGTCACAATGATATTGAGCGATTGTGCTCATGGTTATTAATGGCCTTTATTCTTAATATGGAATTTACGATTAGTTAGTCTGTAAATACACTTATTGACTTGTATTCTTGAATGTACATTTGCTTAAGGTTTTCTACTAGAGTTTCAATTTCCTGATTGTCATTTAGTTGATTTAGTTTCGGCTTACTTATTCCAAGGGATTCCAATTCAGATATTGACTCTCCAAGTTTCCGACGGTTAATATCGGTTCACATTACTAGTCCTGATACGCAACAAATTATTAAAAGGCTAAATTTGACAGTCCGAAGCCTTCTGGTATACGAATATTGAGTCATATCACCCTGTAGTTTCATAGTCATTATAGCGGCAAATTATTAAAATACTTCGCCATATTGATAATGCACCCTATCTAGTGCGAGCCATTCGGATAGGGGCAATGAGAAATCTGAATGCGAGATTATTCTACAGTTGTTCATTTCTGTCACCGCGGGATATTGTTTCTTTAATTTCAATATCTTCAACTAATCTATCAATCAATTTTGAGCGTTCCCCTCCAGGCATATCACCATCTCTTATGGAGTCTATGATCTTAAACTCTTGTAGATATTCGATTCCTTTAGCAATTTTTACATAGGCCTGAAATGTTGCGCTTCCAAAGGACGTAGCATAATAGAATGTGCCCTTTCGCTTAACAAGGCCAACACCAATCAACTTCTGAATCCTGTCGTAGAATTGTTTATTACTTATGTCAAGTTCTTTTTTCAAAGCTTTTGCATTTTTAGCGTTTCTTTCTATTATTTTGAATATGTTAACAGATATGTCATCCGAAAATGCTTCTAACACTTCTTGTACTTTTGGTGGTGGAAACTCCAAGAACAGATATCAATAATGTACGACGTAACAAGAGATTTAACAAATGTTGGATGGTGGAGAGAGAACTGCATCACGTTTACATTTCCTCACCTTGATACGAAAGTATGCAGGGTTGACATTATGTGGCGAGGATATTGGCGATATTATTTTAGATTAGCGCTCATGGTCCAAGAGGCAATTGGATTGACGCCTGTAGTGGAAAATTCACCAGCATCACTCAATTGAAAGATACGAATTTAGTGAGCAGAGTTGCTTGGGTGTCAAAATAACCACTACTGAATGTGACCCGGCCATCTTGCCAGAGTCAAGTAATGATCACTGATATCGCCATTTAAGGCTAACCAGAATAGCAAACTTTACGGATCATTTCAATTTATACACATAGCACGCTACACTTAATGCATATAAACTAATCAATTTACTATTACTTTGACATAAAGACAGTATAGTTAGGTGTGAGATATGTTGTGTTACCTATAGGCGCAGAAGTTTCCGTAAAAACGGTAACAGCATCAATTGAATATCCTTTTTCTTTGGCATAGTCTAATGCTGCACCAGATGTACCAACATCATCAATTGTAAGCACTAATGTCTTAGGACTTTCATAGAGAACAGATATGCTTTGAAAACCCTTGAGGTAATTTGTGATTCCCGTTTGATTTTCTTGCGTGTTGCTTTGAGTTTGTGCCTGTGCATTTGTTGTTATGATTATGCTTAGACCCACAATCAGCGTCATTAAAAGTACTAATTTTTTCATATTAATGTTACATTGTACTCGCTTATCAAGGGAGAATAGTATCTTTAAGTAATTCTATCACTTCACAAACGTCTAGGTAGGCCATAGCATGAAATCGTATAATATTTGCTGCCTTAAGAGTGTGGCAGAACTATGTTCAAGTTAGTTTCCCTTGTACCATTATGCCTGGAGAATTTACATCATTGATGGATTCAATTTTCGGCGCAATAAGTAGCCCCCGGCCCGCTCCCAGTATTGGTAACATACCTGGAGGTATTCCAGGTATTCCAAATATTCAAAATGAACCATCAGTCATTCCAGGCTTTCCAGGGAATATCTTCGGATCTGGGTCTGGTGCTCATAATAACCATGGTAGTTCTTCGTCAGAAATACCAGGAAATGTTTTTGGGCCATGACAGAGTACCATCGATAAAGGTGGACCATGAAATAGAGATTGTCTTGGTACCTCGAGGCTGAAATATGCTTTTTAATTGTGTGGAAAATCGTATGCCCCGAGATCTAAATCTAAATCATCGAATCAATACAATTATGGCATATTCTAACTTGACGCGACTTATGATTTTGAGTAACATAAGAATTGTCACTGCTATAGGGAGTATTGCTAAAGTGATCAGGATTCATATGTATAATCTTTCTCCAAATATCTTCAACAATTTTCACTTTGACCTTGCCGCAGTAGTCACAACTCATCAAAATTTTGAGATTTATTCTAAACAATTTACGCTTAATGTCCCAAATTACATCATAAAGCTTCAGTACGATTCTATCATGGATTATGTATGACTCTGCTTGGAGTGGCAAAATAACATTATACATTTTTTTCAACCACGACAACTTGTCAATATTTGTCATTCCTAGAACTATTTTTTCGCAATGGTAATGTGGGTTAAGATAAAAATGGCAAGAAGATTTCCTAGTCATACTTCACCAAGAAGATTTGATTGAAAGTTCTGACGACAAAACCTTCACAACGCCATATTGCAATATACCACTCATGTGTATTCCTACTAGTTAAGGAAGCCGAATAATCTCACGGTTATAAATCCATACGAACGCAGATTATTTCTTATGAAATGATTTCTGTTTACCTAACTGTTCTCTTCTGTGATCATATAGCTGATATCGACCATACTCAGCAATTTTACTTACTCGTCGCAATATCAAATATGGACAGATTAAATGCTTTAACTATTCTGCCCTTTAACGTCTGCTTCATTCTTACCTTAAATAGACAAGTAATGGTTGGATGGTACAACCTTAAATAAATTAGAATGGCGTAGAACAGCAGGGTCCCGTCTTGAAAGATCATGATTCTTCGTCTCAGAATTGCGAATAACCATTTACGATAATTCTTCCTGAAGAGGCCAATATTACCTCATACCACGTCAGTTTATGAAAATGAAGTGGTAAAAAGGCATACCCGTAAGCACATTTCCCAATGTCATAATTGTGAATACAGAAATATTATCTACTATTGCACAGACGGACACGCGTTGATAACAACAGAAGACTAGAAAATTGACGTTCCTAAATGACGTATTTAACTACTTGACACTTATGACAAAATCATCTTTAATCATGATATTCGGACAGTCATTCAGCACTACATTGAATAAATATAATGTGTAGTAGTGGTAATCGACCAAGAATTAAGCGAAGAGTCAGACCGTTGTTCTACATGCAAAAATGGATTCATGAAGCCAACCCGTGAAGTTGTTCTAGAACGAGAATCAATGGGCGAATTCAAAGAAATTGGCAGTAAAAGAGTCTATCAATGTGACAACTGTAAAAAAAGACGCATCAGAATGGGAATGAAGGAATATTTCGAACTAGCCGATGATGTTGAGACAGAATTAGTACTTAATGAATAACTGAGCATTCTTCTTTAATCGACCACCGATTGGTCAATCCTGTTCTTGAAATTAATGGTTAAACTTGTAAGCCTTGTTGTGATTTTAAGGCTATAATCATTATTCAAGGTCTTGAGCAGTTTCATTATTTTGCTATAAGCGTTTGCAGCATCTTGCAGATCTTGTCCATATTCTTCTATTAATTTTTCAACTTTGGTTTGCATCCAAGATGAAACGACCCGTATGATTTAATACAGTTCAAAGCAAGGGTTCCCACTTCTTTCAGTGTTTTACTCGAAATATGTTCAATCTAGTTTCTTCTGTACATGGAAGTATCGCTTCGAATGGCCAGATGAACTACAAAATGTTGAAAGAAACTTTCTACGCGAAATTGAAACATTGGAAAAAGATATCAACTTTAGGGATCACAGTGTTTTGTTCTACCAAATAATTGAAAAGAAAATATCATTGCTGAAGGAATACCTCGAAGTTATAGAAGCCAGCCCAGCAATAATTTTAGATGAATTAGCAGCATTGGTAGATCAAAGACTGGAGGAGCAAGAACGAGCAATGGATAAATCAAACGACCTCTTCGAAACAGACAAGATATTTACTAACATTCGAATTCTAGGATGGATAAAATATTTGATAGTAGAAAAGGACGGGCGTATCCCTAATAGGCCAGATTGGGAAGATTAACCCCTTAGTCACGTATATTCAAACTAGCTCCTCAAAATCATCAGTGAATTACACTCCTTATTTCCTTTATTAAACAGTAATATTTCGAAGCGAATGAAAAAACCATCAGCGCCTACAATAAATGATGTCCTATCCGCTGTTTCTGATGAGCAATGTATAAAATTCTTGGAGGCAGTTGCAACTAACGGAGATGGGAGCCTCCTAGCTCAAACTTTGCAAATGACAAGAAAAGTATTCTATGATAGAGCTGCCGAACTAAGAAGGAAAGGACTAATCACTGGCAGAAACGGGAAATATTCCCTGACTGGTTTTGGGAGGATAATATACAATACGCAAAAGACCATTGCAAAAGCATTGGATCGTAAGTGGAAACTAACGGCCATAGATTCGATTAGAACTGTCCAGCAATTGTCCCCGGAGGATTACGCAAAAGTGATTGACAGGCTACTGGATGATATTGAGTTAAAGGATATAATACTCAGCAAGAGAGTTAATCGGGGGAATGAAACTGTTGGAACCCAGGATGAAGCGAAAACCTGAGGCCCATTGATGATATATTGATGAATCGGGTCAATGATCAAATGGCTGATAAAATATATGAAAATACAATTGGAGAAGCGTGTCCTCGACACAAAGTAACGGTTTGGCTCAAACTTTTGACTCTGCTTAGTAAGTATCGGTAAACCTCAAGGAATTAAAATGACTATTAACTAATGATGTACAATCAAAACCATGACTTGCAGTAAGTGCGGCTATATTCTTAACGAATCAAGTTGTTTGTATTGTAGAGCATGTGGAAGTGACTTATTTTAGAAGTCTGCGACTTGAACCAACTTAGTAGATGATTATTCATGGTCCAAACAACTGAGCAAGAGAAATGGATAAAGTGCCATGAGTGTGAAGGAAGAGACACATTTTGATTTCTTAGACTAAAGTCAAATGTGAGCAAATAACAGACATTCTCTTCATCTTTGCTATCCTCCCACTCTCCTTTTAGTACTCCCTTTTTTAAATTAGTCTAGGAGGAGGTTTCAGGAATGGGTAGAACAATCCCTTCATTTAGAATCGCCTCAGAAATGGAGCGTGCAAAATGGCGAGATTTTGGATAATTTATGAACAGAAAGGATAGAAAGAAATTTGATCAGATGTTTTCCTACGTTAGGTATTACAACTCGGCCTGTATGATGCAAGCAAGTCCTGTTGTCTTTCATTCAGTTATGATATCTATTCTGTTTCATCACTACAAACAATTGATGGAATTGACGGGAAAAAAGAATGCAAAGTCCATAGAATGGCCTTCTAAGTTTCAAACGCCGCCATGGCAGTCCAAATTGGAACACTGGATTTAATAATGTAATAATTCTTGGCGGGATGAAATACTTTATAGTAGAAAAGAATGAGCGCGTCTCCTCAAGAGCAAGATTCGGAAAGGTAACATCTTAAACATATGAAGTTGTTTTCTAATAAGGTTTATCTACTTTTAGTAAAGAGAATCTACTTTTTATTTTTCCAAAAAAAGATTATCCTTCCCGCTATTACCCTAGAATCCTTAAGTAAATTGATGTCCCATTATCCTTAACGGTTTCGGCCCAACTAACTCTGGCAAAGATCGCAATAATAGCATCAATGGGAGCGGTCGGAGCAGGAGATTCAGCATTATTTTTATCTCTTGAATCGGTGGAGGCATCAACTCCAGACGAACAGGTTGTCTTGCTAAATCATCAATTCAAATCAAACGATGTTGAGTCGGATAGCATTACAGGACAAATTCAGAATATAGGAAATGATTCCGTAGAGACAGTCAAGGTTTTCGCTTCCACATATGATATGCATGGGGAAATAATTGAAGCAGATGCAATAAATGCCACAGTCGGCAATTTGAACCCTGGTCAAAAATCTTCATTTAATTTGACTGCGCCTAAGGACAAGTTTGGCGACTTTTACGATTATGACATGTCTATTCAATGGCTGGATTCAGAAGGGCAAGGGCACACGGTTACTGGTGTGAAGACATATTCAGGGGACTGATTACCCCAGCACAGTTTATGCTGAAAAATCCCGAGAATAATATATTGGATTCGATCTAGTACACTCGCGCCAGAATCGCATAAAAAAGTGGAAGTTTAACTGCCGTGAAGTCCTTGATCATGGGCATCGAGTTCTGCCTGACTGGTAAAAGATTGGTTACGTTTATCACAATGAAATTGTTGAGGCATTAAGTTATAATGGTTCATAAAATATTTTATTGTTCAAGAATTCTTAAACTCTTTACAGTCACACTTGTTACAATCCAATATATCAAGTTCTAATCAACATCTCTTAATCTCAGGTCTATTACTTCAGGGTTTTTCGTTACTACATATCTATGAGTCTCACAGTTATCTTCTCCTATCTCCAGATTATCAACGCAGGTGAAATACTCATGTTTAGGAATAATACTTCCAGCAGGAAAGCCGTATTCAACCAATTTGGGATTCTGGTCATCATGATAGAACGTACACTTGTAACCTAATTCTCCTGGTACCCCAATTCTTATCAAGCCGTCGAATGAAAGATTAAATTTGTGGGTGACGTTAACATAGACGATAAACTCTCCATTATTCGGTGAGGAGAAATTATGTGATTGAAAGTCCATGAATTTATCTAAGGTTTTACACTGTTCTAAAGCATTCACCGGAGTTGATACTATTGCCATCACTACAATCAGAAATATGAAAGCAATCGTGATTACTATACGGATAGCCTTACCGATTGCCATCACATCCGCCCCAAGTTGTTTTAGATAATGACGTAGTCGCTACTATCGGAAATCCCAATATTTAAGGTTCTTGGGAAGTTAGCCCTATATCATTTTTCACACACGAAATCAACTTTGCCGCCTTTCTTTGCATGTTTAAGGTCCTCTTTTTCATATTCTGATAAATCTAGGTTTGGCCAGTCGACGATCGACTTAGCCGTCCAAGAGTGATTAAGTCTACGGCTACCAAACTAGAATTCAAACCCACGTAAGATTCTGACTTAAGGTTGTCAAAGCCCTCAGATAGTGAAGATATTGCATTTGCATTTCATGCAATCCAGAGTCAAAAATGGAGATACTGTATTGAGATGCTCTTTTCTCAAATGTCCACAAGTGCATTCCTGATTTTGTGACATATGAATCCCAGAACAATTACCGCGTATTTACAATTGCCAAAAAACTAGGAGAAAAATTAATAAGAATAAACGATGTAAAATTCTACTAGAAGAATATAAAGTATGGCACTCGCGATCTTTTTCTTAGTTTGCGCATCCTTATTCCCGGCAACCATTTCCGCTTATGGTCAGGAGGATATAGGTGGCTGGCACACTTACGTAGACCCTGCCGGGCGGTTCACCCTTTATTATCCCCCCGATCTGCAAGCACAAGGGAAGGAAAACTTTCTAAGTAGTATTGACTTGACACTAGGCAACCCGGCTCTTCCTAGAGAGTTTAAGATTACGGTCACGTATGACGATGACGATACATCATTATTTCAGTATGTGCAGAATTTACAAATATTACCCGAAGATTATTTACTCGGAATAGAGAAGGAATTGAAACCTTCATATCAGACTTACGATACGGTTGGTGACACTTCTGATTCAGAGGAATTATACGGTTTTCCTACAGTAAGTAATATCATAGACTTTACTAACTACTTTGGTGAATCAGGTCGTATGATGAATACCCTTGCGATAATTAATGGAAAAGGTTCCTTTCTTGTATCCTATTCAAACACGCTAGAGGAATTCTATCAATATCTACCTATCGTTAATCAAATTATGAAATCTGTAGTAATTCTGAAATAGGGAGTCCAGTAGCAGTTACCATGAAAAAAATTAGTAATTTCCTTTGCTTTATTGATACTTTTAACAGCGGCGGCCATAGATCTGCCCTGTTCCTGTAATTCATTTACTATCGGTTCAGATTCATTTTTCTGCTTAGGACACCAACAGACTTGATTCTATTTGCTGGCCTGGTAACTATTAGACCGTTCATGACTTCTGTTACTGTAGCACTCACTCTCTATTGGTACCAATATTGCTCATGTAGCTCTCAATTTTGTCATGACTTGGTAAAATTTGTTCTTGAAAGCCGAACATTCTTTTCTTAGGATTACTAACAAAGACTTACTATTTTAATAATGTGCTGAAATGGCGAACCCTGAAGCAAAAAGAAATAATTCCCACAGGAGCATTTTGGTTCAAGTTGCATCTGTAAAAATTAGTACATGGACGTTAAGTTGTCAGGCTTTCCTTGCCTCATAGTGAAGCAATACTACCCCGCTGTCAAATGGGATTGATTTAACCATATTGAATTTTTGAATCTCATGCATGTCCTTAAATATAGGCATGCCGTTTCCAATTGCAACAGGATTGATGAACAAAAGAAATTCATCAATTAGTCCTAATTTAATTAAGGAAGAATCAAATGAAGCACCACCATAAACAACCATATCTTTGCCTTCCTGGCTCTTTAACTTCATGATTTCGTCTGTAAGGTCACCTGTTGCTATGTCTGTATTTTTCCACTTTGATTTGCTCAATGTTTTGGTGAAAACAACTTTTGGGATTTCTATCATTTTTTTAGCAAGCGCATACCACGGGTCATCAGGTTTGTTTATCACGTTCGACCAGTAAGAAATAAAGCCATCAGTCATTTTTCGTCCTAAGAGAATGGTATCAAAGGATTTCGTTAATTCGTTTACGTATTTATTGCCTTTGTCATCCTCTAACCCAGCCATCCAGTCCATTTCACCGTTAGGGCCTGCAATGCAGCCATCTACTGACATTTGCACCTGAAGTATTAATTTTCTTAACCCACTTCTGTTATTTAGCATCTTTAGGGTAACCCAGTTCCCCTTATTAACCAATTAGATCCAATGCGTCTAATCCTAGAGAAGCAGTTTTATAATTAAGGTTTGATTTCAAACATAAGGCGATTACCGTCAGAAAGATCATACCATTCCAACTTACCATTCCAACTTACCATTAACTTAACTAAATTTCACAACTCAATTTTAATAATTTTCAACATTCTGTTAGATTGCATCCGAAATATGGGCCAGGTCATTTATGGCCCACAATTATCATTGGGTTGGCCGTAAAGATATTAGAAGCAAGGTAAATCTAATATTTCATACATTGCCTAACGACGAATAATTCATGAAGTTGTTGGGGTGATTAGTCCGATGCGTGCACTATATTTTATCGACTCGAACCCTTTTCTTCGTTTTCAAAAATGGTGTACCACCTTTGCTGAATGTTTCGGTGACCGTTCTATATGTTGCCTTCCCTGTGGATCTAGATTTACTATTAAGTGGTTTCTCTTTCTTTCCCTTTGGCTTTGTCACCTTTTTAGATTGAGATTTCGGTTTGGACTTAGGTTTCACGGTACTTATCAACACGTACTATAGTAGATATAGATTTCAAAAGGGTTTTGATTTACGTTCAAATACTATGTTGTTAGATGAGAATCCATCAGCAGTCTTACTTATGTGGTGCTCAAATAGACTTGATCAAAATGAGCCAGTTAATTATTTGCTAAATATAATAAACAAAGAAGCCAGAGGTAGGCTCTGGCCGCTCGGCCGATCCCCTGGTGTGTATCACGTCGAACCCTTTGCGAGTCCGAAGTATAGAGCAGCGACAGGTAATATGTAGGTACGAAGCCTAACAAGATTTACAATTCATTCGCAGCCGTTTACCTTATGTCATTCAATTGTGTCTTGTATGATCAACTTTTTTGACAGGCATATTTTAAGAAGTAACACAAGTTTGGTTGGAGTGGTGAGAGTCGACAAACAATTCAAGGCCGTAGTTAACAAATGCGACTTGTGCGATGAACCGATTCCTTGTCTTCAAGATGTTGAAATTAAAATTAGCTTGTTGAAGGAAATCGATGATAGTTATGAAAGCCTACAGGATAAGCAAGAACCAAGATTATTGCTATGTGATAATTGTCGAAACGAATACCTAATACCGGGCTACTCTTTGACCTAACATATTTTACAATTAGATTTCAATAATTTCTAATCCTTTGTTAGATTGCATCCGAAATATGGGCCAGGTCATCTATGGCCCACAATTTTTTAGGGCCGGCCCTTTATTCAATTAGTTAGTTTGTATAATCTTGCGCTTGCTCAAATGTTACCTTTCGTATGTACAAGTGTACCCGATTACATTGTGTTGTCTATATCTTGAAGACTGGAGTATACTACGCCCATACACTCTCGTGCTTACCGGCAAAATTATGAAAATGTAGCCATTCTTGAGAGTCAAACCAATCTTAACTACCGAGCATAGATAATTGCTTCAACAAATCAGCTAGATTATAAGGTTTTTTGCAAGAAACGAGTTATTCTTAGCTCTATCACATCTTACAGGTGGTATTAACAAATACTAGCATCTCCCTTGATTCTGCAGAATACTGATTTGACTAAAGAAATTATTCGGTTACCGAAATTTCACCAAATATGCGAAAATACCCAATGCAATTAGGTAATAAATGCAAAATATTGTGCAAAGTCATTCCAAATCACTTAAATCCCCATAACATAACTATTAAATCAAATGTTGAAGTGAAAGAAGTACACCAGAACATGAAATCACAACCAAACATACCTTGGAGTGAAGTAATTAAAAAGGAAGCAAGGTGTTTAGATGAGTATGATTTAGGTGAAGTTCAAGAAGTGCATTCAGATTTTGTATTAACACAAAAAGGGGTTGTTGACAGAAAATGGTTCAAGATACCTAAATCACTTGTT
>DATBFR010000058.1:0-127934 GCA_036558405.1 Nitrososphaeraceae archaeon | reverse complement strand
ACCCTTCTTGCTCAAGAAAACATACTGATCCGTAGAATCCCTAAAGTCATACTTGGAATAATCCATATCCAAGTCTTTAGATTTCTGAGATTGAGACTGAGGTGTCATGTCGCGTTGCATATTAACTTCTTTGGCAGTCATTATTATTCAAATATAACGTCGTTATCATATATATATTTCTTCAAAATATATTACAAAAAGCAATTTGAAAGTATGTGAATCAATAAATATTTTTAACCAGTTTGACGTAGTAAAGTTATGATTTTGTTGAGAGTGCAAAATAGTAAATCTTCCTCATACCTCATTAATTACAGATTAAGACTGCATTGAAACGATCTGGGGCACACATCCGTAGCCAAATTGAATATAAACAGAATTAATTTGGAAATACCTTGCAATATAAAGGAAATCAATATTGGAAGGATTAAATAGTGAAAATATGATTTCTATTAGACGACCTAGTGGTTAGCCAAGTGATAGTAGATCTTAACCTAGATTCAAAGAAAATTTTGGTAGTAGGCGGTGGCAAAGAAGGCATGCGCAAAGTTCGTGGAATGTTGGGTCAGGGATGCGAAATACTAGTAATAGACAAATATGTGAATAAGGAACTCAGATCCCTTGAACACGATGGAATGATCAAGATCATTAGGCATAAATTATCTGATTTGTCTTTTCTAGACGAGTTTTCGAACATATTCATTCTAATGGCCGCAACTGACGATAAACTTCTTAATCGGAAGATTATCGAAAAAGGTCAAGCAATGGGTGCATTAGTTTACGCAGCTGACGATCCGCTTGTTAGTAACTTTTCATATGCATCGTTGGTAACCATACAAGGGATAATGCAGATTGCCATTTCTACTTACGGAAAAAGCCCCCTTATGGCCAGAAAAATAAGGATGCGCATAGAACGAATATTGCGAAGAGTTATAAAAACTACGGACTTAGATACCATTGTATTGCAGGACTTTGCTAGGAATTTGGCAAAGAAGAGGATTGCTACAAGCAAAGACCGAAGGAAGTTTCTTTATTCCATAATGAAGAATGCTGAGATCAAGGATGCGATAGGCACAGGCAACCTTGAGGCCGCGAAAGAGATTACGAGAAGGCTAATAAATGATAGGTTGGTGTTTGAGAATAAATGAAGGAAGAATTTGATCTGGCGAAAATACTAAACCTTAGAGTTACTTTCAAAAATGCGCCACTTCAGATACTAGAGAAATTTACTTTCAAGAACATTCAAAACTCTTATAAGCAATTTTTTGAAATCCCGTGGGTCAAGGAATGCGTCTTGCTACAAACATGCAATAGAGTAGAATTATTCTTAGTACTTTCAAGCCATCATACTCAAGAAATAATGGATAAATGGGTCAAAATGTTAAATGGCCCTGATTCGTATCGGAAGTTTATTGAATCTAGCGTAGATAAGATGGCGGTGAAGCATCTTATGAGCCTGACTTCTGGATTAGAGTCGCTTGTAGTTGGAGAAGACCAAATATTAGGTCAAGTTAGGCGAGCTCATGAACAAGCCCGATCTCAAGGCTATGCTGGTCCAAATCTTTCGCTGCTCTTTGAACGAGCGATAAAAATTGGGACAAAAATCAGGAATGAGAGCGGATTGAATAGAGGAAGTGTTTCTGTTGGTTCTGTAGCCGTCAACTTGGCGGAAGATTATCTAGACGATCTGCATACGAAAGGTATTCTACTTATAGGAACAGGTGAGGGCGCTAGCTTGATTGCCAAGTCATTAGGTAAGAGGCATGTTGATTTCTTAGTTGCAAGTAGAACTTTCGAACGTGCAAGAATATTTTCACAATCTGTCGGGGGTAAACCAATTGAATTTGAACTCGCTTTATCGTCATTCCATAACATTGACCTAATTTTTGTTTCCACTTCTGCACCTTATTTTCTTGTAACCTTTTCAAGAATAGAGTCTGCAATTAAAAGTAGATCTAAAGGTATGATGATCTTTGATCTTTCGAATCCAAGAACAGTAGAGGACACAGTCGCTTCGTTGCCTGGAATAAAATTGGTGAATATGGATCAGATAGCGGAAATGGTAGACAAGAATCTCTTGCAAAGACAGACTGGGATCAAAAGTGCGGAAGCTATGTTAGACGACGAGTTAGACTTCATTGAAAACCTTTTCAGGAAAAAACGAGTGGAGCCATTTGTTGTAGAGATTTTTAAAAGAGTAGAAGAAGTGAGAGAAAGAGAATTGGCAAAGGCCATTAAAATAATGGGTGCGAAGAAAGGAACAAAAGAATACAAGATACTGGAACAACTGTCATTCGCGGTTGTCGAAGGAATTCTGTCAACTCCTATGAACAATTTCAGAAGAGAAGTGACAAGTTACGGGGAGAATCAAGAACTAGTCGAAATCATTTCAAGGATATTCAAGTATGAGCAGAAATAAGAAATCAATTTTTGAATCTGCCAAATATAGAAGATTATTGGTTGATTCCAAGGTAAATATGGTACTGTGAAGATATCGTTAACCACATTTTTCGTCGAAATCACAAATGTTGAGTGAAAGACAGCAAAGGATCTTATTATACATTTTATCCCGAATTCACATTATTGGAGGCATTGGTATTACTAATAGTAAGCGAATAACATTCAACAGAATCTGCAGCTATTCGCGCTATGATGTAATAGGTTAATCCTATAGCACGTCAAGGTATGTCTTATCTTATTAGTCTTGGTAGTAGGTGATACTTTGAATAACTCCATAACTTGTGCTAGAATTTTTTCCGCTTCTAAAAAATAGAGGTGCGCAACTAGAAGAATTGAACCAGGTCACAGGCTAATACTGTGGAAATTCAATTATTTCAGTAACAACAATTAGAAACAAAGATTTATGTCCGTTCCTCGATTTCCTTCACGTGTTGATATTTGAAAGGCATTGACAATTGTTACAGCCGAAAATTTCCTCAAGTTAGATTAAGGAGGCTCAGAAGGACACCATCCATTCGAGAGCTTTTTCAGGAAACTCGCTTATCCGTAAGCGATTTAGTTTGTCCTCTATTCATAGAAGATGGAATTAGAGAACCCCAAGAAATTGAATCAATGCCTGGAATATTTCGTTTACCGTTAAGCAAATTGTCGAAAAATGTGGACGAGCTTTTTGGACTGGGTATTAAGGCCTTTATTATTTTTGGGATACCTTCAAAAAAGGATAAAAATGGTAGGGGTGCATATAATCGCAACGGCATAGCACAGCGTTCGATAGAATTACTCAGAAATCAGTTTACTGACAAAATTGTTCTGATTAGTGATGTTTGTCTATGTCAATACACAGAACATGGACATTGCGGAATTATTAAGGCCGCTCGTGTAGATAATGAAATGACTCTACAGGGTTTATCAAATGTAGCACTGAGTCATGCTGAATCAGGAGTAGATTTTGTTGCTCCATCTGCCATGATGGATGGGCAGGTCTACACAATCCGGAAATCACTAGATGCTTCCAAATTTACCGATGTCGGAATTATTGCCTATTCGGCCAAATATTCATCGAACCTTTATTCGCCTTTCAGGTACCTTGCAAAATCGAGACCAAAATATGGGGATAGAAGATCTTATCAAATGGCCTATACTAACAAAGAAGAAGCAATGCAAGAAATAAAACTAGATATCGAGGAGGGCGCTGATGCAATAATGATAAAGCCAGCAATTCCTTATCTGGACCTTATTGCCAATGCCAAGAAATCGACCCTCGTTCCTATATGCGCATTTAGTGTCTCCGGTGAATATGCAATGATTAAAGCTGCAGCGATGGAAGGTCATCTAAATGAAAACGAAACCGTCACCGAATTTATAACTTGCATCAAAAGGGCTGGGGCAGATATAGTTATAACTTATCATGCAAAAAAAATGGCAGAGTTACTGCTACGCTGAGATACGAATATAACAGTTTGTTGGCATGAATTGAATACTGTTGTCGAAGTCATTATTTAATAATTCGAGGTTAGTGATTCCAGGAGGCGTTAACAGTCCAGTGCGATATTATTTGCCTTATCCAGTTTTTATTTCATCAGCTAAGGGATCGAAGATTGTAACTGCTGATCACGTTACTCTCACTGACTATTGTATGGGTTATGGTGCAGTAATTATGGGTCATGCACATTCTGAAATCATCGAACCAGTTAAGGCCCAATTAGAGAGGGGAACTCTATATTGTATGCCGACAGAGCAAGAATTGGATATGGCCAAGCTTTTGTCTGATCTTTTACCAAATGCCGAACGAGTAAGGCTGATGAACACGGGTAGTGAAGCTACTTTACATGCGATAAGACTTGCTAGAGCGATCACTAAAAATAGACGTATAATAAAATTCGATGGATGTTACCACGGTTCGTATGATGATGTTCTTGTTAGCGCCGGTTCAGGAGCCGCTGAGACAGCCAATATGAACAGCCAAAACGGCGCAAAAGAAATCTCGAATAAGACACTGCTTTATCAATTTAATGATGTTGAATCTGTTGAGAACATGGTGAAGAATTATGACGATATTGCATGTGTAATTGTAGAACCAGTTCCAGCTAATATGGGTCTTATAATCCCCAAGCAGGAATTCTTAAGCAAGCTAAGAAGAGTTACAGCTGAAAATAACATTGTTCTGATTTTTGATGAGGTTGTTACAGGGTTCAGATTGAGTTTAGGTGGAGCGTCAGAATACTTAGGAATAAAATCAGATCTTTCCACCTATGGGAAGGCAATTGGTAACGGATTTCCTCTTTCAGCAGTCACGGGGCGAAAAGAAATCATGGAACAATTCTCCCCATCTGGCAATGTATATCAAGGAAGTACTTATGCTGGAAATCCGGTCTCTGTCAGTGCGGGATTAGCTACTGTTCGGGCACTTAAAAATGAAAGAAGTTTAGTGTACCCAAGAATGTCTAAAATGTGTGATTCGATTGTGAATGCTATTAACTCTGAATTGGATCATTGTAGCCATCCTTACAGGGTTAACCACATTGGTTCTATGTTCCAAATTTTCTTTACTGACAGGGAGGTTCAAAATGCGTATGACGTAAGGACGAGTAATAGAGGGCATTACAAAAAGTTATTTGACAATTTGATGAAGTCTAAAATATTTGTTCCTCCATCTCAATTTGAAACATGTTTTCTATCTGCGGCGCATACAGAGGATGACATAGATCTGACGATTGAAGCATTCGTCAGTGCCCTTACAAAAGTGAACTAAATTTGATTATGACGCATGTTGTAGCATCTCGCGGTAGTAAATTAGCGCTCAGACAAACTGAAATCGTAATAAATGAACTAGCAAGATATCGTCCAGCAGATGAATTTAGGATCATCCATATTAAGACAAAAGGCGATAATGATCCCCGCCCTCTGTTTTCAATGGATAGAAAAGGGTTATTTGAGAAAGAAGTGAATGACTCGGTATTGAATAAAAATGCTGATTTTGGCGTGCACAGCTTAAAAGATATTCCCACTATTCTGCATCCAGACTTATTGATAGCTGCTATACCAAAAAGATCGAAACCAAATGACGTAATGGTAAGCAAACAATTAGCAAAATTGAGTACTCTTACGAAAGGATCAAAGGTCGGAACCAGTAGCTTGCGAAGAGCTATCCAAATATTGCAAAAAAATTCAAGTATAGATGTCGTCCCTATTCGTGGGAACATCGAAACTAGAATCAATAACTCCTTCAAGGGTATTTTTGATGCAGTCGTTTTGGCCGAAGCTGGTCTAATTCGACTTGGAATGCAATCGGTGATTGTAGAAAGATTTAGTGTGAAGAATTTCCTACCTGCTCCAGGACAAGGAGCAATGGCAGTAATCTGTCGGAGAGATAATCTGAAAATGGTAAATTTGCTGCAAAAAATTGAACATGGACCATCCCGCAAATGTATAGAAGCTGAGCGAGCTTTAATGAAGGGAATTGACGCCGGATGCAGATTTCCTGTCGGCGCATTAGCAGTGTGCAGCAGTGGATGTAGAGCAATCCGGTTAAGCGTAAAAGCTATGTCGATTGACAGAAAAAAGTCATTAAATGTACAAATTACAGGAACGTCTTCCAATCCGATGCAAATAGGCCACGAAGCTTCAAGATGGTTGATTCAAAATGGTATAAAAGAAATTGCTAGTGGTTGGAGAGATGCACTAAATTCATGGAATTCAGAATGAAATCAGTAGGAAAGGTGTATATCTGCGGGGCAGGACCGGGAGATCCAGAACTCACGACAGTAAAAGCCAAGAGGCTGCTTAAAACATGTGACGTCATTCTGTATGATAGATTGGTAACGAAAGATATTCTGGAACAGGTGCCTGTTAGAGCTCGTAAAATTTACGTTGGTAGGAAATCAGGAGATTCGACTGTAAATCAGAAAAGGACGAATGTTCTTATGCTTTCCTTAGCGAAAGCGGGTAAGAAGGTATTGAGATTAAAGGGAGGCGATCCTTTCATTTTTGGCAGGGGGGGCGAAGAAGTTGAATTTTTATCTTCCAATGGAATAGAATTTGAAGTAATCCCTGGTGTCCCATCATTTTCTGCGGCTGCAGTTTATGCCAATATGCCCTTGACCTATAGAAATATTTCATCCTCTTTTGCATTGGTGACTGGGCATGAAGATCCCGAAAAAGCCGGCAGCTCCGTTAACTGGAAGAAATTAGCAAGAAGTGTTGATACTATAGTAGTCCTAATGGGAATGGAAAAATTAGAGAATATAATCAAGGAGCTGACTTCCGGCGGACTGTCATCCAAGACTCCAGTTGGTATAATCGAAAATGCAACCACTAGTAAACAGAGAGTTATTCTTGGAAAATTAGATAACATAGTCTCGAAAGTTAAAGAATATTTAATTCGATCCCCGTCGATTATCATAATTGGAGAGGTAGTGACGGCCCTTAGAACTAAAGATTGAAAAATATGGATCTTTATCTTGACCTAGTAAAGATCTTTGGTATTCGATTTGAATCGCATGGTCATGTTAGTGAACTAATTTAACTTAATAATTTTTATTGGGAGGAAGAGAATTAGGGGTTATTAATTGAGGACTCTGTTAAAGAATAAGATTTTTGCAATCACTAGAGATATTGAACATAGTTCCGAGTTTACCAGATTGGTAAAGAAGTTCGAAGGAATACCCTATTTACTCCCAACAATTAAACTAATGCCACGCAATCAATTTTGTATATTTGAACTTCTAAGAAAAATGAGAAAGACAGAATTTGATTACATTATCTTTATGAGTGCAAATGCAGTTGACATCTTGTTATCACTGGCCTACAAAGCCCTTGAGAAGGAAAGCGTACTTGGAGAATTAAAGAAAAAGAGAATAATCTCACTGGGACCCAGTATAACGAACCGCTTAAACGCTAACGGTATCTTCACCTATAGAATGCCTGAACGATACTCCTCAGAGGGAGTATTGGATCTGATTAAGAATATGAAACTGAAGCGAGGAACGAAGATTTTAATACCACGAAGCTCGGCTTCTTCATCCTTTATGTATGAATCTCTGACCTTACTTGGTCTTCAAGTGGATGAATTCTATCTTTACAGTCTTGAAATTAATAGGAGTGGCACTATGTGGAACGAATTTTCTCAGCTACTAAAGAATGGTAAGATAAATTCACTAATCTTTACTAGCCCTTCTTCCGTCAAATCATTTTGTGAAATTATGCAAGAGACTCTTCCCAGTTTCATGTATTATTGCGAAAGAATTGAGGCTATAGTGAGTATGGGACCCCTCACTACCAGTGAGCTTAAATCAAAGGGATTTTCTTCTCATCAAGCAAGTGAACACACTCTCGAAGGTGCATTCAATGTAGCCAAGGAAATAGTAGGGACAAGACTCAATTTCTCAAAATAATTTATTTTAAGCTAATGACGTTAGACATATCCTAATATTAGATCTATTCGGATGTCATCTCCTGTAGGTTTACTTTCAGCATTTTATGTAATTCAAAGACTAATTAAGTAGTCAATTAATAATTATAGATAAACGGGATTGAGTAATAAAAGCGCTGATTCTTCATTCCTAGATCTTAATGTTCTAGAGGACATAGGGCCTGCAACTAAAATTTGTCTGCAGAAAGCTGGATTCAGATCGTTAAAGGATTTGGTCATCAGAGGTGCCACAGATATCGCTAGTGCTACTGGAATTAGTACTGAAAAATGCGCTAATATGTGTAATAAGGCAAGAATGATATTGGAAGATCTCGGAATTTATGATAAGCCGTTTGTTCCAGCTACTGTTATATATGATAGGAGAAAGTCCGAAAGTCGTATTTCTTCGGGATCGAAAAATTTGGATAATTTGTTAGGAGGAGGAATTGAAACTAGATCAATTACAGAACTCTATGGAGAATTTGGAAGTGGAAAGACGCAGATATGCCACACTCTTTGTGTGAGCGTCCAGAAAAATGCACAGTTATCCAGACTTACAGGAAATGCTCTTTACATAGACACAGAAAATACATTTAGACCAGAGAGGATTGTATCAATTGCCAATGCAAGAAACTTGAATCCTGAACCTATACTAGAAAACATTATCGTTGCAAAAGCATATAACAGTTCCCATCAAGAAGCCATAATTGAAGAGGCTGCGAATGTGATTCAGCTTCATGGGATCCGCTTACTTGTAGTCGACTCAGCTGTTTCGCACTATAGAGCCGAATATTTGGGGAGAGCGTTACTTTCAGAAAGACAACAGAAAATGAACCGGTTTCTTCACATCTTGCTAAGAATAGCAGAAACTTGCTCTGTCGCAGTTGTTATTACCAATCAGATCCAATCTTCACCTGATTCATTATTTGGCGATCCTTTTAGACCTACCGGAGGCAATATTATGGGTCATACCACCACATACCGAATTTATTTAAAAAGGGCAGGAAAAAACAGAATAGCGAGAATGGCTGATAGTCCATATCATGCTGAAAGAGAAGTCTTATTCACATTGAACGAAGAAGGCATAGGGGATCCCATACACTAACACAGTTTAAATTTCTTACAAGTCATGTAATCCCAGTACTGCTAATCTCACCCAATTTCTAGCCAAAGACGTTTTACTCATTAATACATAATCCATCAGTAGATGGCTATAAACTAGGCAAAATCTGGTATTTGGAGCGGTTACCGTTAGATAATATTAAATTAAGGCAGACATAGCCAATAAGACATGCCTAGGTCACATGGACCAAAAAGGAAGTCAAGACAATTCTTGAAAAAAAATAAAGCATCCAAGGGCGTTGCATTCTTACTAAGAAAGTACGAAATTGGCGATAAAGTATTGATTGATGTGGACCCTAGGGAACACAAAACTCTGCCACATAGGCGGTATCAAGGGCGCGTCGGCGTAATACAAGGAATTGGAAAAAGAATCGTCAAAGTTGGTATAACGATTTCTCGAAAACAGAAAATTTTACAGATAAAACTTAATCACGCGAAACCATTTCCATCAATTCATGGAGAGTAGAGTGATAGTTGACTGAAATTAGTAAGAAGGAAATGGTTACATTATCCGAGGTAAAAGAAATTCTTGAGAAAAGAGATACTGAAGAAATGGACCAGATTCAACGCTGGACGCTTGACTATGTAACAAAATTCTCGAAAGTAAAACCTCAAGCCGCTAAGAAGCTGCTAAGCGACTTAGTCAAGGAATGTGGCTTTACTGAAGAAGAAGCCGTAGAGTTAGCCAATATTATGCCAAAATCGCTCGAAGAACTTCGAACTTTCACATTTGGATGGAAGAAACTAATCCTTACATCGACTCTTGAAAAAGCGTTATCTAATCTCTCGACTGTTGAATGAAAGTTAAATACAGAGCATATTATATTGCAATAATAATTGGAATCTCTTCCTGATGGAATACTAAAAGATAGGCCTGACTCTAACCATCCAGGTAATTCAGGACATAGGAGATATGAGGAATATGCATTCGTATTGGATTACAACCTGCGAAGTAAGTCGATCACTGTCAAGGGACGGGAGGGTCTCATTTTACAAGCGATCGGCGAAGGTAGGCTTACACTATTAGAACTATTAGGAATACAAAATGCCAACTTTGAGATTGGCGAACGTGTCTACATTGGTCGTGAAGGCCGTAACAAGATTCTGAGTGTTTTGGGCAAATTGGAATACAATGCAATATCTGCTTCCGCAAAAAATGATCTTCCAAACATAATAGATAAAATAGTGTTATTAAACGAACAAAGGTTCCTTTCGTATATCAATAATTCACCACCAGTTACTCCGCGAATTCATTCGCTTGAATTAATTCCAGGTATTGGAAAGACTTACATGAGGAGTATCATAAAAGAAAGGGAGAGGAAAAAATTTGAATCATTCTCTGACGTGCAGGCCAGAATTGGCATCAAGGATATTCATAAATTAATCTCAAAAAGAATAGTAGAAGAAATAGCTGGCGAAGTTAGGATGAACTTGTTTGTTGGAAAATGAGTCTAAAAGTTCTCGGAATAAAAGGGTTGAATTTGGACAGCATCACCTAGTAGATACAAGAATAATACTATTGTTGGTACAGAGCATCGCACCCCAGCTAAACGAAGATATATTGGAGCTAGGTAGTGGAAAAGGAATTGTAACAAGACTTGTTTCGCTATGTTCAAGAACTGTACACTCATATGAAGTAGATCGCGAACTCTTTGATTGTGCTCGCTTGCATTGTATTGATCGACCAAATGTTCGGCTTTACAATTCAGACCCTTTGAAACTCAGTCTGCCAAAATTCGACATATTCGTATCGAACATTCCTTACTCAATAAGTAGACAAGTAATGACTTGGCTATGCTATCAAAGCTTTCTGAGAGGAATAATTATGCTACAAGAAGAGCTATCATCCAAAATATTTTCTCAACCAGGTGAAAAGGATTATACAGCAATTTCCGTAATTTCTCAATACTGCTTGACGATGGAAATACTGACTAAGGTTCCTCCCCAAGCATTTACTCCCCAACCACTTGTCTCTTCTGTTCTGATTCGTATTAAACGTAAACAGAACACGCTTGATTTGACAGAAATAAGAAAAATACAATTACTATTTTCAAAGGGAAAAAGTCATTCGAAGCATGCCGAGCGGCGTCAGGGATCTGACAACTTGAAAATAAGGAAAATTAGAACTTTATTACCGGATGAAATCGTCGAACTGGCAAGGACTGCTTGAATATGAGAACCTGCGCATATGTAATGACCATTCGTTATATCTTCTCGCATGATTAGGTCTTCTCCTGTCTTGCCAGCCAGCAGTAATATATTCAGTCAATATGTAAATATATCCAGAAGCTTTGTACATCCCAGCTGAAGATAGTTATCTGTTGGCAGAAACCGTCTGCAGATACTATGGTAAAAAAGCACTGGAGGTGGGAATTGGGTCTGGAGTAATAACAAATATCTTGTGCAAGAATTTTGATCTTGTAGTTGGAACTGATATACATTTGAAATCCGTTAATTATGCGAAATACCATGTTCTTAAGAATACACTTTTGATATGTTGCAACATGAGTGATCCGTTAAGATTTGGATTTGATCTAATTGTATCCAATCCTCCTTACTTGTCAAATTGTTATACAGATGCGAGATTCGATATTGCCACTGATGGAGGCCCTACAGCAATTGAATGGTCCACTAGTTTTTTACAGAAATCCGTGTCTATTTTGGAACAAAGTGGACAAATCCTAATACTGTTGTCGTCGTTAAGCGAGATATCTAAACTTGACAGGGTACTGCGGTTACTCAAACTAAGACGTAAGGGGATAAGCCAGAGAAAAACATTTTATGAGGTTCTGCAAGTGTTTGAGATATCGAAAGAATGATTTAATCGAAAAAATTTTATGTCTGATTACAGTTAACAAAGGAATCAATGTGAATTATTTTCTTAGCAATGCCTTAGCATTCTTAGCAATTTCTGTGGCGGTTTTGCTAAGAGTTGCAGTACCTCCTAGATCATAGGTAACAAATTTTCCCTGATTTATTACATGTTCTGTCGCTGAAAAAAGCGCATTGGAGATGTCAACCTCTCCCAAATACTTTACCATCAAGGCACCAGATAATATTGTAGCGACAGGATTAACTTTATCCAAACCAGCATATTTTGGAGAACTCCCATGAGCTGGTTCGAACATAGCGTAATTATTTCCATAATTTCCAGAATATACATTTCCAATTGATCCTAAATGCCCTGAAGCACATTCGGAGACTATGTCCATGAACAAGTTAGTACTTAATAGTACGCTATTATTAAATCTCTCAGGGTTTTTAACGAGCTGCTGTGTCATGTTGTCAACATAGTATTCTTCGATCATTATATCTGGAAATTTTTCCTTAATTTTTTCTGCAGACTGCCAAAAAATTCCGTCGGTCTCTTTCAGAATATTCCTTTTTGTAATAACATTAATTTTATTATATCGCAATTCTTCAGCTATTGTAAATCCTTGAGTAACCACCCGTTCACACGATTTTCTGGTTATCTTTCTGATGGCAATGGCAGAATCTTCGCTAGTTCTAAATTCAATTCCGGAATACAGCCCTTCCGTTGCTTCACGTACGCACACAAAATCTAAATGACGTGGAGATCGCTTGTACGTTCTAATAGGTCTAACATTCGCAAAGAGTTCAAACCGCTGTCTAATACTTACAGCAACACTTTTTGGAGATGATGGTATAGGTACTGTTGTAGTAGGCCCCTTGAAACAAGCATCAGACTCTTCTAAAAGCTTCCAGACTTGTTCAGAGATGTAAGAATTTCCACCCGTCTTTTTCCACCACTCGGACCCAGCCTCACACGTTGACAATTCTATTTGGGAATTGCACTCATTTAGTACCATTATCAATGCGTCCACAAGTTCCGGCCCGGTTCCATCACCCCTTATTACAACTGCTGTCTTGGTCAATTCAATTCAAATTTAATAATTACTATTTATATCTATCTAGAAGGATCTCCATTTTGGCAAACATATATGAAATGGTCGGGTTCAGGAGTTGTAAGCGAAACTCATCGTTACAGTGTATCATTCCTTAATAGAATTCAATGATATTGGAACGGATACTGGTGGGTGATAGAATTAGTTGTAAAAATTCCATTCGATCAGAAGATTATATGCACAAACAGGACCTCCTCAATGAAATCTTCATTCTTTTAATATTAAGTAGTGATGGATGGAAGATACTGATATTTTGGGGTTTCTTCAAAAATTCTCATGATGTATACGAGAACGAACTGTACTTGTGTAGTTTTGAGCCTTACCAAATAATAACATTTTTATCATTGTTAATCGCGGAGAATTTCCATCAATCATTGTTTGAGGTTTTTATTGATGGAGCAAGTCGAGGTAATCCTGGCTTGGCGGGCGTAGGGGTTGTCCTTTACAGTGGAAATAGAAGAATACTCAGTTATCGGGAATTTATAGGAGAAAAAACAAACAATCAAGCCGAATATCATTCCTTAAAACGGGGATTGCAGATAGCAATACTAATTTGCACTCAAATCAATGTACTTTCTGATAGTAACCTCTTAGTAAACCAAAGACTAAAAAAATACAAGATAAGAAATATGAACCTCAAATCTCTTTCCCGAGAAGTTACAAATCTTGAAAATAGCTTTCAACATGTTAAATACAAATATATTTCAAGACAGGAAAATATGCACGCAGACAGAGAGGCCAATAATGCTATTGACGATTATATTAAATATCAAAAGTCACATAGTTTATTGGGCAGCAGTGACGATTCAGAGTTAGACCAATACAAAGTATTTGAAAATGAGGAAAAGGCATTAGACTGAGCTGCCATTTTTTTAACTTGCATATTTTATTCCTGAACACCGCATTACCCGAGGGCTTTTACATATAGTCCGAATTTATTTGATTATTTGAGTCATTAGTAATTTGAGAACCGCAAAACTGGGAATCGATATTCAAATACATTAGACCTTATACTAATTGTAGCAGAGTTAATTTTCTCTCCATTTTTTTATTTTTTGATTTGTAAAGTGGATTGTAATATCACTTCAACAAATCAAAAGTATTGGGACTAAACGTTTATCTAATGTTTTTTTCGATACTGTTGTTAACTTGTTGGACGAACAGGGGTCTCGCTTGCCTGGCGCTATTAAAGACATAGCGATAGTGATCACAGGCGTTGTAATTGTCTGGGGTGTCCTGCATTTTGTCTTTCCAGCGGGAAATCCTTTTTACATAGTATCTAGTGGTAGCATGATCCCTACTCTAAACGTAAATGATATATTGGTAGTTGGAGATGCGGGGTCGTTTGGCGACTTACAAGTAGGAGATATTATAGTATTTCACAGACCTGCTGGAGAAGACAGAGTAATAGTACATAGGGTATCGGAAATTCAAACGGATTCAAGGGGTGAACGTGTAATAACTACAAAAGGGGATGCTAATCCAGCTGCCATACCGGGTACTGATTTTCCTATCAGAGAACCTAATTTTATTGGAAAAGTCAAATTTGTAATTCCTGCACTTGGAATGATTCCTAAATTTCTCAGTCCACCAATAAACTATGTGATAATAGCAATTATCGTTGCTACTTTATTCGTCATGAAGATGAAGCGTAGTTCTAAAGAAAGGAAAGAACGCGGAGACAACAAATTTGAATCTGAAGGTAAATACTAATCATCATTGAAAACTAGGATACTGTCTTGAGAAATTACAATGTCTACCCTTGCACGGTAATATTCAAAATTTGTCTAAATTTGATTTTGTTAGTGATAGAATTTGTAGCAATGGAATTACCCTTATTAAGAAAAGAAATTTACCAAGATGTGTTGCTAGGAAGGTAGAGGAATTCTATTGGGAATTCCTGAAAAAATTAGGGCCATTGAAGAAGAAATCCACAATACCCAAATTAACAAAGCTACAGAATTTCACGTTGGAATACTGAAAGCGAAAATAGCTCGGTTAAGGCGAGAGATGGACGAGGACAAACATGGAAAAACTCTTTCATCAGGGAGAGGTAATGTCGGGTTTGACATTCGGAAGTCAGGTGATGCTTCTGTTGTCCTCGTTGGATTGCCAAGTGTCGGAAAATCCACAATACTTAATTCATTAACAAATGCAAATTCTGAAGTCGGGTCATATCAATTCACAACATTGACAGCCATTCCTGGAATGATGGACATTAATGGGGCCAAGATTCAAGTAATAGATCTCCCGGGCATAGTAGAGGGTGCTTCTAAGGGTAAGGGCATGGGTAGAAGAGTCCTATCCGTAGCCAGGAACGCTGATTTAATTTTAACCATCTTAGACGTGTACCAGTTGAACCATCTGAAAATTCTTGAAAGAGAGCTAGGACAGGTGGGTATAAGGATAAATCAGAACAAACCAGATGTAATAATTGAGAAGACTCGTTCTGGAGGAATTTTTGTCCAGACACAAAAGCCATTAGGAATGTCTTTAAATTTGGTAAAGGAAATTGTGAGAATTCATGGGCTGCATAATGGTAGAATTATGATTAGGGAAGCAGAACTCAGCGATGAGCAACTAATTGATGTAATGTTGGGCAATATACTTTACTTACCATCTATCTTAGTGATTAACAAAGTTGATTTGGTCAGTAAGAGCTATGTGAATGACTTGATTTCAAAAATGCCAAAGGGTACCGTTCCCATTTCCGCAGATAAAAAGATAAACATGGATTTACTGAAACGGCTTATTTTTAAAAAGTTGGACTTTATTAAGATTTTTTTGAAACCACGTGGAGGGCAGGTAGACTATCAAGAACCGTTGATAATGAAAAGAGGAAGTACAGTAAGAGATGTTTGCAATAAGATACATAGAAACTTTGTGAAGGATTTTAGATTTGCTTATGTAGTTGGCCAAAGTGTAAAATTTAACGGGCAAAGAGTAGCGTTGGAGCATAGACTCGTTGACAAGGATATCCTAACCATCATTAAGAATTAATCATTCTAGCTTGCTGTTAACCACTCAAATATCCTCAAAAACTCCGTGGAAAGCTTAAAATCTATCTTGATTCAACGCTTAGATGTTAGTGAATTATATTCGATGAAATATCCTAAAGTTGTACTAAGCGCGGATAGAACTCTGATGTCACCATATCGGGGAATATCTTTAGCATCGTTCTTTGGGTGCGCTCCTGCAATTGATCCGAACAGATCGCATAACTCATTTCTTTATAAGGTGATGCAAAATCAGGTAACCCCTCGAATATTGTTTGATTTTATTTGTAACCCAATATCACATACTGCAGGCAGAGCGGACTATGCCCCCTATGGGCTAAGGAAAGTGGAAGCTTCTCTGATACGAGATGGTTACAGTAGTGAAGATGTCGTAGTTGCTCACCCTGACCATATCGAGCGATTCATTGGTCCAACTACTGAGGTTATAGGGACTTACGAAATGGATCCATTAGGTATGGGTCCGGTCACAATGACTTTTACTTATGGTCGTAAGCAAATATCGTATGATGAGTTCTACAATAGAGAATTACACTTGAAAATTAATAGGGCAAAAGAGAAGACTGGTAGTAGAGCAAAAGTCATAGCGGGGGCATCAGGGACTTGGCAATACAATTATGATCCCGCAAAGATTGAAGAATACGGATTATACGGCATTGTGGAAGGTGAACTTGGAGGTATAGGACCAGAGATAGACGGTGCAGGCTCCAAATTTTTTGATGCCCTCATCAACGGCGAACTGGAGACTGCGAACCCATTTAGGAAGAGCCCTTTCAAGGTCGAAGTGAAGGAGTTTGTTCGGGGCAATCAAGCGTATCACGGACGATTCATTCATTATTGGGATGAACCCTCAGTTGAAGAAATTCCAGATATAGTAAACCCAAGCATGCACGGTATGATCGAAGTAATGAGAGGTTGCGGACGAGGTTGCAAGTTTTGTGATGTCACCCTGAGACCCTTGAGATATTATCCAGTTGAGAAAGTTGTGAAAGAGATCGAAGTGAATATGAAGTACGGTGGACTGAAAAATGCTTGGGTACACAGTGACGATATTTTCGTTTATGGATTGAATCCAAGAACAACAAAGAATATGCAGCCAAATCGAGAAGCATTGCAGGAATTATTTGCGGGCATAATGTCTACTGGGATTGAACATACAAATCCCACCCATGGGACCCTTGCGGGTGCAATTGCTGACGAAAGATTAATCCCGAATTTATCAAAAATTATCAAGGCCTCGCCCGAAAATCATATAGGGATCCAATGTGGTTTCGAAACAGGCAGCATTAGGCTGATCGGAAAATATGCAGACCGGAAACTTGCTCCATTTAAGCCGTCTGAGTGGCATTGGGTTGTTAAGACTGCAGTAAAAACTCTAAATGAAAATTATTGGGTGCCTGCTTTTACGTTGATTATGGGGCTCGACAACAATGAAACAGCTGAGGATAGCTGGGAAACCATACAGCTTATACATGATTTGGAGATTGAACAACCTGAATCCAAATTTACGACAACCCCCCTAACATTTGTGCCTATCGGGTTACTAGAGAAGTCTGAATTCTTCGACATAGGTAACACTATGGACGCTGCGAAATTAGGTGTCATGTACAAAACGTGGCAACACAATCTGAAGTACGGAATCCAAAAATTCATGCATAAAGTTGGTCGAGATAATCCAGTAAAGAACTTGTTTTTTTCCGGGCTAGCAAGAGCTCTGGGCGGAGTACCATTAGGCGCAATGGAGCGATTTGCAAGGAAGAAAGGTCCCGAACACGAAAGGGTAATTGAGAAAATAAAGTCTACCTATTGGTAAGCTAGTCAAGGGCTTACGTAGGAGTATTCTTCAGGCAATACTACTGTACCCATTGTCTGACCTGACAGAAAATTTAGGGTTTATCTGGCCGTTCAAAAGAATAGTTAATTTGAATTAGCATCCCTCTAATTATTTTTGCCATCTTGTGTGTTGGATGATTTTCAACTGCATCAACAATGTCCTTATATGTATCTATGTCTCTTTCTAAGTTTTCAGAATCTATAGTAAACACATGGGCTCCAGAATTATTTGCCAAGGACAGGTGTTTATAATAACTGTTATTCTCGTATGAAGTCTCAATGATAGAAAATGGCTTTCGCAATAGGAAATTAGTTCCATCCTTCCTTTTCGATGGACAGATCGCTACGACCTTAGGAAATTTAGTCGATTCATAGTACACTAATCTAATTTCTTCTTCATTCAAGAAGCACAAATCGGCAGGGATTACGATATTGGATTTAATTCCGTTGTCATGACATAGCCGATCCGCAGCACCAACAGCAGAATTAACTCCCGATTCCATATTATACAGATAATATGCTCCAAATGCTTCAGCAAGTCTGCGAACAAATGGATCGCATGAAACAACGATAATTTGCGTCAAAAATTCAAGTCTGCAAAGTACGCATAATGTGTAGTTTAACATTAATTGAGATATTGCTTGCCTCTGAACATTGGAAAAGAAGGGAGAAAGTCTAGATTTACTCTTTTGAAAGCTTTTTACAGGGACTACTGCGGCTACTTTCAAATCTTGTTCATTCCTCTAATTTGCTTTTTACGAGGGATTTAAGCACGAAACGAGCAAGATTGTGTTCTTCGTACTGGTTACGCATAAGAATATTAGTTTTTCTCACATTAATTCCAATATTCTTGACTTTTTTTATCATTTCTAGTTCCTCTTCAGAAGATATTATGAGCTCTGGATTAAACTTATGGTAAAGGGATGCAATTCCAAAAATAGAACAATCGATTCCAAATGCCTTGAGATATTGCGCCGCAGGGCCACTTACAGGAGACGATCCAATAATAGGAGAAATAGCCATGATTTTTCCACCGTGTCCAACCAAGTGACTTTCAATTAGTTTATGGGATATTATTGGCCAAATACTCGATATTGGATTTCCAGGTGCAATGACAATCATTTGAGAATTTTTTAAGGCCCGAACAGCTGATGCATTTACTTTCGCTTCTTTTAATCCTCTGAAGCGTATCCCTTTCACGGGAAGTGAACCGCGATTTTTTACCCAAAATTCTTGAATATGCATTTCACCTTTGTCGGTCGTTATTAAAGTCTCAACATGATCATCTGTTATGGGTATGATCTCAGGTTGTATGCCATATATCTTGCGCATCCAGTTGGTTATTGAAGATAAGGAACGACCGTTGTTTATCATATTAGTACGAAGAACGTGAGTAACTAAATCCTTGTCCCCTAGCCGAAACCAAATCTCTTTGCCCAAAAACTTAAGTTGATTGAAAAATGAAAAGGTTTCATTTTTCATCCCCCATCCCCTTTTCAAGTCTAATTTATCTGAAAGTCCGTATATCATTGTATCAATATCTGGACAAATGTACAGTCCCAGTAGCCAAAAATTGTCTGCAACGTTACAGATTACATTTAAGTCGGGGACCACTTTGGCTAATGCACGAACTAGTTTTACGGATCCCGTTCCTCCTGCAATTACGGTTAGCATCTTTCTTTAAGTTCCGTTAGAACACTAAAATCCTTCTGAATATTCGAGAATATGCTAACTCCCATACAAGTAATAGGACATGGTTGATTCACGAGCCCAAAAGATGAAAGTAGATAAAGAATATAAACAGGATACTTCAGTTTCTCTCCGTGGGTTATAGACAAGTAATTGTGCCTACGCTATTTGTAATATTTTTCTTTTCATCAGCTGTACTGGAGGCCTATGCGGTTGAGCTAACTACTGTGGTGATACCAACCATGAATGATGCTCAAGCTCAATTTACAGGAGACAGAATTTTGACCTTAACTTACGATCCCAACAGTCCTTTATCTAAGAACCTTACAAATATTCATGAAAATGTAAATTTTAAGGCCAATATGTCTACCCCTGGAATGCC
This sequence comes from Nitrososphaeraceae archaeon, assembly GCA_036558405.1. Classification (GTDB taxonomy): domain Archaea; phylum Thermoproteota; class Nitrososphaeria; order Nitrososphaerales; family Nitrososphaeraceae; genus TA-21. The sequence goes on along the minus strand of DATBFR010000058.1, from coordinate 108,101 downwards.
AGAGCTCGTTTCTACAGTTAACCAGATCATATTGAATGATATTAAAAGTCCAGCTCAAATCAAGAATGCTACACTGGACTACAATGCACGAATTGATGGCTCTCCCGGACAGTTAAAAATATCCTACCTGGTTAGGCTTAAACCCTTGCTCGAGGGTGTGACCTTGCCTAGTCAGAATACTACGGTTAAAATTGTAGATTTAGACTGGAGGGCACTCGATGTCAAGCAACCGCTAAATCTAACTGTAGATGGCATAGGAGAAATAAATGTGAACTATCCAATAGGACTTTTTGAGAATAAATTGCCAAACATCGCTTCAGAGTTGAAAGGTTCAGAACTCGGAAAGATTCTTACCGAACCAATATTAAATTTTAAGCTGATCGGACAACCCTTAGATACATGGCATTTCTTGTTCGATCCTACCGGCAGTCAAGCCGGAATGTTAGGTAGTGGTTTTCAGGAGATTGGGGGAGCTAAGGTCGTATCAATCTTTTCACTTGGTGAAAGTAGCTTTAGAGAGGGAACCTTTAAAGATATTGAACAAGACGCCAAAGCAACGATTCAAGATACAAATGTTAACGGCCATATATTCACAAGTAAGCCAAGCGCTCAAATTCAGATAGCGGGATTTGCACAGGTTAAGTCAACTCCTAATGAAGAGTTTGTAGCGGTTTCTGAAAATGCACCCCAAGGGACAAGTACTGCGACTGGCGGATTTCCAATCCAGGTCTTACTTGTTTTAGGTGGAATGATGGCTGCAGTGGCGGTTTTCGTTCTATTGAAGGCAAGAAAGTAAATAATTGTTTAGACCTAAGTTTGTTATCTTCAAAAATATGAAAATGATTGCTTAATTAATTGATTACTTAGTAAAGTAAATAACTAAACGGTTTCGTCCAACGGACATTTCTCTTTTCGAATGTACTGGCCAATATCCGCAATAGTAGTAACAGTGACTTTGCCTTTTGAAGTTATTGACGTAGAATCATGACGAGTTATCCCTAAACCTATGGCTTCTCTATGAGTATTCAATATAATAACAACTTCATTTTCATTACTTACCGAATATTCCACTATGGAATCTCCAAAAACATCTCTACCATAAATTACCAAGGACTCAGCCTTGCGATTTACTTTTACATATGAGAATTTTATTGATTCCTTCGCAATAATTTGAGCCAGCTGTATCGAAGGGGAAAGGTATTTTCCCAAGACACCAATATATAGCCCAGAATAGAGAGATTCTTGTCTGATCTCGACTAAGTCAGTTGATAGTAAGTATACCTGCCTTATTTTCTTACAACTAGTTTTTATTGTCAATGCTTTATTTCTAAAATATTCAAATACTCCCCATTTTGAAAAAGAACGTCGGATTGTCGTTAGTTCGTGCTTAGTAGGTTTTCTGTAATTATTCAAAGCCTACTCTTAATTTTGCGATATAAAACCCCAAAGTTCCATGAATATGAGGATATAATCTTTTGGTTCTACTTAACGATAAATCTAGAGACTGGCTAGAAAACGACGTGAGACCATTTTCTCCAAAATCAAGGGGCTCAACATGTATGTCTTCCCTAGAATTGATCAGAGCATTAACCACAAGTTCATTTTCTTCGGGTGCAAAAGTACATGTAGAATATATTACAATGCCGCCAGGCTTAGTTATCTTTAAGGCGGTATCGAGGAGTAATAATTGTCTTCTAGCGCATCTGTCAATTAAGTTGGGCTTGATACGATTTTTTATACTTGGATCTCGTGAAATGACTCCCTCACAACTACAAGGAGCATCAAGCAATACACGATCAAATTTTAACCCAAACGTATGTGCATTAGTTGCATCCATATTATATAGGTGAGTATTCTGAACCCCGCATCTCATCAAGTTAAAGTATGTACTTCTGATCCGTCGTCTACTGGTATCAACAGCAAGAAGCTCGCCTAAATTATTCATTTTTTGTGCAATGTAAGTAGTTTTACCGCCCGGTGCGCAGGTCATATCAAGAATCAATTTTGAGTCTGAGACGTCCAATGCTGATACCGCTAGGCAGGAACTTAGGTCCTGAATATAGTAATGGCCCAGAAGATACTCTACAGTTGAACCAAGAGAGTATGGTTCCCGAGTTACTTCTAAGACATCTGGAAGTATACTTTCTTTAAGCTCAAAACCACTGGATCTCAATCGCTCTACAGTTTCGCTAACCGTCGTCTTCAAAGCATTTATTCTTATAAATTTTCTAGGCGTTGATTCCAGAAATTGGAACAGCTTGGAGGTATTTGGAATTATGTGTTGAAACCTAGAAACAAGCCAGGGTGGATAATGGTATTTTTGTGCCATCTCTAACGATATGGGTGAAACTTGAAATAGCACCGGCAAATGACTCTAAACCGCTAAATTCTCACATTTTAACGTAATACTTGCGATTTGGAATTGTATTAATTAGATGACTAGAAATGTGTGCTAGCCGTAACCCTCCTTCTGTTTTAAACGGGATTCCGCTAAGCGGCCAACCCAGGCACATGCAGGTAGGTTTAGCCTTGTTCGGCCTTGCTCCACTCGGGTCGCCTGTTTCATTCCAGTATCAGTATCTTCAAGCTATTCGCCATCATTATCATGTTGCACTGGCTGGATTCCATTTCTGTTTCGTAGCCAGCTGTCTCCAGCTAATTATCGCTAATTCGAGTGCCTGCAACGAGGGAGGAGTTTCCTCTCATTAGAGTAACCCGTCCGCTAGCTCACAGATACTAAAAGATCGACCGGTCTAAAGAAGGTTATTAATTCGGAAATAGATGAACTGGATCCGGTGTTTTAAGTGAAGATTAATTACCTTTTGAATTCACTCTCTAGAATCTGTCTTTTTTTCTGAATTCCGAAGATTGAGTCGGTTCTGCTGTAGGCCTCATGCAACGGCCTTTTATACAACAAGGATTGGAGTAAGAGGTGATTCTCTGGTATCACCATACCAGTTTGGTCGTCGGAGTACAAAATCTTGATCGTATCGTCTTGCCTCCTGAACGTATCAGAATGAATATGAACCATGTTCGTATCACCATGTTCAAAACCTAGGTCTAACGCTTTCATACGGATATCTCCGGTTCCAGTTACATTACCGAGTATAGCTACGCCAAATTCATTTTTATATATATCCAGAAACGTCTCTATATTTGGCGCAGAATCTTTGAATCTTACTGTCAGTTGGTGTACATGCATCATCCTTGATGGAACCTTGTATGCTTCAATATACAACTTTATTTTAGGGATGAATGACTTGACATCGTCTTGATGATGAGGATTTTTATCCCATTCAATCGAATCCTTCACTGTCTTTTTATCCTCCAGATCTGCCCATCTTCTTATTAAGGTTATATCGAACCGTTCGATATCACTCTTGTATTTTTCTATCATTGGTTGCACAATTCTTCCAATACCGGATACATTACAACTACCTTGTATCACATATTTACTCCCGAACATCATGTCATAATTTACTCTGGAATTATGAATGACATCTGCAACTCTTTTCCCACCAGTTCTATCTTCACCGCCTTGAAAAATTGCTGGTTTATCTAATGGTTCATAGATTTCAATTTTATTAGAAAATCCCAGCCCATCTTTTGATGCGTCAATGACAATATCACATTCAGTAACTGCATCTTTAATACTTCCGGCAACAGGAAATCCTGCATTCTTAAATTTCAAAATCATGTTATCAGGAACATATAAGGGAAAATTTTTAGCAACAACCTCATTAACATGTTCATCAATTGAATATTTTCCAACGCCTAAAAATTGGATGTCCTTGTCCTGAGCGATAGCACTAGCGAGCCTACGCCCTATGTTGCCGTAGCCGTTGACAAATATCTTGGTCATATCTTATTAGGATAATAGACAATTCATGGATTATTTTATTGTATAGAAGTCTCTCGCTAATGATAGTGAAGTGAGAATTGATAAACCTTTAGCTATAAATAAAAGTCAGACGTATAATAGGACTATACCACAGATTTGGCTGAGATAGCTTGAAACAGGTCCTTGTTATTGACAATTATGATTCATTTGTTTATAACCTTGCACAACTTCTGGGTCAAATGGATACTCTTCCTATCGTATTTAGGAACGACAAGATTACCATAGAGGAAATAGAAAAGATGTCACCTTCAGGTATCGTAATTTCCCCTGGCCCTGGACATCCCGCCGACAAGAGGTCTTTCGGGATTTGCAACGAAGTAATAACAATCATTGGACCTAAAATTCCAATCCTTGGGGTCTGTTTAGGGAACCAAGGTATAGCTTATTCGTATGGTGGAAAAGTAATTAATGCCAAACACGTGAGACACGGTAAGACGAGTACTATAAAACATTATGGAGGCTTGCTATTTTATGACTTGAGAAATCCTTTCATAGCCACACGCTACCACTCTCTTGTAGCCGACCCTAAGACCGTACCTTCGTGTTTGGAAATAACCGCTACGTCCATCGATGACGGCGAAATAATGGGATTGCAGCATAAGCGTTACCCAATTTATGGCGTTCAGTTCCATCCAGAATCTGTCCTCACAAAGGATGGTTCCAAGATCTTACTTAATTTCATTCATCTACTAAAAAGATGAAATATAATGTCAGCGCTGAATGTTGTAAAAAATGTGACTCGAAACCTCATCAACAAAGAAGAATCGAACGATGAGGAAATTGAATCGGCCATTAGATGCACACTTTCAATTGATGTGCCTGATAGTACAATTGCAGCATTTTTGACTGCCTTAACTATGCAAGGAACAGATACGAATCATATAAGAATTGCTAGGAAAGTTTTGAGAGAGGAATGCATCTCTTTTTCATTAATTGGTGATCCTGCAATAGATAACTGTGGAACAGGCGGGGGTATGATTAAAACTTTCAATATAAGTACTGCAGCTGCTATAATTACTGCGTGTGCAGATTGTGTTGTTGCAAAACATGGAAATAAGTCGGCCAGCGGAATATGTGGTAGTGCTGATTTTTTCGAGCAGGTTGGATTTGACTTGAACACACCTACAGATGACATATTGACTTCTATCAAGAAAATCGGAATTTCTTTTCTCTTCGCGCAAAAATTTCATCCCACTTTAAAGAGACTATCCACAATTAGAAACCAAATTGGTTTTAGGACCATATTTAATATCCTCGGACCCCTTTTGAACCCTTGTAATAACCTTGCAGGACAAGTCATAGGTGTTCCTGATGGTGCGCTGCTTGGAATCATGCAATCTGTAGTGAGAACATCAAACATCGACAACATTGTACTGGTTCATTCCGAGGATGGGCTTGGTGAACTCTCAAATACTTCTGTGAACAGAATTGTAAAAATCATGAAGTCAGAAATTGAACAATACCGATTTAACCCTAAGGAGGTAAAAATACCTATTGCAAAACTACAGGATATCGTGATAACAACAAAGGAAGATTCAGTGAGATCTACAATGCAAGTATTATACGGTGTGGCACCTAAAGCAAAAGAAGACATAGTGCTTTTGAACTCGGCAATTGCTCTCTGGGTCGGCAAGAAAGTCGATTCCATAAGTGAAGGAATTGAAGTGGCAAGACAGACCTTGAGATCTGATGCTCCTAGAATCAAATTAAGAAATCTGATCGAACTTTGTGGTAACCCTGATGTCCTTACAAGAACCGAAAGAAGATTAAGACTCGCTGTCTAAGATGAACTTCTTGACTAATATGAAAATACCTTAGTTTAAAAAAGAGATCTTCAAGCCTCACTTACCAAAAAAATTATTGATATAAATAATTAATATTTAGAACCAAGAGTCACTTGTTGGTATTATCTTTTCTTCGGCTTAGATTTCTTCGGCTTAGATTTCTTCGCCGATTTAGCGGAGGATTTACTTGGTCCCCCGCCTATTTTGAACATTTTTGTGCCACAAACACTACACGTACCCGATGTTGCAGGTCTACCATTTTTCATGATAATTTGTTTTTCTCCATCCATCTTTCTTTTTGCTTTACACTTAACACAGTAACCTTCAGTCGCCAATACCATGATTCAAACTGTGCTTGCATATAAGAATAGCTCTTTTGAGTTTAATGAAATTGATAACATAGGATTGTTCGTGTATTATAGCCAGAATGGTTTGCCTCTAATAATGAATTTCCAGAGTTCTTATGAAACACTGTAATACCTGGGGCTAAATTTTTATCTTGTGTTAGTAATTCCAATCTTATAGTCGACATTTCTAATGTCTAGCAAAATAAACCGTCCTACCAATGAAAACGAATGGGCCAAATTGGTCGCCGACAGACGAAGCTTATCAAAAGAACTTCGTGAACTCACGACACAAATGATAGAGGTTGATAACACCATTTCGGAATCTACACAAGGGATAAAAAGTGGGAAGACAAAAATCAGAAACTGTGTTGGCAGAATAAGTTTCCTTAGAGAACATATCACGGAATTGAACGCTGAACTTCTTCAAAAAAGCCAAAAACTCGATCAATCAAAGGCGTTTCTTACTCTCTTGCAGAATAGATTACCTAAAGAAAACGAAGAGAGCATCCGTGCAGAGCTCGAATCTTTGAAAACTGAACTCGATAATAAATTAAGATCGTCGGTAATTATTAGGAATGATGCTCTGGAACGCTATAAAAATATGACAATGACCTTAGAAGCTATCAAGGCAGTGAAAACGGTTAATGAACAATGTATTTCCATAAGAGATCATTCAAAGAACTTGGCCCATATGATCCAAAAGGATACCGTAGAGATTTCAAATTTAGAATTGATCATATCACAAAGCAATATTGCTATAGAGCAGCTTACTTCATCAAGTGCTGGGACTGAGCAAAAAAGGGATTCGATGATGCTGCACTACAATAAAATTCTAAGCCAGCTAGAAGATGTAAATAGGAGATTAGATTCTATCGCTAAAGATGGGAGAAGACTAGATATTTCTTCAAACTACATGTCGCGGGATAAGCGCTTTGAACTTATTAGTAAATTCAAACAAACTGCTCAAAAGAAATTAGAGGCTGGCCAGAAATTGTCATTAGATGAGCTTAGGATGGTTTTTCAAGATGAGGAATAATTATTGGTTTTTTATATTCTAGACGAACTATTGAATCTAATCTGACCTACTACGACTTACTGAATTCAGGCAGATCCTTCAGAATCCAAATGTGGTATAAAAAATGCATGAGTATTCTAGCATAGGGACTGAAACCACCATCGACATCATAAGGTTTAATGTGAATTAGGAACTTTATAAAGTCGGCTCGGTCCGAATTCTAATCAAGAATTTTACGTGCAAAAATTAGATATGCCGTGTGCCCTATCATTCGCATGGTTGGGCGAGTCATTCCCTCTCTTGCTTCAATAGTCCTTGTAAGTATCTCAATTGCCTCTATGTCGGTGAATCCGCCCATTTTCATCTTAGTCGCTGTTTTTTCAATCTGATTGATTGTCGGACAGATCGCAACCAATGACCCGCTAGGTCGTATGGCATTTCTTACGATATCCAATACATTCCAAGGATCCCCCAAGTCTATGACAGCCAGGTCCGCATCTTTCAGTAGGAGTCCCTCACGCAAATCGTGATAGTGCATAGTAACGTATCCCAGTAATCCTGCTTTTTCGAGATTTTTTTTAGCGATTCTCATGAATTCCTCGTTTACATCATATGTAAATATGTGACCATCAGGTTTTACTATGTTGGCAAAAAAAGTCGTTAAGGCTGCACTCCCTGTACCTATTTCTACTATTTTAGATCCATTCCTTAATCCCGTCCTCGCAGAAATGTAACCCAAGTCTTTAGGGTAAACGATTTGTGTCTTTCTCTCAGATTTTAGGATGAAGTCATAAATTGTAGGCTCAAGAATGTAAACGGTCTTTTTTTTGTTTGTTGTGTACTTACTACCAAAATCGAGGCCAATAATATCCGAAAAATCTATTATTCCTATATGCGTATGTAATTTCTGAGAGTTTATTGCTCGAGTCAACCAGGTTTTTCCGTTCTGATAGTAAATTAGTATGTGTTGACCTTCAGCAATCCTCATGTACTCTGGAAATAATGGACATGATAAAAATCTTACAACCCAAATGGCGCAATCAAGTTAAATATAGCTACTCGATCCTTTAATAAAAACATGATTTAGAATATGTTAGTGTGCGACTAGCGGCTCTCTTTTCTGGTGGTAAGGACAGCACCTTTTCTATCTACAATTTAAGAAGAATGGGACACGATGTAGCTTGCTTACTGACAATTATTCCCAGGAGTGAAAATAGTATGCTTTTCCATTTTCCTAATATCAAAATTACCACTTACCTTGCACTAGCTCTCCAAACCCCTCTTAGTCAATTTGAATCATCTGATCCTACTGTAGAAATAGAAAGAGATGTGCTCAAGAATGCCCTGGTCCATGCCAAATCGAAATATTTCATAGAGGGAATTGTTCACGGAGGAATTTCAAGTGTTTTCCAAAGAAAAGTGTTTGAACAAGTCTGTAACGAACTTAACCTTTCAGTATTTTCGCCTATTTGGGGTGCCGATCCTACAACATATATGTTTGAGCTGCTTGAATCAGATTTTGAAATTGTGATCACAGGTGTTGCCTGTCAAGGTTTAGATTCAGAATGGCTTGGTCGAGTGTTAGACCTTAAAGCATTTGGGGAATTAAAGCAGATTTCTAATAAATACGGAGTTAATTTGAATTTTGAAGGTGGAGAGGCGGAGACTTTGGTTACAGATTGTCCCATTTACAAAAAGAAAGTAAGAATTAGGCAAGGGGTTCGGCGATGGTTCGGCGATAGGGGAATATTTGAAATACGGGAAGTCGGTTTAGAACCTAAGTAATGCTGGAAAATTTACGCTCAGGACTAAGAAATGCAATCAAAAAAATAGTTGGTGCCTCAGACGTAAACGAGGAGATTATTGATGAAATTTGCAAGGATGTACAACGAGCCCTTTTACAATCTGACGTAGAGGTAAGGTTGGTCTTGGAGATAACAAGACGTATCAAGGACCGTGCACTCAATGAATCCCCGCCTAAGGGACTTTCACGGAAAGATCATATTGTTTCAATCCTCTATACAGAACTTGCCAAATTATTAGGATATTCTGACGAAGATGAGAAGTTGGTAGGAAAATCGGACACATCCTCATATAGTTCTATACCTGTGACAATTGGCAAAATGAATGTTTTTTTGATGGTAGGTATTCAAGGGAGCGGCAAAACAACTGTAACCTCCAAATTGTCAAGATGGCTAACAAAGCAGGGATATAGAGTTGGAGTAATTGGTGCTGATACTTGGAGACCAGGTGCTCTTACTCAGCTAAGAATGAACTGTTCCAAGATTAATGTAGAAGTTTTTGGAGACGAATCGATAAAGGATGCGACAGAATTAGTAACAAAGGGTTTAGACTACTTCAAAAATTCTGGGCTAGACATAACGGTAATCGATACGGCTGGAAGGCACAAAGATGAATCTGGACTTTTGACAGAGATGTTTAGCATGCACAAAATTTCAAATCCTGATTTGGTTTTATTAGTTATAGATGGAACTATTGGCCAACAAGCATACCACCAAGCAAAAGCATTTCATGAAAATGCACCTATCGGCGGTATAGTAATTACAAAGCTGGATGGAACTGCTAAGGGAGGAGGTGCTTTAGCAGCTTCATCGGCCACGGGTGCACGAGTACTCTTTGTAGGCACCGGTGAAAGAATCGATGACCTAGAACAGTTTAGCCCCTCACGATTTGTTGGCAGACTATTGGGAATGGGTGATATTAAAGCTCTGTTGGACATGGCTAGGGATTTAGAAATAAATGCAGACGAAAACCAGTCAAAAAGAGTAATGAGCGGCAAGATGTCAATCGAAGATTTTTACGCTCAAATGGAAAATGTAGGTAAAATGGGTTTTAGAAATATTATGGAAAGTCTCCCAGGATTGTCAAGTTTAGTAAAAGATGAGCAATTGGATGCGCTTCAAAACAAAATGGAAAAGTGGCGATTTATTATTCAATCAATGACAAAGGACGAGAAGAATAATCCTGATCGTATTAACGATTCTAGAAGAAAAAGAATCGCCAGAGGATCAGGAGTAATGGAACATGACGTAAAAGATTTGATTAAAAATTTCAACAACTCTAAGTCAATGATGAAACAGGCAAAGGGCAGACAAATGCATGGAATGCTACGAAAGTTAGGGCTTGGCTAGAATTAATGGTCTCACTAAGAATACGACGAATTATGGATAATTTTCAAATTTGTCAGAATTGTTTTTCAACCCAAATGGGATATCCTGCTCCAACTCAAAAATCAACGCCGGAATGTTACATTTGTAAAGGATTATGGAATAAGACTGCTTGCATTGCAACGGCGATACAATATAGCTCAAAAATGCACGATTTTAGCAGCTTCTTGATCGGCCTTGCATTACCTTGGCAATTTTCTGAGAACGAGGATCAATTTAGAGCATATTGCAAGATCCGTGGTAGAGAAAGCATCAAAGCCTCACTGATTAGAACTATTAGGCAAAGATTTGCGGAGCTTAGCGGCAAAAGATTAGACACCCTCGATCCTGATTTGGTGGTCATCGTCACAATACAAAATAACAATTATTTTGATTTTAAGATAAGTGTTAGATCTAGATCACTTACTCTGGGAGGCTGCTACTTGAAGAAATCTAGAGATGTTCCAGTTTACTCGAGTCGATCTTCGCTTACTCGAGATCCCTCGCCATCTTCATTCGAAGAGGTCTTGAGAAGAGAGTTAATCATTGCAACTGAAGCAGAAGCTGTTACTTTATCTTGGTTGGGCAAGGAAGATGATTCTAGTTTGGTTCTAGGACGGGGTAGACCTTTTTTCGCCACTTTGAAGAACCCGAAGAGAAGATATCTTAAACACAACCTTCAATTTCAAATTGGGAAGATTTCTGTCAACGTTGATAAGCGACCAACAGTCCTTCCAAGGCAGCTACCAACATTCATAAATAAAATGAGAGTGGTCGTGACATGCGAAGATAACGCACAGCTTTCCTCATCAGACATGAGAGTGTTGAACAACAAGGGCATTGTTTGTGTTGGATTTGCTAATAAGAATTCCCGAGCGGTCAAGCTTATTTATTCAATGCATGCAAAAATTGTAACTGTAAGAAAATTCGTGCTTACTATGGTTTGTGATGGAGGCCTACCTATCAAGCGTTTCGTAGATGGCTACGGCAAGATGAATCCCAATATTACCGGCCTCTTGAAAAAGAAATGCAAATGTGTAATTTTTGACGTAATGGACTTGCACGTTCAAGATTCCCCTCTTTCCCTAAAACCTAAAGATAATTATTAAGTTTAAAATTTAGGACCGAGGTTCAGTTCAATTAAACATCTTAATTGTACTAATATTGACCTTCTCGAGTTTTCTATCAACTTCGGAACGTAAATCCTGAACTCGATCACGCGACAATTTATTACTTGCTTGGTTTTTTTGCTTTTTCATTATGGCTAAATTCAGTGAATCCGCATTTGCCGCAAGTACTTCTGTTTGAGTGTTGTCCCATGTATACTCCTTTCCCACATCTAGGACAATCTCTTTTTTTTCGTATTAAATCATCACCTTTAATTTCAAAATACTTAGCGACTTGTTCTTGACCAGTTTTTTTCTTGTCCACCATTTACATTTTGGTCTCCATTTTTAAATACAACAATAATATTTCGTTAGATGCATCAATATTAATTCGTTCCTTATTCCTGAAGCTTTTTACTTACCTGGCTTAGATTTTTCAATCGCTGCCTGCTTAGCTTTGATTCTAGCAGCTTTCTCGTCATCAATAATTTTCTTTCTTTCAGATTTAAGGAGAGTGCGTAAGTACCTAAATCTAGGTACCGTTGATCTAATAGTTTCCTCACTTTCATAAATGTGAAAGCTCGCGTCAATGTCAGTATTACCCTGTGTGCAAATCATTCTGATCGGCACAATCTTCTTAATATCTGTGCCATATTTTTTTGCGAACATTTCCATAGCGTTAATCTTAGTCAAATTACCCCCAGCATTTCTTAAAACTACTCTTATTTCCTTCCGATTCATCAATACATTGTTAGATTCGTTTAGTATGATAGTCTCACTGTTCAAGGATATGAAAATCGTGTGAAGTAGTCATATAAGTATTTCTTGGATCATGGTCAAAAAATTGCATAAATTGGATGGGATAGTCAACAAAATATGATAAGTATTCGAACGACTGAACTTACAGAGCTGTTAGATCCTGGGAACTACAGTTCACCAATTCGGTAATGGTATTTATTAGAAGCGGGCCCGACGGGCTTCGATCCCGCGAAAACTAGCTCCGGAGGCCTATGCCGAACAGCTCTTAGCACCCTATCCTGACTAGGCGACGGGCCCTATTTATTAACAATGTATACAAATAATAAGTATCTATATTGTTTTTTGAAGCTTATTTCTTATGAGGTTCAATTCTTATGGCATCCAAATATTTTCTGAACTATGCCCACATGAATGGAATAGATCTTACGAAATTTGAGAGGCATAAAGAATTAAAGGAAAGTCAACTATCACTACATTCTTTGTTGGGAGTGAACACGAATCGCATAAGATAAAGGCTTTTGCGGTGGATATAGACGGGACTTTGACTGAGAACGGCGAAGGTATGATTCATTTGCCATCTGTATCAAAGCTTAGGTTTCTAGAAAGATCAGGTTACCGGGTGTTCTTTGTAACAGGCCGTACCGCTGCCGAAGCGTATATTCTATCAACCTTCTGCGGAACTACTAAGATTTCAATTGGAGAGAACGGTGGGGTAATTGCCACTGGACCTGACGAATTCACGATATTAGGAGACAAAAATTCTTGCATTAGGGGATATGACCTTCTAAAGGATAAAATAAGTGGAGTACAAATCAAACCCGTCTTTCCTCGCCTCTCTGAAATCGTACTTGCTAGGACATTTGACTTCCAACTTGGAAAAACTTTACTGGCATGCAGCGGACTGAATCTTTATCTTTCTGACAGCAATTACGCGTTTCACATCAATCAACTCGGGATTGATAAAGCAAAAGGATTAGGGGTTGCATTAGAGCTTATGAATATAGAACCCATAGAAGTGGTGGCAATAGGTGATAGTCAAACGGACATACCATTGTTCAATATGTGCGGTTTCAGTATTGCACTTGGGCATTCAGAGCATTCAGTTAAAACGAACGCTAAATATGTAGTGCAAGGAAATTCAGGTATTGGACTATCTAACGCAATTGATTACGCCTCACTTCATTTCCTGAGAGAAGAGTTATGACTTTTAAACTATTCAGAAGTGAAATTGACGAACTTCTAAAAATCACGCTAAGTAGAATCGGGCGAGGAACGCAAAAGTACGACCTACTTGAACCACCAAATAAAGAGCTCGGAGATATTAGTTGCAACGTTGCATTCTTGTTGAGTAAGGAACTTAAGAAATCGCCTCATGATTTAGCATCAGAATTGGTAAATAAGTGGATCGGTCCAATTATTGAGAACAAAAAATTTTTGCTTGTTAGTTCCGTTGAGGCACATCCTACGGGATATATTAACTTCAGGGTGAATTTTATTAATTTCGGAGTTGCGACACTTCGCAGCATATTGAAAGATAAACATTATGGATTTGAAGACCTTGGAAAAAGAAAAAAAGTGATTCTTGAACATACAAGTGTAAATCCCAATAAGGCCCTTCACATAGGACATCTTAGAAATGTGGTATTAGGTGATGTCTTATTCAGGCTATTCAATGAAACTAGTCATGAGGTTGTTGTATTGAACTATATTGACGACTCTGGTCTTCAGATTGCCGATGTTCTAGTGGGGTTTCTATATGCAAAAATACCGTTAGCGTCCTCGGAGAGCTCAGTTAAATTTGACAAATATTGCGGAGATGAAATTTATGTAAAGGTTAACAAACTTTACAAAAGTAATCCAAATCTACTAGAAATGAGGAAGCATGTATTGAATCAGCTGGAAACTAATCATTCAGAAGTAGCTTCACTTGCCTCAAAAATAACGATCAACGTATTGAATGGTCAGTTGATAACATGTTGGAGAATGCGTGCTCACTATGATCTGTTGGTTTTTGAATCACATATTCTTCATTCAGGATTATGGAATTCTGTGTTAGAGATACTTAAGGCGAACAAGATAATACAATTTAAGACGGATGGAAAAAACAAAGGGTGTTGGGTTTATGTACCTCGAAATGAATTGCACGAAAAGATCGTTGTTAAGAGCGACGGGACAACCACTTATATTGCGAGAGACATTACTTTTGCGGCTCTTAAGTCAGGTATAGTCGGAGATCCATTCAATTACCATGTCTTTGCGAAACAGTGGGATAAAACAGATTTGTGGACATCATCCATTAATGATCACAGTATTATTAGCGATAAAATATCCTCTCAACAGCTCAAACGAGAAGAGAATTCTTCTGCTCCTGGACGATTCTTTCCAGGGGAGATCTCAATTACCCTGATCGATGACAGGCAGAAAAGGCTTCAGAATATGATAAGAGACATAATAGGTATGTTTGACCGAAATTCGGTTGAGTATGTTGGCTTAAGTTACGGTCCCGTTACTCTAACTTTGCAAACGGCTAGGAATTTGGGCCTCGAGCTTGAAGAAAAATTAGGATCAGTACAGATGTCAGGGCGACTTGGTATTTCGGTTGATGCTGATTTCGTACTTGACGAACTCCATACTAGGGCAAGACATGAAGTAAAAAAAAGAAATCCGTCTATGTCAGACACTGATCTTGACCGGATTGCCGAGGAACTTGCAATATCATCAATAAGATACTTTCTTATCAAGTCAGATGTCGAAAAAATGGTAAAGTTTGATTTGGAAGACTCACTCAATTTGACTGGAGACTCAGGTCCGTATATTCAATACACACATGCACGCCTATATAGTCTGTTGGAAAAATCAGGAAAGATCTTGTCTACAGAACTTGGAGTTTGCGACAAGCTGGAGGAAATCATGACATTGCTTAATCTGGATTTAGAATTCGAGATTGTGCATCTTCTTTCTAAATTTGGGATCGCAATGGAGGAGTCTGTAAAGAATTTTGAGCCTAAAGTTCTGGCTAGATATATCTATGGGCTGGCCAATGCTTTTAATAAATACTACGAAAAAGTCCCGATAGCATTAGAGCATGACTTTAACATTGCTTTTGCAAGAATCATGCTATCCAAGGCGGTCAAAGATGTTATGGACAATGGAATGAGAACCTTAGGCATGATACCATTAGAAAGAATGTGATGGACTCTAATTTATAAAATTCCAGTAGTTGTGTGAATATTTAATTTCAGTAGTTTGAACTCCCCCACTTAAGATACGACCTCTATTTGGTCGATTATACAAGTGCTAACTATAGGATTATAAATTCGGAGTTCATCGCACATCTTTGTTACTTCCTTTCCTGCCTTTTTTTTTGATTTTGACTCTACCGTGATCTTTAGACACTTTCCTGTTCTGACAGATTGTACCAACGTATAACCACCTTTCAGAATAAGATCCCTGTAAATTGTTTGACCTTCTGGATCGTCTATTTCATTTCTGTTTTCTATGAGTATGGTTACAAGATATTTGGTCACATAGAATGCTTGTATTTCAGTCATTTATGCTTTGGCCAATATTATGAGTCAACTGGTTTATTGAAAAAAAAGTAGGCGTGAGGCATAAGGATATTTACTATTTGTTCCCTTAAATAGGATCCATGAATGCTAAAATGAACTGCCATCGCATGGATAGATAGTTCATTTGGGCGGTGCGCAATATTTCAGAATTATCATTTTGGTAATACGAAAGTTGTAAACTTAAGGATCTTTCATGGCAATGCATCATTTGTTAAATGATTGTAAAATCTAAAATTAAACCAATAATTGAGTTGATTTCCGTTATTTTTTTTAATCAATTAAGTGACGAAAGTTTTAATTACCTCAATGAAAATTTTCTTCGACTCTAAAAGAACGTGGTCATGTAGCTCAGCCTGGTTAGAGCGAGGGTTTTGTAAACCCTAGGCCGTGGGTCCAAATCCCACCATGACCTGTGAATTACAAAAACAGTAATGAATTCAGCGAGAGTAAGTCTTTGCCTTCCACCCCTTCCCCATCTTGATCTTCCATATCTTGATAATTTAACAAAGCATAATTGAATGCCAAATTCAGTTTCATCTGCTACAAACATTTTTTTAGGTACGAGATCTGACTCATATTGAATCGTAAATGCCTGAAGAACAAAAAATAAAGGTGAATAATCACATTTACAAAGTGGCAATGAATGATCAGACGAGAATGTATGCCATGAAACTTCGTAGGCTCTACACTCAGGGCTATACTGATGTCGACAGTTTTGATGAAGTTAGTTCTGAAATTTCTTCCACGTTGAATAATTTACTCAAATTTGCCCTCTCTCCGGAAGTTCTTGAGGAAGATATGGATGGAGCTGTAAAACAGGTATTAAGCATGTTTGAGAAAAGCCAAAGAAAATAATAAATTTTCTAGATTCTATTGCATTTATCCCGTATAGAACTTCTAAAAAAAGAAATGACTAGATAATATATTTCAATTTGTTTGACACATAATGCACGTAAGATCAACAGAGAATGCTGTTCAAAAATCAGAGTAGAGTGTAACCAGCGAGTCCTTAGGTAGAGTTACATATAGTGTTTTATTACTACAAATTGAAATGATCTGGAGTTAGAAATATTTATGTCATTTAATACTAAGTGGATCAGACCTCAGGCAGAAAGTGTTGGAATTAAGATTTTAGAAAATATAAGGCCTCAATCCCCGTTAAAACCAAGGATCGAAGAAGCCCAAAAGAAACTTCAATTACAGATAGGTAAGTTGGACGGTATATCAATTAAGATGGATGGTAAGGATCAAATTATCTTCAAGCGGGTAGTTCAAGCTGTTCAAAACCACGAAATTCAGTACGCCAAGGTTCTTTCTGCAGAATTGGCACAAATTCGTAAGATGAGCAAGATGGTTAATTCGGCAAAGCTAGCATTGGAACAAATTCATTTACGACTCAACACAATAACAGAATTAGGGGATGTCGTAGTTACCTTGAGTCCAGCAATGTCTGTCATCAAAGGTATTCAAAACGGCTTAACTTCAATGATGCCTGACGCAGATCAATCGCTTTCACAAATTTCAGATCTCCTAGGTGGGATACTGTCAGACTCAGCCCAGATACCAGCCGCAGAGATCAATAATAGTAAGACAATGACTGAAGATTCAATAAAAATTATAGAAGAAGCTACAGCCATAGTCGAACAAAGCATGAAAGAAAAGTTTCCTGATCTTCCCACGATCGATCTTGATGGGAAAGATCATGAGGCAACCCTGTATTAGCCAGTCACCGCTCTGCCTCACTTCTTATACCCAAGACTCATCCCTACCTGAAAGGTAGACCGTTCTCCTAACTTCTTTCTTTATTCTACATATGGTTGCATAACTGTACCCTTTTTCTCTGTAGGTTTTAATCATTGTTTTCCAGTTGGCAAGCCGCCACTTAGCTTGATCCTTGGTTAGCAACTTGGTTTCCCTTTTGACTTTGCTTTTTCTTCCCAGTAGCAAAGAACCTTTATCCTTGGCAAGTTGCCTTTTGTAAGCAAATTTGAGACCAGCTATCAAAGATTCTATCCTCAATTCAGCAACATAATGCTCTATCTCCTTAATCTGAAAATCTGTTGCTTTGACATTGAGGACATGTTCCCCGCGCATAACTATAACCTGGTACTTGACAAATATATATTTCTAAATTCGAATTATGATAGAATATATCTCTGATGAACATTGGGCCACGATTAGAACACTCCACGCCGGACTGGCAGCGCCAAAACCTTGTAGACTGTAACATGAATAATTGGGAGTTCTCATGTTCAATAAGCAAGTTAGAAACAAGCAGATTGAATCATTATCCGACCTTCCGGCAGATTTAGAATTATAGCTTTATTTCATTGTATTATTCTTCTTCTGACCTTCTCAATTATGTGCACTACATTAATCAACTGATTGATAGTATGTGAGGATGTTAAAGATATTCTCAATATCGATGACCCTTTTTTTACAGTGGGATATCTCATGGGATACATGAAAACCCCATTTTCAAGAGTCATATCGGCGAATTTTGAAGCCAGTTTTTCTTGGCCCATAATCAATGGAATTATCTGAGTTTCCGACTTACCGAAATCAAATGCGCGCTCACTTAGCCACCCCTTGAAAGCTCGTATATTATCAAAAAGTTTTTTTTGTAAATTCCCTTTTTTAGCAAGCGTTAAAGCCTTAATTGAAGCCGCACAAATATGCTCTGGAAGAGCTGATGTAAAAATAAACTGCCTAGATTTGTTGATCAAAAATTCTCTAATCTCATCAGAGCCTGCAACGTAACCGCCGAAACATCCGAGACCTTTACTCAGACTGCTAATGTGTAAATCAACTTTATTGTCAACTTTCAGGTGGGACGGTATACCCGAACCACCCGTTCCGAAAATGAAGTCCCCATGAGCATCGTCTACGACTGTCAATGCCTTGTACTCTTTGGAAATCTTACATATCGCCGAAAGGTCTGCGATATCTCCGGTGATACTGAAGACTCCTTCTGTAACTACTACCGCTCTAGTTGCTTTCTCTTTATTCATTAGCTCACACAACTCAGCTGCATCATTGTGTTTAAAAATGCAAATTTTTGCCCCACTTAATCGACAGCCGTCTATTATGCTAGCATGATTTAATTCATCGCTAAAAATAACAGTGTCTCTATTCGCAAGCGCAGTTAATGCGCCAACAACAGCTGTGTAACCAGTTGGATAAACCAAGGAGGACTCTGTATTCCTATGCCGAGCTAACAAGGACTCCAGTCTCATAATTTCATTACTATTTCCAGCTACTAATCTTGAACTACAAGGGGATACATTTTTCATTGATCGGACCGCCTCATCAATAATTAAACGATGGTGTGAAAGACCTAGGTAATCATTTGAGCAGAGATTTATTGCCCTTTTGCCGTCTACAATTACATAGCCTTTGTCAAGTTGCTGTTTCCGTAATCGCCGATAAATATCGTAAAACTTCATCAACCTAATTTCGCTATCAATGAAGCCTAGATTCGATTCCAATTTCCTCGATCATTCTAAAGTCTCTTCTAATTTCATTACCCTTGCTGGTGAGATATCCCCCAGAAATTATACCATTTGCTCCAGCATTTAGTGCCATTCTACCTTCGTCTTGGAAGTATAATTCTCTCCCGCCGGCAATTTTCAAAATAGCTTTTGGCAATATAAAACGGAACACTGCAATAGTCCTAATTGCTTCATTTGGTGTAATTGTTTTTGCCAATTCTAATGGTGTGCCTTTTTTTGGTATCAAAATATTTATGGGTACCTCAGCCGGAGATAATTCGGCAATTGAAAATGCAAGCTCTAATCTCTGATTTCTACTTTCTCCCATGCCTATTATACCTCCACAACAAAGCTCCAGACCAGCTGTACTGACAATTTTGGCGGTTTCTATTCTGTCATTAAAGTCGTGAGTTCTACAGATTTGAGAGAAATAGCTTCTAGATGCCTCAAGGTTGTGATTATATCTTTTAATTCCCAGAGACTTTAGTATTCTTGCTCTCTCAAGAGTCATGAATCCGAGTGAAACATTGATTTCAATTTTAACTTCTTTCTTAAGTTTAGCAATTGTATCACAAATCTGTTGGAATTCTTTTTCAGGAGGTTCCCTGTAAGCGCATACTATACAAAAACTTGCAGCACCTTCTTTTTCAGCCTCTTTCGCACGTTTAATTATTTCTTCGTCAGTCATCAAGGTATATTTCGAAATTGACGAAGAAAAAAATGATGACTGTGCGCAGAAAGAACAGTCTTCTGGGCAGTTTCCTGACTTTGCATTGAGCAATACTTCGACATCAATATTGTTAGCACTAAACTTTCTGGTAATAGCATTCGCTCCAGAAGCGAGTGCAATTATGTTCCTTGTCTTGATGAGTTTCTGAGCTTCAAGAAAATTTATTTTCTGGCCGCCCATAACTTTTATTGCACATGAATCAATAAAGGTAAGTTCTCGCATGAAATAACCTCTATCCACCTCTACTTAATCTTTAATACGTCAGGCCGAGTCCTTCTAATTTAAGAATTAAATCTAAACATAGTGATGCCTAGAGATAATTTGGATGTAAATTCCCGTGCGGTGGTTCATCAAAGCCTTTTATGATTAGTCTATTTGTTTCGCACAATGGAAGATCGGATTTATTCCATGCATTACTTCTCGTCAATGTTGAATTACGAAATTCGGCATAATTCAGATACTACATGAATGTCTATAAAACGACCCCTAATTCAACAGTCAATATAACGATACCCTTTCTTTACCAATGATCTTAATTTAAAAAGACTAGATATTGCAACTCCCATTTTAGACAGTTAATTTTTTTTGACTAGCCCACAAATATTCATTGTGTGCAATGAAAAATATTAAATGCAATCCGCTTTTGGCTATTTGCGAGTCAGCACAGAAGAACAGACGGTACTCAACCAAAAAATAGCTATTAGACAGTGGGCTGATAATAATAATTATGAAATTCTAGATTTTTTCGAAGACACTTCAATTAGTGGAAAAATACCTGCTGTCAGGCGGCCAGGTTTTATGGAGATGATGCATTTTGTAATGGATCTTCACATAGACGCAGTCATAGTATACGAACTGTCTCGAGTCGGCAGGACTTTTTGGGAAACTTTGGATGCAATTAAGATGGTGGAGCAATTTGCTCCACTTATTTCTTGTTCACCTAAAGAATCATTTCTACAGACAACTGATATGAGTATACGGAAACTCATGATTGGAATACTTACTTGGGTGGCTGAAAGGGAAAGGGAGATTCTGATACAACGTACTAAGGACGGAATGGTAAGGGCGAAGCAATTTGGGAAAAGGATCGGTAGACCTAAAAAAATTCTAAATAAAAATGAACTTATTATGTTTCTTTCGCAGGGAGTTCCAAAACACGTAATAGCTCAAAATCTGGGAATGTCTAAGGCTACCCTTTATAAAGAAATAAAGAGGCTGACAGTAGAGTCACGAAAGTAAGCTCTTACGAATAGTAGTAATGATTTGTCGTTGGACATTAACAATTCTTGCTAATTCTTGTTTTCCAATTGCCAGGGGGGGCACAAATGGAATCAAATTGCCCAACGATCTATAATAAACGCCCCGTTTTAATGATTCTTCTGCTATGAATTGACTAATAGATTTCGAGCCAATGTTAGTAATTGGTTTACCTGTAGCGCTGTTTGTTAATTCTATTACGCCAAGTAGACCCTTATGCCTTATATCCGAAACAATATCAAATTCGGAAAAGGGTTTTAGTAATTTCGAAAGGAAATTAGAATTCTCTCTTATAGTCGCCATCAAATTAAATCTTTGATATAAATCCAAGTTTGAAAGCGCGCATGCACATCCTAAAGCATTCCCAGTGAATGTGTGACCATGGAACAAATGTTTGTTATCTTGATATTTTCCAAGAAACGCATTGAAAATTCCTTTGGTTGTTAATGTTACTGCTAAAGGAAAATAACCTGCAGTAAGAGACTTGGCATAACATACCATGTCCGGTTCTGATTTTTGTGAAGCATACTCACAAATATTGCCTAATCGACCAAGACCGGTTGCAATTTCATCTAGGATTAGAAGAATATCATATTTTTTGCATAGTTCGCTTACTCCCTTTTGAAAGCCGGGAGGATATATCCTAATTCCACCTGCAATTTGCGCGCCGCTTTCCATAATGAATGCTGCAGAGATATTAGAATTTTTTCGAAATGTCTTTTCTATGAACTCTAGACATTCCTGGGCAGAGAATTCTTGATTATTTTTTCTATTATACTTCTCGTGTCTAATGGTTGGAGAAGGTAAGTACGTTATTCCATTTAGTAATAAAGCACGATATGGTGAAAAGAAACGATGTAAATATCCTATAGACATGCATCCAATTGTATCACCATGATAACCATTCTTAAGTGATATAATCTTCCTTTTTTGTGGTTTCCCCAAATTCTTCCAGTACTGAATTGCCATTTTAAGAGAAACCTCTACCGCGGTTGAGCCATTATCTGTAAAGAATACCTTGCTCATGCCACGCGTAATCTTTATCATTTTCTTAGCAAGTCTAAGTGACGGAATACTTGCTAATCCAAATATAGATGAATGGGGTATCAAATCAAGTTGTTTTTTCATAGCAGTAATTATCTCCTTTTTTTGGTGACCCCATACATTACACCACATATTACCTATTGCATCAAGAATTTTAGCCCCATTTTCATCAACTAAAGAAAAATTTCCTGAGGCTTTGACTATTCTAATATGCATCTTATTCCAATCATTCATCTGTGTATAGGGGTGCCATACGTACCTCTTATCGGTCAGCTCGTTATTCAATTCCAGTATTAATCCGTTAGCTAGGATTATTAATTTTCTTGACGGATGTCTTAGTGGGTTTCTTCAATTTTGGTGTTGATTAGAATCGATCATAAAACGGGAAGTAGTTATGACAGATAGAAAATGTGTGTTTCCAAGTTCCTATTTCAATATTGCAGAATTCGAATTCTGAAATAACATGACCATTATGAATCTCTGTAATATATCACAACATTTATTTTGGATCCTAAATTTTCTTATAGTGCGCCGCTGTAGCTCAGCATGGTAGAGCAAATTCATCACTTAATGCATGAAGCTTAACTGGCTGTTAACCAGTGGGTCATCAGTTCGAGTCTGATCAGCGGCGCCATTCTAAATCGGCAAGTGTATCATCTATTTCTTTTGGTATTTCTTGGTTTTTGTATTATAGTACACTGAACAAGGTGTTCAAAATTACCATTAGTTGATATTGCTTCCATATTCTGGATAGCATTATGATCCTCATTGAAGAAACACATGTAAGAAAAGCCTGAAATTTGCCAGAAATTTGGATCCGTACCAGTCATACAATGTTAATCCGACTCTGATCTGCATTTATTGCACAATTCGAATTCTGCAATATATTAGATGTATTCAATTGAATATTAAAGATCACCCGATAAACTATTCACAATATCGCATCCGTATTATCAGACAGACTGTACCGTTGTGCAGAATTTCGCTCATAAGTACATCAACAATCAAATTTATCAAAAAGTTAGTATGTCCAAGGCGATAGCATCAGCTAGCAAGTCCAGATGTCGTGAGGCAACTATATAGCCGTTTTTAATCTCGCTCTTGGAAATCCATCTATTCGAAGAAGAGAAAAGTCTTTCCTTCCTAATTCTCTTCTCAATAGCATCTACGTCCAACTCCCTTTCCTGAATCTCTTCAGTATCTATGGTCCTTGTGGTCAAAAGAATTTTTCGTACAAGCACCCTGTTTCCAAAACGTTGAGAAAAATCCCTGGCCGTATCATCTATTTCCAAAAGTTTTATCTTTAAGTGAATTTTATTCAAGGCATCCCTGCTTGTTAAAAGTCTATCATCAATAAATCTCTCATATGCCAATAGACAATCATTTCATAACAAGGTAATAAAATGTTATCATGAAATAAAATTTCCGAAGATAAAAATGCAAAAATGATTTAATTAAAACCTATAATTGGTCCTCTTATGCTTCTGAAATCGGCAAATTCTCTTCCTCTACTATAAAATCATAAAAAGGTTCTAGGTCCTTTCCCAATCCACAGTGGTCAAGAACGACGGCCTTCCCCTTAGAGATCCTAGAGCCTACCACCGATCCTATTAGTCTTATTCCACCGATTTCTATAAAGGCAAAAATTTTGCCATCACCCGTTCCTGTATTGTATGCCTTTGAAAATTCCAATATCTTGCCCTTCGTGCCAACATTTGTGAAAGTTATCTCGTCCGAAAAACACTTAGAGCAAAAGCCTTTTGGAGGCCATATTCTGCATTGGCATTTATTACATGTTGGAATCATTAATTTGCCTTTACTAAGATAATAGTAAAAATCCCTGACCAATTATTTCTTCAAGATTAGGACAGCTGCAGATGACCCGGCCGCAGCCAAATTATGCACCATGCCAACTTCCCCAGAAATTTTGGTTTGTCTCTTTCCAGCCATGCCGCTAAGTTGTTCTGTCACTTCTGCTACTTGAGCAACGCCTGTAGCTCCAATAGGATGACCAGAACCTAGTAGTCCCCCACGTGGGTTGATACAAATTTCGTCCTGCAACACGAATTTTCCTCCTTCACCTTTACTAACAAGTAATAAATCCTCATAAGCCATAATCTCCATGATGGTGAAAGCGTCATGAAGCTCAACGACCTTTACCTCATTTGGCTTTATTTTAGCCATGCGATAGGCCTTCCTGGCTGCAATTTGAGCAGAATTTATCGAACATAGATCCTGTCCTGTTAGTGCGAAGCTAGCCGATTCAGTGTGGGTACCAATACCTTTAACCCATACAGGATCATCTGTAAATTTATTCACGTTTTTTGATGATGTCATTACCACAGCGGCGGCCCCATCGCAAACATAAGAGCAATCCAATATTTTAATTGGTTCGGCTATCTTTTTTGACTCCAGCACATCGTTAATAGTAATATTAGTATTAAAAATCGAGTTAGGATTTTTCAATGCGTTCCCTCTATTTTTTACAGCGACCATTGCCATTTGCTCTTCTGTAGTATGATATTTTCGCATATGAGCTTTAGCGAATAAGGCAGCCCAGTGAACAGGAAATGGAAACTGCCCTCTGGTAACATCCCATTTTAATGTTTTGCCCGCTGTATCTCTACGATCGGCACCTACTACAAGAACTGTATCACATAAGCCTGACTTGATGAAGGAGTAGGCCGAAATTATTGCATTAGTTCCTGAATTGCAGAGATTTTCAATTGTTTGCGAAACAGTAGATCTAATACCTAAGTACTCAGAAAGAATGGTGGATCCGTACTGGACGCCAGAGGTAGTTGAAAAAAGTACGCAGTTGATCTCGTCTCGGAGATGAGGTGCCTCTTTAAAAATACTTAAACATGGCTCACATGCAATTTCTAAAAGAGAGCGCGTGGAATTTTTCTTAAACTCTCCACTTTTGCTTGAGACAATTGCTATTTCAGACAAGTGTTGCCAACAACAATGACTGTTTAATTGAATCTTCAGTGTCTTGTACTGGATTTACCTGCAGAATTGGAAGAGAAATCCCAGTTTTAAGAAATGCTCTTAGAGATTTTAAACACTCTTCTGTATTTCCGAAAATCGCAAGTGAACGTAACATCTTTTCGGAGATACAAGCCGCGGACTTGTCCAGACCTTCCCTATTAAAGACCTCTTTTACCAGCATAACCTCCTCATTGAAGCCTGTTTCAGAGAGGAATCTACTATAGTATTTTCCCACAGCTATATAAAATGCCAATGTTTTCGATGCCCGTAATCTTGCAAGTTCGGGATCCTGATCTGAAATAGCCGTGATGAACACGCAGCATGTTTCAAAATTTCTGCCAGACCTATGTGCCAAGGACTTGATCATGCCAACCGATTTTTCAATTTCATTTAAAGGGCGAAGATAGAGAATGACTCCGTCTGCAAGATTAGCAGCAAGTCTGATCGCTCTTTTGTTAACTGCTCCAAAAAATATGGGTATGTTTTTACCGACAAAGTGAGACATTATACCAAAATCTCTAATATTAAAGAATGTTCCCTCATAATTTACTTTTTGGCCGCCTAGTATCCGTTTAAGGCATGCAGTGAATTCTTCAAGCCTTTGAATAGGATGAAGAAATTGTATGCCGTGCCAGTTTTCAGCTAAAGCAGGTGTGCCAGCCCCAAGACCAATAATTGTGCGTCCTGGAGCCAAAGCATCGATTGTAAAAGCAGCCATCGCGGTAGTAGCGGGGGATCTCGCGTAAATATTTACTACCGACGTCCCAAGCTTTATTCTATTCGTCACTTGGGAAATCGCTCCAATCATTGTAAAAGCTTCCCTTCCCCATGACTCGGGGATCCAAATAGAATCTGCTTGTTGCACATTGTCAGCAAATTTCGCAAACCTTATGACCTCGGGGGTAGAAAAAAGGCTACTAGGATTAAAACCAATTCTCATTTCTTTCCTCTATTTGAAAATTAGTCTAATAAGCCATTAGTAATTTCTTCATTGGCCTCTTCGACATCCTTATGCGAATCAATTGAACGCCAATAATTATTTGGATATTTCGATGCTTTTAGCTTCCGCCCCATAGCCAGGTGAGGCAGAGTCAAAACTTCGAAATTACCTGAATGGGGTAGGTATCCAAATATGTATGGTAAAAAATAATAGATCCCGGCATTTATCCACTTGTCTTCAATAGATGGCTTTTCTACAAAGTGAGACACGACATTTCCTTCAGTTTCAACTATTCCAAATGTACTCCTCAAATTCACTAAAGCAATTGCATTCGTTTCCACACGAGTGAGCTCAACCGGATTAATATCAGTTAGAACATCACCGTTAATTACAAGGAATCCTTCATTTTTGGACTCATTTATGATCATCTTCTCGGCATTCTTCAAAGCTCCCCCTGTGCCCAAGGGTTCTTCTTCTGCTATATACTTTATACGAACATCGAATTGTTTGCCGTCATTCAGATGAGTGATAATTCTTTCCTTAAGATGACCAACGCATACAACAACATCCCTTATATCAAATTTTGAAAGCCATCTAATCTGCCTTTCAATGATGGGTACATTCTGAATCTCAATCATAGCTTTTGGACGGTCATCTGTTAAAGGTCTCAGTCTCTTTCCCATTCCGCCAGCTAAGATAACCGCCTTCATTACTTAGGGGTTTAATAAATATATATAAAAATTATCCGAATAGCGTAGCCACAAAATAATTCAGTACGGTGTTTTCAACCAAATCCAAAATATTTCGTAATAGAATGATGACCCTTGGTAATATTATTTTCCCCGAGAAAAAATATACAAACCATCCAAGAATACCCTTCGATCCTTATTCTTCATCTTAGTCGACGATTCTATATTCGCGGCTGTTTGAGAAACTTCTTCAAGGTTGGGACCAGTTACTATTATTTCATCGCCTTGGACATTCACTTTAGTAGATTCGCCACGGATCCGTGATATCCTGGGTGAGCGCTCACCAAAGAAATTTTCCACATGAACCAAATTGTCTTTAACTTTTACTGTTATCGGGAAGTGAGCATATACTATCTTCAATTTATACTCATATCCATTCTGAACACCTTTGATCATGTTTCGTATGATGCTTTTTGCCGTGTTTGCAATAGCAAAATCTCTCTTACGATCTCCATAAGGTTCAATGGTAACTGTATTACCCACCACTAATAAAGTAGCTGGAAGTCTTGTAAAATTCTTACTGATCTCTCCAAGCTTTCCCTTTACTGAAACAACTTTGTTCAACTCTTTGATTGTTACTCCTTCTGGTATTTGCAAGCTAGTAGTTACTTTAGCCGATTCATTATTACTAGAAGACATATCCCACTAATACTCCTCCTAAACCTTGCTCTTGCGCTTCGTGATGGTTCATTATACCCTTACTCGTCGAAACTAAAAGCACGCCCATATTATATGCAGGTAAAAACTGTCTTTCCCAATTTAGATACTCGCCATTTTTAACACTGAATCTTGGCGTAATAATCCCACATTTGTTAATTTTCGCTAATAGCTGGATCCTAAATTTACCCTGTCTGTTATCATCAACCTGTTCGAATTCGCCTATATATCTTGCCTTTTGCATTGCACGAAGAATCTCACTAGCGAATCTAGATGAAGGGCTAACAATACATTCCTTCTTTCTTCTTGATTCATTGTTATAAATAGTAGTAAAGAGATTTGACAATGTATTGAGCGCAGGCATCTGTTACCAACCAGCTCCTTTGATGTAGTTATTCATATTTTTGAAACCCCAATTTTTCCGCAACTTCTCTAAAGCATTGACGACATAGCATTAAACGATAGGCTTGGATAAGACCCGAGTAACATCCACATCTTCTACACCATCGTGAACCCTTTCCATGTGCAAGTTGCTTCCTACCTGTAACGCTGTAGTCCCTAGGTTTTGGCATTAAGATACCTCAACCCCGAAATTTAACTTGAAAAACTCAATAGATTCCTCCTTTTTAATCCTATGATTTTTTCCTACCTTCTTGGGATTTCTCTTTTTTGACACGCGATATCCCGGTCGAGTCAATGAAACACACACATCCATTCCGAAAATTCCGATATCGGGATTATATTTGGTACCGGGAATATCTATGTGCTCATGAATTCCCAAAGATATATTGCCAAAAGTATCCAACGATGATAGTTTAAGCAGGTTATTCTTAGATTCCAGGACACGTTTGAGAAATTGAATCGCTTTTTCCCTTCTTAGTGTAACGACGGCTCCAATAGGTTCACCTTTGTGAATGCCAAAATCTCTAACGTTCTCCTTAGCGCCACGCGCAGCAGCTCTCAGGCCTGTCAATTCTTCCAATGCCCTCTTCGCACGTTCTACCGGCTCTCCTGATTTGCCTACTCCTATATTGACAACTACCTTATCTATACCAATTCGTCTCATCACATTAGAATTATTATCTTTAGAATTCATTGCGGCATTAACCATTTTATCGCTCACATTAGAATCAGTTAATCGAGACATAATTTATTGGCTCACCTGAATTACTGGTGAATTTGATTTACCAACAGTCATAACTAAGCTGACCGGTAATTCTACAGTTCGTTCACCCAAACTAAGCAATACCCGCTTTGGCAGCGAAAATAATCCGTTCCTTATCTCTTCAATTTTTCCAGCGTGACCCGAGTTCTCACCTTTAGTGACGATTGCAAGGGACCCGTCTTCCAATGGAATATGATCTCTTATTTTCAATTTTGGTATTTCAATTAAACAGGTATCTCCGATCTTGTAATTATCTCCAATAAGCATGGTCTTACCATCATGAAATCCATATTGAATTTTTCGCCCTGTGAGCGTTGTTTTTGAGGTAATCTTAACCAGTTTCAAATTTTTTTCATCATTCTTAATAGGGATTGGAGATATCTGTTTACCTTTTATAGGAACAAGGCGGTAAGAGAGTTTCGACGGTACGATTTCTATAACATCCATTAGACCTACTGCCCTATGGGGATCCCGTACAGTTCTTCCATCAATCATCAAAAGACCCTTGCTGACAACTTTTTCAACCTCGCGAAAATTCTCAGCCATTTTTAGTAAATCACGTAAAACTATCGCCAACGGATATGAAGATGTTTTAGAATGGGGACCAGGTCTGACGGTAACAGCAAATCTTTTCTGCTTTCTCCTGATATCCCAAAAAGCTGGAGAGCGCTGCCTCTTTAGTATGGTGCTTCCGCCCTTAGCCAATTTGATTATGCCTTCCTCCTCTTGTCAAGATTCCTTTTTTTAATCTTTTTATTTGAATTCATTTTAGAGCCTTCTTCCAACGTGATTGTTTGATCAACTTCTACTTTATCGGTCTTTTTTGGGATTTCTTTATTAAGAGTCTGACTGTCCTCTTCTTTTACCTTTCTTTCCGCCACCTTCAACCTAAATTTATCATCCAATTTTAACGAAACTATCTGTACGTTTGATGCATGAATAGGGACTTTTACATTACCGCCACGAATCTTCTCGCGCTGAACTCCTTCAATTGAAAGTGCTCCGGTCTTAGTATTTACTTTTTCGATTTTACCTTCTATCCCAGAATATTCGCCTCTTAGCACCTTGATGGTATCTCCTTTTATTGGTCTCAAACTTCGCTTACCATATTGCTCTCGTAATCCCGATGTAACATTGGAACTCACAAATGCATTTGCCGCCTGTTTTACAAATTTCAACGTTGTAACGATTTCAACTCCATTATCTTAAGTTGCATCATATCAATCCTCAAACAATTAGCGATGCCAAATTGGCTATTCGGGGCCATTTTTCCGCAGCCTCGGCTGCGACCGGTCCCTTGATATCAGTACCTTTTATTTCCCCTTCAGGAGTAACGAGGACCGCGGCGTTATCTTCAAAGCTTATACGGGATCCATTCAGTCTCCTTATTGGATATTTTTGTCTAACAATAACTGCTCCAAATAACTGTTTACGGAGCTCGGAGGCACCTTTTTTAACAGTTACTGTAACAAAATCACCAACTGCTGCAGCCGGCTGCCTCGAATGTCTTCCCTTGTATCTAGTTACTTGAGCAATTTTGAGTATTTTGGCACCTGTATTGTCAGCACAAACAAGAGTAGCCGTTGTTGGTAACGCTCTTGTTAAATAGGGTCTAAATTCTTCAACGCCTTTGGAGGAAACAGCTCGGCTTTTAGATGCCAATTCTACCGGTTACCTCAACGACTACAAAGGAAATAGTTTTGGATATGGGTCTACATTCAGCAATTTTGACGTCGTCACCCTCCTTAACATCAATGCAAGTAGGAGAAAAAGCATGGACTTTAGAACTACTTCTTTCGAACCTCTTGTATTTTCTGATTGGTCTTGAAAATTCGCGTGAAACGACTATCATCTTACTCGCTTTGCAACTAACTGCAGTTCCTGAAAGAAGCTTGCCTCTCACCGGAAGATCTCCGTGGAATGGGCATAATTCCTCATCACAAAACCTCTTTGGTGGTGCAACTGCTATTCCAATATTTCTTGTCATCATGAATCAATCCATCATCTAAACACACGATCTTCTGAGTTTCCTAACAAGGTAGAGCCCTTTATAAAGCAAACGCCATCATCAACTTCGACTCTGAGAGTTTTTATTGACATTTTTGGAATAATCTTAATTCTCTGGTGTTGTCTTATGACAAATGAATTCTTAGTTTCCATCAATATTTTTCCATGATGAATCCTTCGATTATATATTGTACCAAGCTCGATAAAAACATTCATGCCTATGAATTCATGATTAATCAAATTCTGTTTAGTTATCATAGTTGATTATGTTTATCTAATTCTCGAGCGTTTTCAACAATTAATTTCAAATTAAACATTTGCATAGCCGATTTCATTTGATCTCTTTCTCATTTAGAATTGTGTGTATCCTTGCAATGTCTCTCCTAATCCATTTGATTTTGCCCGTTTCTTTTTTAAGCGTACCTTTTGCACTTTCAGATTTTAGCTTTGAAAGGTCACCCTTCAACTCTACAAGTTTCGACTTAAGATCTTCTGAATTAAATTCCCTCAATGTTTTAAGTTTCATTCTTCCCATTGGGATTATGAAACCTCCGGGGTACTCTTATCTTCCGTCACATTTTCTGCTTTCTTA
Organism: Nitrososphaeraceae archaeon; assembly: GCA_036558405.1. Lineage (GTDB taxonomy): Archaea > Thermoproteota > Nitrososphaeria > Nitrososphaerales > Nitrososphaeraceae > TA-21. Next base: position 76,830 of record DATBFR010000058.1, on the reverse strand, counting down.
CTACCAGTTTCATTTTTATTTTCAACTGGCTCTGATGGCGCTGCGGACGAAGGTTCTACCTTTTCAATCGACTGTCCGGTAGGGACATCATGGTCTAATTTAACTGCCGCTTCATCATCAGTAGGAGTACCTTGCTGTCCAGTTTCGGAGTGAGGGCTGATCTCAGTAAGCTCGTCTTCCGTTAGTTCAAACTCGCGCGGTAAATCTTCTTTCATCGCAATTTTTAATCTTATGCCCATCAAACCCATCTTGGTCAACACTTCTGAAGTGCTCACTTTCACCACTTTTTCGGCGATATCGCCGCTTTTCGGAATGATCCCATTAGTGTGTTTCTCAAAATGAGCACGTTCGCTTCTTAGCTTTCCTGCAATAGTGACTTCAACTCCTAGGGCACCAGCTTCCATTATCGTATTAATTGTCCATAATGCTGCCCGTCTAAATGCCGTTCCTCTCTCAATAAGCTGAGCGATCCTATTGGCCATAATTTTTGGATTAAGCTCTGGTTTTGTTACCTCCATTACAGACACTTGAGGATTGCTCAACCCAAATTGCTGTTCCAATCTTAGAGTCAAATCTTTTATGCCTGATCCCTTTCTTCCTATAGCCAGTCCAGGCCTGGTTACGAACAAAGTTATCTTAGTCCCGATGGGTGTTTTTTGGATTTCAGATCCACCATATCCGGCATCCTTTAAAGTTGCATTAAGATATTCATCTAATTCCATCATTCTATAATTGTTTTTCATGACGTTCTTTATTGCGCTCATTATAAGATTCTATTCTCCCCTCTTATTCAATTTCATTATTTCCTAACTACTCCGATGTTTGTCTTTCTTTTGCGATAATCTCTATATGTACTAGAGTATCAATCTTAGGGCTAGATCGACCCATTGCCCTGGGCGTAAATCGCTCCAACTTTGTTCCTTTGTGAATAACGCAAGAAACTATTGCCAATCTGTCAAGATCCATCCCCTTATATTCTGCATTTGATTCCAGATTATCCAAGAGTCTCAAAAATTCATTCGAGGCTTTTTTTGGAAATCTGCCAGCGGAAAAACCGTCACGAATATTAGACCTATGAGCTACTTCATTGTTATATCGCCTGAAAGGAACTGCGACCTTATGGTCTACCACGTCCTCTAAGAAGTTTCGAGCTTTTTCTACGGTCAAGCCTTTCACTGCAAGCGCGATCTCCCTTGCATGCTTATGAGAAATATCGCTTTCTCTAATTGAAGCTCTGACATGTCGAGACTTGTCAAAATTTTCAAACGCATAAGAATAGCTTGGCATACCAATCTCACTTTAACGGAACATATAGACTGGAACGGGATGCTCCTACACCAGGAGCGCCATGTTGAACCCTCTTATTTGTTATAGAGTATTCGCCCAAATAATGTCCAATCATTTCAGGTTTGATAGTTACGGGAGTGAAATCTTTCCCGTTGTGGACGTTAATTGTGAGATCAATCATATCTGGAAGTATTATCATATCCCTAACGTGAGTCTTTATCGAGTTACTTGTCTTCCCATCACGAGCTAATTTCATATCTTCCCGCAATTTTCTCTTTTCGTCATTCATGTACCTTCCAACCCTTTTATCAAGTGAGCGCCTCTGACGTGAATTCATTAGCGGCAAAAGCGACTCAATGGACATTGTCTTCATCTTTTCAACAGAATAACCCTTGTATTTGAACTCCCTTACCAAGTATCTTCCTCACTATTCGCACTACTATTAAATTTAACTACTTTCCTCTTTTTGTTTGGAATCCGCGGACTCTAAGCAATTTTATACTAGGCCCAATCGAGTTGCAAGATCTCTCGCAGCCTCAGGTTTCTTGAATTTTATAATTGCTTTTTTACCATGTAATCCGCGGGACACATGAATCTCTTCTGCTTCAGTTTCGTATAAAATCTTCATCGCTTGTTTTATATCCTCCTTCTTCGAATCATCGCTAACAATAAACGTCAATTTATTTTCCCTTTCAATCATATTAAATGTTTTTTCAGTTATATATGGATGCTTAATTACTTCAGCAACATCAAATCGATTCTTATCCAATTCGTCATTCAAATTCCTTTCATTACCTCGATAATTTTATGATGACGACTATTAATCCTTGGTAGGCTCTCGATCGCTCTTGCTGAGTATATTGTCAAGCGAATAGGATTTGCCCCAGGAGCAAGGTCTAAAACGCTAAGACCCTCTATTGGCTTTACATGAACCCCTGGCAGGGAACGACGAAGTTTGAGAATTGAAGATCCTTTTCCGACCACCACCAAGGCACTTAATGCGGTACGCTTTTTCCTTCCGCGCATCCTGCTCTTACCGGAAGGAACGCGTTTAATTATCTTAGCCCTCGCTAAGTCTTCTTGCAAATTCAATGACAATAATACATTTTCAAGTTCTGACGCCTTCTGGACATCTTCAATTTCATTAACAACAACGAGTGGAAACTTGGTAAGATTGCGTAATTTGTGTCCTCTACGCTCCATTATTTCTTTTTTTGCAGTAGCGGCAATTGCAGAGCAAAATCCTAGAATTTTTTCCTTCTTATTGATTTTCTTATTTATGACCTTCAGTGAGACCGGAGGATGTGCAACTCTGCCGTGTCGCACTCCTGCTACCCCCGCCGCCTGTCCTGCTCTGGGAAATCCCTCTCCTTTAGCACGAGCTAACCTGGCGATACCGAGTCCTGTATTTCGAGATTCGGCGCTTACGATTTCTCCGGCAGCAGCATACCTTCCCTGAGGTTGATACCTAGACGAGGAAAGATTAGCATACACTTTCCTAATGATTTCTGGTCTGAACGGAGTTTCGAAAATCATGGGTAAAGTCAAGTCTCCGATCTCAATTCCATTCAAATCAAGTAATTTTGTGATCATTTGTTCATAACTACCTCGATAACTTTTGGCTCGAGTATTTTCTTCTGTATTTTTCTTATCGCCACTCTCATTTTCACAAGCCTCTTCGGTACACCTGGTACTGATCCTCTAACTATAACATAATCACCCGTAACATGGCCAAAATGATTAAAACCTCCTTTGGGATTTATATTTTCATCTTTACTATTGCCAGAAATCAAGAGGATTCTCTTGTTGTACTCAGTCCTTTGGTGGAATCCTCGTTGTCCTTGTCTCGGTACAGTATACATGACGACTGCAGGTGAGATCGGACCTAGAGTACCTAAAGCCCTTACACTTTTTCTCGACTTGTGTTGCTTTCTCTTTACACCAAACCTTGTAATTGGTCCCTCTACTCCTTTTCCTCTTGTAATCGAAGAGACATCTATAAACTGTCCAACTCTAAAGACGTCTTTTAATGCAAATTCCTTGCCCAAATTCTCCTTCGCGAATTCAAGTTTGGATTTAATATCCTTGGCAGAAATGGGCATTTCCCAAACGAATGGTTTTTTTTGCGCAAGGGCTGCTTTTATTGGATGAACTGAAACTATCGCGTATATGTCGTTTACCTTATTCAAAAAAGCATCAATAGATTCCATGTATCCCTTCTTGTTGGCTAATGGAGCCTTGCGCCTCGAATCCTTATCAGTTTCCCTAGTAAAAAAATCGAAAACTGCCTTTTTACCTATTACGGTATTTTTGTAGCCCCTTATTCCGATAATCCTGATCGGTGGAGTTGCGATCAATGTAGAGCGGTTAAGTAGATTCTTACCGAAATTGGGGGTTTTTTCCCTATCATCTACTGTCATCACGTTCAAATTTCCAACCTTGAATCCTGCGAATCCTGCCAAACTTGGTCGTTCTGAGATCAAGTCTGGCCAATTTCTAACCCTACTTTCTAACGAATTCGCTCGTTTCCTTGGGTAGAAAGCCATACTTCCCCTCCTCGGTGCACTATACTTTCGATGTCCCATTCTTGGACCAAAACTTTACTGGACCCTTTAATAAATTTATAACTAATCTTAAGAGGCAGAATTACTTATTTATCCGATGAAAGGACTTCAGGAATTTAATTTCTAATATTAGACCACAAATTGATGTAACTATTCAAGATAGCTAACGACCCTAGAATTGCCTCTTCTACTCGAATAGTCTCAGTTCCTTGATCTGGAAACATATTAATGATGAAAGAGCAATTTGAATCATCTCCCCCTTCTGATTGAATGATCTTTCCGATCCCGTTTTTCGGACTGCCAAATACAACCAATAGATCTTCGATTGAACTTAATTTATTTTTTAACGTGTCGAACAAAAGGTTTTCGGATATTTTTCTTCCTTTTATTGATGTTAGAATTATTTCACTTGATTCGCGAGATTTAAGAAGTTCTCCAAGAGACTCGAAAAATGATACTGAGTAACCCCAATAGCCATCCAATTTATTAACACTTATCTCAGTTCCGATAATTTCTGGTTTCCTAGAAATAACCCTAACCAATATCTTCTTACCCTCAGGAATAATTTCTTTCAATTTGATAGGAATATCCAAGCCTACATCCACGTAATTACTGCCGCCTCTCTTAAGTACTACACCTACTCTAACTTCTCCCAGTTCTAGATGATGAATTGAAATCTTAGGCTTATGGTGTGGTGACTTGATTGGTGGCAACATCCCTGCGAACTTTAATATCCAATGTTTTTGAAACAGTTTTTTCCTTAAATAAGGAGGAGTGTCCAAGTATTCCAGTATCATCTTCATTATCTTTACATCTTGAGCGTCGCTTTTTGATGACCTATCCTTGTAAATGAATATATTCCATACTCTGAAGATAGAACAAGCGCGAGCGAGTTGAGCAATCTTAATACTCTTGTCCATTAACGATTGTGAATCTATCAGGAACGAATCAGGTATGCCAATAGAAACGTGTGTCAAATATTAAACATCCTAACAGCTTTTTTATCTCCAATACAATTTTAGCTCTACTGGCACTAATTTATATTAGCTCTGAAGCAATTGTTCTACTTCGTATTTCATAGATCCTTGTGACCCAAATGTGATGCCCTGCAATTTTCCCTTTTTATCAATGTAGATAGTAGAAGGCGTGCCTTTCAATCCATATGTTTCAAAAGTTACTGAGGAATATACTTTGGATTCAAGATATTGTTTAACACGCTTAAGTATTTCAGACTTATCCTTTTGATGATACAGTTCGAAGTCAGGTATATTGGATGTCGCAAATTTAAATATTCTTTCATCGCCGAGAGGAGTTTCCTCTCTAATCAACTTATCCATTGCAATTGGAAACGGTATCTTGTAAGGGATGTTCATCTGATTATCAAGTAGACCTTGTATTCTCAATGCACTTAGAGTTTCTCCAACTGGTTTCCCCTCCCTTAAGAGCAATTTCAGGTTTTCAAGGGTATTCAACTCAAAATCTTCAAAGGCCGTCGCTAAACCTAGAACTGCAACGCCCTTATTGCTATATGCCTTTGCTATTTCGACTGCTTCCGGTATGCCGTATAGAAAGCATCCAGGACAATTAACTTGAAATACTTCAATAACAATCACCTTCCCCGTGAGATCCCCCATATTCAACGGACCTCCTTGTACCCACTCGGAAATTTCAAGGGGAGGAGCCAGCTGTCCTATTTGAACTGTCACGTGATTTGTCATCAGTGAACAGTATATAAATAAATACAAGTTGGCCAAGCATGTGACAACCACCCTACTGCCGTAACGCCTTCGATATCGGTGACGTAGAATTGATGGAATGCCACAATGTTCGCGAGCATAGAGATAATAGAAAGAATATCGCTGGCTAATTGATTGTCTACATTGTTCTTAAGTGTGTTACGCTATCCGGAGTGTGCGACATGAATCTATTGTTCTGACGAATCTGTCCTCTTGCTAGCATTTTCCTTGCTACTAACTGAATATTTTTCTATTTCTTGTTCCTCTATTTTCCTCATGCTTTTGGTCCTATAGTCTATCATAGCCATTTTTATGTGTCTGATTCCCGTCTTGTCTTCACTAACCAAGTAAATTGATTCTATAGCCAAAACAGCAGCTTCTTTGATGTCAGTATCGGCTCGGTAATTTTTTTCAAGAAATTCATTCACTTGATCGCTACCAGCGCCAATTGCAATAGCATTATAGCCAATATAGGTGCCGCTTGGATCAGTTAGAAACAAAGAAGAACCAGTCTTATCGACGCCGGCCAATATTAAAGCAACACCAAAAGGCCTTACTCCCGCATATTGCGTATATTGTTGAGCCATATCTGCCAAATTCTTTGCAACTCCTTCAACATCGACCGGTTCATCATAAATGAGTCTATTACTTTGAGCAAAGAATCTCGCGTGGTCTACCTGAGTCCTCGCATCTGGAATATATCCAGCCGCGGCTACACCTATATGATCATCGACCTGAAAGATTTTCTGGGTCACATCTGATAATTGTAATTTTCGTGATTTTTCTTCGACAGCTAATACAACCCCGTCTTTACATCTAATTCCGATTGCCAGGGTTCCCCTTCTTACAGTTTCAATAGCATATTCAACTTGATATAACCTCCCATCAGGAGAAAATACTGTAATTGCTCTATCATATCCGGCTGCTGCTGGTAACAATTCAGTTTGACTTCTTTACAGTCGTTAATTTAAGTTTACCTTGTCAATGCTTAAATTCGCAGGTATGATACAACCCAAAAGTAATGCAAGAAGAAATAACCTTCAGAGGGCACCCGAATGTCAGATGTCTTCACAAAAGCACTTTGGAGATAACTACTCAACCCGATCTGACCCCTAAAGGTGATTGTATAATAGGAGTGTCGGCATCCAAGGGCTGCTCGCGATTGCATACTACCATTAAGAGTAATCTCATTAAAGACGAATGCGTTGTAAGAATGCAGTTAATAGTCGAACCTTACACTATTGAAATAATTGGAGAGACAAATAGTAACCTAGTGCTTACCCACCCACATGATATAGTCATACGGAAGTCAAATTATATCGATACCCGTACCTTGTCAATAAAGTGTAACATGTCTTCTGCAGATGTGCCTTACCAAATGGTATGTTTGCTCAAAAACTACGGTACAATAGGGTTGCTGAGAATTATTGTTGAGTAGTTGACGCATAACGGTTATTCTTTGAAAACTCCTAAGTCTGTGAAGAAATTTTTTGATAGACATAATTGTATCTATTCAATAACTCATCGATGATGGCTTGTGGAAGAATGGGGGGCAAAGGCATAACGTCCTGACGACCTTCATCCAGCTTCTTCTTGAATCCTATTTTCGTTAGCCAATCTCTAAGGTATTGCTTGTCATAACTTTCTTGCAATTTGCCAGGTTCGTACAATGACTTGGACCATATTCGGAATTCATCAGGCCCAATTGAATCTGCAAGAATTATCTCTCCAGTAGTTATCTCTCTTCCAAATTCAAATTTTGCATCCGCAATAATGAAATCAGCTTTCTCCGCTAGCTTCGACATTTGATCATATATTGTTAAAGATGTAGCCTTAATCTGATCGAGTTCTTCTGAACTTAATATTTGTGCATCAAGGATTTCTGTATCTGATATTGGGCGATCGTGAACTTTATTTTTAGTTGTCGGATCAAAAATCGGCTGTTGGAGTTTGGAAGCGATAGTGCAGTCTTCAGGTGCAATCTCCATTACGGAGTTTCCGAGTTTTAATCTCTCATAAAAACTCCCGTAAATATAACCCCTCACTATGCATTCTATGGGAATCATTGTCAACTTTCTTACTAACATCTTGTCAGATGCTTCCAATCTAATCATGTGATTCTTAACATTCAGGACTCTAAACCAAAACTCGGCGAATTTGCACAATATCTTACCCTTTCCTAGTACAGGAGTGACCATAGGAACATCAAAAGCCGATACTCTATCTGTAAAGTGGAATAATAGACTATTAGAATCAACTTCGTAAATATCCTTTACTTTCCCGGAATGACTTAACTGCATTCGAATATCTATTCTGATCAAGCAGATATTAACTTCACTGAAAGTAATCTAGAGTATATAGAATGTAATTGTCCTTCAGTTTCAACTCAAGATTATATATCGGACATAAACTTAATTTAGCATTAGACCCAAATTCTGGTCAACCTTCAAGCCCATATTCTTGCCATCTTGCACTTACTTTGTTAATCGTCTCTTCAGCCGGTAATGTCTCTTGTTGTATGGGTCTCATATATCCTTCCTCCAGCGTTTTCTTAGTTGCATCTATTCCCATTTTAGATCCAAGATTTATTAGGGGCGAAGCAGGATCTAATGTATCAGTTGGCGCGTTCTCTATTATGGTAACATCCCTTTTTGGATCAGACCTGGTGGTTACTGCCCATATCACTTCATTCATATTGTGAAGGTTAATGTCATCGTCAACAACTACAATTATTTTTGTCAGAGATAACTGTCCCAGTCCCCATAATCCCATCATCACCTTCTTGGCCTGGCCTGGATATCTTTTTCTGATAGCTATTATTGCAAGACCCTGAAACCATCCTGCTGCAGGCATTGAGAAATCGGTAACCTCGGGATGAAACATCTTAATCAAGGGCAGGAATGACCGTTCTATAACTTTCCCGAAATAAGCATCTTCTAGGATAGGCTTTCCGACCACAGTAGTCAAGAAAATGGCATCCTGTCTCATCATCATACCCGTTAAAGTAAATGTCGGGAATGGTTCAGGAGGAGTATAATATCCAGTATGATCGCCAAATGGACCTTCCATATTCAACTCCATTGGGTCAACATATCCCTCTAAAACAATTTCAGACGTCGCTGGAACTTGAATATCAACGGTTTTACAATCTATCAATTTTACTCCTTTTTTTCTAGTAATTCCTGCAAAAAAATACTTGTCCATTCCTTCAGGGACAGGTGCAATGGCACTAAAAATAGTTGCAGGATCAGCACCTATGACTATTGCCACTTCAGTTTTCTTATTCTCATCCTTATTCAATTGGTAGTGTAAGGCACCTCTCTTGTGGATCTGCCAATGCATAATTGCCTTTTTATTACCTAAAACTTGTAACCTGTAAATACCAAGGTTCTGGATTGAAGTCTCAGGATTTTTGGTAACGGTTATTCCGAAGGTTATGAATTTTCCGGCATCGAAGGGGAAGGACTTAATAACAGGAAGTAGATCCAAATTAGCTTCTTTCTCGGTCATTATGATTTCATTAACTGGACCACTTTCTACTTGTTTTGGACCATAGTCGGCTAATTCAGTTAGTTTAGGTAGCATCTTAAGCTTACCTAAAATACTTGAGGGAACCTTCATCCTTGACATCATTGTAATTCGCTCCCCTATCTCAGCAAAATCGTCCAAGGCAAGAGCAAGTTTTAGTCTCTTCATCGAACCAAATGCGTTACCAAGAATAGGATATTTATGACCTTCTACATTCTCAAATAGCACAGCTGGTTGATTTGTCTTGTACATAAGTCTTCTGAGAATTTCAGCTACTTCAAGATCTGTGCTTACAGGTGTTTTTATTTTTATTAGATCACCAATATTGTCAAGCGCATTTACGTAATCACGTAAACTCTCGAATGTCACCTTGCATACTTCTTCGGACATAAAATAATAGTTTTCGTATTATAATGTGAGTGCACAATGTTTAATTTTGATATATAATTGTAAAAATGTATTATCAAAGCTTATACAGATTCTTAACTACGTCCTTAATAACCTCAGACCAACAACAATTCACTTAAATGAAAGTAAATTTTTCAAGGATAAAATACAGGATAAATTATAATGCTGTAAATTATAATTCTAGTACAGGAAAATATGAAAGTGGCGATCAAACGTATCAATTTTATAGACAGGCGAAGATCAATCAATGGAAATGTGACAAGTGTGCAATGAAATTTAGTACCTTTAGGGAATTGAGAAAACACAAATCAGATCTACATGCATATTAATCCAATTGGATTTGACACCTGCAAGATTAATGTGTAAATACCTTTTCCCTCTAAATGAGCGCCCAAAAATCTCATCTTAGATAGTTCAATAGTTGTTTAATTATTCTGGCCGTAGCTCCCCATATTATCATATCTTGCCACTTAATCCTGAGGTCTTGTTCGTCTGCATGACCCTCATTTATTCGATTGTTGTAGACCATAGTTTCCAGAACATTTATAGGAATACTAAAAATTTTTTGTACTTCTTCATTTGGGCGAGGTTTAGTTAATTTCTCAACCATGGCAACGAAGGGATAGATATCATAGTTCGAGGTTGTCGTTTGTACCACCTGCAACGATCCAATTATGTATTCGCTAGGGATATTGATCCCAATCTCTTCATTAGTCTCTCTTATTGCAGTACTTAATGGGGTTAAATCATTTGGACAGAAATTGCCACCAGGGAATGAAACTTGACTTGGATGATTATATAATGTTCCACTTCTCTTAGTAAGCAAGATATTTGGTGTGTTTGCATAGCAGTGTATTATTACTAATACGGCAGCATTTTTCTTATTTTTTGCAAGGCATGCTTGTCTATTAGAAAGGGAATAAATATTCAATGTTTCCTTAAGTATTTCCCGGATTTGAACGAAATTTGGCATATCCTTAACTAAGGAAATATACACTTAAATTTATCAATCAGAAATTCAATTGGAATGTCATCAAAAAAATTGCACTTTCTTATTATCTTACAAATGGTATTGGCACGAGAAATATTGCATCTTAGAATTATTTTGAAGAGATATAGTATAACCATTTTGATTCTAAATTATATGTCAACTTAGAAAGAATCTGGATTATGTCAATTTCCTCCAAGTTACTTTACGAGCTAAACCCTCCAAAATTGCTAAGTGAGAATTTATCGAGTATCCTAGATTTGGATAAACAGATGACAAGGTTTATTGCCAGAGCATCAGCCTTAGTTCAATTAGTTCGAGGATTACATATAACGGACAGCGTACTGGGAATACCAAGGGTATCAAGCGTAGTAGCAGCATCAATTTTGAAGGATGCAGGAATTAAACTTGAGCTAGGGTGTAGCCTACGCATTTCTGACCGTAATCTAATTGCTGTATTGCAGTTCTTAAGTGAGGCAATAAGACATACTGTCGAGAGTATTCTAATAGTTAGGGGTGACTCGCCATTTTTAGGTCAGAGTTTCTCTAAACCTAGTGCGACGGAAGTCCTTAAGGTCTTATCATCCTATGGAATTGACACTCATTTGAAACTATATTTGTCGTTTCCTAACAAAATTAGTAACAGCGTCATTCAAACAACTAAGCTGAATATCAAGCCTTACGGCTTTATCACCCAATCAATATCTTCATTATCGGACCTTGGGCAGATAATAGATTTGGCGAGACCACAAGGAATACGTGTAATTCCATGTATAATGTGTCCTTCAGAGAAGAACGTTTCATCTGCTTCAAAAATTGGTCTAGATTGGTCTGAATATTTCAAGGATCCTGTGCAATTCATCGCAGAAGCGGCAAAAATGTCTGACAAGGTGATAATTTCTTCCCCAAATAGCTTTGATGATGGCTTGAAACTACTGAATACTCTTAATGAGAACAGTCTATGAATTATTCGTTATGAGTGCCGTGTACCTCGGTTTTTAGCTGATCTAAAACATTTCTATACAGCGGTTGCAAGCCGTTGTCTTCGCTCAGACGGGGACGTCTATAATCAATTACAATGTCACTTTTGACTCGGCCGGGTCGATGTGTAAAAACTATAACTCGATCTCCAAGGCAGACAGACTCTAGTATGTTATGCGTAACAAATATTATGGTTTTCCTTGTCTTCGCCCAGATTAATTGAAGCTCAACTAATAATAGATCTCTAGTTTGAGAATCCAGAGCCGCAAATGGCTCGTCCATCAATAATATTTCAGGATCCATGACCAGAGCTCTCGCTAATGATACTCTCTGCTTCATTCCTCCTGAAAGTTGGTAAATAAATGAATCAGAGAACTTTGTCAACTGCATTGTGTCAAGATAATGCATGGCAATCTCCCTCCTCTTTGTTTTGTCTACTCCAGCCAGCTTCAGACCAAATTCTACGTTGTCAATTACTTTAAGCCAAGGGAATAGAGCGTTTTCTTGAAATACCATGATTCTGTCGGGTCCTGTTCCGTCAATAGGCTGACCATTGAAAATTATCTCACCCTCGGTAGGCTTGTCGAGCCCCGCTAAAATATTCAATAGAGTAGATTTCCCACATCCTGAAGGACCTACAAAACAAACGAACTCACCCTCATCTATTTGAAGACTGACATTATCTACAGCTGTAATGTATGATTTAGACAAGCTACTCGTGCCAAACATTTTAGTAATGTTTCGAAGTTGTAACTTAGTCATACCTTAATCCTGTTCTGCTCGTGATAAGAGATTTTAAGTTTCTTCGAATATCTAATTCTAATCCCCTCCCTATTTTCCTTACTATGGCCTCCAAATTCATAACTTCCTGTAAAATAAAAAAAGGACATTCCATATATTTCACAAAATGCAAGCAATAAAAACATAAGCAAAAAAACAATATTTTCTGTATTTTTTCAATATTCTTGTTATTAAATTAATCTCTGTGGCCATGACATCTAATACATCGATACTTGCGATCACGAAAGTTTGATGTCTGTCGGCAATGTCTTTTAATTACGATTCTTGAGGGCGTGCAATATTTCGGTAATCGAAGCAACTGTCTTTATCCCTCTAGGATTTAATGCTGCTCGGGATGCACTAAATCCTGAATCATGAATGCGTTCAATTACTTCTGAAATTGGCGGAGGACTTATTTTGAGTTTAGATGAGATAGTATCTACGAGGTAATAGTATGGTTCAGGAATCTCCTTTGCGGTGACTTCGAGCTGATTGATGATCGATTTTTGTAAATTTGGGGATTGTTGATATGTGGTCAAACGGGGGACCAAATTTAGCATGATCTTTAGAAACTGTGTGTCACTTAAAGGACCTTTCCACAATGGTCCCCCTAAACTACATTTTGATAAGCAAATGCTGCAAGATTTAGAACAATCTCCAAGTGCCAATTGGGTTCTATTGCCACATTTGTGACAATGGAGAATGTTCCCAATTTTAGTGTGGATATTGTTTGCTTGATTATTGCTGATTTTTATTTGTAAGTAAGTTCTCATAAAATGTAAATTAGTGTGACTAAATAGGGGGTTGATAGCTAGATCAAATCGCGAAGCTGTGAATGCTATGAGGGAGATAAGCAATCGAATTCCAGTTTCATTGGCATATTCGTTGTTTATCGGATATCCTAAGTATTTGCGGAAACAAACATGAGGATAAACACCGCATAGTACTGCTGTATCAGTGGCTGTAACTGATAAGAGCCCGCCATTTTTTACCGCTCTAAGCACACAATCTATGTATGGAGAAGGGCTTCCAAATGGATCCAAGTCCACTATATCATAACGTTTCCTTTCATGATTTTGATTCGAGAGAAGAAAGCTGCACGCTTCGCCATTATGGAAATGACATTTATTGATGATTGAATTTAACTTGGCTGATTCTTTTGCTAGCTCCAAAGCATTGGGGTTGATATCGTTCATCCATATCTCCTGTGAAGAGGGGATTTCCACACCAACTCGAAGTCCTCTCGAGCCTACACCACATAGGCTATCAGCGAAGGTGAGTGATTTTAGCGAATCAAGTTCAGAGAAAGCACTATAAACAAGTATTGATATATCCCTATTTCGTTTAGCAACAGGATTGAAAAATGCGGGAACTTTTGGTGGTATTTTCTCTGTTAACGAAGTATTTGGGACAAGCAACCGCGTCCCCCCTTCAAGTATTTCTGAAATACTCGATGTCAACATCGAAAGTTCTAATCGTGACCCACTACTAAGGTTATCATTCCACAATCAATACTTCTCACGTTTTAATTCTCAATTTGCAATCTAGTGCAGAAATTAAGAGGCTAAGGTATACAGATCGACTCATAGGTGGAGTGGATGAAGCAGGAAGGGGAGCACTTGTAGGTCCGCTAGTTGTAGCTGGAATAAGTGTCAAGTCATCCCGTCTGCATAGACTTGCCAAAATGGGCATCAAAGACTCCAAATTGCTCTCGCCCAAGCAGCGCCGCTCCCTAATACCAAAATTGATAGACGAAGTTGAAAGCATTTGTATTTGTAAATTAACCCCTCTCGATGTAGATTGTGGAGTAAAAGATAACAACCTTAACTTGCTAGAGGCGCAAGCTATGGCAGTGGTTATAGACAACATTTTTCCGGATATAGTTTTCATTGATTCTTGTGATGTTAATCCGGTAAGATATCGTAAGTCAGTTTCAAAATTTGTGTGCATCAATAGACCCAAGAAGATCATATCCCAACATCATGCTGAACATGCAAGTATCGCAGTTGCAGGAGCATCGATTGTGGCAAAGGTGACTAGGGACCTTGAAATGTTGAGAATCCGAGAAGAATACGGGGAAATGGGGAGTGGTTATCCATCTGACAAAAGGACTAAAGAATTTATAAGAAAATGGATTGAAAAAAACAAAACCCCGCGACACTTTATTAGAAAATCCTGGAAATCGATGAAAACGTTATTTGATCTAAAAAATCAGGATTAGATGGGCCGATCTGAACTGAAGAGTGCATATACGAATGCATGATCTTTGTCGAAGGGATCTAGATTTACCACTTGTAAATTCTTAAAATTATCATACTCTAATTTTCTAATTTCTCTTTTGACAACTTTTCTTGGGTCCATAGTTACATCAATGCTTCTCGTCTTTATAACTAAAAGTAAAACGCCTCCATGTTTAAGATAAACATGGCAATTATCAATCGCGATTTCTGTTTGATCGGGTTGAGCAATATCACAATATACCATATCTATAGTGTCGTATATCGAAAAATAGCTGCGGGGCTTTCTTGCATCAGTAATAATCGGTATAACATTATTCCTCCTTGAGGACACATTAGCAATAAGCTCTCTTCCTACTCTTGACGATGATTCTACAGCAAATATTCTTCCATTGGTCCCTACAATGTCGGAAATGTGACTGACAGTTGTGCCAGTTGATGCGCCAAGGTATAGTACTCTTGTATTGGGCTTTAAGTCGATGTCAAGACCTTTTGTTAATGCTGCTGCCAATTTGCTTCTAAACGGATCCCACAGCCTAAACTCATGTCCCTGTACGTTAATCAATCTCTCCCCATACAGTGATTTTCCTTGATCTAGATTTAATGTTGCTAAGTGCTCATGTTCGTCAACAATTAGAACGCTAACGCCTTCGTTTGCCATATCCCTTAATGGTCCTTCTACCGCGATCCTTACTTTTGGACCTGTATTGGCGATTTCTGTTACTGAAGTAATGCCGACTTCTTTGAGTTACACCAAAATTAACTCCAGGTTCATTTGTACTGCCTTGCCTTTCCGGCATTTTTTGAATGGCTTCAATCCTCTTAGTGAGGCTAGGTAGAAGGTCATTTTCGACATGTGAGGGGTGATACAAATCTATTCGTGCTGCTATAGCTATCTTTGACGCGAGAGCCCGTGCTATTTTGCCCCGATGCCACTTTGGTGCAGAGTGAACTGCAGGATGTTGGAATAAAAGCCCATGTTTAGGCGGTCTTGCACCAGTTTTCAAAGCCCTAAACAGGGCTTTTTCGGCACCTAGAACTTGAATAGTGCTTGAAGGCAGGAAAGCCAGTTTTCTCAAGCTGCCAGCCCTAGACATCAATCTAGCTGCTATCACTGGAGTCAACATATTGTTAAGATTCGGTGCTATGCGCTTCACTAATGCTTCTATCATTCCCGATAACTCTGTCCTTAATTGTGACAAATCCAGTATTTCAGAAGCTAGCTTTTGCAACATTTGTAGGGTTTCTGAGGGAAGATTACCACCACGACTCTTCGCTGCCATTTGGAGCATAATTTGAACCTTATTCTCCGGTACCTCTAATTGGAGAAGTAATTCATGTGTCATTTTTTCCCTTGTCCCTGCCACCTTCACCAAGTGAGCATAAGTAGCAATATTCTGAAGTAAATGGTCAAGTTCAGGAAAGTGGAGGCCATACCATTCCCTCAATCTAGTTCCAATAGTATTGATAGTTTCATCTAATTCATCAAGAGCATTCACCGCCTGAATTGCCTGAAGGTCTAGAGTTTCAGCAGTCGCCTTTACCCTTAATGAGGAATAATCTGTTGCAAATTTTTGAAGTAAACTTTGCGCTTCGCTCGGGCTTTCTGAAAGCCCATATTTTGCAATTAGCTCAATCTTGTTTTCAGTTATTTGATCTTGCTCAGTTGGTGAAAATAACTCTACATTTAAACCCGCTCGGGCCAAGATTGCCATAAGAATATCATTGTTCACTCGGATGGAATGAAATTGTTTAACTAGAGGGAAAATTTCTGCCAGCTCCTTATTTTCACCCATAGACAAAGACTGAAAAGCTCTGGCCGGGTCCTGAAATCTGGCCGCCTTAATTAATTGGTTGGTATCGTTCAAAATTATAATTCCCAGTTCAAAGAGCATCACACGTACAGACCCCTCCATCATACTCTTCTTCAAGAACACAACCTCATTAAAAAGTCTAACATCTACTTGAGGGCTATTTTCTACTCTTAAGCATTACACAGACTGCGGTTATTCACCAATTTCAGTACGTTCATTATCGTGAATTTCCCGGTAGTGGCGATCCCCTTCGCTCCTAGTCAAAAATTCCTTCCCACAAACGCGGCATCTAAATGTGCCTCCCTCGTACTCCGACAATTTCATCACCTCGTAAGTTGAGACAGTTCGAATTCAAGATTACAATACTCGAAGTGCTATAAAAATACTTCATCTTTAAGTTGAGTCGATATTCCTACCTGCATACAAATCGGGAATGCTTAGTTTCTGGAGATTCAGTAATTTATCATATGCTTGGTCAACTTCATACCCCTCATGTACTATAGACTTTACTGCTTGTATCATTGCAATCGGATTATCAGACTGCCAAATGTTCCTACCCATATCCACTCCACTTGCACCCGCCTTTAGAGAATCATGAGCAAGTTTTAACACATCCTTTTCATTCGGTAGTTTTTTGCCACCTGCTATGATAACCGGAACAGGACAACTTTCTGTTACTTTCTCAAAATCTTGACAATAATAAGTCTTTACCAATTGCGCACCAAGTTCTGCTGCTATTCTACAAGCCAAGCCTAAATATCGAGCATCTCTTGCCATTTCTTTTCCAACGGCGGTAACTGCTAGGATTGGAATTCCATATTTTTCACCCTGATCGACCAACTTAGCAAGATTGGATAGTGTTTGATGTTCATACTTGCTGCCAACAAATATTGAAAGCGCCAAACAAGATGCGTTCAATCTGATGGCGTCATCAATTGAAGTTGTTATTGTTTCATTTGAAAGATCTTCTCCAAGTATACTACTCCCGCCAGAAACCCTAAGCACAATTGGTATATTAGTGTTTGAATTAACAGAAGTCCTAAGCACACCTCTTGTAAGCATAAGGGAATCAGCATGATTCAACAAGGGAGAAATTGTCCTTCTTGGTACTTCCAACCTATAAGTTGGCCCGAGAAAATAACCATGATCCACTGCCAACATGACACATCTTTTGGAGTCACTCCTAAGAATCCTTGATAGTCGATTTTCCATTCCCCAGTCCATTTATGTCATCTTTTAGATAATCTGAAGTATTATAAATAATACTCATTAAACAAGTTACAATCAGGTCATACTCGTGACGTTATTATAACTTTCATTGCGCTATTCGCATCGTGCGCGCAACGAAAGGCTTCTGCAGCCTTTGTTATATCAAATCGATGAGTGATTAAGGGTCTTATATCAACAGTGTTTTCCGAAATCAACGTCAAAGCATTGTTAGTTTCTATTTCTGAACATCCATAACTTGAACAGAGGGTTAATTCATTCGAATAAAGAAGGCTAAGTTTCAAGTTGGCTATGAAGTCATTTGGAGGGACTCCAAACATCAAGATCTTCCCACCTTTTCTATTAATCTTCAAGGCCAGCGCTAAGGCTTCGGGATTACTTGTAGCTATAATAGTAGAGTCGACTCCAATCCCAGTGGATAACTCTTTGATACGGCCAACGATATCTATAGGTTGTCTAGGATTAAATGCAAAAGTACGCTCATAGGAATGAGCAAACTCCAATCTAAAGTCGTTGATATCAAAAATGAAGATTTGACCAGCTCCTGCCCTTTGCGCCAACATCAAATGCATGATCCCTGTTGGTCCAGCACCTATGATTGCTATGTTATCTCCACGCTTAATAGCGATCTTATTGAATCCTCTAATGCAACAACCTAAAGGTTCTATTAAGGCGGCCTGATCATAAGAAATATTATCAGGAAGGCGAAGTAAACCACCTCTAATAATGTTCCACTCAGGCACAAGGAATTCTTCAGATAGTCCGCATGGTTCTAAATTGCTTTTTTGATACATGTCACACATAGTATAGTCACCATGCGAACAATATGCACATGAATAACAGCTAACATGGTGATGGACGAAAACTCTGTCACCAATGCTGAAACCGATTACCTTCCTTCCAACCTTAATTATTTCTCCGGCTGGTTCATGACCAATTCTATGTGATTGCATCGAGTAGCTTCCATATACTTTTTCGAGGTCAGAACCGCACAATCCGCACGAACGCATCCTAACCACGACTTCGTTTTCATTACACACGGGCGGGTTGTGTTGCTCTACTACTACTCTTGAGTTAATCACCTTGGCGGTTAACATTGAACCAAAAATCAGCCACGCTTCTATTTATAAGATACTAATAAACTCGTAATCAGTTCCCTTGTCCGTGATCCCCGACTCACGTTCCAATTGTCCATAAAATTCCTAATGCGCATCGATAAGTTCTTAATTCGGTTAAAATAACATTGTCCGTGAGTGATTGAAGTGTCGTTCAAGAAGGTTGGAGCTGTGATCTTGTTGGTTAGCAATATGGAGAGCTCGATTAAGTTTTATAGAGATAAATTAGGACTTGTAGTCAAGAATATCTCGGATGAATGGACAGAATTTTTTACGAGCGGTACTGTATTAGCTCTACATCCTGCTAAAACTAGGGTGAAACATAATCCCAACATGCTAGTGGGCTTTATGGTAAGTGACCTTGGTTCTATCGCTAATGATCTGAGAAGCAAAGGCGTTAAATTCTTCAAAGAACCAAAAGAAGAATCCTTTGGCAAGCATGCAATCATAGAAGATCCTGACGGCCATTTAATTTCGATCGCGGAAATCAAATCGAAATCATCCGAAGGCTTTGATTTGATTGGCCTGATCGGAGCTGAATAAATTAAGCAGAAATTCTTGATACTTTGCCATACAGAAAAAATTTATTCGGAAGTAAATCGCTATCGCCAAGCATTAGCATATAGATCTGTTTCATCTCACGAATCACTAAGATGGTTGGCACTTCGATTTGCTGGTTATCAATATTTACGGTTGCGTTGCCCTTGATAACAATTGTAACGTTTCCCTCACGCTCCAAGTATTCAATTTCTTTTGTATCGGCGACTAAGCTTACTTTAAAGTACTGCAATTGCCCGTCAATAATGTTTCTTGCTTCTATTAGACCTGAGAAATTGGCCATGTTTCTGGCTACTATAGATGCATTCCATTTTCCATCTATGGAATATTGGCCAAGTTCATTAAGATCAGAAGTTTGGCTTGAATCTAATAATTTTTGAGAGCTCAAGTTGGACTGCCTGAGTGCACTAATTATTATTCTTGACAGAGTATCTACCAAGTTTCTATCAAAATCGATCACAAGATCATAATTTCGATCTAGATTTTGCACTAACGGGATCTCCTGTTTAGTAGTAGTCACATTCTGCGAACTGAAAGTTGACGATGTATTCGTTAAGTTAAATGAACCTAGCATTGATTCTACTTGTTGGATAGTCAACGAGTGAGTAAAATTGCCTTCCATCTCAAGAGCTCTACCGTTCAGGGTAAAGGAAGAATACCGGTACAGGTAGAAGGATAATGAGAGGAGTCCAATAAGTGCTATGGCTATCAAAAAAAACCACGATTGTTTCAATCCTATCTATCCTTCGTAAAAATGCTCTCTAAAGTCTATTATAAATAATTGTGGAAGGGTCTTATCAAAACTTAAAATTTATGAGAAAGTTTCGTCTATATTATTGTGGGAATGATCAAAAACCCTAAGGGTTTCACATTATTAATAATTCGGAAAAACTATTTGCGAATTAATCATAGGCTAGGGAAAGTCACTGCACCTTCAGACGCAGAGCGAGCCAAGAACGCGAATTTTGCAAGAGCCCCAGTCTTGTACCTTGGCTCAATCTTGCGCAATTTTTTTTCACGTTGAACCAATTCTGCCTTAGGAACCATTAAATCGATACGGCTCCTATCTAGATTTATGACAATCCTATCGCCATTTTTTACAAGAGCAATTGGCCCTCCCATCATAGCTTCTGGTGAAACATGCCCTATCATAAGACCTCTTGTCGCTCCAGAAAATCTCCCATCGGTGACCATTGCTACCCCCGCGCCAAGTCCTTGCCCAACCAACGCCGCAGTCACAGATAACATCTCCCTCATGCCAGGGCCACCTTTAGGACCTTCATATCGAATGACCATTACATCGCCTCTCTTAATTTTCTGTCCAGAGATAGCTTCGAACGCTTCCTCTTCTGAGTTAAATGTTATGGCTTGACCTTGAAATCTATTTACTTCTAGACCAGCAATTTTAACTACGGCACCTTCTGGAGCTAGTGTACCATATAGTATTTTCAACGTACCTTGCTTTTGAAGTGGATTTTCAATGCTTCTTACCACGTCATCACCTCTAAGCTCTGAGGTCACCACTTCGAGATTTTTTTGCATTGTATTGCCAGTGACAGTTAATACATTCTCATGAATCAGTCCCCCCTTTAGTAATTGCTTTAAAATTAGAGGCACTCCACCTACTCTGTCAAGATCAACCATTACGAATAAACCGCCAGGTCTCAAATCCGCAATATGGGGCGTACGTTTTCGTATTCTTTCAAAATCCCTTAATTTTAACTTGACTCCTACTTCTCTAGCTATTGCAAGTAAATGAAGTACCGCGTTAGTGGAACCACCTATAGCGTTAACTATAGTTATTGCATTTTCGAACGATTCAAAGGTCAAAATATCACGAGGACGTATACCGTTCTCCAATAGCTTCATAATTTGTTTTCCAGTATGGTAACACACTCCTTCTCTCCTTTTGCTTTCCGCTGGAGGGCTAGCGCTACCAGGAAGTGCAATGCCCAGTGCTTCGCTGACACACGCCATCGTATTAGCGGTGTACATGCCGCCGCAGGAGCCTGCTGATGGACAAGCCACATTCTCTAAATCATACAGTTCATGTTCGGTAATCTTGCCAGAATCGAAGGCTCCGACAGCTTCATAAACATCTTGTACTGTTACCGATTTACCTTTCCATGTCCCAGGCAATATCGTCCCGCCATAAACAAAAATCGAAGGCAAATTCATTCTTGCAATTCCCATAATAGTTCCAGGTAGGCTCTTATCACAACCAGAAATTCCAACCAAACCATCATATCCATGTGCTCTCATCATAATCTCTATCGAGTCCGCAATCACTTCCCTGCTAACCAAGGAGGCCTTCATTCCTTCGTGGCCCATGGCAATCCCATCAGACACCGATATTGCAGTAAATTCTCTAGGTGTACACCCTGATTCTCGAACCCCGTTTTTAGCATACTGTGCTAAATGTCCAAGATGAATATTACATGGGGTAGCTTCATTGCAGGTTGAAGACACTCCAATAATTGGTCTAGCAAGATCAACATCACTTAGTCCCATCGCCTTATACATTGCACGATGCGGGGCTCGTGAAGGACCTTCGATGACAGTTCTGCTTACTAACAATATTACGAGAAGATATTAATTGCCTAATTTAACATTATAATTTAATCAAAACTTGGATTCGATAGTTAGGTATTCTAATTAGTCCAAGATTGCTGTTATCTTAATTCCGTCTATACCTTCAACTTTGAATAGTGTTTCACACATCCCACATTCAGCATTACCGTTAGCCATATCGCTAGCTGAGATACTTTCATTTCTGTAATCACATTTTGGACAGTTAAATGTAAAGTTAATCTCAAAATCAGAAAGCTCTATTGATTCGGGCATTAATATGTAAGACAAAAATTGATGTATTTAAAAGTCACGACAGATGACTTCATAGAATAAACGCATAAATCATCTTCTTTTGACATTACTCCGGAGCGGTATGAAAGTAGACACATGCATCTTCTGTTCCATTGTTTCAGGATACTCTAAGGCCGAAATAATATACCATGACTCTAGCTTTGTTGCCCTACTGGACAAGTATCCCTTTAGCAGCGGTCATAGTCTTGTAATTCCACGTAAGCATTATGAAGATCTGCTTAAAATGCCAAAGGAAGAAGTTGGATATCTATATTCCACCGTAAGTGTTATTGCTTCTGCGATCTCGAAGGCGCTCAACCCAGAAGGTCTTAACATAGGACAAAACAATGGTCGAGCTGCTAATCAAATAATACCCCATGTGCATGTGCATATTATTCCCAGATTTAAGCATGATATTATTTCAGGTCGGTGGCCATCACGACATTTAGCCCACGATCTTGAGCTCCAAGAAATTTCAGGTAAAATTAGATCAGTGTTAGCTACTACTAGTATTGGTGGATAAAGGTATAGATAAAGTGAACCTTAGGGACTCTACTCAAGCGTAGTAGGAAGCAATAGCTTCCATTAACTAAATGAGGTTCGCTTTCGGAAAATGTGAATATTAAATTCTAAGATTATCCATAAAGGAGTCATCTAGGCTTGAATCGAAGAATAGCCCCTATACCACCTAAGCTAGCTAACTGAGCTCCCTCTTCAGTCTTTGAAGAAATAATCTCCAATTTAGTGCCAGATTGGCCAGACATATCCTCAACCACTGATACCAGGTCGGTGTTACTAACTACCAGATCGGTCGCTCCACACGACTTGCAAGGATCAGCCAGTAGTTTTTGTTTTGTATTCAATAAGTTTATCCTCTCAGAATAGGAGGCTTTTTCGGCATTGCACTTGTTACATTTCAATTTGACTTCCTCAATCTGAATTTCATCAATAATAATGACTGTGTCAACTATGCCATTTTTTAGTGATTCTAGTACATCATAAAACCCATAAATCGCTAAGCCCCTTTCAGAATAAACTTCTGTCATAAACTTTTTCATCAACTTTTTTTCTTCCATAAGTCTGTAATCATTTAGAATGCCTTGTTCATGTACTTTATCCAAAATCTCCCTTATGCCTTCATCTCCGGAGTATGAACTATCGATTGTAGCGATAAGATTTCTTTGTAATCTATAATCAAGGTATTCTTCTTTAAGGAAATTTTCCTTTGTAGGCCCTGGTCCTCCTACTATCAATCCGCTGATTTTGTATTGTTCAATAAAAACCTTGTACGCGTGGTCAGCGATCCTGTGATAGTATTCGTTAAGTTCGTTATCACGAAGTCTTTCAAACCTCCTAGCTGATTGACCCCCTTGTCTATGTTTGCCCGCTACTCCTGAAGTAAGACTGTCGATAACTTGCCAGCGGTCACCGGAAACTATACCCAATCCAGCCTCCTGAGTGTCTATCGCAATTAGTCCTATGATCCTGTCGTCTTTCAGCATATCTCTTATGTGATCTGTCCAAAAATGATCATCACACCTGTAAAGGCTAATTTGAATCGGCTTTGGAGGGTTAACAGAAAATAGCTCTATCTTCTCATTTCCAATACCTTTACTATTAGGGATGGCGCCACAAAATATGGCAAGGCCATTTTCTGGGGTTTCTTTAAAAAGTTTTAAATGTTCTATAGTTCGGCTTAATGCGTCTTGCACGTGGGTTCTGGTAAGATCAGACTTAATGTTTGACGCTGTACCAGCTTCATTTCTAAGCTGGGCAATCACCTCAAAAATAGGGCGACGAGGAGGTATGTACACTGTTACTAATTCGGTCCCGTGACCAGTTATAATGCCTAATTCTTTTAACATCCTATTTAATTTGTATCTGCCTACCGAATCCCACTTTTGTTTGTGGACATTCTCAGTCATGTTATTTACAATAGAAATTTTTTAGTTCAGCTTAATATAAGGCTATCAAGCTGCGGGACCTAATGCGTTGGTCAATCCAAGAAATTGAATGCATAATCTTGTAGGTATCCCATTTTCGCCAAGTTTAAGTAAAAATAGTGTTTCCAATGAATTTATTGTAAACTTACTTAAATCATAAAGTAATTTGTTTTTATATGCTTAATGAGTTACTACTAGTCGCCAATGTAGTAACTTAGAGTTATCTCATTTGTGATAGGACAACAAAAACCGGATGGAACCTGTTGATTTTAGAGGTTCGCTGTTACAATTGTGAGCTATTCGTAGAATTGAACTTTGAGATGACTATAAAATAGAGTTCAAGCTCATATAAGATGTTTAATGCTTCCAAGAATAGACTACATCAAACAGGCAAGAATCAAGTTAAGACTTACTCAAAGGGACCTAGCAATTCTTGCAGGTATCAGTACTTCAATGGTTAATCAAATTGAATCGGGGAGGTGTAAACCCAGTTATGAAACAGCCAGAAAATTATTCGAAGTTCTTGGTTCCCATGAGGGAAAATCAGCAATGAAGGCACATGAAATTTGCACTCTAAAAGTTATTTTTGTTCAAAAGAATGAACCTTTGCAATCTGCTATCGAGAAAATGAGGCAAAATTCGATTAGTCAAATCCCAGTGTTTGATGGTTCTAAAGTAGTTGGTCTTTTAAGCGAAGATATTTTAGCAAGAGGCATGGTTGAACAGGATAAAACTAACTTTCTAGAAATGTCAATTTCGAAAATGATGGAACCTCCGCCTCCAATAGTAGATGTTTCCACTCCGGCCAAGGCCCTGATCCCGCTGGTAAGATTTACTAAATGCGTACTTGTGAGCGAAAAAGGTGAAGTAGTGGGTATCGTGACACTTAGCGATACACTAAAGATGGTAGAATAAATCACAAGTTAATGGGCTTCAGGTCAACTTTTCTAGCCCTACACAACAATCAGCGCAGTTTAAACAGTCACGACACAAATTCAAGTCGCTCTGATCAAGTAGTTCTGCTCCGCATAAAGCGCATTTCCGTTTGGAGTATAATTTAGAGTGCAATATCTCTAATGTGACTATTTAGACTTATTAATTTTCGTCTTTCCTCCCTCTATTTTCTAAAGCTCACTATTCGGTTTTCAAAGCCTAATTAAACCGGCAAATAACTAATCTTAATCATATTATACTCGTTAATTCTTATAGGGTCTCCCACTTAACTCCTCACTTACATTGTTTTTCCTATAACACTTAATATCTTGTAATAACCATTTTGTTACCAAAATCAACCCTACAATGGGAAAGATTCCTATAAAAATATACGGAAAAATGGCCAATATTATTGAAGGTGTGAAAATCTGCACAGACTAAAACGCAAAAGACCAATATAAGTAATTTCGTATTTTCCATTTTTTAGGCAGTTTAGATGTATATGATGATTACCCGTGAATATCAAAATGACATATAGAGTAGAATCTAACTGCAGTAAAGTTGATAATTCTGCGTGACGTGTATTTCCTGTCAGGTCCTTATAGTATAAGTTGCTTCGTAACTCTTTGATATTTGAGCTATCGAAGGGCCCTAGTCACGATTCCTATTTCATTAAAGTACTTAGATAATGAAATTGTACCCTGTATTAGTAATCCCATAGTTCCCTTGATTTAGAACTTGTCTCATCAACAGGGATTAAGAGTAAAATGTACAGGGTGTGAGGATGTTGATGTTCAAGGTAGTAATTACTTTTACTGGCAATTCACACCTTCACGCAGTAAAAGACAGCTTAACTGACTTTTCGCAAGCTGGTTATTTGATAGAAACAACTCAACCGAAGTATATTCGTCATTTTAATACATAGAGCCATGACAATACTTTAGTTACCCACAATTATCTCGATTGAACTGATGAAATTTGGGGGATTAAACCATTTTCCGATTATCTTCTACGAAATATTTCTTCATTCACCATTAAGCAATGGATAATCGCATCAGCCATAATATTTCTTTTTTAATCCGAACATCCATCTGTGTAGTACAATCTGTGATACCAATCTCAAGTCGGATTACAAGAACTAACCAAGTAACTAAAAGTATATTAGCTTCAATACAAACTTCAGCTCATTAACTTACTCCTGTCCAAAACATGGAATTCCTTACAGGAGCGTCAATATTAGGCATAACAATCTAAATGTTATAAATTCTCTGTTTTTTATTGGACCTGCTCAAAGCCCTCTAAATCATATTATTGTCTGACATTCTATTTTCATAACTATGAAGTGGACTTTCAACTTTTTTCCACGAAGTGTAATCCTTATGATCCGTCAATTCTACGTTGTATGAATGGTAGAGTTTTTTTCTTATCGCATCTGAATCCAAATAAAGTCCAGCTCTTCTAAGAGCATTTCTCTCCTCAATCAGTTTTTCAATTTGCAGTTTCTCATTCTTCGAAACTTCTAAGACTTTTAGTCCGAGTATGTCTAACATTGTTTTCAATATTGGTAAAATTATCATTGAGGCATCATTTGTTAAAGTATCGAGTGAACTTAATTTATTAACTAAGTTTGCTATTTTCAAAACGTACGATATTGCGAGTGACGTGTTCAAATCTTCATTTAAGGCTTGTTGAAAGTCGACAAAAATCTGTTTGATACTTGCTATTGCTTCTATTGGTTCTTGACCTCGCCGCTTTATTTCCTGGAGTTCGAAAATACTGTGTTCTATTTGCCTCCATTTCAGTATGGCTTCAGAAAGATTCTCGTTATTATAGTCCAACGGTTTTGCATAGTGAACGCTTAACAGATAAAGGCGAAGAGCATTAGGGCCGCATCTTGAGAGCACTTCTTTGAGACTTACAACGTTGCCCAATGATTTTGACATTTTTTCATCGTTGAAAGTTACCATTCCTACATGCATCCATATCTTAGCAAATATAGTTCCAGAATAGGATTCAGACTGAGCTATTTCATTTTCATGATGTGGAAAGATTAAATCCTGCCCTCCGCCATGAATTTCTATTTCACTTCCTAAATATTTCAATGCCATCGCAGAACATTCTATATGCCATCCTGGCCTTCCGTTACCCCAAGGACTACTCCAAGATGGAGTCTCGGACGAGAACTTCCACAACGCAAAATCAAGAGGGTCCTCCTTCTTAGGATCAATTTCTATCCTCGAACCAGACTCTAGCTGTTCTAAAGTTTTCTTTGATAGCCTTCCATACGATTCAAATCTTTTTACCCTGAAATAAATCCCGTTCGTAGTAACATAAGCAATTTGTTTGTTCACGAGTCCAGTTATTACCGCTAGTATTTCATTAATATGGTCAGTTGCTTTAGGATATAAGTCTGCATTTAATACGTTTAGTGTGGCAAAATCACTGTAATAACTCTTGATATACTTTTTGGATAGTTCTTCTGGACTTAATCCCTCAAGTTTAGATCTGTTAATTATCTTATCGTCTATATCAGTAAAATTTTGAACAAATATTACACTCAGACCTAGATATCTTAAATATCTTCGTAAAATATCAAATACTACAATAGTTCTGGCATGACCTATATGACTGTTATCGTATACAGTAACGCCACAGAGATAAATACGGATATTGCTGAGTGCATTAGGAACAACCTCCTCATACTTGTTCGTATAGCTATTGAAAAGTTGCAATTGTTAACCTTCCTTAATCAGGAACATTCTCCATGTTGTCAAAATCTCGCGTTAAATTTCGAGAAGCAATTCGTCACCTCTTTGTTCAACCTTATACTTCTTTAACTCCACACCTTGAAGATAATCTAACAATTGACCTGTTCTTAAGTTGTAATGCCATGAATGTAAAGGGCATTCAACAATTTCACCTTGAATTTTGCCCGGGGCAAGTGATCCATCTTGATGTCTACATAGAGCTTCAAGTCCATAATACACACCGTTAACATTGAATATTGCAATCTTAGTCCCGTTAATGTCAAATTCCTTACCTGAATTTAACTTAATATCGTCAGTCTTTGCTATTTTGATCCATGTCATTTCCTTTAAATATGTCTCTTTTTTGGGACTTATAAAGTAATATTTTTGGCTCGATTAATTAGAGTAATTTTCTTTAATGCGTCTTTCCCTCTCAAATAATTAATGAAATCACTTAGTCAGTAAGTTATTGTTTTGAAATTGTCTAATTTCACATTTAAGCAATCCAGCGCAGATTTTGAAACATGTTCATCAATGTCTACAGGGACAGCGTGAAGCCTCCTATTTAGTTTCATATAATTCCTTTGAACGAACAAGATGGACAATATTTGATTGGCAAATGACATTGACATTACTTCTGGCGCATTTCCTTCAGAACCCACTAGATTAACCACGCGGCCACTACATAATAAGTAAATCTTCTTTCCTCCAACAGAATAACAATCAAGAAACGGCCTTACATTCTCCCTGGTCCTCGAATTTGATTGTAAGTACTTTATCTCAATTTCCGCATCAAAATGGCCTGCGTTAGCAAGCAGAGACCCACTCTTCATTTTTTTAATATGTTCCTTTCTAATTATTGAATTCTGTCCTGTGCAGGTAATAAAAATATGCCCTTCCGGGGCGACGTCTAACAACCTTTTTACTGAAAATCCATCCATGTGTGCCTCCAGCGCTCTGATCGGATTTATCTCAGTTACAGTAACAATACCCCCAAATCCTCTAGCGCGCTCTGCTACTCCTTTCCCAACAGGACCATAACCACATACGACTATTGTTTTTCCTGCTAAAAGGAGACCCGTTATCCGAATTATTGAATCTATGGTACTCTGGCCTGTTCCATATCGATTATCAAAAAGGCGCTTTGAATTTGCATCGTTTACTCCAATAATCGGATACTTCATCTTTCCCTGCATTTCTAATGATTTTAGCCTATTAATGCCTGAAGTAGTTTCTTCAGTTCCCCCGATAATAGATTCTATTTTACGAGAGTGCGCTGCAATGTGCATTTCCGACCCGTCATCTACAATTAAGTCAGGGTCAGTCTCCAAAACTTGTCTAATAGAATCATAGTACATCTTAATGCTTTCACCTCTCCAAGCGTATACACGGATCCCCTTCGACGTCAAAAATGCTGCTACATCATTTTGGACAGATAGTGGATTAGCTGAACAAATTGCAATCTTTCCTCCCAATTTTTCAATAGCTAAAGCGAGCACCGATGTCTCCTTTGTTATATGTAGACACAAACCTAACCTGTTTCCATTAAGCGGTTTTGTATTCCCAAATTCATCGATGATTTTTTTGACGAGCTTCATGTTAGAATATGCCCATTGCCACGACTTTTTTCCAGATTCAATCAGGCTTCTGTCGTCATAAGTACAAGACTCCATGTGAAAAGTCTTGTAGCTGCCACAAATAATATTATTGGTAGTTAGTTAATCTGAGAAATGAGATGAGTTGAAATATTATTCGCATCAGATAAATTTAATTTCCTTAATTTCCTCCCAAGAGTAAGTGTGTTAAATAAAACTAGCAGCAGCGGTAATAGAAATAATAGCATTGTAGTCACTAGCGCTTTGCCGTATTCAAACGGTGAAATCCACCTTGGGCATATTGCTTCGACATATCTCCCTGCCGATATATTTACTCGATTTCTTAGACTAAAAGGAAAAGAAGTTTATCACTTATGTGCTTCAGATGATTTTGGAACTCCCGTCCTGATAAAGGCTGAAAGCGAAGGAAAAAAACCTGAGGAATATGTAGAACAATGGCATTATCGAGACAAAAAGGATTTTGAGACTGTTGGGATATCTTTCAATGCATTTTCAAAAACAAGCTCGACGACTAACATCGAATTTGTTCAATATGTATTCAAGATACTTCAACAGAATGGACATATTTATGAAAAAGAGATAGTCCAGTATTACTGTGAAAACGAGATGAAGTTTCTTCCAGATAGGTACGTCGTGGGTGAATGCCCTTTTTGCGGCGCAGAAAATCAATATTCGGATCTGTGTGAAAAATGCGGGAGAATACCAGATTGCATTATTAATCCAAAGTGTGCCATATGCCGCAAGAAACCGATTTATAAGAAAACTACTCACCTCTTTTTCAAACTTTCATCCTTCGCCCAGGATCTGGAAAAATGGCTCAATGAAAATACCTCCCTTCAATTGGACATAAAGAAATATGTGTTAAATTGGATTCAAGAGGGTCTGGACGATTGGGATATCACTAGGGATATTCAATGGGGGATACCAATTCCGAATACTAGTAACGTAGAAAATTTACGGTATTCGAGTACGACTCACAATAACAAAGTGTTTTATGGTTGGTTTGATAACCATCTATGCTACATTTCAACTTTGGCTGAATATCTAGGAGGTATTGATTTTGCTAAGACTAAATGGAATAATTCTGAAATATATCATTTTATCGGGAAGGACATAGTATACCACCATTATCTTTTTCTCCCTGCGGTAAGATTAGGTATTAATCTGGAATACAAGCTACCAAATTTCATACCAACTAGGGGACACTTGATGCTCGAAAATCGAAAAATTTCTAAAAGCAGAAATTGGTACATCAGCCTTGAGGAATTCATTAGTTCATTTGACCCCGATTATCTAAGATTTTACCTTGCTTCGATAATTGGATATTCACAAAATGACATCAATTTTGACTGGGATAATTTCAGAGATAAGATTAACGGTGAACTAGTTAACAATCTCGGTAACTTCATCAATAGGTCTTTGTCTTTTTGCAAGAAATATTTTGGCGTAATTCCAAAACCTAGTGAATACTCCAATGAAGACAATGAGATGATTGATAAAATTCGTATAACAAGAGATAAAGTAGAGAATTACCTCTCGAAGAACGAGATAGACAAGGCCTTAAGAGAGATTCTCCATTTCACTACCGATTTGAATCAGTACTTTCAAAGGCAGGAACCATGGAGAAATCCAAAGGGCGCAAATACTATGCTGTTTATAGCCCTAAACGCGGTTAGGTCCTTGGCGATAATGTTAGAACCAATCATCCCTTTTTCTTCTGAAAGGATCTGGATTCAACTCGGATTAGGGCTAAAAGGAAGTGGCAAGTCGGTGCATTTGCAAACTTGGGATTCTGCAGGTCTAATGGTTCTGCAGCCAGGTGCTGAGCTTGGAGAGGTGGAACCCTTGTTTAAGAAAATAGAATCTAGTCAGGTGGAGATTCAAAAAAAGAAATTGGAGGTCTCGATTCAAAATATCGAAAAATGAAAGGGCATTGATGGTAGGAAGATTTCAGCCGTTTCACAAGGGTCATCTACTATTGATTAAAGACATCCTATCTGATTGCAAACAAGTCGTAATTGCAATTGGCTCTTCACAATTTAATTTTACCCCAGATAATCCGTTCACTGCCGGTGAAAGAGTTCATATGATACACGAGTCGCTCATCGAGAATAATTTGGATTTGGAAAGAATATATATAATTCCAGTAAGTAACTCCGAAAATAATGCCATTTGGCTTGAGCAGTTGAGATCCACGGTTCCTAACTTTGATATTGTTTATTCCGGTAATAAGTTTGTAAAAGCCTTAGTTGAAAGTGATAGTAGGGTTAGGCTAGTAGTTCCAACATTATACCATAAGCGTACTCTTAACGGTACCTGTATTCGTAATCGTATTTTAACCGATAAAACTTGGAAGAATTTGGTTCCAGGTTCAATCTATAGAATCATCAACGAAATAAATGGTACAAATAGAGTTAAAATGATCAGTGAAACGCAAAAATATGCTCAACCCAGAGTAAAAGACATCGGGACGAAATATTACCCTAAAATAAAATAGCAGTTACGAAGCAGGCAGGAGTGCCAATTATTTTAATTTTAATTCGATTAGGTTATCGAAGTTCAATAATTTGTCCTATAAGCAAATAGTGAGAACGAAGTCGTTCCAAGCTAATTCAAGACAATTAATAATGCGGTCGTCGTGCATAGGAAATGATTATTCCTGAGTGGAAACTACGACTTTTCAACATTCATTTCATAAAAAAGGATCTTAATCTTTAAACCCTCGCACTGGAGTTTGTTCAGCGAAGCTTTAGTGTTAATATCGTAGGATTAGATATTGATTATATAGAGTACCATAACAATCACATCTATGGTAGCAAAGAAGTGGTTTGATAATGATGTAACTCTAGATCTGCTGAAGGGAAAATCTGTGGCGATTATTGGATATGGAATTCAAGGAAGAGCTCAAGCCTGTAACATGAAGGATACAGGATTAGACACTATTGTAGGCCTTAGAAAGGAGGGGAAAAGTTGGGAACTTGCAAAAAAAGACGGTCACGTAGTAAAAGAAATAGCAGAGGCAGCAAAGTCTGCTGATATAATACATATTTTGGTACCGGATATGGAACAGGCAGAAGTGTATGAACATCTTATTGACCCTAATTTATCTAGTGGCAAAACACTATGTTTTTCGCACGGAGCCTCGATTCATTGGAAATGGATCCGGCCGCCTAAGGATGTGGATATAGTAATGGTCGCCCCAAAAGGCCCGGGTCAAAGAGTAAGAGAGCTTTTTCAAGATGGCTTTGGCACACCTTCCCTTATTGCGGTCTATCAAAATCATTCGGGAAAAGCACTTGAAATTGTCCTAGCTTTATCGAAGGCGATCGGTAGTACTAGACCTGGAGTGATAGAAACTACATTCAAGGAGGAAGTCGAAACCGATTGGTTCGGAGAACAAGTCGACTTATGCGGTGGAACACACTCTCTCGTACTATCGGCATTCGAAACGTTGGTGGATGCCGGTTACCAGCCGGAGGTTGCCTATTACGAATGTCTCCATGAACTAAAGTTAATTGTGGATCTTATACACAGATATGGAATAACAGGAATGTATAATCGGGTTAGCGAAACAGCCAGATATGGTGGACTAACCAGAGGTAGCAGAATAATCGATGAGCATGTGAAATTAAATATGAAAAAAATTCTTGACGAAATTCAATCTGGAACTTTTGCCAGCGAATGGCGCGACGTCTATAAGAGATTAGGAAAGAATTCTTTCGAAGGTCTAATGAACGATCTGTCTAAAAATGAAATAGAGAAAGTTGGCGCGGAGATGAGAAAAAACATTTGGCCTCAATAAATTAGAGCACTATTCAAGATACACAAGAGTGGTTATCTTGCTCCAAAAACCTTATCCATACTTAGGCGTTTGAGGTAATGAATTCAATGATTTCACGCAATGGTGTACCTGGTCCAAAATTACCACGAATTCCTTTTTCTTCGAGAACTTTCTTATCCTTTTCAGGTATTATACCACCGCCTATGAGCAGAATATTATCACCCCCTTGCTTTTCCAGCAACGCTTTTACCCGTGGGAAAAGTGTTAGGTGCGCACCATTAAGCAAGCTCATGGCAACAACATCTACGTCTTCGTCTATGGCTATCTTTGCAACTTGTTCGGGGGTACAAAACAAGCCAGAATAAATAACTTCCATACCTGCATCTCTTAATGCTCTGCAAATTACCAAAGCTCCTCTATCATGTCCATCAAGGCCTAATTTAGAAACCAGAACCCTTGTGCGCTTTTGTTTAGTATTTTGCGTGGGCATCTAATCAATAAAACTAGCCCATGTTTAAATTCTTTATCAGTATCAAGGAAGAGCTTCTGCTGAAGACAATTTCAATTAAATCAATCAATAATAACTTGTTTACTGCTTTCGTGAACTATTTAATACGCTAGGGTATAGTTAACTTAGATGTTGCCTATCGTAAAAGGAATCTTGAAGGGAGAAAATAAATCAATTTCCAAGGCTATCTCAATTATTGACAACGATGAAAGCGATTCTCCTATAATAATTCGAGAAATTTTCAAGGAAACGGGAAGAGCCCGCACTGTAGGCTTTACCGGGACAGGAGGTGCAGGAAAGAGTACTCTTATCGGGAAGCTTGCAAGTGAATTTCAAAAACGTGGACTAAAGGTTGCCATACTTGCTGTAGATCCGTCCAGTCCAATAACTGGAGGTGCTATTTTAGGGGATAGGGTCAGGATGTTATCATCCATAGATGATCAAATATACATGAGAAGCCTGGCATCCCGTGGAGCAGAAGGTGGAATTTCTAGGGCACTGAGAAATGTCATAAGGGTCCTTGATGCTGCTGGTTATGACATTATTCTAATAGAAAGTGTAGGAGCTGGACAGTCGGAAATTGAAATATCCAAGGTAGTGAACATCACTGTGGTGTTATTTACTCCTAATACTGGAGACGGAGTTCAAGCAATAAAGGCTGGATTAAACGAAGTTGGGGATATTTACATTGTAAACAAAGCCGACTTGGAAGGAGCTTCGGTCCTGTATCGAATATTACTTGACTTGATCGCTGATGACAACGAAAAGAAGGTTCTAAAATGTTCGGCCAAGACAGGAAGAGGGATACTACAAGTAGCCGAGGTATTGCACCAATCACTTGATGAGCAAAAATACACTCGAAAGGAACGAAGAATGATAGAGCTAGAATTGCTAGATATGGTCTTACACATCGTTAAAGAAAAATCTACAGTGCTATTAGCAAAAAATAAAGAGTACAATAAATATTTGGATAAAATATTGAATAAAGAGATAGATCCATACACAGTTGCTATGAAATTTGGCCGCTCCTTAGTGGCACGAGGGAGATAGGAAAGATAAGAATGACCAAACAAGTAAGTACTGATTCTGGCATTCCAGTGAAGCGCCTCTATAATTCAAAGACTCGGGCTAAACCCGATACGACGGCCAATGAGCAACCGGGAAAATTCCCATTTACTAGAGGAGTTTATCCTGCTATGTATAGGCAAAGATTATGGACAATGAGGCAGTATAGTGGATTTGGAAGTGCCGATGAGACTAATCAAAGATTCAAATTTCTCTTAGATCATGGACAGACAGGTCTATCTCTTGCCTTTGATCTCCCCACTCAAACTGGACGTGATTCGGATAATAAGTTTTCAGATGGAGAGGTAGGTAGAACTGGCGTTGCAATTAGCTCTGTCCAAAACATGATGACATGTTTTGAAAGCATTCCGCTCAATAAAGTAAGCACTTCAATGACCATTAATTCTACTGCATCGACCCTGCTGGCATTGTACATAACCGTTGCCGAGTCACAGGGAATACCACCTTCTGCCTTAAGAGGAACAACACAAAATGATATACTGAAAGAATATATTGCGAGAAACACCTTCATTTATCCTCCCAAACCTTCTCTGCGATTAATAGGCGATATGATTCAATATTGTTCAAAATACGTCCCTCAATGGTATCCAATAAGCATATCTGGTTATCATATGAGGGAAGCTGGTTCTAATGCCATCCAAGAACTAGCTTTTACCTTCGCTAATGCAATCGAGTACATTAATACTTGTACGGAGAAAGGATTGAAAATCGATGATTTCGCTCCAAGGCTTTCTTTTTTCTTTTGCTGCACCATGGATTTTCTAGAAGAAATCGCCAAGTTTAGAGCGGCTCGTCGTATTTATTCAAAGATAATGAAAGAGAAATTTAATGCGAAAAATTCGAAATCTTTGCACCTGAGATTCCACGTACAAACTAGTGGCGAATCGCTCACAGCGCAGCAAGTTGACAATAACATTATAAGAGTTGCTCTCGAAGCGACAGCGGCTGTCTTAGGGGGTTGTCAATCACTGCATACAAATTCCAGAGATGAAGCTCTTTCTCTACCTACAGAAGAGTCAGTCAAGATTGCTCTGCGAACCCAGCAGATAATAGCCAATGAAACCGGTATTACTAAGACAGTTGATCCGCTAGGAGGATCTTATTACATGGAATATTTGACATCAAGGATAGAGTCTGAGGTTGAAAAGTACTTGAAAAGAATTCAAAGAATGGGAGGTTCCATCGCTGCAATTGAGCGTGGCTACTTCCAAGAGGAGATCCGACGCAATGCCTATCAGCTCAAGAAAGAGGCTGATGAAGGTAAGCGAGTCCTTGTTGGTGTAAATAAATTTCAAGATCCTGGCGATCTTGAACCCAGAATAAATACCTTGGATAGTGAGATTGAAAAACGCCAGGTTAACAAGCTGAAGGAATATAAACGAAATCGTGACAGTGCCAAAGTTAATCATTTTGTTGAAAAGCTGGTCAATGCTGCAGATGGGGACGAAAATCTCATGCCTTATATTATCGACGCTGTCAAAAATCGAGTGACATTAGGGGAGATTAGCGATGCCTTTGAACAAGTATTCGGAAGATATCAACCTAAGTATTCCTTTTAGGAGTGAATTCGGAACTGGAGGCAGAAAATAGGGTTTGCGAATAGATCATGTCGCGATTGCAGTAAATAACATTGATGAAGCTAAAAAGGATTTTGAAAATGTCTTTAAAATCGATAGCTATCACGTTGAAGAAGTCGCAAATGAAAGAGTAAGAGTCGCAATTCTTGAGCTTGAAGATACTCGAATAGAGCTCCTCGAACCCATATCAAAAGAAAGTCCAATAATGAAATTTCTTTCTGAAAGGGGTGAGGGTATCCATCACATTGCAATAACCGCCGATGACATTGAAAAAGATGTGAAAAGAGCTCAAGAGAACGGATGTAGGTTAATCGGAAATCTGAGGACTGGTTCTTATGGCCGTAAAATCACGTTTATTCATCCTAAGTCATTACATGGCGTTTTGACTGAATTTTGTGAGTCCAAATAGAACAAGTGGACTAAATTATGTTCACTACCAAGAACACTATGTTAGAATAGGGTTCGTGAGTGGAGTCAATATGTGATTCAGTATTTAGGATACTTTCGATATGAATTGTTTAGTAAATTGATCTGTTTGAAGAGAACCTCCTACGTCTTTAGTCTTAATATCTCTTTTCAACATTTCGATCAATATTTGCTCAATTCTGCTTGCCACCGAAAATAATTCCTTAGAGTTGCCTACATTTTCAGTTCTGGTCGCTAGCCATTCAAACATTAACTTAATTGATAGAAACATAGATGATGGATTAGCTATATTCTTGTTAGCAATATCAAATGCTGCGCCATGCACAGGTTCAAATATGGCAAAATTTTCTCCAACATTAGCCGATGGGCCTAACCCTAATCCACCTGTTGCTTGAGCAGCTTCATCAGAAATAATATCTCCGAACAGATTTGTCGTAACTATTACATCAAAATCTTCAGGGTTTCTAATTAAATTCATTGCACATGCGTCTACGTACTGCTCGCTATATTTGACCTCAGGATATTTTTCTGCTACGCTTCTACAAACTGTTGCAAATAATCCGTCACCTTTTCTGAGCACATTTGCTTTATGAACTGCTACAACTTTTCTTGCTTTGTTTCTCCTTAATGATTCAATAAACGCATATTCTGCTATTCGATTGATGGCCTTGGCTGTAGTAAGCCTTAGTGAAACAATGGTTTGCTCATCAACTGGAAATTCCCATCCTAAGTAGATATCTTCAGTGTTCTCTCGAATAGTCACGAGGTCTATGAACTGATTGAGACTTTTTACATTTGGATATGATTTTGCAGGTCTCACATTGGCAAAAAGGTCAAAATATCGCCTAAGGACTAGTATAACATCAGCTGCGTTTTCTCCAACAGGGGCCTTCAGACACACATCGGATTTCTTGATTGAATCAAAGGAGAAATCGGGTAGGGCCATTCCATGTTTTTTCTTGGCGTTGTCTCCTGCTTCAATTTGTATAACATCAAATTTCAAGCCGCTAGTGATGTCACTTATCTTATTGAGTAGTTCCAATGCGGAAATTGCAAGGTCAGGTCCTATGCCGTCACCAGTGATTAGGGATATTTTGTAGCGTGTCAAACTTATGCACTAATGAAATTATCCTCTTCACACTTGTTGATGCTTCGGACCGAGCAGCTTTTTTAGCATAGTCTTATTAATTGCATCCATCAATGCCTGAACTGAAGCTACGACAACATCCTCCCCAGATTTCTTTGCAGATGTAACGTTGCCATTTAGATCTTCCACCTTCACGGATACCTCTGCCAGAGCGTCAGAACCACCGGTAATGGAATCAAGTTTATATTCTCTGATACGTATGTTGGCGACTTCAGTGGCTATTTTTTGTATTGCCTTTAGCGCCGCATCAACTGGGCCGACTCCAATTTCTGATGCAATAAAATTCTTCCCATGGGTGTTAAGTCTCACTACTGCAGTCGGGATCATATTCATTCCGGTGACTATGTGGAAGTCATTTAGTTTGAACTTCTCTTCAAATTTACTGCTGTTTAGAACTTCTCCAGCAATAGACAATAGTTCCGAAGTCGTAATGGAATTGCCGGTATCTGCAAGGTTTTTTTGCTTCTCAACAATCTTGTGCAACTGCTCATCAGTAGGGTCGATTCCAAAATCCACTAACATGGAGCGAATGCCGTGTGCCCCTGCATGTTTACCTGCTTGAAGCCATCTTTTTCTTCCTACCAATTCAGGACTAATCGGTTCATAAGTCAGTGGATTACTTATAATACCATGGGTATGGATACCGGACTCATGCCCGAATGCATTTTCACCTATAATCGCTTTGTTGGGTTGCACTATCACTCCCATTGTATTTGACACATACTTAGAGACCTCGAATAATAACTTAGTCTTGATATTGTGTCTCCTGCCATATAAACACTGAAGGGCCATTACCAACTCTTCAAGTGAGGCGTTTCCAGCTCTTTCGCCCAAGCCATTTATTGTAACATGCGCAGAACTTGCACCAGCTAATATCCCGGAGATTGAATTAGCAACGGCAAGGCCAAAATCATCGTGACAGTGCACACTGACAGGGACATTGGTTGCTGCAATAACTTCCTTTACGAGCGCATGAATATAAGCAGGCGTAGCGTACCCTACTGTATCAGGAATATCTATTCTATCTACATGTTCATCTGATACCGCTTTTAGTACCTTCAAAAGAAATTTCCGGTCAGAACGAGTAGCATCTTCAGCAGAAAATTCTACTTTCAAGCCATGATCCTTTGCATATTGTACTGCCCAAATCGCTTTTTCAAGAACCTGCTCTTGTGACATCTTTAACTTATATTCCATATGAATTTCTGAAGTTGCAATAAATGTGTGCACATAATTGACACCACAGTCTATGGCAGCGTCAAGATCTGATTTTACAGTACGGGCTAAGGCGCAAACATCCGATCCTAAATTTTGTTTCACTATATTCTTAATCCCGATAATCTCCCCTTCAGAAACGACCGGAAAACCAGCCTCAATAACATCGACACCTAGTTCATCCAGTTTTATCGCAATCTCAAGCTTCTGTGCAGGCGTTACAGAAACTCCGGGTGTCTGTTCTCCATCCCTTAGCGTAGTGTCAAATATTCTCACTGGGGAATCCAAGTTTAACTTAGTCACCTCTAGGGAGTGCTGAAACTCCCGTGCGTGCCATCTTAATAATTCCGTAGTGGTCGATTAGATTCTTAAATGCATCGATTTTATCTGGCGTACCCGTGATTTCTACTGTTATTGATTTCTTACCAATATCAAGGATATTTGCTCTAAAGATCGAAGCATAGTTTGTTATTTCCATTTTTGTAACCGGGTCGACTGCATGCATCTTGATCAGTGCTAGTTCTCGGTAAACTGTATTAGGGACATCGAGTTCTATTACTTCAACAACATCTATCAGTTTTCTTAATTGTTTGATAAGCTGGTCTAGTGTATATTCATCTATTTTCGTGGTAATTGTCATTCTAGATAGGTCTGGCTGCTCAGTCGTCCCAACTGTTATACTTTCAATGTTAAAACTGCGGGCTCTAAAGAGATTTGTAATCCTAAACAGCACTCCTGGTTTATTCTCTACCAGAGATGATATTATATGAAGATGAATAGACCGTGGATCAGACCCAGACAATTACTATGCACCAGTTATCATATCTTTTAGACCGGTTCCTGGGGCAACGAATGGATAGACATCTTCCTCAGGATCGATAGGTATGTCTATAACTGTAGCTACATCCGAAGTAACTGCATGTTTTATTGCTTTTTCTAACTCACTCATTGATCCTACCCTGATTCCAGTTGCTCCGTATGCTTCTGCGATTTTAACGTAGTCTGGACAATTTCTCTGATGCACCCCCATATATCTCCGATCATAAAACGTTCTTTGCCATTGCGCAACCATGCCCAGCATATAGTTGTTAAGGAGAAATACAATTACTGGGAGTTTTTCTAAAACAGATACTGCCAATGAATTCTCTGTCATATTGAATGATCCATCACCTGCAATATCTACTACAGGAACCTCCTGTTTTGCCGCTTTGGCTCCTATTGATGCAGGAAAACCGAAGCCCATAGTCCCTAGTCCAGTTGAACTAAAAAAAGTTCCCGGAGAAATTACGTCAAAGTGTAAAGAAGCCCACATTTGACATTGGCCTACCTCAGTCGTGACTATTGAATCAGCCGGTAGGATCTCACGCAGTTTCTTAAGCGACTTTTTAGCGGTAATCTCTCGTGAATAATCTTTAAGTGTTTCAAGATAGTAATCTATCAATTCCTTTCTTCGTTTCAACCATTCGTTGTCAGAATCCTTTTTAATTATATCTTTAGAAAGCATTTTTACCATAGATCGTAACGATGATTTTACATCGCCAACTATTGCTATATCAACTGATTTGTTTTTACCTATCTCCGCTGGATCTATGTCCATATGAATTATGTTCATTCCCTTGCCAAATTCATCAAACCTCCCAACTGATCTGTCAGAAAATCTTGCTCCAACTGCAAGGATCAAATCCGCTTCAAGGATTATCTTATTAGCCTCTGGATGACCGTGCATTCCGATAGGGCCCATAGCTAAGGGATGATTTTCAGGAAATGCACCCTTCCCCTTAAACGTGGTCACCACTGGTGCCATGAGCAATTCAGCAAGTGCTTGAAGTTCTGAAAAGGCACCAGATAGTATAACTCCTCCGCCCGCCATTATGATCGGCCTTTGGGCAGATTTGAGCAATTGAACTGCTCTACCCACATTAGTCAGGTCAGGATCAACTATAGGATTATAACCTCTAACCTTAATGAGGTCTGGAAATAAGATTTCATTCTCACTTTGTTGAACATCTTTTGGTATATCGATTAACACAGGTCCAGGTCGTCCGCTTTCAGCGATATAAAACGATTTCTTTACTACTTCAGGAATTTCAATAGCCGTTCTTGGTTGGAAAGCATACTTTGTACAGGGATTTGCTACACCTATAATATCAGTTTCTTGGAAGGCATCCTTGCCGATCATCATCAAGGGAACCTGTCCAGTAATTGCGATCATAGGAGAGGAATCAGCATATGCCGTTGCAATGCCCGTAATTAAGTTTGTAGCCCCTGGCCCAGAAGTTGCAAAACATACACCAGCTTTTCGTTTTACTCGGGCGTATCCATCCGCCATATGCGCTGCGGACTGTTCATGCCTCACAAGTATATGTCTGAAATCTGCTTCTACCAATGCGTCATAAATTGGCAGATTAGCCCCTCCAGGAAGACCAAAAGCAATTTCAACTTGTTCTTTTTCAAGGGACGCAATAAGTGCTCTGGCACCACTCATCTGTGTCATAGTTCCAACTATTCTCCAAACATTTCTTATATATACTCGCTGTCAATTTAGCAATCGGCAAGATTAGTTGCACTAGATTTCAAATGGTAATTGGGAATAACAGAGACGAACGTTTTCTAGATTAAGATTGGCGATAATCTTCCCATACTAGTTTAGTCAGTGGCACAGGAAAAAGATATAAGCTTAGTTAACAAATGTTTTCGATTTAGATGTTATCAAAATACGTTAGAGGGATCGAATTTGAATCATAAGAAGGAAAATCCATATCGCGAAATCGCGCTTGATATTTTGCATAATCTTGTCCCCGGTAGTAAGGTCATTGGACTTGGGAGCGGATCTTCTGTTGCCTCGACTCTAATCCAGTTGAATAAGGTTTCAAAATGTGAAGGCTTAGTATTTGTTCCAACTTCGATTCAGATCAAGATTGTTGCTGAATCGCTTGGCCTAAAGTTCGCGGACGAAGGCAAAATCCCAGAAATAGACTTTGTCTTTGATGGCGCTGATCAAATAGACTCAAATTTCAATTTAATAAAAGGAGGAGGAGGTGCTTTACTTAAGGAGAAAATTCTAATAGAAGCGGCCAAGGCGTTCGTCATAATAGCAGATACCTTCAAGTTTGTTGACACATTTCAAATCCCAGTGCCAATAGAGGTGCACCCTTTTGCAAGAATGTCAGTTTTTAATCATCTTAAAAAGATGGGGCTGTTGCCTAAACTCCGTTTGCTTGCAAAGGATTATCCGTACATAACTGAAAACGGCAATTTGATATATGACGCATCTTTTTCACCGATTAAGGACTTTAGGGAAATGACGGCGAAGATAAAGTCAGTTCCGGGTGTGATTGAAGTTGGACTATTTACGAGAAGAGCAAATCGCTTCTATAGCATTAACCCTGATCAAACCTATTCAATATTGATACCTTAAAAATTTCCCAGTCACAAATCGAATCCGTTATCTCAGACGTTATCTCATAAATTGACTTACAACTTGCAAATTACCCCATGATTAAACCCATGTAATTTATAAATTAAATTCGCGTTCCTCTTCAAAACTTGAACCGATAGTGAATTATCCAATGATCTATTTTAGTTACACCTCCAGTAGCTATCCTTATTTGTAACTTTACGTTTCATATTCACCTATATGAGTTATAGAATGGTGTATGTTTCCATTTTCGGTGTCTTACTACTGATTTCATTCCCTTCCTTGAATCCAATTTTTTCTAGTTTACCCGACTGCCGAGGAGGCGATTGTATAAACGAGGGATGCTCTGGCAACTCATGCAGGCCTATAGCGACAGACTCAGACCCAGGCTCAGGTTCAGACCCAGGCTCAGGTTCAGACCCAGGCTCAGGTTCAGACCCAGGCTCAGGTTCAGACCCAGGCTCAGGTTCAGACCCAGGCCCAGGTTCAGACCCAGGCCCAGGTTCAGACCCAGGCCCAGGTTCAGACCCAGGCTCAGGTTCTGGTACTGGCGCGCAACGCTCTATCGTGTTGTCAAGTAATAGAGAATCAGAGTGCATGATTAGCTGTGTTTCGTGCCATAAAAAATATTCCACTAATTGTGAATCAAACGGGCGCGTTTCAGATCGTTACAATGTTAGTTCGTACACAATATCCTCAGCATTGACTTCATTTATTCAAGGCCCGGACAAAACAAATATTGACTCTTATGATTATAACATTAGCAAAATAGGGGATCTCTCTTATGGGACCCTTTACGTAGTCATCAATAGGGAGGGACGATATACGAACGTTCACGATAATCTGAACTCAGCTTCAAATTCACAACCATTGACGTTTACGATTAAGAACAATACCAAGACAATTTGGATTAATTTGGATCCGGTGAA
The DNA here is from genome assembly GCA_036558405.1 of Nitrososphaeraceae archaeon. Taxonomy (GTDB): domain Archaea; phylum Thermoproteota; class Nitrososphaeria; order Nitrososphaerales; family Nitrososphaeraceae; genus TA-21. The sequence continues at coordinate 33,419 of DATBFR010000058.1, read as the reverse complement.
TAAGCACGGTATTGAATTGATTAATACCATTACAGGAACAACGTTACTGAGCAGCACTATTCCTTTTGGTGGAACGGCTGAATTTACATTTACTACATTGGGTAATTATTTATTCTTCGATCAGGATCATAAGGAAAACGCAGCAAAAATCATCGTCTCTAGTTCCATTGATATATCTAACATACATAGCGGCAAGTTGAGTTCATAGAAGCAAGATATTAATATCATCTCCTTTCTAGTAATTAGACTGATGGAATGTAATTGTAATATTGGGTCATCGAAGCTATCTTTTTTCGATCGAAATTGTAAAATCAATATGACTCAAAGGCATGCCACAATTTTTGCATCGACTATTAGTTGGTTTTAACATATCCTTCACTGACTTGAGATATAGCGATCTGCTAGCCAGGTTTCCACATTTGGAACAAATTATTTCGATATTGGGAAATGACAAGAATCATAAACTTCGACGTAGCGATAAGTTAAGTAAGGTACTGTCAAAACGTCATGACAAAGTGAACAAATTTGAATAATTGATCGAGATTATACACAACTTTATCAGATTCTAACTATTAGATTTTGTATATTTTTTGGGTTTTCGAGCGAAAATTCCCTTACAGCCTTCGCAGCAAAAGTAGTACTTCTTACCATGATGCTCAAAAATAGTGGCAAGAACCTCATCCATCTCAATTCCGCATACAGGATCAATTGGCATGACTTCAGTCATGTATTATGCGCATATAATTATTCCGCAATCTAAGAATCCGTGCATAATCTTATCAGGATATTAGAAAACTGCTGATAGATCATAAATTGAGGAAACTAACTCGGCGGTCCTTAATTGAGGGGGCCTAGAGAAAAGGATAAATATTTTTTTCCATATAAGGACGCCAATGACCGGTGAAACTCAGCTACGCGCAAGAAGAACTAGAATGAAGATCCTTAAAGCGATAGCTGACAGGAACGGTTCTGCAGGTTTTTCTGAAATTAAGAGTGCAACAGCCCTTTCGACTGGGTCCATTTATTATCATTTGGAGCGTATGGTTCAATATGTAAAAAAGAGTTCAAAGCATTATCACATTACTACAGAAGGAATGCAGTTACTCCAACAGAATGCCCAAGTAGTCACACCAGTAGAATAAAACATTACTACCTATTGAATAATCATATCTTTATCATCCAAAAATGAGTATTATGCATTTCGAAAATCAATTAATTGACCTTCTGAAGCAAGTCACTTCAAAGTATCTACATATGCCATTGCTCTTATCTGGAGGTCTAGATAGTACTATTATTTGTAGTCTCATAAAACCTAAATTAACTGTCGTAGTTTCTTTCGGAGACCAATCCGAAGACCTTATTCATTCTAGGACTGTATCTCAAGTCTACAGTAATTCCCACTTAGAAATCAATATTGATTTCCATAAATTTAAGTCATTAGCGGCCAATGTCGTAAGAATATTAAAAACCTTCGATCCGATAGAAGTTAGAAACTCGACAGTTCTCTATGCAGGTATAATTGGGGTAAAAAACATGGGCTACTCTGATCTTGTGACTGGGGATGGCGCCGATGAATTATTTGCAGGTTACAGTTACCTCATTAGATATTATTCCGAGCCTCGAGTTCTAGAAGATGTCTTGCGTGATTTGTGGGACAAGATGACATTCGCTTCAAAAGATATTGGTACTGCACTCGGTGTGAATATCCATACCCCATATTTGGAAGAACCGTTCATAAGTTTTGCCAAATCCGTTAATTGTCATGACAAGATCGGAGAAAAATGGGGAGAAAAATGGGGGAAGTATATTTTAAGAACTACCTTTGAAAACAAACTTGGAGATTTGGTATGGCGTAAGAAGATGGCATTAGAACATGGTTCCAAATTGACCTCGGTATCCAAGATTATCAATAAAATTTTGAGTAATACGGTTTTTGAAGTTAATATAAAGCAAGGCTTAGCAGACAAAGTCGTACTTACTACAAAGGAGCAAATGTACTACTATTGGCTGTACCGATCCTTCTTTCCAGCCCCTTATGCGGATAGTAAAGGTTCAATTAGATGTCCCTACTGTCTTGCAGATATTGTCAAGTCGACACGATATTGTCAGACATGCGGATCCTTTCCTGTAGAGGCAGTGTCAAATGACATTACTGCAGGGCGGAGCTATACTAAAAACGTCTAAATATCAATTTACAAAAATTGTATTATGGCGAATAATCCAATTAAAAGATGCATAATCCCGTCATGCGGTCTAGCATACGGTATACTCAATGCAATTCACACCTGTAAGTGTGGATCTTTTTTAGATATCATATATCCCAAAATACCACAAAAAGAATTAACAGAAAAATTTTACGACAGGCGGAATCCAAAGGGAAATATTTTCAATGAAAGCGGAGTATGGCGATTCCGCGAATTAATAAATTTTCCAAATATAGATACTGAGAATTTTGAAGCATGTTCTAGGACATTGGTCTCTATGGATGGTTCCGAAGGACGGCAATCAAAACCATACAAAATGAGCAAAGTTTCAGAATATACAGATATGTATGGTGGGAGCCTATTCTTGCAGCCTGAGGGATATAATCCAAGTGGATCGTTCAAAGATAATGGCATGACGACGGCCGTCACACATGCTAGAATGCTAGGAATAAAAAGACTCATTTGTGCCTCAACTGGGAATACTTCAGCCTCTGCGGCCATGTATGCGGCGAATGAGGATATGACATGCGAAGTTTTTGTTCCAAAAGGTGATATCGCCCCTGGTAAGCTTGGGCAGGCATTTCAATTTGGGGCTCAAGTCATACAAATAGATGGAAATTTTGATGATGCACTATCTTACTCCTTACAAGTCGAGTCCAACGAAGGAGGTTACACAGTGAATTCAATTAATCCATTTAGAATTGAGGGTCAAAAAACCATCCTCTATAGGGCGTTAGAGTATCTTGATTGGAACTCTCCTGATTGGGTAGTCTATCCTGGAGGAGCACTTGGAAATACTTCTAGTTGTGGGAAGGCGTTGATGGAATTATATGAATGGGGCTGGATTAAAAAGATACCAAGACTACTAATTGTTAATGCCGTAGGTGCAAATACATTTTATGAATTAACGAATGGCATATTTTTGGGAGAAAAGCTTGAATGGAATGGAGGTAAGCCAGATTATGAACTTTTGAAGAAGTACTATCAAGATAAAGATGTCAGAGGTTCTAAACCTAAAACGAAAGCGACAGCTATTCAAATTGGACGGCCTGCAAACATATTCAAGGCCTTAAGGGCGTTAGAGTTTACAAAAGGAGTTACTATAGAAGTAACAGATAAGGAGATGAGTGATGGAATGGCAGTAGTGGGTCTCAATGGATTTGACTGTGAGATGGCTTCAGGTGCAGTCCCAGCTGGGATTAAGAAGCTGAGAAAAAAAGAAATAATTAAGAAAGACGACATCGTAATAGGGATATTAACAGGGAAACAAAAGGATCCTACTTTATCAATTGAATATCATTTGAATTCCGATAACAGATTTTCAAGACCACCAGTCTCAAAACATCGATCTTAGATTGAAATTTAATTGAATCAAGGTTAGCAAATGAAAAAAATATGTGATAATCAATCACATGAATTTAAGTAATTCATTGTTACTGTTTACCTCACCTTCACTACTATTACCTAAAAACTCGTGGGAACATATCTAATGCTAATCCAGAATATTCTGAGGCAAGGCCTCTTGAATCGATGTACTATCATACTAAAATAATAATTCATACATCATAAGACGTCATGATGTCCGTCAGTGATGTAGCTAATTGAAAATTCTATCCTTCAACTTAAGGTTGTAGAAAGAGTAATACAATAATCTGAAATTCACTCAGTTAAAAAGCGATATGGTCAATCGAAGTCTATTTCGGTATGTTCATATTATTTACAAGTACATCCACTAGTTTTGTGGATAAAGAACACTTCATGCAATTCATTTCACACTGCTTTTATAGTGGTCTATAGTATTCTACCCAATTGGCAGCAACAAGATTGCAGCTCAAAATTTTCCTTGGTATAGCCGCCGGTGTCTCTATTTTAGGTCTTGTCGTTTATGTCCTAACATCCTCAACAATATTTCTTCTCTTTTCGATTCCAAACTTGCTTTTTGCAAGTTTCTTTGCCTATAAGTTGGTAAAGTTAAGGAAGCCAATGTAAACATTTATCTAAATGACTTGGGTGAGGAAATCAACTCAAGATGAAAATGAGTATTGAAACTATCCCTAAGGCAACAAATAGCACCACCGTTGCTTTCCACATACCTCTGTTTGCCTGTTGGCTAATGTCCCACATTCCTCCACGATCATATCTATTTTTTAGATTTGTGTAACTGTAAATGGTTTCAAAATCAGACGAAGGTGACCATTTAGGGACTAAGCTACTTCCGGAAGTTCCAGATACTATAGACTGGTCATATTTCTTTCGAGAAGATTCGTTAGAAAGTACTTCGTATGCCTCGACAATGTGCATAAATTTTTTTTTTGATTCTTCAGAATTCTTGTTTTTATCCGGATGATATTTCAAAGCGAGCTTTCTGAATGATATCTTAATATCGTGGTATGAGGCATCCCTGTTTAGACCTAATGTCTTGTAGTAATCTTTCACACTTTAATTTACAGCATGTACTAATTATTTCATTCTAGGGTTGAGCAATACTAACGCAAAACTGAATAATTCAGGCAACTTATTAGATTAACATTATGAATTCCATTGACAGGATGATTTTTGAGATCAAATCACAAAGACGTATTTTACCCTCTTTACGTTTTCCTAAACCAAGGAATCCTGAACGTTGCATTTTTATAGGAAGTGGTGATTCATATGTATCTTGCTTACTATCGTCATACCTATCTGGGCTTAAGTCACCCTGTTTTACACCTTCAGAGATTATTACTTTTCCAACTATTGCCAGAGGATATGAGGTATTCTTCGTTTCCATATCGGGCAAGACATCTGCTAACATTCATGCTGCCAATGTTATGAATTCACACAATATTAAGACTACTGCCGTTACCACTGATTATAATAGCACCCTAGCCAAAACTTGTAAGAACCTTATATGGATAGACATTCCACTTTCGACTCAACCAACTTCGGGCACGTTGACTTTTACTGCTTCAACTTTAACGTGCATGCGATTAGTAACTGACAAAGCTAAAACTAGTTTGATTCCCTCAATATTTAGCAAATGTGAAAAAATTCTGCGCGATAATAAAGATTACTCATTCAATAATTGTTTGTACGTATTTCTGGCAAACAATTTTCTATATCCTTGTGCTGTTTATGGAAAACTTAAGATAAACGAGATATTCGGCTACCCATCCAGCGCATATTCCATCGATGAATTTTTCCACGCACCAATATTTAGTCTAAGAGATCACGATTGTATTATCCTTTTGGAAAATGGCGAAAACAAGCAAAATGCCTCTGAAAAAAAAATTTACAATATGCTTTCCAACGCACGACTAAAGATACTTCCAATTAGAACTATACGTGGAACTTTGTTCGAGAAAGTAATGAGCTCAATATTTACACAACAAATGATCTTCGCGACTCAAGCTCAGAAATTGGGCTTGCATGACTGCGTTTTCATAAAAAACAAGAAATTTTTATCTCTTAGTTCAGGAGTAATTTATCATGCCTAACGATTAGCAAGTGACAGTATCAATAGTGGATTTCCAAAAGCGAGATCCAAGTTTTGTATGCAGAAGAGTTTGAACGCGTTAACCCTCAAGACATTGTAGATCTTACCCTTGGTACATATAGAAATCACTGAAATATCAGGTTCTTTGTCTGCGGAGCTAATCGAGCCTTTGCATATCTAATGAAGTTAGCATTTGACGAATTTCTGTCATGGGAGAGCAATAAACAGGCTAGCCCTGAATAAATCAAAGTATTGCCAGTTAACTTTGTAACAGAACACAAACAGATACTTTCTCATCCCCAAATTCTGGTAAGCAAAAAATACTTTGCAATTTCCAACTTGACAAGTTAATAATTAACTTAAGGACTGATAGTCACGAACGCACGTTATTATTATACGAATTATGTCAGAAAGAACACTTATTCCAGGTTATTCTTTAGGCTCATCTAACAATTTTTAACTATGCTCGAATTTTGATAATTTTTACTGTTTTCTATTGCATCCAAGACATGGGGTGTGCTTCGCTTACTCTAACCTACGCGCGCGGTCAGTTCCGGCCAATTAATTTCTCGTAAATATCATGATTTGCTGATCTCTCAGTAGAGAATTTTACCAAGTGTAATTGTTCCAAATGTATTTATTTTCGACAAGACTTATAGTGGTTAATGGGAGGGTTCTTTAAATGGTCAAATAAAAAAGGAGAATCTCCCGATTCGATGGCTAACAGTAAATTGGACAATAGATCGGATAACAAAGAAGTACAGACGAGAGACTTATACAACAAAGGGATTAATCACATGTCAAATGATAAATTGCAAGACGCAATACGCAATTTCGAGTTGGCATTAAGAATAGATCCAGAATATGTTGACGCGTGGATTAAGAAAGGCTATGCACATTTTCTTCTTGGTGAGTTCAATCTTGCTATAGCATCTTACGATAAGGCGCTGGAAGTAGATTTGGATAACGCAGAAGCTTGGAATTTGAAGGGGTTAGCCTACTACAAAATGAAGAATTATGCGAGAGCTTTAGAGTGCAGCGTTAAGGCTATAGACGCTGATCCTAATGACGGTATGTCATGGTACAATCGGGCTTGTTACCTGTCGTTAAGCGATAGCGTCGATGAAGCTATGGAGGCATTAAGAAGAGCTATTGAAATTGACATAAGTCACGCGAAGAAAGCTGTGAGAGATAGAGATTTCGAAAACGCACACGCTGAAGAAGGATTTATGAGAATAATCGAGGTTGTAGTCCTCGAATCAATCAGACAAGGGTATGACTACGCAGGAAAAATAGTCTGGATAACTGGAATGAGCAAAGAGGATGTGGAAGATGCATTGGTTAGATTAGATATGAAAGGTTTAGTATTGCGAAAGGAAAAGAGAAGTTTTACTGGTAAGGAGGAGTACTATGAATTGGCGAAAGAATTAACTTCTAAAATCGGCGAAATGAAGAGGGTTGGCTTATTTAAGTCGAAAAAGGAGTATTCCGCTCCCATTCAGGAACTTAAGGAAATACTTCAGTTGTTAGACAAGGCAATTCAAGCGGTTAATTTAGGTGATTTGGCGCAGACTAAGGAGATATTTGATCAGCTGATACAACCTACCCAACATGGAAGTACAATGCTAGAGCAGTTTTTTGATCAGCATCGCGACCTCCGTTTATTTCGTATTAGGTTAGAGAACAGAGGGCAAGAATATCTAATATCACAGAAATACGAAATCTTGGAGAGATTGGATCAAGTCATTGAGAAGATAAGACAGGGGCCTGTTTCGAAAATGATTGATAAACGATGATTAGAGGAATGATAGCGAATACTTTATTGGTCCCGATATAGTTTTTATTTTGACTGTTCGCTTGAGGATATCATTATGATGAGCCCTATAATGGATCTTTTTCGCATAATTCATTACTTGAGCACGGTGGTGAAAAAATAGCACTAATTTATATTTGTCTATATTGCATTCTACTAAAATCTTTTGCAAAGATAATTCAATGTCATTGGTTTTATTGTATGGTGTTATTTTTTAGATTCCACTATGCTGGATAGGAGCTCTATGAGCTAAGGCATAATGGCTACTTACAGCTAGTATAGAGAAAGTGATTAATGACAAACCTAGTTAGTTCATGTTCAGTGGTCAACTTGAAAGTTTTATTTACAGCTGAGGCTATTCAGCGACTTTAAGTGACTGGCAGATCTTGTATTAAATTGGTCTTGTCTTTTGTCGCGCATAGAATTTTACAGGGGAGGAAATTTAATGAATACAGAATTATTTCGGGCAACTTGAATTGGATTCTACCAGTAGGTCAATTGGATCTAATTAATTGGCCATGAATGTATTGCTAAAGGGTGCATTATGAAACTTGTATTTCAGGTGTGCAAATCACTAGACTCAATGTAATTATCAATCCCAGGATTTTTACAAAAGTATAAGACAACAAATAATCTTAATTAAAGAATTATTACTTGACAACGAAAAACCATTGAAAGCGTATTAATACTAGTTTTTAGAAATAGAAGATATGGAAAAGGTATTTGCAGATGTTAGTGAAAAGGAGGTTACTAGGGCAATTGCTTCTATGTTCAATGAAACAATTCAAGAGTATAGTGATTCTGATGTGATCATAATAGGTGCAGGACCTGCTGGTTTAATGGCTGGCCGCGATTTGGCTACTAACGGTATTAAGACCCTCATAATTGAACAGAACAATTACCTTGGTGGAGGTTTTTGGGTGGGTGGATATATGATGAATCCAGTCACCGTAAGAGCACCCGCGCAGCGAATATGGGATGATCTAGGTGTGCCATATAGAAAAATTTCTGATGGGCTATATGCAGCATGGGGTCCTCACGCCTGCTCGAAGCTAATTGCATCTGCATGTGATGCTGGCGTAAGATTTCTTCAGCTCACCAAATTTGACGATTTGGTCCTCAAGGAGAATAAAGTTAGTGGTGTAGTAATTAATTGGATGCCAGTTTCTGCGTTACCAAGAAATATAACGTGCGTAGATCCTGTGGCGCTCGAGTCAAAAATTGTAATAGATGCTTCCGGCCACGATTCAGTCGCAGTTCGAAGGATGATGGACAGAGGTTATGTAAAATGGAAAGGAATGGATCCCATGTGGATCCAGGGCGGAGAAGATGCAGTTGTGGACAATACAGGAGAAGTATTTAGTGGTTTAATAGCCGCTGGTATGGCAGTAACTGAAACTCATGGACTGCCACGTATGGGCCCTACATTCGGGTCCATGTTGCTTTCTGGAATTAAGGCAGCACAATTGAGTTTATTAAAGCTAAGGGGCATTCAACCGCGGCCTAAAATTAAAATATGACCATATTGACCTGAAAAATTGCAGGAAAAAATGAAGTTAGCGCTTTGTTAAGTGCTATTAAGTTTTTGTAATTTAATAGGTAATGAACTCAAAGAATAAAAAGTTAATTTGGAAATAAGTGGCTTACGAATTTTTGAGAGATGCATTGTCACAAGAAATCTGCAAAATCAAGAACGGCTAACCTGGATGGAATATGATAACCTGCTCATGAGCGGTCCTTAGACCTAAGGTTCCAATTTGCTATCAATTAGTTCAACCTTCAAAGATGAACTCACAGGTTTAAGTTAATGAATCTGACTCGCCTAAATTGGTAACATTATTTCTTCTTAAAGATATGCAAGTTACCCTACCATAAAATTTTTCGAAATTAAGACCGTCCCAATTTGTATCCTTAAATCAGACTGATTCTACCATAACAACAAATTAAGATGGCCTTTCTAAAAATTGCCTTTTTTTGATCACCATCTCATCTACACATCGAATATCAATTTTGTCTGTTTCATGTAAACCATCCATGGCAATTTATTAATTACTATTGAACATATACAAACATTTTTCAAATAATGACAAAATAAGACAAAAACTTGAATTATGTTTAGCGTAAGAACTAAAATCTTTGTACCGTGGTAAGTTGGATGTCTGTAAGTCAGGAATGGACGAGCAAGTTATTAATTAGCGATATAATCTTATCCACTTGAACCTTCATGTCCGATGCTGAAAACAATGAATCCCATGATTCGTCTGGCAAGTTAGGCAATATAAAGGCCTACGAAGTTATAATCATTGGCTCTGGACCCGCGGGGTACACTGCAGGAATTTATACCTCACGGGCAAAGCTGAGAACACTAATAATCTCAGGGAATCTGCCTGGAGGACAACTTATGACTACGAGCGAAGTCGAGAACTATCCTGGATTTCCAAACGGTGTTTTTGGACCTGAGTTAATGATGAATATGAGACAGCAAGCAGAGAGATTTGGCGCTACAATTTTAGACGATGAAGTAACTAATGTGGAGTTTAACAGTTACCCATTTCTAGTATCAACTCATTCTGAAAAATTTCAATCTTTGTCCATCCTAGTTTGTACTGGAGCATCACCGCGTAAGTTGGGAATTGCCGGAGAGAATGAGTTCGCCGGCAGAGGTGTTTCATATTGTGCTACATGTGATGGTCCATTTTTCAAAGGTGAAGATATTGCAGTAGTAGGCGGTGGTGATACCGCACTGGAGGAGGCTACGTTTCTGACAAAATTTGGGAGGTCAGTGAAGATAATTCATCGGAGAGACACTTTGAGGGGAAGTAAGATATTGCAAGAAAAGGCACTAGAAAATTCAAAGATACAATTCCTTTGGGACAACGTTATAATTAAAATTAAGGGTAATAAGAAAATAGAACAAATAGAAATCAAAAATTTAAAAAGCGGAAAAATTCAGACTTTACGAGTGGGTGGCTTGTTTGTAGCAATTGGTCATGAACCTAATACATCAATCTTCAAAAATCAACTAGAACTTAGTGATAAAGGTTATATTGTTTTGACAGAACATACCAAAACTAGCGTACCCGGAGTGTTCGCGGCTGGTGATGTTCATGATTTTAGATATAGACAAGCTGTAAGTGCAGCTGGATTTGGTTGTATGGGGGCGCTGGATGTCGAAAAGTGGTTAAGCGAGTCAGGGGCCACCAGAAAGAAGGAAACAAAATCGTTAGGCGCCATGGGAGTAAGCTAATTTAGGAAGTCTTTGCTCTGCATCCTTGTAATCACTTTCAGATATAATATCCAAATCTCGATACAGACTTTTGAATTTTCTTCCATCATCCGCAAAAATACCTACAAGTAATCCTTCTTGAATATTCCGTGAAAATTTAACCATGGCGGAAATTACAGAACCTGAAGATGGCCCAACGAATAGACCTTCCCGAAATAATATTTGTTTTACGAAACTAAATGATTCCTCATTAGTGGCGGTAAACCAATGATCGATTACGTCTTCTCTTCGAGTAAATAAGTCAGGCTTGGCTGATTCTTCAAAATTTCTCAATCCTTGAAGTAAGTGATTTTGCTGAGCTTGAATTGCTACAATCTTGATGCTATTGTTGACTTCCTTCAAGAAAGTAGCTGCTCCAGTTATAGTTCCTCCAGTGCCGCAACCACTGAAGAAATGAGTTACCTTCCCATGCGTTTGTTCCCAAATTTCGCGTCCTGTGCCTTCATAGTGCGCCAAAAAATTCGCATCGTTTTCATATTGATTAGGCATGTAATAGACATCCGGCCTTGGCTTAGCTATTGCCTTGGCTAAGGCAATACTCTGATCAGTACCAGCTCCCACTCTTGGACATAGGTCATCTGATGTTTCGTGCAATGTTGCCCCTAACTTTTTTAAGATTTCTTTGGTTTCTTTGCTTACCTTTTCAGGAATAACTATTTCTACTTTATACCCCATTGATGTAGCTATTCCAGCTAATGCTATACCTGTATTTCCTGATGTAGGTTCGATAATGATGCTCTTACCTTTCTGTATTACACCCTTTTTCTCAGCCTCCCGAATCATCCAAAATGCAGGACGATCTTTAACGGAACCAAACGGATTGTACCACTCTAGCTTTGCAAAAAACCTTATCTTGTTTGTGGAAAAACTCGATAACTCCACTAGTGGAGTATCACCAATATTCTGCAAAAGATTAGGCACGGAAATTGAAGGCATCTACTTCCCTTTCCTTATTATAAACTCCAGGTCCTTTTCCTTTTTATCAATTGAAACAAGCTCATGCCCGCTTTTATTCACCCATCTGGAAATGTCTTCTTCAGATTCAGGGTCATCGGATAATACCTTCAACTTGTCACCTATAGCTAATCGTTCAATCTCTATTTTAGTTCTGAATACTGGTTCAGGACAATATAATCCCCTCACATCTATGACCTTTTCAAACGATTCATCGTTATCTGTCATTTTCTTTTATACCGTGTTAGGTAAACTATTACAATTTTTATTAAATGTTTGCGACTAGTCCAAGCATCATATAAAAGTTCGTAATTGTCATAATTATACTGAATATGACGTTTAATAAGTTTAGAAAAAGTAAAATTTCACATGAATAATCTTACCTAAAAAAATCGGTTTCCTTTTGTCTAATGAGCTTTAGTATGCTGGCTTTTTTAGAATAATGTGGGTATCCCCTAATTATTGCAATAGGTACTCGTAAAGTTTTTCCCATTACCAATTCTGCCGCGGATGCAATTTCGTCTGCGATCGCAATTCGAGTTACCCGGAGTGATTTGCCGTACATGTCTTTTTTGCCCACATAATTCCTCACTGGGTCCAGTCCAGAGATTCCTATAGCAACATTGACTTGTCCCTCTCTAAAAGGCCTCCCAAAGGTGTCACTAATTACTACTGCAACATTCTTATTCTCTCTGGAGCGAATGTCATTTCTTATAATCCTTGCTGAAAAATCAGAATCTATGGGTAAAAGCGTAACTTCGTCATGATTGATACTTACATTACTATTATCAATACCTGCGTTTGCGCATACAAACCCGTGTTTTGTCTCAGTTAAAATAACTCCATTCTGCAACTTAAGTAGTCGAGCGGATTCCGACATTATAAGCTCGACTAACCTCGGATCCTTACCATGATGGGCCCCAATTACTTTTGCTTTGGCAGTTGGTTTCACTTTGACTAGATCAAAAATGCGACCCTCAGATTTTGATATTATCTTATGTGTAATTACTAAAATATCATTTTCCTTTAAACATTCATTATTTTTTTTTAGGTACTTTAAAATAACTTTGACAATATCTTCCCCTATTTCAATATCTTTAGCAATATGTATTGGAATGATTTCTATTCTGCGTGGACTATTCATTTGCTCATCCAACTAACCTTTGAATCTCAAAAGCTAGCATTGGTTAAAACAGCTTTTCCAAACTTCTTTTCCAGAAGGTTTAGCAATAACGTTAAGTCTCTTATCTCAATTATTGCATCTGCCTTCTCTTTCACAATTTCTACCGGACAAAAACCAACAGTAAATCCAGCGATTGCAAACAGTTTAAGATCGTTGGCACCGTCTACAACTACTACAGTATCCTCCCTTCTGATCCCCCACTCTTTGATAATTCCACTAACGGCTTTTGCTTTATTAGAGGTTACGTTGATCATAACATCATCAAGCTTACCATCATAGAAGATCAGTTCATTTGAATAAATCTTATCCAGAAGTAACTCCCCTTTAAGACGGTCAGTAATCAGTGTAAATCCACCTGATACTGCAATCATTTTCCATCCCGCTTTTTTTAAAGCGCTACAGAGCGTCTTCGCTCCAGGCATTATTTCCAAATTATGGCCTATTTTTAAACAGTCTTCGTAAGAAATCCCTCGTAAAGCATTAACTCGTTTTCGTAAACCGTCTTCCCAATCAATTTCTCCCCGAATGCCCTGTTTAGTTATATCCCAAATTTCCTTTTCTTTAGTAGGACCAATCTTTTGCGCCAACACTGGCAAATACTCCGCATTCAGGAGAACACCCTCTACGTCAAAGATAATTAGCATTTCCACCCGTGTATGGAAAGCTCAACTTCTTTCAATATATTAACTTTCTTTAAGAGACTCTCAGAGGTATACTTAATGTTCTGATAAATGGTATTGGGAAATTTTTTACATAAATTTATCTTAATTTGGCGTATTATGTCAGTCTAAACGCAGTAGTTGTAATAAATAAGCTTCGTTTAGCTTAAGCCGTCCCTTTCTGCTTATTAAGCGTTCATAAACCTTCTTAATGCAACTATCACAGTACCGTTCAATACTAGTGGCAATACGAAGATTGTAAGTAACTTACGCCGCCAGATAATTGGTTAATAATATTTTCTTTGATTGTTTCAGATACATTGGATTGGATAATTTTTTGCATCCTAACTTTTTTTGTATCAATCCCTTTAGTTATCGCTACATTTGCATTGTTTGAATAACCCTGATTTCTAAGCTCGATGGAATATGCATCTAATTTATCGACATGAATCTCTGTCTGAATTAAAAAATGTCTACAAGAATTAAAAAAATAAGCACAAATTTTTTTTGTAATTTTAACATTTCTCAACTATATATATTCTAAAATTCAGATGTAACAGCTAGATTATTCAATTGTTCATAGGTCTAGTGATGTCAACTGTCTTGTGGCAAGGCCGCAATATGATTCCGTGCATAAGGTTCAATCTACTTCCATTACCCCTTCTTGGTATACTTCAGGTGGAACATATGGCTCAGAAGGAACTATTACGCCTACATCTTTTGCATATTTATCATAAGCTTGTATCATTTTTTGAAGAACGCCTGGGTATTGGATGGCTAGGTCGTTATTCTCCCCAATGTCAGCAGTTATATTGAACAGACGCCACTTACCATCACTTGCAGGTGGTTCAATTTTTTCTGCCTTACAGTCACCCATGAATACGGAGGTATCATTAAATAATTCCTGAGCAATGGTATCGTTATCAAGGTATATTTGGTCAACATGTCCTTCCACTAATTCCTTTATCGACTTTCCCATCATCGGGTGAACTATTTTTCCATCAAAGGTACTAGGATGCTGTACCCCGGCATATTCGAGCAATGTTGGAGTAATGTCCCTGACATTCACATAAGCCTTTATTATTTCTGGTGATGATTTGGTGTTGGCGTTAGGTAATTTTAAGACGAAGGGTGATCTTAGTCCTCCTTCGCCCTGACTTTGCTTGAAATAAGATAAGGGGGAAACGGAAGATATAGATCCCCCTGCACCATAGTTAACAAGCGAGTCTGCGTTCCCAATATTTTCTACTGAATTATTAAATCCTGCAAGGAATTTCTCAGTCTCCTCCTTAGTAGCTGCCTGTCCTGCAAATGTTTCCATATCTACAGGCTCGCTGCCTCCATTATCCGAGGCAAAGATTATAAGGGTATTGTCATACTCCCCACTCTCTTCTAGATATTTGATGACTTTACCGATATTGTAGTCCATGTTATCGATCATTGCATCACGTACACCAAGTACCTTTACTCTGTATGCTTTTTCATCTGGCGTCAGGCTATCCCAGGGTATTCCGGCAGGTATTCTCTGTGGAAGCTTCATATTGTTAGCCCATATTCCTAATTGCTTTTGCTTTTCAAATCTCTGTTCTCGTATCTTATCATAACCTACCTTATACACATCTTCGTATTTTTTGATGAATTCCTGAGGAGCTTGGAAAGGGCTGTGTGCTACTTGAAATGCGAGGTACATGAATAAAGGCTTCCCATCCCCTTTAAACTCCTTGATCTCGTCTAGCATTTTATTTGTGTAAAGATCATTGGAGTACGTTTTGTTATCTCTGTGTGTTACGTTACCATTCTGAATAAATATCGGATGACCATTGGCGTAATAAGAATCCGCGTTAAAATGCTGCCCTCCCGAAGAGACTAGGGAATAAACTTCTTCAAAACCTCTATCAAAAGGAGTAGTACCATTAACTACTTCCCTTCCAGACAAATGCCATTTTCCTGTCATGAGGGTATGATATCCTGAGTCTTTCAGGAGTTCTTCTACGGTTACTACTTTGTCATTTATGTAGCCTTCATAGCCTGGTTTACCTTTCTGATTTGGAGCTAGCTTCTCAGCCATTGAACCCAGACCGCCTATATGATTATCAACTCCGGTCAATAGGGCTAATCTTGCTGGAGAGCATGTTGGATTAGTATGATAATTAGTCAAAATTTTACCATCATTTGCAAGAGCGTCCAAGTTTGGAGTCGAAATTTCGCTACCGAAGGCGCCTATATCTGAGTAGCCGAAATCATCGCCAATAATAAGATATTGGGCCGCTCAGTTGGTTTAATAGAAGGTTGGGCATATGCAAAAGGCGACAGTCTAGAATGGACTTCTATTAAGCTCAAAGTCAGTCCTAAAAGCACCATAAAAAGAACGGCATTTTTAAAGTTCATTGAACTCTCTTTTAGAACCCTTTAATAAAATGATTTTGTAAAAAAGTTCCTAAAGGGAGACAGTTTACAGGGGAATGGACACTGTTTGCATTATTTTCTGTTGAAATATTTCAACGCGTTACATAAGAATCACGGGAAGTGTGTAATAATCTCCCTCGGCAGATGCACCAGATTTTATTTTGGACAACTTTCACTATTAATTCATTTTGATTAATTGCTCCATTAAAGAGATGATACAAAAAGCCACAAACGGTTTAGAATTATTCAGCAGGACGAAAATAAAGAGCATGGTACGAGTATCAAGAATGTAGAATCAATATTATGATAAAAACTATAAAATTTGATCAAATGTCTAGTTACTAATAGAGGAAAAGCTGCATTTGTATTTTTCACCGGACAAAAATAATAGGGCTTCGGCTTTCTGATTAGTTAGCTCTGATTACAGTTGCCTAGATTGTTACTGGGGAAAAATATTCTATAGTGCCCGTCCGAGATATCCATAGTCGCTGCTGTTATCAGCAAACGGCCCTCTCAAGATTTGACAATATTTGTGATGCAATCAAAACTGTGTCATTTTGATGCTTTTATAGAGAAGATGATATATTACTCCGATTTACAATACACATTCAATGAGCGATATTCCAGAGGCAAAATTTATTGTACCTATTAAAGGAGTTGAGAAGGCAGTAAGTTTGGATGGTATGGCAAAAACAGAACTTCAGAAAATAGGAATGATGGATGAGAAAGGAAAGTTGAAGCTGAAGGGGGTAAGTCCAAAGATGTTAAAGCGAATGAAACTTGAAGCTGTTGACTGCCCTGTGCTAGAGAAAGAAGTTGGATTTATCCAATGTTACGTCTGCAGTAACTTTCATAGTAGAATTAGTGGAAAAGTCTTTTGCAAAGGTGAACCATTGATTTTTAATAAGTCTTGAATTCGAGTAATTGAGTTAATTTATCGTGAATAAGGATATAGGAATAACATCCTCTCAGAAAGATGACTTTAGCAGCTGGTATGTTCAATCCGTGTTAAAGGGGGGATTGGCCGACTATGCTCCTATGAAAGGCTTTATCATAATGAAGCCATATGGTTATCAAATATGGGAAAATATAAAGGGGGTCTTGGATGAAAAATTAAGAGAACTTGGACATCTAAATGCTTTCTTACCAATATTGATTCCGGAGTCTTTGTTGTCCAGAGAACGAGATCACTTTGCTGGGTTTAATCCCGAGGTATTCTGGGTAACTAAGGCTGGTGATAATACCTTAGGAGAAAAACTCGCTCTTCGTCCTACTTCTGAATCTTTGGCATATTCAATTTTCGCGAAATGGATTTCAAGCCATAGAGACCTTCCACTTAAGCTAAATTTTTGGAATAGTGCATTGCGCGCAGAGATTAAATCCACAAAACCCTTCATAAGGAACTCGGAATTTCTATGGCAGGAAGGTCACACTGTCCATGCTACAGAAGATGAGGCCGATAAAGAGGTTCGATTGATTCTAGATACATATAGAGATTTGATAGAAAACTATCTAGGAATTCCTACTGAAGCAGGATACAAGTCTGACAAGGAAAAATTTGTGGGTGCAAAATATACTATTACTTTGGAATCTATAATGCTTGACGGAAAATGCCTCCAGATGGCTACATCTCATCAGTTAGGTCAAAATTTTGCCAGGACATTCAATATCAAATATCTTGGCAGAGACGCTCAAGATCATTTCGTTTGGCAAAGTTCATGGGGAATTTCTTGGAGACTGATCGGCGCCATAATTATGACTCATGGTGATGACAGAGGTATTATAATTCCCCCAAAGGTCGCACCAATCCAAGTAGTCATAGTTCCAATATACAAAGAGATTTCCAAAGAAAAAGTTCTTTCCGTAGGAAGTAATCTTCTGAAGCTATTGATTGAATCGGGTATAAGAGCGCACTTGGATAGTCGGGACGAGTACACCTCAGGGTGGAAGTTTAACGACTGGGAAACGAAGGGGGTACCATTGCGCATAAATTTGGGTCCTAGAGATATCGAGAATGGACAGTTAGAGATGGTTAGACGAGATACATCAGAAAAGACCACCATACAATACTCCGAGGCTATTGACAAAATCAACGAAATGTTAGCTAACATACAAAGTAAACTCCTCAATCAGGCAAAGTTAAGAATGAAGGAAAAAACATCTACAGCATTTACCATGCATGAAGCAAATGACCTTCTTGAGCGACAGGGCGGATTTGTCTCAACTTATTGGTGTGGTAAAGTCGAATGTGAAAAAACACTAAAAGAAGAGACTTCTGCAGATATTAGGCTCATCCCATTTGAAGGACAAGATTCAATTACTGACAAGATATGCATTAACTGTAATTCGAAGGCCAAATCGAAGATCATTATGGGAAGAGCGTATTAAGGAACTACCTGATGGGATCTAATTTCGAGTAACGATTGACTTCTATAGAAGATCTATTTGCATTTTATGATGATTTTGGGTATTTAGGAATACTTCTAATAAGCTTTATAGGAAGCATCATACCCTTTGTTCCAATTCCTTACTTTCCAGTTCTTATAACAGCTGCATTCAATAAGAATTTAGATCCACAATTGATCTCGCTCTTTAGCGCAATCGGAGCGGTTTCAGCCAAGTTAATAATCTTTTATGCTAGTTATTACGGTAGAAACATATTAAGTCCCAAGATTAGGACCAAAATGCTTCCACTACAACGAGTCTTAGCTAAGTATGGATGGGGCGGAGCTTTTGTTGCAGCTCTTACACCTATTCCCGATGACCTTGTTTACATACCACTTGGGTTGGCTAAATATAGCCCATGGAAATTTGCGACAGCAACCTTCAGCGGCAAATTCCTTCTAAATGAAATAATAGTTTTAGGTACGGTATATTTTGGAAAGCCATTTATTGAAAGAATAATATCAGAAACTAGCTCACCTATTCCCTTAGTTATTGGAGCTATATTGAGTGTTATTGTGATCGGCGCTATGATATATCTATCATATAAGATTGACTGGGTTAAAGTTATAGGACGATGGTTTCCGTGGGCTGTTGACAAGTCTGAGGAATAAAATTGATAGATTATTTTTTGGCCGAAAGTAATATGAAAAGATTAGTATAATACTGACATTTGGTAATCATCTGGGTTTTACTTTTTTACTCTCGACTTTTTTTAAATGAAGATTGGCATACACAAGTACTAATGCTTGAGCAGATAATGCAAGTACAACCGCAAACGAGATACCGTTAATATTGAGTTTGTTCCCAAGATATATCATCAAGATTATTTGCAAGCATTGATAAATAGCTGAACCTATCACGATATATATTGTCTTGTGAAGCGAAAGAAAGCGTGAGTTAAAAATACCGATTGCCATCATGGGTATTATTCCTAAACTTAATATTCTCATCGAATTTATGGAAGCAACATAATTCGGAAAAAATGACTTAATAATATATGGACTGAAAAGAAACAAAACAATTGTTAATATAATGGAAAGACCGATTCCATAAACCCTCAATCTGTTTTTTTTATTACCAATAGCTTCTTCGGGTACGAGGTACTGGTAGAAACTAATTGGTATCATACTGAAAAACATCAAAAATTGAAAACCAAGCTGATAATATCCGAGGATTGCATAACCAAAAATTGGGGCAATAATGATCTTATCAAAGTAAAGTAATAATGCATTGGATAGATTATAGGAATATAAATGGAGGGATGTTTTAAAATGTTTTTTTATTTCTCCGAAATCTTTACTAAATTTAGGAATTGCGGTAAAATATCTTGAACTGAATAAGAAAAATGATATTATGAATCCTATAACTATTCCCAACGTGTCAAAATAGTGGAAAAGAATGAGCGAAAGTATCAGTTGAGATCCTCGTGCACCGATGACATTTAGAGCATATTTACGATATTGCCTTTCTCCTAACAACTCATAGGAAGTCATCATCCAAAATGACATTCCAAATACAAAAAAGACCAGGATCCAATTATAAAAGCTGGCAATGATTGCGCAAATTGTGGCGGAAATCAAGATTAACTGGTTAGCCTGAATCCCGAAGCGCAAATTCCCCTTTGGCAGTAATGTGGTTATGGCAGTGTTCAACCCTAGCAGAGAAATGCTCGCAGAAAGTGACCCTATAGCTATAACATAGTTTATTTGTCCATAATCACTCACATCTTGGATAGCCGCTAATACAAGCCAAAACAATCCGGTTAGACCTGCACCAACTACGTTACCCGCCGTGATGAGTACTAATCCTTCATGATGTCTGATTGCTTTGAAAATATATTTCTACCTCCCTCATAATATTACAACCTGAAATTTGTGAATGTAACCCCCCAAATATACGCAAAGTGACGATCTTTGAAGTAGCTTAATTTTCATAAAAGTAACCAATAGATAGTTTCAGCTCACCTTACTTTACTTTCAGTATAGGCAGCAATCATGTTATACCACGATCTAGTATCGCTTTTCAATGCAAAGCAGTTAATTTCAGAAAGAAATTGTTTGAGAATTTGCCTCTCAATTGCTAACAACGTACTCGCAGTTTGTCCCTTTATAGCTATATGATCCAATAGATCCTGATAAGGAGGAAATAGGAAGGCATCATCACTATTCTCTAACGCGGTCATTAATGCGGATTCTGTATCTAAAATTTCGCATTCATTGCCTTCGCGTGATAAAAAATAAAGTGATTTTACCACCGTGTTCTTCTCTATCTTTATAGAATTCAATAGTGATTCAATCTTAAATTTAGGGGGTTTTACGATCCTTTGACCCAATGCGTTTATGGTGAAAATTGGTACATTATACTTAGCCAGGCTATGCATGAAGCTTCTGCCACCTTTCGAATGCACCATGCTCCTTATTTTCATTACCCTAGAAGCCGCCTCGTTATTTGAGACCTCTACCGCAGTCTTGTAAGTATGGGCACTTATTGTCATTGGTTTCGGATAACAAAGCGCGTTGCTCGGTAAACTGACTATAGTCATATCATCGGAGAGAAAGGCATATCCGTTTTTGACAAGTTTCAAAATGGTAGTTGTTTTTCCAGTATCTGGCGGCGCGGAAAGTAACAAGCCATGTCCCTTAAAATCGACACAAGCGGAATGAAGAAGTGCATACCCTTTGGAAATCATGATGAACCTCAAAATAGGTTCCACCAAGTTAACATACAATACATTTCTAGATTTGGAAATTAGACTATTTACATTAATTTCGATCAAGTCTGAAAAGTCTAACGAAAATTTTGCACCTAACGATCCCAAATGTTCAAAGTAGGCGAGATATTTGGTATCCCATGGTTTTGGCTTCACAATTCGTCTTTTCGTTGCAAGTCGGCTAGGAATTGCATCAGAAACCTTGACCAGGAGGTCAGGTTTGACGGGAATATCGCATTTAAAGTATTCTAGTTCGTATAATGATACTTCCGACTGAATCTTGACTATGTCGTGAATATTATAGAAATGCAATTGTTCTAATTTAATTTGCATTAAATTTAAACCATATCTTAGAGTCACTACTAATAATTACGTGTACTATGGATAACTACATACTTACCAGTGCTTTTCTTATTTGTGACTCGATCGGGGCAAACTTATTTATGGATTGTAAGGAAAGTGGTAGCCGAACTAGTGCCATTTACGACCGTAAACTATTACTGCTCACTTTTAAGAAATAATTTTATACTATATATGTTCATTAATCAGATATAAGTCCATGAAATTTTTCTCTAAATGTAAAATTATCACACTGGTAACATCTTTCTACCCATTAGTACGATACAAATCGTGCTCCCGGACTTGCATGTGCCGCCATCCTTAATGTTTTTATCAGATCTCAACACAATTGAATTACTTTCTTTTCTAAGTGAGCGTATTTAGAAGTCGTTGGGGACATTTTACTAACCTGAAGGATGAAGATATCTACTAGATTAAATAATCAAAATATGTCTCCCATAACTTGAGATGATGCGGATTTAGGCATTTTGATTTTGAATCACTTGTATATCGAGATGGAAAAATTTTCAATTGAGAATGTTGTTCATTACACTTCTGATATCTCAGAACAAACTATCAAAACTAGTGTCAACAAAAGATTTCAATTGATGCTATGGCAATATTCTAATATGCGAATAGCATAAATGAAGTGGTTGGAGCAAGGAGCTAAATAATGGAATATCTAGGATGGGCTTAATGAGTGAGGATAAATGAATCTTCTCAAAGAGAAATATAAACCAGAGCTAACCAAACGGAAGACTTTTGTAAGATTTTTGTTGCTTGCAGCTGTGGGCTGTGTCCTAGCTGCTAAGGTATACTTCATGATTTTTGTTGTGGATATGGTTATAGGCATTTACAGTTTCTTGACTAGTTTTGTTTTGTTCAACATAATACTCTTCAGCTACTTTAGATATAAAGATCCTTATATTGAGGTGAGCGATATTGATGTAGCTAGAAATCCGCCTCTAGTTACTATCGTGGTTCCAGTAAAGAATGAAGAACAGAATATTAGGAACTGTGTTAGATCCTGCCTAGAGCAGACGTATCAAAGGAAGGAAATCATAATAGTTAATGATGGAAGTAATGATAAGACCGGCGAAATTCTTGATCAAATGCACAGGGAATATGACTCAAGGAATTTTCACATTCTGCATTTATCGAAAAGTGTTGGAAAGAAGCAAGCGGTAGAGGCAGCTAGTGAGATCGCCAAAGGTGACATTTATGCATTCATGGATAGCGACTGTGACATGGCAGTTGATGCGGTAGAGAAGGCAGTAAAAGTATTTTACTCTGATAGAACACTTGGCGCTTTGACCACGCACGGTCGTGTACGAGGGGCACATCAAGGTAATATTTTTCAGAAATTTCAAGATGTTTACATCGATGGTTCTTGTAGAGCGATAAAAGGAGCAGAAAGTAGTTTTGGGTCGGTCACGTGTTGCTCTGGTTCCCTGAGCTTTTATCGCAGAATTGCCATTCAAGATTTTATACATCAGTGGGCTCATGATCGATTTCTTGGTACAGAATTTAAATTCTGTACGGATAGAAGAATGACAGCATACGTATTAGGAAGTCCAGTTCAATCGGCCAGTAGTGATATTAATGTTAGGAAAGATACTGTAAAGTACCCCTCAATTTTCAGTACAGGATCAGACGAAATAGAACATATGAGGAATTCATCTGATCCTGACTTTGATCAATCTAGATCAACAAAAGTTTATTGGAATGTGAAATACAGTAGCAGCATAAGAGTAAACGTAGGCGTACCTACCACTCTGCCTGCGTTGATACGACAACAAATAAGATGGAAGAAAAGTTTTATTCGCAGTTTATTTTCTACAGGAGGAATTTACTGGAAACGGCCATTTTTAATCTCATTGCTTTACTATATTCAGACTGCCATGCGATTTGTTAGACCATATATTGTTTTTTATAGCATAGTTGTTCTGCCCCTAAGGGGTGATATTATTTCGTTAGCTTATTGGATATGTGGAATTATGTTTACTGGAATGATATACGCAGTAGATTTTAGATTACGGAATCCTGGAGACAGAATAATGCTGTACAGACCTCTATTTACATTTATAACAACATTTGTTTACACTTGGTTTTTGATTTATGCCGCAATTACGATACGGAATAGAAGTTGGAGATGATGGGTAGCACGATTGAATCTGAACTATGGCTCCACTTTACGAGACAAATCATAATACGGTAGTGTATTGATGGTTCATCTTGATGCAATCATGGTTGCAGTGGCAATGATAATCGGGTTTTGTGTAATCATGATGAAATTCACTGGTTTTTGGCCTTGCAGAATTGCAGAAACTCTCCGTATTGGCAACATATCATGTGAAAAAACCTTTGAAGATAATATGAAGTCTATTGAGACGTGGATCTGGAACTCAATAAATTCTCATTTCGGATCACAATTTCTTCATAATACCTTATTATAGTAACTTCAGAAAACTGAGGTATATCTATCTCTTTCCCTTCTACTATATCCATAATCAAACTTGGAAGGTTTACTCCAGCAAGGGTAGTGAATATAGTTCCTCCACCAAGTCTAGGATTAATTTCAACAAATTTGAGAACACCTTCTTTAGATTCCTTCATTTGAATGCAGCATGGACCACTAACTTTCAAGTATTCAGCAATCGTTTTGCAAACATCCTCGATCCTTTGATCCCGAACAATCCTGCCTTTGGTAGAAATACCAGCTTTTGTTTGTAACCTAATGCGTGGTACGGCAATCAAAGGTTCCTGTTTTAGGTCTGATAGTACGTCAATTGTGTATTCGGTTCCTGGCAAATACTCTTGGAATACAAGATCATCATATCTAGAAAGAATATACCTCAATTCTTTATCATCACTAATTTTCAATATGTCTCTGCTGCCCTTACCATATCTTGGTTTAGCAATCACAGGAAATTCCTGTATTCGATTTTGATCAATTGTGGTAAAAGGGAGATCAAACTTGCTAGAAAGAACCTTGTAAGTAGTAAGCTTATCACGACAGATCTGCAAAGTCTTATTATCACTTACGACGGCTACCACTCCCATCTTCAATAATTTATCTTTCACCATACTGTACGGATAAATGTCATATCCTGAAGAAGGCATTAATACTGAGATGTTGTGCTTCAAAATTATTTTCATTAAGCGGTCCAAAAAGAGTGAATCGTCTGCTTCTGGAATTATTTCACTTTCGTCGGACATGAAAAATCCGGCCGATATTGGGCTTGAATCGGATGCCACTATTTTTCCGGCGAAATTGGCCAATCGTAGTGACTTAATCGTATTTATGCCTGCTGGGCCATCCGCTCCAGGAACCAAAACCGTCAACTTTCCATTCTTGTCCAAAGAACTAATTCGTAACCTGGGTCATACGCTAGACTACTATTTATAAAGATTTTTCATTAACCGTAAAGAATCTCTCAGAAGTTTTACGGGTTTCTAACCACTAGTTTTTCACAATTTAACAATTTTACAATGATAATGTAATGGAAGATCTTTGAATCCCTTTCTGATTACAATTATCAATATATACTTTGCATATTCAATAGTTTTTAATGCTAAATTTGAAAGAAGACTATCATGTTCATACCAACTTTAACGATCACAGTCCTAGTAACCTTTCAGTGCGAAATGTAATTGAGGCGGCCGACCAAATTGGGTTAGACGCCATAGCATTAACTGAACACGTAAGGAAATCCTCAAAATGGATTCCAGACTATCTAGATGCAATAGATAAGGCGAAAGCGAATAAACCGAGGGTAAAGATTATAACAGGGTTCGAAGCGAAAATTTTAGAAAACGGGACAATAGATTTTCCAGAAGAGTATTCAAATTACTTTGTGGTCGCGAGCTTTCATACTAAATACGGTAATAAGAAGAAATGGATTCGTGCTCTCGAAACTGCAATAAAATGCCCGTACGTCAATGCAATAGGGCATTTGGCCCCCGAAGAGTCATTCAATCTTGACAATGCCGAATTGAATGAATTAGCAGACCTGCTCTACAAATATAACCAGACGGTTGAGCTAAACGCCAAATACAAACGACCTCCTCTAGATTGGTTACGGATATTTAGAAAACAAAAAATTCTGCTGCATCTTGGTAGCGATGCTCACAGACTACAAGACATCGGTAATTTTTGTTCGATCCACAATTTAATTACATATGTAGAAAGTGGGATTGACGAAGGAAATTAAATGACTAGGGCAAAAAAATACTTGGCCACCATATCTCACATACTTACTAGAAGTTTATATAGGGCTAAATTCTAGTCCTTGTTGATCTCTTCGTCTTACTCGGGTATGAATACACATCAGGGAATTGAATATATTTTTTCGGACTACCAAAAACTTGATGACCCCACAATAAATGATTTTATCTCAAGCATTCCATACAGCTTGAATCAGGCTGCTTCAGATGTTCTAAATTCATTCTCGTCAGACAAGACGAAAATTAGATGTCGTACAATACTTAAGACTCAAGTAGAAAAATTTCATAAACAAATAGATACTTTAACGCCGGGCGTAAATAATTCTATTCGTTTCGTGGATCTTAAAGATACTAAAATATTGATAGCAATTCATCAGCCAAACCTCTTCGCCTATGGAGGCGTATTTAAGAAAATAATTCTTCTCCAAGCACTTAAGTCTCATATATTGAGAAAGGACTCAAGTCAGAACATTGTTTCATTATTTCTTATCATTAATCACGATTTCATGGGCGACTTTTGGACTCGCGTGGCGGAATTGCCAAGCATTAAAAGTTCTGATGGGATACTTGAATTAAGATATGGAGTCACCCCTCACAATCGATGGAAAATGACATCTAATAGTCCCCCGCCTAGTAGCGCTATATTGGAAAAATGGGAGAGGCAAGTCGGCAATTGGATAAAAAACTGTTCACTCCCATTAGGTGAGGAAAAAGAAAAATTCATTGACAATTTCGCAGATTTTTGGACAATTGTAGAATATTCAAGATCCCGAGCAAAATCATACTCAGATTTCAACTCATTTTTGATGTCTATAATTGCTAATAAGATTTGGGATTATGATACCCTTTTTGTAAACCTCACTGATTTGGCTGTAGCATTCGAGGATGGCTACAAATTCCTAATTTCTAATAATATGCGCTTCGCCGAGACATTGAAAGACTGTGAAAAAACCTTCGATCAATTTGGGGTCCGAAAAGGCTTTAGTTCCAATTCCTATCTTTACGCTCCCATTTGGTTGCATTGCAAATGTGGCAGCAAGGCGCCTTCAACTCTTGTTATTGAATCTGGCATGATTATGGGAACTGGAAACTGTATGGCATGCAAAAATAGTATAAAATTGAATTTCGGTAGTCCGACTAATCCAATAATTGGTCCGGATATTATTTCCAATATTTCCCCGCGCGCTATTCCTATTTTGTTGTTGTTATCAAGGGAGCTAAACACTTCTTGTTATGTTACCGGAACTGGTGGTAGTTTGAGGTACACACTTGTTGCTAGCAAAGTGTTTAAAGCATTGGATATAAATTCACCAGTTTCAATATTATGGCCGTCCAATGATGAATATATTGGGATTGGACAGGAAGAAGCACGGCATTATTCTAAATATTCGAGCGTTAGGGATATGAAAAGTTACCTTGATGACCTATATAGACGAGTGGAAGAGGAAAGGTCCGTGATATTACCACTAATCAAGGAAAGGAATAGACTGATTGAAAATAATTTGCCAATTGATTCACTTTTGAAGAAAATCTTCTTAGTTAAAGAGCATCAAAGAGAAATACGTAATCTAATTGCCGAAACCAAGAAAGTGATAAGCGCTATTGAATTAAAACCATGCATAATAGATTACGTAGTAAATTTTGGAATAAAGGAAATAGAGGTTATCTGGAGATCCGCATTGCATAGCACTGATGATTTGTTTTCCCCAATTTCCTTCCCAAACCGTAATTCTAAAACTTAGAAATCGAAAAGGATGCTCGGCATTACTTGAATAGAAAAAGTGTGTTGGTTACGGGCGTAGGGGGCATAATTGGACAGGCGATAATAAAATGCTTGAAGATGGCAAATATGAAAAAGGGCCGATCTTGGCATTACAATATAATTGGAAGTGACTCATCAGACTTATCCGCGGGTCTTTATCAGGTAGATAAAGGCGTGATTGTTCCTAAAGCTAAGGATCCAAAATATGTTCAGTCAGTTACAAACTTAATAAGAAGATATAACATTAAAGCGATCTTCATCGGAACCGACCCCGAACTTGAGGCAATCACCAAAGACAAAATAGCTATTGAAAAAGAAACAGGTGTTAAAATACTTATCAGCCCGCCTGAAGTGATTGAAATAGCACGTGATAAATGGAAAACTTTCGAGTTCTTGAGAAATAAAGGTTTTACTTGCCCTGATTCTGCGCTTCCTATGAATGTAGAGAAATTTATGAGTACTCATGGTTTCCCCGTTGTGGTTAAGCCACGTGAAGGATATGGTTCAGTAGGATACTGTATTTCACATGATTCAATTGAACTTGAGCATTCTATAGCAAGTATTGAGAAAATTGGATGGCAACCTATTATTCAAGAATATTTAGGTCCTAAAGATGAATTTACTACGGGCGTGTGCATAGATCAATTAGGCAAAGACGTCATATCTTCGATCTCAATTAAGAAAATCTTGAAAAATGGTCAAACGTATAAGGCATTTATCGACGATTTTTCTGATGTGAAAACTCTGTCTGAAAGAATTGCCTTAGCTTTAGGAGCGGTTGGGGCGGTTAATATTCAATCGAAAATTTCAAAGGGTGCAAACAAAGTTTTCGAAATAAACCCACGTCTGTCTGCCACATGTGCTATGAGAGCAACTGCTGGTATAAATGAGCCTGACTTGCTTTTCAGAAACTTTGTTTTAGATGAATCTATCAAGGTTGATAATTACGAAAAATTAGTTTGCATGCGTTACTGGGAAGAGGTCTATTTAGAAAAGGAAAAGTATGTAAAGAATTTGGCAAATTGGAATATCGGAAAGAATGATAAAAGCTTCTAGCATAATTTTGCGTCTCTAAGATCACATCATTTAATCATTCGGCACAAAAGTTGCTTTCTCCTTCCAGGTTAGTTACAAACCCGATCTAAGGCATATTTTGTTAGGGAAGTTTTTTTGGATGATTCTGCAGTCCAATTTGCATTTTTTTCCGATCATTGCTCAATACCGTTCGCTAATTTAGTCTGTACTAATTATAGTGTAACTTTCGAAGCCAGATACACTCCTGTAAAGGTGTTAATTTTATCTTTCATATTGGAAATAACTTGCACATAGTTAGAGCATAATTTTAATAGGCGGTCGACAAACTTTCTAGTCTCTCTACACACTATGTCTAGAACATTGATTATCGATTGTCAAATTGCCGGGATATCGGGGGATATGCTATTGAGTGGATTGATAGACTTGGGGGCCGAAAAGAAGAAAGTTATAGAGGGCATATACCTGTGCGGGAGTCACATCGACGGGTGTAAGATTAATTCAGTTGAATTTACAAATAGCAAATCAAATGGAATCTCATGCACTAGTTTTTCATTTAATTATGAGGAAAAACATCATTCACTTTCTGGCTCAGCCTTATACCAAATTGCTGTTGAGTGTTGCGATTCCTTGGATCTCGTTTCTCGTTCTAGACTATTTGTTCTCAATTCATTAAAATCATTAATATCTGCCGAATCAAGAGTTCACGGGCTTGATATTGATCGCGTTATGTTACATGAAACAGCAAGTATAGACACTCTCGCTGACATAGTTGGCACTGCCTTGGCAATGAGCGATTTAGAACTTTTTGATTGTAATATCTATTCAACAAGTGTTGCAATTGGACGTGGTGTTCTTAATTTTTCACATGGTATAGTACCAAACCCTGGTAATGCAATTTTGGAAATTTTCAAAGGTCGAGAATTCAATCTGGTCGCTGGATTCTTGGATGGTGAACTTACGACACCAACTGGCGCCGCCATGCTTGTGAATCTTACATCTCATTCAGTCCTTTCTTACCCAGCCTTGATTCCTGATAGAGTAGGATATGGTGGAGGTATCAATCAAAAAGAAGGATCCGCTAATGTTGTGCGTATTCTGTTAGGACATGACCAATTATATCAGAGGTATCGGCCTGAATCTGTTTACGAAATTGAAACTAATGTCGATGACCTAGACGGGCAGACTCTAGGTAATGTCATTGATGCTCTCTATCGCATTGGAGCTAAAGATGTCATATTGCTTCAAGGCATAACTAAGAAAAATAGACCTGCGATTATTATTAAAACTCTTACAGACAATTCGCACGTGGAACCAGTGATTGAATGCCTTTTTTCAGAGACTGGTACACTTGGGATCAGAGTCCGAGAAACAAGTAGAATTACAGTCCGAAGATCCGTTTGCTTTAAGACCATAACTATCAATAATGAGGTTTTTAAGGTCCGTGTTAAAATATCAAAAGATCAAAATGGTAATATAGATTATTCGAAACCCGAATTTGAAGACATAAAACATATCTCACAAAAACTCAAGATTCCCTTCAGAAAATCTTCAATAATAGTTCAACGAAAGATAAATACAGCATTGGGGATCTAGTGTTCTTAAGAATTGGTAAATGAAAAAGAACATCTACGCAGAATTATGGATTGGTTTGCCGAAAAACACGATAGTGCTTTGGTGGCTTTATCTGGCGGAGTTGACAGTGCAGTTGTAGCTCTAGCAGCAAATAAGTCGTTAGGAAATAACGCATTTGCTGTAACCGCAGATTATGCTACATTATCCAAAGATGAATTAACCTCCGCTATTAAAATAGCAAAGGAAATTGGTATCAATCATACCATAATCAGGTATAATCAGTTGGAAAACCAAAATTTTGTAAGAAACGATAACTTGAGGTGCTATCATTGTCGTAACGACCTCGCAAAATTCTTGGTTTCTGAGGCACTTCAAAGAAACGTTCACTTGATTGTTGATGGCACCAACATTGATGATTTGAGTGATTACCGTCCAGGTATTAGGGCACTCAGGGAGGCGGGAATAAGAAGTCCACTTGTCGAGCTCGGCATTGACAAGCAAACAGTAAGATCAATTGCAAAGGATCAAGAACTGTCATCATATAATAAACCTTCTAATTCTTGTCTTGCTTCACGAATATCTGAGGGCAATAGCGTTACTCAGAAGAGAATCAGTCGAATTGATATGGCTGAACTATTTGTGAAATCTATATTTCCTTTAAGAAAAGTCCGTGTAAGGGACCACACAGATATGGCTCGAATCGAAGTAGGTGAACACGAGATTTCGTTATTGTTTGACATTGGCAAGCTTGAGCTATTAAATACCAGACTGAAAGATTTGGGATTCACTCATGTAACAATTGATATAGGGGGATACCGTGGGCATGATCATTTTATCGAAGATTAATGTGAGCCTAGAATCATTATTATACTAACTTTCTCTGTTAAAGACTGTGTCCAGTGTAGGCGTACAAGCACAAAACAGTAATGACGTAGAACTATACTCGAACTTCATAAACTCCCTTAGATCTAAGGCTACAAAAGAAGGCTATGACTACATGCTGAACAAGTTCATGCAGTTCCACCGAATACCAGAAGGAAACTATTCCGCATTAATGGTCTCAACTAGGGAAGCCAAGGAGCAACTAATAAAATCCTACGTTCTCTACCTAGTAGGAAAAAAGAACGCTTCAACCTCCTACATAAAAATGACAATGTCAACACTCAAGAATTTCTATGAAATGAATGACGTTGAGGATATTAATTGGCGCAAACTCAAGAGATTCATGGGTGAAGAGACTCCAACTAACGACACCAAGTGCTATACGCACGAGCAAATTCTTACTCTAATCAGTAATGCCAAATCGTCGAAACTAAAATGTGCTGTACTATTGATGGCATCAGCCGGTTTACGCATAGGTGCATTAGAAAGTATCAAAGTAGGGCACTTAGAACGAAGGGATAACTTGTATAAGGTGTCTGTCTATAAAGGACTAAAGGGTAAGGGTTCTTATTTCACATTTTGTAGCCCAGAAACTGCTACCCAAATAGATTCTATGTTAGATCAAAGGCGTAGGGCAGGCGAAAAAATAGATGATAACTCTCCGTTATTGCGCCGTGATTATGACTCTAGTTTCTTAGAACAGGCCAGGAATAACGTTCTTCCTTGGAGAAGTGCGGCAGTACATAGAGGAGTGTACGATCTATTAGTAGCGACGGGGTTGACTACAGTGGACCATACTGCCTATAGGAGAAAAGACGTTAAGATGTCCCATGGGTTAAGGTCGTTCTTTGTCAAGCAACTGGTAAATGCAAACATTCACGACATTATTATCAAAAAACTAACAGGGCATGCACCAGGCCGTGACATGACCCAGTTGTATAGCAAGCAAACAGAAGAAGAGTTACTTTCCAATTATCTATTGGCAGTAGACAACCTAACAATTAATCCAGAAAATAGGCTAAGGCGCAAAGTGCAAAAACTGGAAGTTGAGCGTACTGAAATTCAATCACTTGCGCTAGAACTAGAGAAGATAAAAAAGGCTACAGGATTGACTTAAGTCGACTTGCTGATTCTATAAGATTTTTCACGCTTTCCTCAACCCCGTGCTGTATCATAACAGGGGGCCAACCATCGTGTGAGGCAATTGCGAAGCCTCCGTTCACCAAAGGCGCTACTGTATACCTCGTCATATGCTTTTGATTTTTCATCAATTCTTCTGCTTTAGACATTTTCAGGTTCATTACAGCAAGTTTAATTGGATCATTAAGGAAAAGATGGTGAATTCGTGGATTTACCTTATCAATTATACAGATAACTTTCTTATCTTCCTCTATTAACTCCTTAAGATATCTTCTTACAGTTCTTGATGCCATATCTAAATTGTCTTCTAGACTTGTCTTTGTGCATCCTAGATTTGCACCTATATACTCAAGGATCTTGTCTTTGCGTTCTATATAAATCATATCGTTACTAATTTAGATTAGTGCTACTAATACGCTATAAGTGTTATGGCATTGTATAACAAATTGATTTGTCTGATAAATTTAAGACAACCATTCAAGTTGATAAGAAAACTAGAGCAGATTTAGAATGTCTATGTCGTAAGAATCAGTCATACGACAGTCTTGTCCGTGAACTTATTACATTAAAAAAGGAGCGTTCAGATTAGTCAGTTGAATTCTGAAATATCTCGGTCTCTCAAACTTATGAAAGTAATTAACGAACACCTAGCGGAAGTGCCGGAATGTAAGCATGACCTTAAAACAATCATGCGGGAAGCAATAATTGAAAATTAAGGCCGGTGGTTTACCAGACCACCAAGCACCAACAGACAACACAGACGACGAAACCACAGGAGTAACCAGTTCCTATGATACCAGAGATTACATTATCAAAGAATATTAACCTACCTCAGCCGCAGGCGCAGCCGCAGCCGCAGCCGCCGAAAAGTGAACCCTTCTGGCAAGATAGTCTGAAACATACTTGGGAGTCTGATAATACTAGGCCCTGGGGTAAACCCTATTCCAAGTCTGAACGGTTTCGATATTTCTGGGATGAGCAGGCTAACTTTGTGGAGCGTCGGACATAGTAGACATGACGCCTGAAGAACTAGCCAGATTAGAAAAGATAGAAGCCTTACTGCGTAACATTCAAGCACAGTTTGACCAATTTACCAAAGATAGGAAACAATACTACAGAGACCAACAGGCTAGATGGAATGCTCGACAACGACAGTTCGAGGAAGAGAAGATCCGCAGACGGGAGGCAACCTGGAGATGACTTCCATTCCTAACGATAGTGAAAACGATGCAGAAAACGAGCGCTTAGTAACTCATGCTAGAATCAAATGCGAAGAGTGTAATTACCGAAATACACGACCCTTCAATCCACCTATTAGCAATGTAAA
>DATBFR010000057.1:0-23392 GCA_036558405.1 Nitrososphaeraceae archaeon | reverse complement strand
GTTGGCTTTAACAATTTTACTGTTACCATACCTGAGGCAAGCCAAAACTCTAGCCAAATTTCTGAAGTATTTATGGAATTCAAAAAAAGTGATGGTAGTTTGGGACCTATAATCGCAAAATTGCAGCGAACATCTCCTGGTGTGTATTCTATAGTTGGAGGGTATCTGAGCCAGCCAGGTGAATGGGATATGAAGATTACAGTTCAACGATTAAGCGCATATGATCTTAATTATAGACTTAGCGCGACGGTTAACAATACCAATACTGCAGCTTCGGGAGCTGAACACATGGATCATGATAACAATATGCAAATGAATATGAGTATGCCCATGGAATCAACTTCGGCCCTATCAGAAAGTCAGCAGGCATCTGCTAGATCTCCATATTTTAGTTACCTGTATCTAGGCCTTGGTATAGCTGTGAGTGGCTTATCATTCATATTCTATATTCAAGCAAGAAAAAGTATGAATACTATACAAGACTATCTAGGCTTACACAAGTAAGTCTGATTTGTACGATTAACATGAAGTCCAGCAAAACCTACTGAGTTACTAATCAAGGGAGAAAAACAGTAGACTTGAACAAATCCTTAAAGACCGAGTAATTCAACAAATAAGAACTCAGTCAATCATACGATAGATCTGATTTAACAAATGATAGTCTGACTTTGACTATTTAATTGTCATAGAAAATCTATAGGTATATTTTATTTACCAGAATTAATCTCATTGGTTTCAAAACTTGCTCATTGAATGCGTGGTGCTAATCTGGACTATAACAAGTAGCAATGAAGTACGTAATATGAATTGTTTAGTTGATAATTTGTAGTAGAAATGAACTATGTTTCCTATTTTGAGAATCCTTCATACTGTGTATATATTCCAAATCTAATTCAACCATTGAATTAAATGGTCAGGAAAGACAAATTGAGTTATATATCAATACTCATTGGGAGCCTTGTAGCAGGCAGCTTTTTGAGCTTGACTAACTTTGGGCTTGCATCCGCAGACACGAACTTGAAATTTGCAGTTTCTGAGTGCCCAATAGTTAGTAACGGTAATGAACACGAGAGTGGAAAATGCCCGGATACAAAAACTATTGAAAGTGAGGGTCAGCGTATTGGAAGTGAGAAAAGTGATACCGGTGCATCAAGTGACCGGAATGTGGTTGAACAAAGTGATACCGGTGCATCAAGTGATCGGAATGTGGTTGAACAAAGTGATACCGGTGCATCAAGTGATCGGAATGTGGTTGAACAAAGTGATACCAGTATGCCTATGACATCAGGATTAGTGAATCCGTTTGGGCCATAAACAGGAGGGAATTGTGAAAATGACTAGGCAATTTTATCCATCAGTTGCAATCTCTATTGTTCTCGTAATGTCCATACTGATTCAGGGACAAATATTTGTCCATGCTGCTGACCAATTCTCACTTGATTCCAACTCCCATATTAAAAAGTTGAAGAGCCCGATTCAATACAAGGTTGTTGCTTCAGCTAATGGCTTCACACAAGTTATGAAAACTAGTACAATTCCAACTCCGCCTGGTGGAACAATAGATATTCCTATCCCCTTCACATTCGATAAAAAGAATGATGACATTGTTACAGCTGGATTCCATGATGAATATTTTGTATGCGGGTACGTAATTAAGGACAGCACAGGTAAGGCTTCAAAGTACAAATGTAATGAAGGCGACTTACAAGATGAAGATGGAAGTAACCCGGTGCCTATAGATGGCTTTAGAGCTATGCCCGCAGAAAAATCATCCTCATCAAATACCGTAAAGATTAAGGTTAAAGTGCCACTCAAAGATAGACCCGATGCAGATGTATTGAAGGTAGTAGCAATGGTAAGAGGAGAGTTCAAAGATGCAATAATAAATGGTGATAATGGCAAAACTGTAAGCAAGACATTTAGCTTTAATAGACTTACAGGTATCGGAAACATACAGGTTGGCGACCTTTACTTTGTATGCGTGGCAGGAGATGAATTAAATCCTCCTGAAGGCAATGAATGTGAATTTGCAAAGATAAAGACCCTTACAGGTACTAATTCACACGCTGCTAGATAGAATTGGGTGGTGCCTCACCCTTAACCAGTGTGGCACAATCCTTCCATATATTTCAATTAATCTTACCAACTACAGCTATATTTTGTACAGTAAAGATAGAAACTATTTTGATGACTAATCATACCAAATTGCCTTAATGTTCTATGTCTATTATTTGTTAGTTATTAATTTTCAAATTATAGGATTCTTAAATCTTCATCATCTATCTACTGCCATGAGTAAGGTTTGCCTCAATTCTTTTATCCAGTTCATTTTTTATAAGAATGAAATTTTGATATCTCTTTTTCCAACTATCAATGATTCTGTATTGTCTTATTGAATTGCTTATGCCTACTAAAAATATTGCAATAATTGTTACCGTCAGTATACTTAGCGTGAGTCTAAGGTCGTTGCTGGTTGCTAGTAAGTTTGCAAATAGAGGATGATAGACGAGATATATCATGAGACCTAATGCAATTGTTAGCATGACCAGACTTGAAACTGATAAGAGCGTAAGGATATTTGTCATATTCAACATCTGATTAATGAAAGAATCAGCCAAGTCAAGTATACTGTTGTTATTTTTTGATTCCGGTGCCTCAAAATGATTAGACATTGCTGTTGACATACTCCTCCTGCAGATGGCCTTTAATTGACAATACAATCAAACGTTTCTCTGGCAATTTACATCTAACCTACATTATTAAGAGCGTTTGGTCCTAATCAAGCTTAATTAACAATGTTCAATATGGTTACTCAAAATTAACAAGGTTTCACATGACTTAAATACAAAAATTACGTATTAGTATGTAACATGTTAGATCTGCAGTGTAGAGAAATAGGAACGCGCTGTAGTTTTGTTGGTAGAGGCGAAACGGAGGAAGAGTTGTTGATGCAAATCGTGGGTCATTTGACCAAAGTTCATCACCTTAAGATCGAAGATGTTATGACTCCAGAAGTTAGAGAAAATATCAGATTTCATATGAGACACCTTTTCTTTTAAGATCGCTTGCAAGATTGATGGTGTAATATAACAGCCGTCCATTAGACTGGCCATCAAGAAAAAACATGTTCTAATCTAAACATGAAGATAATGGGAAATACCTCTTGGGTATTGCTCTTTGGGTCTATTTGGTGAATTGTACACCTCCTGATCGCACTTTAAGGAATCCAAAATATAGAGACCAAATTGTGTTAACATAACCCTACTGTTTAGAAATTCATAATAGTAGTCTCCCCCAACTTGGAGAATACGTATTGACTTACTTTCTTCATTGGGCATATGTTCTGCTTTTTCAAGCTGAATTATGCGATTAGCCAATGCATAATTTACATGGGTAGTGGTCATTCCATATTCTAATAGGTCCAAAATTGAAAGGCTCCTTAAATCTAAAACGATCACTATTTTTATAATAGCTGGATTTTCGAATAGGTTGGCAATAACCTCAGGCTCCATCGATAGATGTTCGCTCATGATATGTCCCCCCTTAAGCACTTTTTAATATCTTTCATGCTCCTAGCGAGGGCCAATAGAAGCACATCGCTAAACTCCAGTCTTTTTAGTTTTGATCGTGACATGGCTGTTTTATGCATTTGATCTTATTAATCCATTACTTAACATTGGTAAATAAGAGTTATTTTCAACATGAAGAACAATATATGACAAATCCAAACGACATGATTTTGTTAAATTATGGCGCATCTACATGCCTTCAGAATCCACGACTAATTCAAATCATTCTATATGTTTATGAATCATATCGGGATATAGATGGTCATCCGTAAGAATAGGAAACATGTAATTATTATTATCATTGCAATCATAGCGACTGTGATATTACTAGCTTTGATATTGTTGTCGTCAAGTTCAATGCCACTTTCGCCATTTACTTCAAGTAAAATGGTTGACAAATTTGGAATAAAGGAGGTATATCCCACAAAACCAGGAGGAAGGGAGTGGTTTATCAATATGGAAAATCCACTCAGCGATGGAATATTTGATCTTCAATCCAATATTAGCAGGCAACCTGACGGTTCATGGAGAATTGGAGGAAAGCAGGTCGGTGGCAAGTTTTTTGATGAAGTGCGGATGAATGTTATGACACCCTCAGGTGCAGAGGATTGGAAAAATGTAGAGATAACTGGTTATGCGAACATAGATTCGATTATTACTATGAAAAATAACACTCCGAATTATGATCTTACTTGGTATGCCCGCGGTGGATGACACAACTCACACACACCGTGTGAAGGTATTGCATATATGGGCGGAATTTATGCTGATGGGCATGTAGGATGGAAGAAAGAGATATGGTTTTCCGGCGGATACACGAATGAAAGGGCAGCCAGTAAAGCCACGGATTCGATAATCGGTCGGTGGATAGGGTGGAAAGTGGTAATGTATAACGTAAAGAATGACAGCGCTGTCAAACTAGAATCATATTTGGACGATAGTGCAACTGGGAAGTGGATAAAAGTAACAGACTTGATAGATGATGGTCATTGGTATGCTAAAGCGAGTGATTTGGTCTTTGACAGTGCACACTGCAGTAAACCTAAAGATTACGTTATTACAGATGGTGGGCCTATTACGACGTATAGATCAGATGACATGATCTGGGATTTTAGAGATTTAAGTGTAAGGGAGATCCAACCCAACGAGTAAAAATTCCAGTCAATTTTCGAATGATGAAGTTAGACCCACTTATATTGTGACATAATTTAATACGGTCAGCTTAACATCGTGCGAGATCGAAACGTATCATCTCTCGCTCTTTTCATCCTTCTCTTATTTTCATTGTCAGATGCAATTAGTAACAACTAAAATGGCAAGAATTCTTGTCCCGCTGTGCTTGTTGTACCTGAGGCTGTCTGGGTAAACTGAGCACCTGCATCGAGATTTGGATCAAACAGGTCTGCAGCTGTAACATCATGTGGTCCGTCAACACCCCCGGGAACTGTAAACGTAGTTGAAAATCTTCCAAGACCGTCAGTACCCACGTTGCTAATGATAATATTCTCGTCGTAAAGTACGTTAACGCCAAAATTCTTGCTAAAATTAAGCCCAGTAATATTTACTAATGTGCCGCTAGGTCCTGAGGTTGGTTCGAGTTGAATGACAGGTGATCCAGAGGTCACAGTGAATATTGATGAGGCTGTACTGAGTAATGCTTTTGCAGTTACGGATTGTGGGCCCAGAATTGGTGTAAATACTTTAAAATCGGTGGAGAAGTTGCCATTATTATCAGTAGTAGTTGTTGCTACAACTTTACCGTCAAAAGTTACTGTAATAGGGGCACCATTAAGATCAAATCCACTGCCGAAGACGTTGACAACAGTACCAGCGGGTCCTGAAGTTGGGTCCAGTGTAATTGCAGTTGGAGGAAAACCGCCTTCACCATCGTCATCTCGAGGCTGAATATTACTGTCTATAAGGTTCTGGCTATTACTATTGCACTGCAAGTCAATTGGTTCAACTACGGTATTCTTATTATGATCCTTGATCTCAGTATCAACTTCACAGTGTACCTTACTTGATGCCTTTTGATTTTTTTTCTTTGTTTCGTTACAGTTGTTGTCATCATTGTTCTTACATTTTTTGTCATCTGCAAATATCGATGTAAATATGGAAGGAGTCGAATTCACGCCTGTAATAATCAATGATACCGTAAGAATAATCAAGAGCGTACTAACTCGGGGCTCCAACTCGGAATCACTTTTGTTGAATAAAGTATAATTAAGGTTTGAATGAGGTCTCCATAAAAAACGAGAAAACAGATTTATGGTAAAAATCTAAATTTGATTTTATGAATGGAATATTATTGTAGAGTCTTTGATTTATAATGGAATCTTAATAGTTGTTATTACTTGACCTATTTTCGTTAGACTCTCCAGCTCCTATATTGCAAATTTACTAGTTGTCACAATGAGCATTAAGAAAATAAACGATCAAGACAATCATACTTAGACACTTTTGATTCTAACCATACCTAATTGCTTAATTACTTCTTCATCTTGAGTTTGTGGACCATTAGGGGGAATATACATTGTTGAGGCGGCGTTTATATCTGCGTCCTCAATATTCATCAAAGTTACACGCTGAATTTTAGGCTGGCATAAAGGAAGATGAGAAGCTTGGTATATTATAACTTCATGATCTTTATCGTAATGCTTCTCTAAAACATTTCTTAGGATCCGAACGCCATGTTTTGCAGTTTCTAAGGTACAGCCATTTTTGTGGAAATATAAATCCCCTATGGTTCCAATTTGCCACAATACCAGAGGAGACTTCGGATCGAACTTTCTATTGCGAACAAGAAAATCCGTGGCTTCAAAACTTTGGCACCCATATTTGCCAGGGTCAAGGCCAATATCAGCAAATAAACAGTCCTCTGCTGATATTCCAGGCAACATACGTGCACTGAAACCCATAGTCCGGGCAATACGAATGGCTTCGTGCGAAGGGTTAACAAAAACGCCAGGATGTCCATAAAAGACCGCACAAACATTGAAGCCGGCTTTAACATTGTCGAGAATACGCTCAACCATCTTCTTGTATGCCTCAAGTCTAGGTCTACCATCAACATAACAATCAAACAACGATTCCACGTTTGAATTTAATTTCTTAACCCACATTTCGTTAGCTGGGTCAGTAACAAGCATCAAAACTTTATCTGCCTGTTCGATAGCCATGCGAGTACCTGTAGTGGCATCACGAACTAGTTCTATTCCGCTTCCTACAACTGTTAAAGAGCCCTTCTTGCGTACATTCATCCGCTTGGGTAACTAGAACTAATTATCTGAATGTGTCAGCATATAGCAGACACTAGTTATACCTACCGCGCCTTGAACCTTTTGAAAATCGCCACTCATTATTTCCGTTTGCTTTTCTTTTGGGATGCCAGCTTCATCTAGAATCTTGGTTGGATTTTCTTCGTATCGAGTCTTATAGTTCGGATCCTGTGCTATTCTAATTAGGAAATTAATAACTTGGTTTGTTGATTCCGTGTTTCTCATAGGAAAGGATTACTCCCTAGGTTGTATTAAACATTTTCTTAGATCAATTGGAAGGGAGAGTAGAGAGATTTGTCTTCAAAATAAGTATAATGTAAAACATGGATCAAAATCATATTATTTATGAAAATACGTCACTACAGAAAAATGATCAAATTTAAATAAAATAACTCTATGGCTAAATGTATGCAACACGATAAAGGTTATCTGTGCTTGGTATTAATTGCAGTTGCTGCTTCGGCAGCTCTTTTGCCTTTAAATTTCCAGCAGCTACGAGCACAGGACAATCAAACATCCGAAGAAGAGAACAAAAAGTTTGTCCTTAATTTGCCAAAGTCTGGCCTAAACACCGAGCAAGAAATAGATCAATATCTTGTAGATAATGCTACAATCCACAATGAGAAGGTAACAGATCAGGAGCATCTCAAAAATATATCTAAGGCTTTTGAGACCGCCTTTCCAGATATGAAAGCTGAGCCAGAAGTGATTGTTGCGGATGGTGACATGGTAGGTGTATTGTGGACTCTAAATGGGACTCATTCAGGTGAATACCTTGGTGTTCCCCCGACAGGTAAGCATGTTAGTTTTAAGATGGCAGAGTTCATGAAAATAACAAATGGCACAATTTCGGAGTATTGGAACGTCCCAGATGCTACTGACCTTTTGATTGACATTGGATACCTTGTTAAAAACAATGCAGCAAATACCACCACCACTCCTGCTGGAGCCCAATAA
Organism: Nitrososphaeraceae archaeon; assembly: GCA_036558405.1. Taxonomy (GTDB): domain Archaea; phylum Thermoproteota; class Nitrososphaeria; order Nitrososphaerales; family Nitrososphaeraceae; genus TA-21. The sequence goes on along the minus strand of DATBFR010000057.1, from coordinate 15,588 downwards.
CTCAATCTAAGATAACTCGATACTAACAATACTGACAGGATATAGTAAATCAATTCCATTACTGCAAAATGTCTTCCACTGAATATGATGCCATAGTTATCGGCGCTGGTCACAATGGTTTGACTTGCGCATGTTACCTAGTCAAAGCAGGTCTTGAAGTACTAGTCGTAGAACAGTATCGTTCCATTGGAGGTATGACGATAACAGAAGAGATTACACTACCTGGGTTCAAATCTGACGTTCACGCATTCGGCTATCAACTTGCTAATTTATCTCCTGCTCCAAAAGAGCTTCAGTTAGAGAATTGGGGTTTTGAACTAATACGCCCTGAGATCTCATACTCGCATGTGTTTCCGAAAAAGAACGGGGGGTACATCAGTATGTACAGAGATATCAATAATACTTTAAAGAGTATTCAAGGCTACTCAAAAAAAGACGCTCAAACATGGAAAAATATGTTTGACAAATATATAGCAAACAAGAAATCAATTGTTTCTTCAATTAATTCTCCACCTTTCAACAACCAAAGGGGAACAGGACGTGTCATGGAGGACTTCGATATATATAGGGAAACACTGCAGTCGATGCGCTCTTGGGCTGACGAATGGTTTGAGGCTGAAGAGGTTAAAGTGATGTTTGGTAGTTTTGCATCATTCGTTGGACTTTCTCCGGACGATGCAGGAGGAGGTGAACTGTCATATCTATTTGCCAGTGTGATGCAAGATTATGGTAACAATGCTGTGAAAGGGGGATTTGGGAATCTAACTATGGCGTTAGCGAGATATCTTCAATCGAAGGGAGGTCATGTAATTACAAACGCAAATGTCGAAAAAATAATAATTAAAAATTCAAGGGCTATTGGGGTAAAACTAGATACCGGTAAAGAAATAGGAGCGAAGAAACTGGTTGTATCCAGCACTGATCCAGCTACCTTAATTCTCAAACATATAGGTGAAGAATATTTAGAAAAAACAATAATTGATAAAATAAGAAAGATTGAATGGGGAGATGCAATAATGGCAATTTATGTAGCCTTAGATGGACCACCCAGATATTACGTCGGGAACGAAGTAACAAGATCTTCGCAAATTCACCTTTCAGAAAATACCATTGACCAATTCGCGAAGATCTACTATGAATGTAGAAGTGGAAGGTTACCCTCCCAACCACTGGCTATAATGAGTAATGATTCTGTATGCGACCCAACCAGGGTTCCCTCAAAAGGAAAACACCTGATCAAATTTCTCATTTTGAATGTTCCTTACAAAATCAATCAGATTGAAACTAGTGGCATAAATAAAGATGAGAATAAAAGACTGAATAACTATGTAGGTCCCACCTGGGATGAAAACACCAAGGAACAATACGCTGATCAAATTATTAATATGTTAGAAGAAATGTACATTTCAAACTTGAAAAAAATCATGCTTAAGATGGTTGTATATTCTCCTATTGATTTTGAAACGCGGCCTTCCACATCGGTACGTGGTACGCTCGCATGCGGAGCAATGGTTCCATACCAAAAGTATTCCATGCGTCCGATACCAGAATTAGCTGGGTATACTGTCCCATCGATCCCAAATATTTACCTATGTGGTTCAGGAAGTCACCCAGGTCCAGGGGTATCAATGGCTCCAGGAAGGAACGCGGCACAAGTAATAATTGCAAATCTAACTCTTGATTTTTCCAAGCTTGTTGGTGAAGCTTCCTAGTGGGGACTAACAAATCTACAAGTGCATGACTGAACATTGAGAACAAAGGTGTGCGCTTACAGGTCCATGCATGAATTCAATTAAGGACAAAAAATAATTGTAATTGCCTGAAAACTAGCAATTGTTATGATCTTAAATCTCATGTCAATCAATTTGAACAGCTGACTTTAGGAGGTTGCGACTTTCATACTATTATGCAAATCTTTCAGAAAATCAATATCATCTTGCCTCAAATTATGATCTGTTCTAGGTTCGCATTCATGACGTAGGATAATCTCAAATAAATCATTGCAGCAGGAGCAATTAAAACTATGAACTTTCTTTTCATTTATTATTTCCTCTCATACTGTTAAGATGAATATTTTAATTCTATAAAGATTGAATTTGTCAGCTACCCCGTTCTGAAACTCAAGAGTCGTTTCAAATATAAATTTAAATTCATTTGATTGGTATTAACTTGGAATTGGTCAATTGATACATTTTGCAATATTAGCAATATCGCTAGTCCTTCTTAGTTTATTGCTATGTTCAACAACCATAATACAATCTTCATTTGCTGTGATTAAACCTCTCATTGCCGACCCTAATTTGAAATTGGAAAAAGTATATGTGGGAAATTCTACGCCAGAACTAAACGAACTAACCTCATTCACTCAGTTTGTATTCTTAGAAAATAATGACATTCTTGTATTAAATAAGAATGATGGCAAAGTATTAAGAATTACGAATCACACGCTAATGCCTGAACCAGTACTGGATCTTAATGTAACCAACCAATGGGAAAGTGGACTTCTTGGGATTGCGGCTCTAAATAAGGATGATAGAACATACGTATTTCTCTACTATACAGAATCTAATGCTGGTGATGTAAGTAATTCCACTACAAGTAATCCTTCTTATAACAAGCTTTATCGATACGAATTAATAAACGACAAACTACTAAATCCACAATTAATATTTACAAGTCGTACACCTAACCGTTATTCTCACATCGGTGGAGCACTACAAATTGGTCCCGACAATAATGTTTATCTTACAGTAGGAGATATGCACGGAGATCAAAATGCAAGTACAAGAACAATGGCTCAGAATTACAACAACGGAATCAAGCCGGACGGGAGAGCTGGTATACTCAGATTTACTATTAATGGAGATCCTGTAGGCGACGGACTATTAGGACCCGAGTACCCTCTAAACCTATACTATGCTTATGGAATAAGAAATAGTTTTGGTTTGGATTTTGACCCTGTATCTGGAAAATTATGGGAGACAGAAGATGGTCCTTCATCTGGGGACGAAATTAACCTTGTAGAGCCAGGTTTCAATGGTGGATGGAATAAAATGCTGGGAATGAGACCATATCAAAATTTGACAAATTCCACGGAGTCAAAAGGATTAGTCGATTTCGGTGGAAAAGGCAAATATAGCGCACCTGAATTTGTCTGGAAAAGTAGGGTAGCACCTACTGCACTCAAATTTATGGATTCGAAACAATTGGGTGACAAATATCTAAACGATCTATTTGTAGCTTCATATAATTTGGGCGATATATATGATTTCGATTTAAATAAAAACAGAACTTCTTTAATGTCATCTAATACAAGCAATGTCACATCTGCAAACAAAATAGATATTGATAATATAAGGTTAGCACAAAATTTAGGAAGGATTACGGATATAGATGTGGGACCAGACGGTAATCTCTATGTACTTTCTAATTATCATAGTAAACCGACAATATTTCGAATTTCGTCTAAATATGAATCTAAATGACGGTAAGATTACATCATTTTATTACAAGAAAAGAACTATGAACCCTACGGGAGAAATGGAGAATTGAAGATTTCAGTCTTGATTATTTCAACTTTAATTGTGTCAATTTTGCCCCTATATCAAATTACCCTCGGGGTTACTGAAAAAACCTCTAGCAGTGCGGCATCAATTGCAACCTCAGTAACGCAGAATCTCCTAACAGTTGTGGCGCTCTTGTTGGGAACTTCATCATTTATTCTGGGTTTGAGTATTCAAAACTCATCTAGAATGACTGATACCATGAATAGATACTTTAGAATACTGATACTTGCAATGGTGCTTCCATCAGTTGTTATTATAATTTATGGCATTGTCATAGTTGGTTATACACTTGATCCCGAGGATGTACATTATTTGTTACTTTTGATTACGCTATTTGTACCAGCTGGGGCCATATTGTTTCTCTTAAGCAGGTTACATGCATCAGTTCCTGACGCTGGGAAATAATCTTGGTCGTAAATCCCATTAGTGACAGCGTCCTGTATCATTTATGCAAACTTCACGCGCCGTAACCTTATCTTCTTGGATATGAATATCACACTTTTTGATTCATAGGTTTGGGTAAATTTACCGTGGCGAGCGAATGATTTTTGATCAGAAAGGCAAATGTATGGATTTTATATGATTCCTATAAACAGTAATTCTGTGGTACAAATAGGGTAATTCAAGATGCGTAAACACATTCCGTATAAGGCTTTCTGATACATTAAGGGAAAAAATGGAAACAACTCGAGTTTAAGGCTCAAGTAGTGGAAAATCATCGCACAGCTATGGAAAATATAAAAATAATATATCTTCAGATTTTATATGGTACTATAAATTTGTAAACTTATGATACTTTAATGCAAGCCTAAAGGCATCAAAGATATCATTGTACGAGGTTAAATTTTTGTCCAATATTCCCTCTTCTTCAATGGCCGTTCTCAGTGCTATAATCAGTTTTTCATATTTGGGGTGCACTTGTAAAATGCCTTTCTCTAATATCATCTTACAACGCGTAATCATTGTCTTATGCTCTGATACAAACTGGACTGGTATTATATCCATATAATTTTCAAGAGGTATGCCATGTTTCTTTGACCTTTCAATAAACACCGTGGGATCTCTGCGCTCTGATATTTTTCCCTTAAGTGACCTTATAAATTCGGGATTTGCTCCGTCAACAAATATCTTTTGTACCAGATACTTTGAGCGTAAATCTAATACCTTAAATAGCATTTCATTGTAGTCTGGCCTTTGGAATTCATCTGCAAAAACGACTTGTATATTCCCATCTACCAATCTTGTAACAACGATACCAAAAGGTGATGATCCAAACCCACAATCTATCCCCATCGATTTTGGAGAACATTCGTTAATGAACTCATCTTCAGTATCGTAGTCTGTTATTGCGCCGTCAATATCCTTAATATGAAATACGTTACCAATAGTACCGAGGTACTTTAGGTTGTATTCTCGTTCAAAACTTGAAGAGTATTTTGCCCTGTTAATTTCGGGCTCTGAATAAATTTTGCCCAATCCACGAGTATAGTCAAGATGGATACGCTTGTATAGACATTTATCCTCTGGTTCCCTCTCCATTGTATCAAAAAGACCGCCTGGGGCGTTTGGAGTAGACACTATCGCAATATATGGATTTGACTTCGCGATATATCTTTCCGAAACATGTCTTGCATCTATTTGCTGGCTCTTGGGAAAGAAATCAGCCTCATCAAGAAGAATAAAGGATACGTTAGCTAATCCTCTCATAGTATCTAAATGATGTGATGGAAATGCTTCTATCCTCACTTTGTTAGGCTCGATAACTGTTTCTTTTGTATCAAATTCAATTTTGCCTCTGAATAGTTCTTTCATTCTGTTAACAAGATCGATCGCTAAGTCAATTCGAGGTCCAGTTACTATACACATTTGTGAATGCTTCAAGCTCTCATCTCTAAGACAGAGCCATGCCATCAATCTCAACATAAATTCAGTGATACCTAGTCCAGTTGCCTTCTTAACCCATAGATGTTTGTCCTTTACCGTATCATTCCTAACATTAGGGAAATCAGGAGTCATTAGGGCATCATAGAGTTCCCGTTGGTAATCATAAAGAGGCCTTTGTTCTCCCCCCTTTGTAGGGAGCCCCACTATATGATTAAAGCAACACATACCGTCGTTCCTAATGTATTCTTTATTGTGCTCCTCTAAATCCCATATCCAGAAAGGGATTCCTTGCCAGAGCTCAAATCGTTTAGTTGATTGGGCTCTTTTCCTCTGTGCTTTCTCTATCTTTCTCTTCAGGTCGTTGAATGTCATTTGCAATATCTCCTTTGTTGCCTTTTTCTTCAGAACTTAATTTTGTATCAAAAGCTAGAGCAGAATTTGCAGTAGTAGATACCCGTAATTGTTTCTTATATTCAGATTCAAATTTCATGGCATCACTAATCACCTGTTCGTTAGCAAGTAGATGTTCAAGAAGAGCGTAGCAATCCTTCGCTAAGGATAAAGCATGCAGCTTTTCTCTGTTATCCTTAGAGTTATCAGCAACGATCCAGGTTTCCTTCAGCACCAAATTTATGCCCATCATGGTTTTTTCGTGTTCACTCTGAATTTTTTCTATGAATTTTGCGTTATTTTCTTTGACTTGGTTCCTAAAGAAAACAAGATCTCTATTTACCGTACCAATGCCGACTTGTAGCATTTTAGCTATTTCAAACTGAGTATGACCCTTAGTTCTTTGCTCTATAACCTTGAATCTACGCCAATCTATGAGATCCTGACTGCTCCTTCGCTTTATCTTAGCCAAATCTTGATTAAAGACTCCTGCTTGGGATAAGAATGATGGTGGGCAAATGTAGTGAAGATGAAGGCCATTATAGAAATGTGGCATTCAGACTTAAGAAATATTAATCTTGGAGTTACCATCATAGATATCATAGAGTTCATTATACCCCCATCCCTCCTTCAATCCCATACTCTACCACTCTGAACGCAAAGTCAATCTTCCTACACTTGTCAACATATCTCCGCAGGTAGTCAACTGCATCAGAGGGAGTTACTTGTGCTATATAGTGTTCCTTAATAAAGTCGCAATTTTTGGAAACTTGAGAAAAGTCACGACTTTGATCATTGCGATTATCGCTCCCATAAGAAATCCTCTCGCTAATTTTTTCCGTTAGTATTTTTTTTGGGTCAGCAGAAGAGATGATGGGTGCACCCGTATCTTCTCTATTATGGGCAAAAGTTGGGGGGTCATGCGATAGAGATTGTAATACAGATGCAGATTGAATTAAAGATGCCCAATTCAATGCTCTGTTGTAATCGAGTACTTTTTGTTTCAATTTAGAGTTATTCCATTAAAACTTAATAATAAAAGGTACTATTCGTACTACTGTTTTGATATTTAAATACCGAGAAAAGATTTTTGATCCCATTATCGTTACCCTTCTGAATACTACAACTGGTGAGCTTGCCTATATGACACTTTATAAAACGATCGCAAAATCAGGCTTCCACCCGTCGCACACTGTTTTCAGAGATCATCTGTACAAAATGGTTCAAGACAGATTTCTTTCAAAAGAAGAAAGAGGATCTAATACTATTTATACCATAACAAACCGCGCGAGAAGAGCTTGGGAATTGGGTGTCTTGGGCGCAGACGAAAATGACAACCGGAGAAAATTGCGGTCTCTCTGCCAATTTTTAATCCTCTCCCATCATCTTCATCAAGGTAGGCTGATTTCAGAAATAAAACTTGACGATATCTTGAATCGTCTGGGCTCAGCAAGATCGAAACTTAAGGTTGAATCTCGTGTGCAAGCAGATGGATCTAATTTCTGTGAAGTCATATACTGTCCCGTATCGCCTGTAATGCTAAGAATGATTGAACTAGTCGACACCAATTATGGTGCAGACAAACTACGTAGATACTACTATTACAAAGAGGAAGGATTCTCGATAGAACAAGTCTTGAATCTTCTTAATGGAATTAGAGAATACCCACTTTTTGTCGGAGATTTTCAGTACGATGTAGTATACATACAGAAAGCAATCAGAAGGTTATTGAAGGAAGGTTATATCGTACCGGCACTCTCCTTATATAATCAGCAATCATGGTATCACGTACCAAATCAGCTAGATAATTCCAATTCATACCAAACCGTTTTGGATCAATTGTGGTATATACGTAGCATCGAATCTAGCTATCTGAGCATGGAAGCCACTATTCGTAAACTAACGGAGAATGAAAAAGTGGCACTGAGGGCACTTTTTGGAAATATAGGAAGCTACAGGATATTCAAGGATGCAAAATCCAGTCTAAAATTAAACAAAAAATTACGGTCCTCTGAAGAACAAAGAACATTATTGGAATCAATTAACGAATTAATAGATCGTAAAATTGAACAGTTTAAAAAAGCTTATAAAGATATTTTAAGAGATAATTACCTACTTTCTGACACATTAGACAAGATTGTAATTCGAAACTCTGTCTCAAAAAATATAGCCGCAGCCTAATTCTTTGAAGCTGCAATTATGGTAATCGGTGAGGTGGCATCTTGTTATCCTAAGGTGCTAGGATTCTATTGCAACCGAGTATGACCCCTTTCATACTCAAGTAATATTACTAACATCGAAGAGCATGCATACCATGGTTATCGGAAATACCATATTATTTTTAATGGAGACCTTTCTTCAATCATATTCATATGTATTGTTAGTCGTGCTGGCATATCAGAAGGAACCGACAAGTGAATTATTTGACTCCGGTTTAGCGGCCATTGCTGTGCGGAAGTCATTTTTGCAGAGGTTCTCCTATGTTGGTAAATTTCAACAGTTTTGTAATGTTTATTCAAGTATGGTAGGGACGGTTAATTCATAGTTGGTAATTAGATTTGGTGAGCTAAGAATGTTGAAATAAGTAACGCGAGCCAGAGATAATAATAACCGTCTCGTCGTCCTTCATGGCTCTGCATGAAAATTCTTGCTTTAGATTCAAAATGACGGAGCTTGAGGGTATGCTGAAGAACAGCCCAGTTCAGAAATTGAGATTCCATAGCTTAACACTCCTTCTCCCTATTCTGTAGGATAGAGCTAAAGTTTAATGTTTGTTATTTTGTTACCGTCATATTACCAACCGTAGTAGTGTTTAATATATTGACAGTGCCATTTTCAGAGTCGTTGGTATATTTCACCTTGCCATTCTCAATTTGAGAGTCTGGTACGATAGTGCTGGTTGGTTTTAGGAAGGACGCCGTACCGATAGTCACCGAGTTGAGAATGTTGTCAAAAGTACTTTGGTATTGGCCCATTTTACCCTGTTCAGTTGCATAGAGGACGATGTACGTTTTACCATATTGTTGTATGGTTATCAATACAGCATCAAGTGGTTTATCCAACGGAGCCTGCAGCTTTCGAAGCTGATCAGTGCTTACTGATATATTGTACAGATGTGCCGATGAGCCGTCGCTAAGCGTCTTGTCGGATTCGCCTGTTATAGTTACATACTGAGAGAGTGCCAATGAAATCAACCCAATTTTTTCTGCAAATGGTATTGCAAAACTCGCCATCGATGGTGTGTTTAAAGTGGCAAAAAATGCAATTGATTGATTGGCGGGACCAAACAATTTAGTTGCAAGGTTAGTAGTGAACACACCGCCAAGTCTCCAATCTAAATTGACCACCGTCATTGAAAGTTTACCACTGCTCCAGTTATCAGGTGCCCTTAGGCTTATTATTAGATTATTATTCTTGGTATCTACGACTTGTTCAGTTCTTGCGAAAGCGTCATTGTTAATCATAAACATAGAAGCTGTTACACTCAAAAGCAACAACACCGTAACGCAACATTTATTCACGTCTTAGTTAAAGACTATATCTCAGATAAGCATTCTGACAAAATATAGGTCCCAGCTCTGTGATTATAGTGTGCCACACTGGTTAGGTTTATAACTGATCCACTCCCCAACCTTGAGTTAGTATCTCTGCTGAGTTTATCCATATCTTCACAGGCATTCTTAACTCTGGTTTTTGATGGTTGGATCATCTTTTCCATCAGATCAATTCCATGCCCAGTTCTTTGGTATTCTGTACTCTGGTAACTGTCCTTCGTTGCTGAGCTGTTAATCCAAATTAGCTTCTTTGGTTATTGTCTCGGCTCCAATTATAACTTCTAAAAAGCCCCTTGGAATTATTTAAAAGATAAATAGAGCGCCTGAAGGCTAAAAAATAATGCATGAATATAATTAGAGTCCTTCCTCTTTCAGTTTCTCTATGTGTGTCTAATAATTTTAATAGTCACGAGTAAGGAAGTAGTGCGGATCTTATACCACACTGCGGGAGTTGTACTAGCTTAGATTTGGCTAATTCAAGATACTCTAGGAGATCTTAAGATTAAAAAAATTCATTTTAGCAACGGACTGATAGGAAACACATATCACTAGCTTAATTTACAAAGATTCATGAACCAGCGGTCAGATCGCTGTTTTACATGCAAAAATGGGTATCTTAAACCAACGGGTGAAGTCGTACTAGAAGAAGAATCTGCAGATCAATTTAGAGAGATTCGCGGAAAAAGAGTGTATCAATGCGATAATTGTAAAAAAAGACGAGTTAATATGGGATTGAATGAATACATAGACTTACCCGCCGAGGTCAAGACAGAAATAGAGACCGACATATAGACCAACAGATGTCCAAGGAGAATCTTGATAATCTTATTACGAGAATTTTGGTGACCGTGGACGGATCCAAACCATCTTTGGATGCGGCCGAAATAGCAATTGATATTGCTGAAACACATGGGGCATGCCTTATAGTTTTGTATGTCATTTCATCGAACATCAGGTATGAATATGATGGAAGTTATCTGACTTCCAGTGCACTAGGACCATTCAAAGATATCGTGAATATTGCCATGGACAAGGGCCAAAAGGTACTAGACAAGGTTAAGGAAATGTCGTACGGTAAGGCTATAAAAATAGAAACTGAAGTGCTTGTTGCTGTAGACTCCGTAATTAAGGAGATAGTGAATTATGCCGAAAAACAAAACATTGATCTAATTGTCATTGGAACCAGAGGAATGTCAGGTTTTAAGAGAATGTTATTAGGAAGCACAGCCTCCGGAGTGGTAACTTATTCACATTGCCCTGTCTTAGTTGTCAGGTGAACAGTATTCGCTTTTGCCAAAAAATACACGAAGTTAGGAGTATACTCGTGTCCGCCCAATGCCGAGTCTATAAAACCATTGGCATTGCTGTATCCGTTATGGCTAGGAATTAAAACTTGATGATGGTAATAGTATGGTAACCTATTCTCATTCTCAAACCCTCCCAATGAAAATCAGTGAAGGGATTAATAATGCGACTAACGGAACTCTTCTTATAACGTGGAACATCAGTTGGTAAACCAAGTCTTTGCCTTTTCAAATCCTATACAGCTTGTTAAACAGACAGTGTTAATAATATCATTGAGTTGATCGGAGATGTCTAGTCCCCATCAAGCAAAAAGAATTGTCCTGATCGGGATTGGTTTTATACTATTGATAGTTGGTATCATCATTTTTATTGGCGGCTATAATGACAGTCGGCTGCACGGACAATCTCAAGCATCTCTACAATTTGAAGTTGGTGGACTTATTACTGGGATAGTGGGTATACTTTTACTTTGGAGGGGATATAAATTGAGGGATAACAAGCTTTCATCCGAGTAATTGTAAAACCCAAACCTCGATCTGTTTGCTTATCCAAAGCAATTAATAAACTCAATAATATTACAGAGGCGATTCCAGGTCCAGCAACTTCTAGTAATAGCACGGCCCGCTACCTCCTTAATATGATATCACGCAAATCCTGGTTTTCTACGAGTGTGTCTATCAGTTTAGCTATCTGGTCCTCAGGAAGTTGATCTTGAATTCGCAGAGTGTCAATTGCCTTTAGTTTCCAATAATTGGTCACAGCAATTCCAACTACATTCTGTAGCTCGTAGATTATTTTTCCCATGGTAGTTATGTAGTACCTTCCATTTTTTCTTGCGATCAGCCCCTCTTTAGAAAGCTGATTCATCTTTGAGTAATATTGTTTTCTAGTAAGACCCAGATTTCGAGCAAGAAAGTCACTATTTCCAGGAGACAAAGCAATTGTATTAAATAAGGTAAGTGATTTGTCATCAGACAAAGCTCTGAAGACCAGCGAAACTTCAGGGAGTTGATGTATGCTCTGGTTTCCGATTTGGGAACTGGTATTTTCACGTATTAGTAAACTTGATTGTGACACTCTAGTCTATTTACAGGCACCCATATTAATAGTTTTGTGATATTGGCATGGCATCGCAATACCGTCCATGGCATAGCAATACTTATTAATGCCTTGAGAGATAAATCTGGTATTGCCTACCGCATCCATTGCATCCATAACTAGAATGAACGCTTCACTCAAGGACCTAATAATGTTAATGTACGACCTCTCTCCTTTGGAATTTGATCTGCTGTTCGCTCTTATAGCAACGAAAAAAGCTACTACGTTAGATGTCCTGTCGAAAGAAGTTGACCGGGATAAAACCACTGTATTTAGATGTCTACAGAAATTGGTAAATCTTCGGATCTGCGAGAAGGACACAAAGACACTCAAGGAGGGAGGATGGTATCATGTATATACAGCAATAGATATAGCAGCTTTTAAGATGGAAACTGAAAAGAGAGTAAGAGAGATTAAGGAAAGTTTCGATGGTTTGTTAAATAAGTTCGAAGCTGATCTTGATAAAACTTTGATTTCCATGTATGATTAACTGTGCGTTTAACTGAAGATTGATGTAATACGTCCAAATTTGATAGGTTTCAAAACTTATCAAGTTATATCAAAATCATCATGATGATTAACTGATTCAACTTTTGTTAACACATGATTTATTCTTATTTCATTTCAGTTATCCATTAATTGATACTCTATTGTTTAGAGCACTATTGGGAATTACATATTAACACTATTTTACCTGTGACTGATCCGGCCTCTAGCATTTGGTGAGCTTCGATTGCCTCTTCTAGCGGAATACGGGCGGCAATGATAGGCTTGATTTTGTCCTGTTTGAGCAAATTGAAAAGTGTGGATAAGTCTTCGCGAAACCAGTCTGGTTTACGTCTTTTCAATGTTTGAATGCTGTAAGGGATAACCTTTCTTTTACCAGGCTTCAAATTTAATGTCAATACATTTATCCAATTTACCAGGTTTGATACTATTTCGTGTACGCGACCATGTCCGTTTCTGGACGTTGAGCCGAACCCGTAGCCTATCAATCTACCGCCAGCGCGAAGTGTCTTATGAGAACGCAGTAGTGATTTTGTACCAAATCCATCGAACGCTGCATCGACGCCATTACCGGTCAGCTTGAAAATCTCTTGAACAAAGTCAACTGACTTGTAGTCTATCGGTTTGGCGCCAAGATCTATTACTACTTTTTCCTTGCTGCGAGAACAGGTGCCATACATCTCCAGACCGTATAACTTTCCCAATTGGAGAAGTGCTGTTCCAACTCCACCTGCTGCACCATGAACTAATATTCGTTCGCCAGATCTTATTTGAGCACAGCGGAATAGCATTTGATATGCAGTAGTATAATTTAGTACTATACTAACTGCTTCAGCATAGTCCATTCCAGCAGGAACGGGTACAAGCTGATTGGCAGGAATACACAAATATTGTGCATACCCCCCGACAATTGGCAAGGCCGCCACAATGTCACCGATCTGCCATGCTGAAGATATAGCAGCATTTTCACCTAACTTATCAATTGTGCCTACGATATCCCACCCGAGAGAGAACGGTCCTCGTTTAAATATCGATTCTGGATGAACGCCTTCGCGCATGAGAATGTCTGCAAGTGATACTCCTGTGAATAAAATTTTTACACGCGCTTCGTCAGCACTTGGTTCGGGAATTTCTTCATCAATTAACTGAAGATTTTCGGGACCTCCACATTTAGATACTATGATACGCTTGTATCTCACTTTTAGATCCTGCCTCTTTACAGTATTGGTTGAATAAAACCACATTTTCACTTCTGCTTTCTAATTCTTAAAAAATAGGATTACAGTGCAATGTTGTGCATGTGCATTTGCGCATTTAATGAACGAATACTTTAGTTGATTCGTCTTCCTCTTTTGATGGACTAATTTTTTTCTCAGTCTCCAATGGCTGGCTAGTTCTTGAAGAACTAATGACGTTACTATTTTACGATTATAACAGTGCACTTCAAGTAATGTGCAAGTTTGTACGCCGTACTTCCTAAAATGAATTCCCTAGAAGAACTATAAATGCCTCTACTTCCTAGCACTACAGTATCAATATCTTCTTTACCTACGGCCCTCAAAATCTCTTCAGCTGGATTTCCCCTGGATTGTAGAGTTTGTATCGATTCAACTCCTAAGCTTTTAGCTTTCTCCTCATACTTATGGAGAAGTTCCTTACTAATTTTTTCAAGTTCCTTAGATATAGAATAACCTATATTGACATAAGCTTCGATCACATTTAGAATTTGTAAGTGGCTACCTGTGCACTTTGCAAGCATGCACGCGTATCCGAATGCTTTCTTTGAATATTCTGAAGCATCAACAGCTATTAGAATCCTGGATGTCCTTTTCTTTGTAGCTTTTACCATGTGCACTAGATAATCCTAATGTGCTCTATTTAGGTATGATTGTTTTGCTTGGCAGAATTTAGCAATCAACATTCTCCGGAAGTAAGAATGGTTTAGACTCAACCTTAAATTCTTGTTTAAGATGGCAAAAAAAATCGATTAAATCAAGTTTTAAGTAAAAGGAATTAAGGGAGTGAAAGCAACCTAATCTCATTCAAACATTGAAGTTAGAAAAATCTAAAAAGCTACTCGTAAAAAGAGGATTCAGAGTCGACAAAGTTGCAGGTGGTTATGAAATTATGGTAGGTAGGCGATCTCTTCCAGCTGGGTTAAATGAAGTTTTTGTTGGTACAGATGAATTAGATGCCATAGCGCAGCTGGGTCATCTGGAAACAATTTGTTCTGAAAAAGACCTTCTAATTCTCAAAGTCTCAACAAGAAAGTAAGGCCGCTCAACTTCTCTAGCTGTTCTGAATGACAATGACAATACTCGAGCCTGGAGCAATATTGCCTGGCAACATTTTAATCCTATTGCTGTCCAAGATCCAACATAGTTCATTTGGGTAGGATGGATTTTCTTTCCATCTTTATATGAAGAAAAAGATTCATCACGAAACACTAAGTAATATGTCTATGACATCAGTTCGGGAATTTTAAAAAGGCTCAGTAGCCGGACTAACCAAGCAACCTGGAAATTAGGCAGTATCATCATAGAATTAAGCAGTTGAATTGATATCATCTGTGCCTGTGAGTTATACAGTTGGCATCTTTAGATGGGAGGTTTGTCCATACTCCTTGCCAATTTAAATTGGCAAGAAGCTATTCTGCTAAGGTACTATGGAATGATGCTTGATCCTGACGTGTTTATCGAGTTCCACTGTTGAGTGAAATGAGGCTCCACATTCACTACATATGTGTTCGTCTGAGTCAGACATTATTTTAACAGAATAGTATCAGTGTCAGATCTATTTTTTTCTTATGGGAGTTGATACCAACTTATCCGTCTTTAATCGACTATTATTGAAATTTATGTCGGTATTGAGAGACAGAATGAAATGGCAAAGATCTTAGTGCCCCATGATGGTACAGAGATGTCTGATCGAGTATTTAAGAAAGCAGTTGATTTTGCAAAGGCTTTTCATGCCGACCTGATATTGCTTCATGTTATTGAAGGGATTCCTACCCCCCGAGCGCTAGTATTTGGAGGTGACGCAATTTTGATAAATAGGGCAAAAAGAAGCTTGAGGAGACAGCTTGAAATGGGATGGGAAAAGCTGTTCGAGACCAAGATGCATGAAATAGAAAATGATAATTTGCGATTAACTGGTGAATGTCGATATGGGTCTGCTGCTGATCAAATCTTGCGATTCGCAAAAAGTAACAAGATTGATATTATTGTTATGGGAAGCCGTAGACTGAAAGGGCTCTCGAGACTAAAAGCTCTCGGCAGTGTGGC
>DATBFR010000056.1:0-9140 GCA_036558405.1 Nitrososphaeraceae archaeon | reverse complement strand
GATCAGGTACTCGCCTCAATGCGTCTGGAAAGCTATCATCAAAAGCTGGCCAACCACAACCGGCATCAAATTTGCTCTTGGATGAAAAAAGAGGGGCATTACATTTACGACAAATATAAGTACCAGCTTGATAAAAATCGTCATACTTACCAACAAAGGCTGGTTCAGTTGCCTTTCTTTCTATAACCCTTTTTTCATCCTCTGTTAATTTGTTATAAGTCATATGAACAAAATAATTTAGATGTACCTATATTCTAAGTTTCTGCATCTTTGACTAATTATCACTACAACGTTAATCATTAGCAATTATAGAACTTAACCCTTGAATCCGAATTGACATTGAGATATCCAGAATCATATCCTCATAGAAACTGTAGTCATGACTATACTTCCTTTAATTACATAATATATAATTCGTTAAATTTAG
Organism: Nitrososphaeraceae archaeon; assembly: GCA_036558405.1. Lineage (GTDB taxonomy): Archaea > Thermoproteota > Nitrososphaeria > Nitrososphaerales > Nitrososphaeraceae > TA-21. The sequence goes on along the minus strand of DATBFR010000056.1, from coordinate 8,713 downwards.
CTAATTAGATGAATCCTTGTTAATTTGGACAAATGAGGTGCGATAGAATTCAAAATGTTATGTAATCTTCAGATTATACTCTACGTCAACAACGAACGTTCCGCCTCCCGGTTCTGGATGCTCTGCATAAAAGGAAATAGTATGATCGCCTTTGTCGAGCGGTTTCAAGAAAACCCAGCGACCATCACAGAAGGCTTCTGTGAAACCACTGTCTGCTTCAAATGCTGCACCTACTTCTGGGTAAGAGAAGCTAAACAATTGAGATTGAACCCGTGGTGTTTGAGAATTGCTTAATTTTGTTCCATCGACGTTTACATCATTGGTTGTCACATTATCAATCTCGCCGGTACTTGCTGAAAGACGCAAAACTTCTATAGTAGGTTTTGTGCTTGCAGAAAACTCTTTTGTCGAGCTAACTTTTACAACTGAAGGAAAAAGAATAGCCAATTGAGAAGATATTGTGCACGCACGCTCGACATGACCACCACGTGTGCCATTAAGTCCTCCAAATGTACCCGCGAGATACCACACATTTTTATCAGTCTGATTTTGGCAACAGTTGTGCCCATTACTATCATTTGCTGGATTTGAAATCAATGGCTGTTGGAAACACCATATGCACCAAGCTGCGGTCCAATCTGGCCAGGTTTTATTGAATGGACTTTCTTGTCGAGAGTAAGTTTCTACCAATGGGTATACGTCCCCTTGCCATGATTTTTCATATTAATGTAATATAAAAGAAGAACTATATTAATTAGTTCTTAATGAGTTATTTATTCGTCTGTTTGATTTGACGAAATTACTTGAGTCGATTCAACTAGTGCATTAGATCTTTCTTCGGTAACCGAAACGGGTAAAATATCTTTCGAATCGCCATCATGCGACATTGATTATGGAATAGTCATACCAGACCTACTCCGAGAATTAGGGTTTAGATGCGGACATCCTTTCATATGGTAATATATTTTGATACCGGAAAAGATAATACGGAAATATTCCTATATGTTTTGGAAGAGTTAAGAAACAAGACATTACATCTAAATAGTTAAAAATTTTTCAATTTGGAAATTAATGATACCTAGGAGTAGAATAGTCTGACTTACTTAGTTAAGTGAAGTCACTAAATCAATATTCTGATAAGTCATTGAAGTTTGAAATTCCAGATCCAGAAATGATGTCACCAATTCTAAAGAATTCACTATACTATCGATCAAGATATGTTGCAAAATTACGACACATAATTTGCAACATTTGGTAACCTCTAGAACTGAAGGTTCCCCGAATTCGGAGAAACCCGCTTAGAGCAAGAAAATGAATAACGTATAAGGAATTTTTTGAAAATGGGAGCCGAGAATAAAACACGGATGTTATACTCCAAAATCAGACATTGGAATCGGGTTCATCATAGGACCTACCTAAAATTGAATCAGGGAACATTTCCTTACATAAAAAAATTATTGAATCTGATAGTCAATTTGACAGTTCAAAGAAGTGAAAGAAATTCAATTCATCTGAACATAGTTTATTAGAAATGTTTATTATTAACTTTCATAAGTTAATAATATGCACAAGGTATTTGTGATATTGTCTGGTATTTTGACAAGGAAAATTAGTCTATCAGTTTTCCCTTCAGTCACAAAATTTGATGGCTGTCAGTGAACTCGGAAATCAAATTCATTTTTTTCTATGAACTGATGGTTTTAAATAATCGCATAAACTTCACGCCAAGCTTCAGAATCGGATGAGACCGTGGTAATATCATGTGCGACTGACAATCTTATCATTTATCGTCTTTTTTATTACTATTTTTTACCTCTTTAAGTACCATCTCTAGGTATTCCTTAATATCATCTTCACTAAGCGAAGATCTTAGACCAGTCTCTTCTTCCATCATATCCTGATGGGATTTCGCTATTGCTACAACGTTCTTCTCTATTTCTTGCTCCATATGAGCCGTTCCAATCGTGTCCAGAAACCTTGATTTGCTAATAGCAAACTTTCGTATCGAATTACGTAGCTCCACGTCTTGAGCTACAGAAGAAGCTGAACTATAGATGCCGATTAGAACGAGATATGAAGCTAGCCCAACAAATGAGACTGTTGCGAGGCCGAAAGGTGGATAAGGTGCTGTAACAAGAACTATAGCCTGGTTTGATACAAACAATAACGCAAAGCCAAATGCGGAAATGATCATGTATGATCTTACAATATTGTCGTGAGCAATGCTTTTAGCAATCACCCAAAATGCCACAGCAAATAGAATTCCCCCTATTGGCTTACTTAATGTAAAACCTAATGTGAATATAATTAGAGATGAGATAGGATCTAATGGTAAAGGGGCAAACACGGCTTGAAAGAGGTCTATAAATTGGCTCAAGAAATACCCCAACGGTATGCTAACAATAATCCAATACTTAATTGCGCCTGTCTTGTGGGAGTGATGCCGTAGGAGCATAGCAGTGGCAGTCCAAGTTACAATAAAGGCAACTATAGAAGTCATAATGTAAGTATTATTGATTGCATCTATTAGCGACCCGGATGCAATATGTGGTATCATTCCACCTACATGCGGCAAGATATATGTAGGCTTATCTGTTAACAATGTGATACTTACAAATGTAAGTGTCAACAGCGCATTTACAGCTATTAAAGCAGATGAAATTCCATATAATAAAATCACAATATTCTTGTTTGATTTATACCACGAAAAAAACCGTCTTGCGAGCAATTGCATTAAAATTATGGCTAATGCGTAGGTAATTATGATAGCTGTGACAAGAAATATAATATTGTAATACGACAGCAATATTACCTGTAAGAGTATAACTATTACAATTACAACAAGGATATATTGAATTATTCTTACTATTTTATGTACTAATCTGAGCCGAAGCTCTTCGTGTTTGAATCTAATTTCATGAATTTTCTGCTCTACATATTTTAAGACAATGTATTGTCCACCAACAAATACGCAACATGCGAGTGTAAATAGTGGTATCTTCCAATCAATAGATGGATTATAACTAATAAAATCGATAATTTTACCTATTGACGTGTCTATAATTAGTATGGTAATTATAAAACACATTATTAAGAGAATTGTTTTGTTGTCAAATGATAGATTCACTTTTCTAACGCCCATTTTTAGGACTGATCACTCCTGAGCGATTCTGTTTAGAATATGTCAACGGTTGTTACTATCGTATTATTTTCGCAACGTAAAAGGTTGATCATCATCAATTATTAGAAAGTGTTATTAATCTCATTTGAACTGTCCTGCCACAGAAATTCTTATAGTGTTAACATGTTATCTAGAGTATAGATATGCCTGGTGATATCCGACTACATCTTTATCAATTTGTTCCTATAGTTATTTTCGCCTTTGGTTTCTTGACATTGTTAATTATTTATCAACCCGCAAAATCAGATACTTTAAATTCTAGCACTTTTTCTGTGGACTCCAATCCCTATGGGCTAGGATTAGGAAATTGGACAACTAAGTGGTGGCAGTGGATGCTCTCCATACCTAAGTCAAGTAGTCCAGCTGATGATTCAACTGGAAAAAACTGTGATCAGAGTCAATCCAATCCGAATGCGTGGTTCCTTGCGGGTACTTTTGGTGGCAACGTTGAACGTACATGCACCATACCTTCTGGTAAGGCAATATTGTTTCCAATACTTAACTCGGAGTGTTCTTATGCTGAATATCCAGATAAAAAAACGGAATCTGATCTACGTTTGTGTGCTATTAAAGGTGTACAAGATGCCCATGTCAGCGCGTCAATTGATGGAAAGGATTTGCAAAGTTTGGAAAAATATAAAATACAGTCACCCCTGTTTAATGTGACATTTCCACGACTAAACATCTATGGAGTAAAAGAGGGGCCGTCTGAATCAGTATCTGATGGCTATTGGGTTTTCCTAAGACCATTATCTAAAGGCGATCATCAAATCCATTTCAGTGGTATTGTTGTGGAAAACCCTACTACAGGTAGCCAAAGTTTCGCTACAGAGGTAACATATCACTTGAAAGTGGTATGATTCCCCTTTATAGTCGGTTATAATTCGCAAAGTCGGTTACCCTACGATTTTTTGGCCAGAGTCCGTGTTATTGTGGCCCATATTTCCAAAGAAGAAGCTGAACTGCTTGGTTAAGGGCAGCCAAAGGGAAGGTCAGCTAAGCTACGTTCTCATTTACACTTAAATTATTTGTTGATATAGTACTAATTATATACCCCATTATAGAACATAACTCTTCAATACTATCGGCTCTTAGAACCTATAAAAAATAGTCCATCCTCGAGAGACATAGTCAACATGGACTGTGGCGAGGCTCACAAGTTGGATATGAAAATAGATCTCAATGAATCATGACACGACCTAATTGACACGGAGCAAGGCAAATTTTTTGATTCTTATACGATTTGATCACCAATATAACCACTGTGCAACGAGAATCATGGATATGTAATTCGCTTAGGATGCCAGAAACACTTATGAAAAACTTTTAAAATCAGTCGATGGAGACCTATTTAAATGCTTTATTCAATCTGCCCAGAACGGATCCAGTCAAAGTTCGATAATAATCCAAGACTAAAAATATAAACATACAGAAAGGCCAGATGCCAAGAGTGACTTAAGCCAACATCCCTGCAAGATATAAATCATATTTTGTACCTGCTTTAACATGAGTAAGAACAAAAGTTGCGAACACTTCATTGGTGTAGATCAAAATAATATTGTTCCTAGAACTGCAGGCTGCGAAGAGTGTGAAACGGAGGGTACTGACTGGGTCGCTCTGCGTATGTGCCTGATTTGTGGCCACGTTGGCTGTTGTGACTCTTCGGAGGGTCTGCATGCCACTAAACATTATCAGAATACCAATCATAAAGTTATGGTTGCTTTACCAAACAAGTCATGGCGATGGTGTTATGTCCATAAAGAATACTCCTAGATGATCTCACTACAACGATGAAGTAGATTTTTTGAACTGAATTTTTTCTTATTCATGTCTTAAAGTGGTATTATCAGCAAATATCTTAGTTCATCACTATTCCATGTAAAATTCTTAAAATCTAACGGTACTCTTTTCATATAAGGAATACCTGATTGTTGTGTCGATATTTTATTTCAATCATATCTTTGATTCGTTTCATGTCAATACCAAATTAGATTCTCAAAAAATTTGAGACAAGATAAGTTCAGAGAATCGTAACGAGTCACAATTGTGCCTCATCATAGATTGACGAGGTGCTGATTATTAAATCGGATCATCTAAGAGACGCATACTTGAATTTATTATTGAAGCTTATATTGGTTATATTTTCTCTTCATCATCCCGATCATTAGTTTGTTATTAATCAATCAATACATTCATGACATTTCGGTATAACAGCGTACATAAGCTTTTTCAACGTCGGTCCATCGCGGCATGGATTTCATAAACTTCAACGCGTTGAGCTCCTGATTATGACGCAACTCCTGATCAGATAACAATCGGCTCACGTTAGTAGCAAAATCAGAAATTCTATCGGAAACATATAACAATCCCTTATTGATATCGATCCCTTGCACTCCAACTGATGTACTTACTATAGCCTTGCCTGCTCTAAGTGCTTCAATGATCTTCACTTTTATCCCACCTCCAATTCTCAAAGGACACACTACCACTTTTGCGGAGTTATAGAAGGGATAAAGAGAAGAGACATAACCTGTTACGACTACGTGACCTTTGTGCTGGGCTTCCAGTGCTTTTATTTCTGGAGAAGGAGAATTTCCTACGATAAGCAGTACCGCATTATGAATCTCTTTGAGAATCAAAGGGAATATGTCCTTACAGAAAAACAGAATTGCATCAATATTCGGGTAATAAAGAAAATTACCCACAAAGAGAATTGATGGAGTGCTGTTATAGTTTATTCCTCCCTCACTATGTGCTTGATGTGTGGAATTATTGGTCAATTGGATCTCGTTGAAGTGATCAATTTCAAAGTCGTGGTCAGTACCGTTTGGGATAAATTCAACGTCAACATTTGGTTCGAGGCGCTTGATACAGTCAGTATCCTCAGGAGTCAATGTGATTATCTTATTTGCTCGCCTCCAGCAAAGCCGTTCCCAATAGAGTGTCTGACAATATTCTTGCCAATAGAGTTGTGCTTCTTGAATTGAAGAAGACAATAACATTCTTTGGAGACTCAGCATGTATTCCATGTTATGTTCCACTAGTAGAAAATGAAAATTTGTGTTTAAACCATCAGGGACTAATTGCATAAGGTAGTACCCTTCGATGTGTACAATGTCAAATTTTTGTTCTCCCAACACCTTAGAGATCTGTCTAATTGCATGATCAGAATAGTATTTTCTCATAAGCATCGGGTACTTGTAGGGCAATTTGGCATCAGGACTATCACGGGTTTTAAATAAATTGATACAATGACAGTAACCTGCTAACTTTTTTGCATTGTCCTTGTCGTTCTGCAGATCTGTAGTCAAGGAACACAAATGTATGTCATATCTTCTTCCAAGCCTTGAAATAAGTTCGAATTCTCGTCTTCGTCCACCGCTGGCAGGTGGGAAGGGTAGATGTGCTGTTAGGAATAGAACCTTCAACCCCTGATAACTCTATAGACTTTTTATTATATAATGGCTCTAATTCATATTAAAGCTGGGGATCTCTATCCGTCTGGCGGTCATACTTGTCACTATTCACCTTTGAATTAGGAGATCTACAATTTAAAGTAGAGAAAAATTACGTAAGTACTATTTCTCGATCCCTTCCTTATGAATCCAATAGTAAGATATCCTGTCAGCGCCTATCCAATATGTCTCGGTAGCCGCATCGACCACAATCTCTTGAGTCGAATCTTCGAATCTCGTGTTATGTATATGTAACTCAATTTTTTCACCTGTATCTGTTCTGACCATAACCTCTCCATTTCTAGCTACACTAGCTTTTAGGGCTTGATAATTTGCCATATTAGTAGAGAATAATGAATGAATCCATATTAAGATTATCAGCTTGAGTTTGAACTAGCTCAAGCAAATCATGTTCTGCTATAACAGATATTTACCAAGGTATGACCGCTATAAGCTATGAATTGCGGAGCTTAGTTATGAACAGCTCTCCACTCAACTTCTTTTTCCAGTCTGTGGTCATCCTTACCTAAGAAATTCTAACGAGCCATTTGGTTTCAAGAAAAGTTCTATAGTCATGCTATAAATTGCAAGATTGTGTAAGACAATGCAGTTAGGTATGGCAATGAAATTTTCAAGATGCGAATACAATTCCATTGCCTCGATAGGATATGATTCATTAAATGTGTCTAACAAGGACAAGCACTCAATAATCAAAATCACAAATCGAATACACAAATAAAATAGATTAGCCTCTATCTTCGTAACAGGAGAAGTGAATTATATTATTCCTCTTAAAAGTCGTGCAACTTGCTTTGCCTCGGAGTTTCGTATTCGGAGATTTTCTTTTGAAAACCAGATTTCTCGACCCACTGTAATTCCTGCAAGCCAACTGACTTTCTAACACTGTTAACGGTATTAGGCCCAAAGCCAGTAAAGGAATTTGTTGCTGAAACTATCACTTTTTTAACTCGATTCGCAGTTTCCTCATGCAGGCCAATTTGATTAATCTTGTTGGTCCAGTACTGCAATTCTTCTTTCCTTTCTTGTAGAACTTTACCATAATTATTAGTAGACCTATCACCAATTAATCGTAGATAAACAAAATCAGTTGTTACAACTGGAGGCGTCTGTAAATCCTGTAACCGACTCCATACCATACATATATTGTTCCGTGCGAAAAAATCATATGCTCGGCCTTGAAACCATGAACTGTTTCTCACCTCGACGGCATATCTTAACGTCGGATCCAGTCTAGGCAAAAACCTCTCCAACAGTTCAAGGCCCTCCGAAATATTGACTGATGTGGGCATCTGAATAATTAGGCATAAAAGTTTGTCCCCAAGTTCTCGCATAGACTCGAGAAAATAATTCATCTCGTCCTTTACATTGACAAGCATCTTGTCATGAGTTATCACTCTTGGAAATTTTGCGGTAAATTTGAAATTTAGCGGAGTCTTTCTGTACCAATTCTTCACCACAAGTCTATCAGGTATCACATAATATGATGAGTCAATTTCCACCAAGTTAAAAATTTTAGAATAGTAATTTAGCCAGCTGGAAGAATCAAGATTTGACGGATAAAACTTTCCTTTCCATGCTTCGTGGCTCCATCCTGAGCAGCCAGGAAGCAGTTGAAACTTTAGTTGATCAGAATGACCTATCTTAGCGTCTGCTTGTACCAGTCTGTTTTGAAATGATGGATCTACAGTCCGAAGCATTTCCCTGGATACCCTACTCAGCTATCTAATCACCTAAAACGAAGTACTTTGGAATTTCTAAAGAGGATTCATTCTTCCAATGACAGCTATAACACGAATTACACTTCAAACAAGTAAACTGGCTTCGTTTTTTACAATACACGCATTCTATATATCTAAAATTCAGCGAATCTCTAAGAAATTCGTGGGACTGGTTTTGTTTAACGTTTAGTATCTGGCCCATCCTTACTGGTTCGCCTCCCACCATCTGGCGTAAAATAGAAAGCGCAATGAATAAATCCAACTATGTTCATACTGTCGAGTAGACTTAGCTGTTACACAATTTCTTGCTTCGATGCAGTTCATATGGATAGCCACTG
>DATBFR010000055.1:0-5584 GCA_036558405.1 Nitrososphaeraceae archaeon | reverse complement strand
AGATAAACAGTCCTGCACTAAAATTTTAGACAAATTTAGAAAAATAATATAATTTCTATATTTTCTTTTTTAGATATGTTTAATATATGGCTATAATTATGGATATGTCATAAATTAGTGACCTTAGTGGAGACAACCATTCAGTATGGCGTTATATTCGTCGGGGCTCTGGGCCTTGCAGTACCTTTTGGATTATACATTGCAAGGATGATTTCTTTTGAAATGCGTCCACTTGAAAGACCTCTGGCCAAAGTAGAACGGGGTTTCTTCAGACTAATTGGAGTAGATGTAGATAAACAGATGAACTGGAAAGAGTACTTAATTGCCCTTTTACTCACAACCATCATCTCGGCAATTTTTGTATTTCTAGTTTTATCCTTCCAGAATTATCTACCATCAGGCCAACACGTTAAGGGTTTGTCAATAGATTTAGCATTTCACACCGCAATGTCTTTTGTTACAAATACCAACTTGCAGCATTACAATGGAGATCAACAACTTTCAAGTATATCCCAGATGGTAGCGTTAACGTTTATGATGTTTCTTGCTCCTGCATTTGGGATTGTAACTGGATTTGCATTTATCCGTTCGTTGATCAGAAAGAATTTCGGTTTGGGTAATTTCTATGTAGACTTTGTAAGGGTTATTATTACTCTCCTACTTCCTATTGCGTTTATTTCTTCGTTAATGTTGATGGTTACAGGCGTGCCTCAGACACTAACTTCATCTGTGACGGTTAATACTGTAGAAGGTAACAATCAGACCATTACTATGGGCCCTGTAGCTTCATTAGAGGCAATAAAGGAATTTGGCCAGAATGGAGGGGGATTCTTTGGAGCAAACTCTGCACATCCGTTTGAGAACCCAACAGGTTTGTCTAACATGTATGAAATGATCTTAATGCTCGTAGTTCCTTTGTCATTTCCTATTGCATATGCTAAATTAATAGGCATGGGAAGGGGGATTTCGATACTTGCTGTTATGCTTATTGGATTTGGCAGTTTACTTGCTTTTGCATTATATAACCATCCTGAAACTACCTTAGTTGAAACGAGATTTGGCACCTTCAGCAGCACTCTATTTGACTGGATTTCCATATCTACCAACACCGGAGCTATAAATCTATCAGTAGCTGGAATGACCCCTAATGCAGTAATCTCACTATTAACAGCCATGTTTATACAAGCAGTACCTGGAGGCGCCGGAATGGGTATGGTCTATATGTTAGTATATATTATTTTGACCATATTTGTAGTAGGTCTCATGGTAGGTAAGACTCCAGAATTTATGAGTATGAAAATCAGTCCAAAAGATGTCAAAAAGGGAGTCTTTATATTTTTGCTTCATCCTGCGACAATTCTTATCCCTACAGCAATCGCTTTTGCTGTGGGTAGTGCTCAAGCAATTATAGGAGACGAAGTGACACCAGCGGGCTATACTCAAACTCTTTATGAATTTACCTCTGCAGCAGCTAATAATGGTTCAGATTACTTTGGGGCTTCTGCCAATACACCATTTTGGAACTGGTCTACGGGGATAGTTGTTTTTCTAGGAAGGTATGTTCCAATTGCTCTAATGATAGCCTTAGCAGGCTCTTTCACGGTTAAGGAAAGAAAAGAAGTCATAGAACCAATCAAGACTAAAGGAGTAACATTTGTTTCAGTAGTAGTTATTGTAACATTCCTCTTGACTGCGCTGGCTTTCTTTCCGTTCTTAGTAATAGGACCATTTGCAATGTGGGGGGGCTGAAGACAGATATGAATCTAATTAGAAACAAGTTTACGAATAATAAATCGGTGTATGAACTTTTAACTGGAGTCAATAGGAAAGTAATGCGTGACTCAGTAACAAGACTTGACCCGCGTTATTTGATAAAATATAATCCAGTGATGTTCGCAGTAGAGGCTGGATTCTTTTTGGTTTTAGTTATTGCACTTTTTCCAAGCATATCAAGTGAATTTGTCGGTAAAAACCAAATATTCTATATTGAATCAGCCATTATACTAATCATCACAGTCTGGTTTGCTACTTTTTCAGAATCTTTGTCGGAAGCTCAGGCACGTGCTAGAGTAGATTCCCTTCGAAGCTTGGAAAAAGAAGTTGTTGCCCATAAGATCGTAAATGGGAATGGGAAATTTCTCGACGTGCGTTCTTCCTCTCTAAAACCCGGAGATGAAGTGAGTGTTAATGTGGGTGAAATAATACCAAGAGACGGTCTTGTCAACCTGGGAAAGGCGTTCATAGATGAATCAATGATGACTGGAGAATCAAATCCAGTCTACAAAGAGAAAGGGGATCATGTTATTGGGGGTACTAGAGTTGCGAGCGATAGTATTGTTGTGGAAATTACTGCTGAGGCTGGCAGGAGCTTTTTAGACGAGATGATAGGACTTATTCGAAATGCCACAAGGCCACGAACTCAGAATGAAATCGCTCTTACGATACTACTGGCAGGACTTTCACTCATATTCATAATTGTAATTGGCACACTTTTATTCATGGCATATTATCTAGGCTATAAGGTCGATATTGCCACTCTTGTCGCTCTCCTTGTAGCACTAATGCCAACAACTATAGGAGCACTATTGCCGGCCATTGGTGTGGCTGGAATCACGAGACTTGGACGAGACAATATCGTTGCAAAATCAGGTAAAGGAATAGAAGCTGCGGGAGACTGCGATGTTTTAATACTAGACAAAACAGGGACAATTACAGAAGGTAGTCGAAGCGCATCAAAATTTATACCACTAATAAAGTACACAGAAGCAGATGTAGGACAGGCTGCTTTTGCCGCATCAATTCATGATAACTCTCATGAAGGGAAATCAATTATAGATCTGGCCGAGGAGAAAAAATTCATACCTCCTCTCATTGAACGTATACTTACAGCCAAACCAATAGAGTTTAGTGCAGAGACCAAATACAGCGGAATTGAGTTTGTTCCTAAGAAAGAGACGAAACTTACTAAGGAGCAGTTGGATGAACTAAAAGAGATTGAATCATTTAACAGCTCTACTGAAAGCCTTGGCAATGACATCGCCTCAAATAATACATCAACAAAATTTAAGAATTTGCTATTCAACTTGGAATCCAGTGGCACGGAGGTTACCATTTTAAAAGGTGCGGTGGAACCAATGCTAAAGCGGTCAGAAGGACTTGTCAATGAAGATGAGGTCAAATGGAAGTCACAAGAGATTTCCAAGAATGGTGAAACACCATTAGTGGTATCAATTAATCAAGAAGTAATAGGCCTTGTTGCGTTAAAAGATAACATGAAGGAAAATATCCGTGAGAGTATCGGTGAAATTCGATCCACGGGTATCCACACAATTATGATTACGGGAGATACTCAAGTGACAGCCCAGGTAATAGCTAAAGAGGCTGATGTTGATGAAGTCATTGCAGAGGCAAAACCTACAGATAAGCTTGTAAGAGTCGAACAGGAACAGAAAAAAGGTCATATTATAGGAATGGTGGGTGATGGAGCAAATGATGCGCCCGGTCTGGCCAAAGCCGACATAGGTTTGGCCATGAACAGCGGAGTTGCTGCTGCCAAGGAAGCTGCTAACATGATTGACTTGGATTCTGATCCGTCAAACATTATGAAGGTTGTCAAGCTGGGAAAACAGCTGCTAATGACGCGTGGCGCTATCACAACATTTAGTGTCGCTAACGATGCTGCAAAGTACTTTGCGATCCTGCCCGCCATGTTCATGGCTGAAAACCCAAAGATGCAAGTACTCAACATAATGCATTTGCACAGCCCTGAAACAGCAATACTTTCAACCCTAATATTTAATGCACTTGTAATCCCCGCACTGGTTCCACTGTCTTTGCGGGGAGTCAAGTTTAAAGCGGAAGTGCCACAAAAGACATTCATAAGAAACATGTTGATTTACGGTCTTGGAGGAGCAGTATTACCATTTATAGGTATAAAAATTATAGATATGATACTAGCAATTTTCATGGGGTGAATTGAAAAATGATAAAAGATAAACCGAACTCGATTTTCAGCAAAATATTTCCAAACGATGTAGGGCCACTCTTTGGTAAAAATTGGCTTCCCGCAGTTAGAGTGGTAATAGTAATGATACTTGCTCTAGGCATTGCAGCTCCTCTCTTATTGGTCCTGATCGGTGAGGTTGCTCTTCCATTCCAATCAACCGGCAGTATGCTTACACTGAATGGCAAAGCTGTGGGTTCAAAACTCATCGCCCAAGAATTTAAATCTGACAAATTTTTCCACGTGCGGCCCGCAGCCAATTCCACATCCACCGTAGACCCTCATATATCGCCAGAGGACGCTTATGCACAGGTTTCCCGTATAAGTAACGCGACAGGTCTACCACAGAGTACATTGAAGACGGCAATTCAATATAACATAGAAAAAAATAAGGTAAGTAACATGTTGGTATTTGCTCCGAATTATATGAATGTATTGGAAGTTAACTTGGAGCTTATTTCAGGATATCCTGATATTTACCACGAATTTACACGTATGAACTCTGGTGAAGTAAGCTAATTGGAAACGATTTTGGCAGGGTTTATCGCATTTTTAGTAATCTCGGCCGGAGCGCTGACATATTCGCTCGTAAAAGCAGAGAGATAATGTATAGTTCACAGGGCCGGGTGCCTTCGTTAGGATTTGAAGGATTCTCTGACACCCATTAAATTGTTTAGACATAATAGTTTTGATTATATAGCTGGTGACGTTCCTAATCGGGATACTTGCTGGGCAATCATTCAAAATTGGACTGGTAGCCAAAATGAGTTTCTAGCATGCCAGTCTTTGATATAAAGTATTAAGAATCATGAAGTCTTGATAATAGCAGAGAACGAAACAGTTCGCCATATTAAACTCTAGTAAGAGAGGATAAACTTTCTATTTTCTACCTACAATTAACATGGCTTCATTCTCGAAAGTAACTTTGCCAATATCGTCAGCGCAGCTTTCCGTTCCTTTACTAATGGCCTTTATTTGCTCCCTTCTTTCTTTTGTTTGTCCCGCTAGGATTTTTCGAAGGTTAGGACCACCGTGCTCAACCGTAAACGTTGTAAACTCATCAGTTGAATCAAAATTAGAAATGATGTTCATTCTTTCAACAGTAGGATGAATGAATCCTGATTCTTCATAGAGATTCTTAAGGTTATTTTCGTCAGACATGCTAAATGGTCCTGGCGTTATCGGTGGAGGAAGACTGTTTGTTTCTTTCAGTACGATGTTCGTAGGCACGGAAATGAAGGGGACTTTCTCTGGAGAAGCCCAAACAGCTGCTACGAAATTCGTGGTATCGGCGGGAGCATTGACATACTCACTAGTAAAAGCAGAAAGATGAGGTTTAATCACCATGGCTTAAAATTTGTTTATTCATTGGGGCTGGTCGGATTCGAACCCTGTATTCGTGTCCTATTTTATCATTAACTAATACAATGTACATCACATGAAGTCTAGAAGGTTTCTTACCCAGATCTTTAGAGCAATTCTTAATTTTATCATATTCCTCCGCAGAAATATTGTTTGTTTCATTTTGTGCATATGGTAAGTTCAAGGAAGATGAAGATGAAAAAACCAAAATACTTGATA
>DATBFR010000054.1:0-92392 GCA_036558405.1 Nitrososphaeraceae archaeon | reverse complement strand
TTTTGAGCGTAAACGTAGTACCAGTTACAGTACCACTCTGTACAGCTTCACTAAATGTAGCCGTTATCGAAGAGCCAACTGCTACACCTGTAGCACCGCTAGCTGGCGTTCTAGTAGTAACTGTTGGTGGAGTTGTATCTGCTGAACTGGAACCAAACGGTAAATAAAGAACTTGTCCTGGTGCATTGAATATACCGTTGAATGTATCTAATACCTCCTGTGCAGATAAGGCCCTGTTCCAAATTCGGACTTCATCTATGTTGCCTGTAAAGAATCTATCTGCAGTTTGAGCATTGCCACCGACCCTGACTGGCAATGTATTTGAAGTTTCAGGTGACGAAGTAGTGGATGTAGTAGCCACTTGAGCACCATCGACGTATAGTCTAAGTGCTGCTCCATCGTATGTCAACGTAGCGTAGTGAAACAGTCCATCATTGTACCTTGCTGTAGAGGTAACAAAATTATCAGTGCCAGAACCAGTTTCAAAACCTGCTCGCAGTTGCTCCCCGCTAGTCATCCAGATTGCATAGTTCATATTCAATCCGGCAGTGTCTGTTCCAAGTCCACCCTTGTTAACGATAAATCCTTCAGTTCCAAAATTAGTTGACGTCTTAAACCATGAGGACACTGTAAATTTTGGAATTTGTAGAGAACTTGAACTTGGAGTATCTTGGACATTTGACCCAGTTGATACAAAGTTTGGTTCATAGTGATAACCTGCACCACCTCCGCCAGAGTTCACAGTTATACTTACGGTGGCGACATTGCTATCCACGGTACCATCATTTCCTTTGAAAGTAAAGCTGTCAGTTCCGGTATAGCCACTTTGAGGGGTATATGTTACTGATGGTGCTGTCCCCGTTAGCGTACCATGAGTTGGCTGAGATACGACAGAGTAAGTTAATGAGTCTCCATTAGGATCAGTTGCCGTAAGTGTGATGGGCTTTGCGGTATCTTTTGTCACAGTAACTGATTGGGCACTTGCCACTGGTGGAGAATTGCCACCAGTTGTTTTGCTTATTGTAAATTGATCACTCACAGCTCCGGTATTGAGATAATATTTTGCTTGCAGGGTAGCTCCATCATTTGTGAATACGATATCAAGATAGCCAAACTTGCTGTCTTGTTGGCTTGCTACAAAAGATGATTTGCCTGACAGGCCGTGAAAGTTGACACCGCCCGTGCCTACAATGGCGTATATTTCACCTTCTGGATCATTGTATGAGCTTGTGCTCGAGCTAGTCTTTGTAGGGCTTGAAGGACTGCTTGGATTGTACTTTATGGGAAAGGTCCGCTGATAGTTATGAACGTGGCCCTCAAGCACAAGGTCTACGCCGTTCTGGTCAAACAAGGGATGGTAAGTATTTCTAAAAGTACTCGATGGATCGCAACTGCTGCATGTATTAGGGGACGTATAGAGAGGCTTATGAAGAGTTACGATTATCCAATCTATCGCAGGGTTTTGAGAAGCTGCTTCTAAATCCGATTTGACAAAGTTGAATTGGGCAGAACCCGAAGAGGAGGAAGTTCTATCAGTGTCCATAACTAAGACATGGACATTATTGAAATTGAAAGAGTAATAGGGATTTGAAAGGCCAAAATGACTGATGTACTTTTGGTAGTCTTCGTCGTCGTCGTCTTCGTGGTTTCCAATTGCAATTTTTGTTATGCTATCTGTGGGTTGAATGATGTTAAGCCAACATGTTGCTGTCGGCTCGTAAGAATAGTCGCCCAGCCCTAAAACTCTTTCAGGACTCCTTGCTACAATACCACTTTCCACATTCTTGGTATTCGAAGTGCAGCCCCAATCGCCAGCTGCCCCAAAATTAAAATCCGCAAGAGCAAATGCACTATGGGAGCGTTCGAAGGTAGACGAAAGTCCCAAAAAAAGCAGAAATGAAATCACGCCAAGAACCACAAAATTCAACGAACTCAATGATGAATATAGGCTCACACTGTGAGATAAAGCAATTGGGTGATTTTAATATGATCCTGAGGATCGCCAAAGAATATCATTATGAATTCTTACTTTTTTCTTGTTCGTGTGCGCGGTACTGGGGTGTCGAAGTCAGAGACTCGGTCTTTATGTTATCGGAGGGTAAGGTATGCTTGTCATCAATTGATTCAAATTTTGCCAGGGTGATAAATGAAATGTAGGTGAGCAGTATATTTTCAATATTTTTTTCAAGCAGACTGCAAGACAGAAATCTCGAATTTAAAAATTAGAAGCTACTTGAGAAATCGACTAACTGACTTTGGGAGATGATATCCCTAGAGAGTAAGGAATGCGTTGACATTCTGTGAATTAACCGACCGCCTATAGACGATAATGGTTATTGGAGTGGGATATGCAATTATTTTTCGGCTATGTGAGTTTGAAATTAGGTTGATGCACATATTTTTTACTTTTTTATTATTGTTCTAAATGAGGAGAATACTCCCTAATCGATACCTCCTTTCCTAATGCCGGGATAGATCTGATTCCAGTAAATGGATAGGATTTTGGTATGTCTACATCACGATTGAAGGAATAATGTTCCTTTGTTGCTTTATAAACATCACCGAAATAGGGGCATTGGCAGCAACATGCTTTGCTTGTTACTACTTGAACTATATTGTAAGAGTTATTCCATCCGGCTGGTAGAGCATCTCTTGGAAATATACCAAAAGGTACTTTGAAAATATACTTGGGAATCCAATAGTACATACGGTGTCCCATAAGAATAGATTTGCTACTGTTTGATAAGTCTACAGTAGTATTATTGCCATCATTGCCATTAGTCGCATTATGGCTATTATTGCTATTATTGTTGTTAATCAGCTCCTTAATAACGGCCCCGTATGCTTCAAATTGATAGGAATTCATATTCAAACTAACAAGTAACATTGAGCTTGCTAGCCCAAAGCAAACTATTGCAGCAACCAGAACAGGGCTTATCAGTTTTCTCCATAGACTGAATTTGAATATTCGGACAATTAATACAGCAGCCGCGATGCAAAATGCAGGGAACAAAAGAATCAGATGAAAGTAAATGACCCACTCTATGAAGTAAGAGAATGTAATTAGAGGGACTATCCAAATCAAAAGCCAGAAATCCCGCCTGATGGCTGTATAGATTATTCCTGCAAATCCTATCACTAAGGTAACAGGATCGATCTTGAATAGGTTACTAAATGCAGTAAACAATTTGTTGCTTGATTGACTTTCAATTCTGCTCATTTGGCCTGTTACACCGCCTACCCATAAATCAAATTCACCTACAATTAAGGCGTACGCAGGCCATAAACATGGTATCAGGATAACTGGAATGAACCAGATCGCCAGATTTTTTATGTGAACTCTTCCGATCGCAGGAGAATGAGTATAAATCAGATAACCCACAAGTGGGATTATTGTAAATGCTGGAATCTTCGTGTAAATTGAGATCCCCAACAGTATCCCCGATGCAATGACAAGCACAAGCTCAATTCTATTGTGATTTTTATTGATATTATTAATATTGTTATTAGTCCCACTTGACGAACCTACATTTGCCTGGCTCAATTTCGTAGACTCTATTTTTTCTCGACGTGGTTTGACGTACAGTGCAAATAATATGGAAGACAAAAGGAATGGCATAAGTATGTTATCCAAATAGACCTCTCTAAGAATCCAAGTCATAGGCATGACTGCAAATAGAGAGGAAGAAACAAGTGCGACGCTTCTGTCATATCTCCGGTCAGCGATCTTGAAAATGAGGAAAGTATCTAGTACCGCCAGTAATCCCATTACTACACGTGGTAATGTATAAAGAAATTCAACAGTATGAGCTAAGTTTGATGTAGCAAGGAGATTAGAACCGCTGAATCCCACTCCAAGAACAGCTGCTAGAAATAATTGCCCGAAATGAGGATGAGTGTAAGGTTGGTTGTTAATCGCAATTGGATCACTAGTTCCTTCTTGAGGACCAAGTCCGGCGACCACATGCATTGCCTTTCTAATATAATCGCTTTCGTCAGGATGCAGTGCAGGAAATCCACTAGGATTCCAGAGGTGTACTATGGCAGAAAGTACTATTGGAACAAGAATGCAATATTTGAACCATAAATCTGCAGTTTTCAATTTTCTACAGGATGTAATCTGTAAAGTCAGCTGATTTCATATTACAATTGACATGCGACTGTCGAAATCGATGCACGTAGACCATATTTTCACTTGCCCACATTAAGGTTTTGGTTTCTCCTTTGAGAGAGGGATCTTCTTCAAGTTGACTGCAAGTAATAAAATTAACTTCCCATGAATACATAGCACGCGATATGAGGTGCCAATTAACCAATCGCTAGTCATTTAGCTTAGTCTTTATCGACAAGATTATTTTCAATAGTTCTTCATTTTCTTTCTCAACCCAATTGTAAATCTTGCATAATTACTAGAAGTTTTATTGTTATTGATCAATCAATAATGTCTAATTATAGAGAATAGCATTTTTTCATGGGATACCTACTGCTATCGAGAATGGATGCTGTGAAAGATATTCTTTAGGCCATTTAATATCAAGCAGGTCCCAAGAAAGGCCTGAATCACTTGAAACAAAGATTCCACGGTTATTTATAGCGTAAAACTCTCCTGCCTTATACGGGTTAGAGCTAAGAATAGTTATTATTGTTCCTACAGGTTCAGGCAGTCCTTTAGAAACAGTGTGCCATATTTCGTTGTCATCAGATCTTCGATAAATCAGGGAATATGCATTTTCTCTAGCATGTGCTCGCATGGGAGACATCGAAGCCGACACAATGACATTTTGAGGATTACCAGAGTCTACTGCGAGGCTCCCTAGATAATCGTGCTTAAGACCTTCATAAGGTCTCGTCCAAGTTCTTCCATAGTCACGGCTTTCAAAATAACCGTCACCAGCCGAGGAGTACAATCTTTTTGGCGCCTTTTTGTGAGTTGCCAAAGTATGAGTATCGTAGGGTCCTCCCTCGACTCGGTCTATCCAGCTTGTCCCGCCATCTCGACTTTTGACGAGGGCACCCGCCTCTATAGCAACAAAAATATATTCTGCGTCATTCTGATCGGGCTCTATCCAGCGAACATGGCTTGTCCAAGGGCGGGGAGGAAAGCTCCATGATGCTGAAGATGGCAGTTTACTCAGCGAGCTCAATATCTCCCACGATTCACCTCCATCGTTTGAAGTAAAGAGTGTGCTAGGCTCAGTTCCCACGTAGACTTTATTGAACCTGCCATTCCCTTTACTTAAAGGACTGACTGAAACAGACGTTACCTTTGAGATTTGGAATTCATTAAATTTCTCAATCTTATCCCAACTCTGGCCGCCATCATCTGATTTCAATAAACCATCATTAAAAGTACCGCAGTACGCCCGACTAGGACTATGATAATCGACTGCTATACTCTGTGGTTGACATCCTTTCAAATGTTCCTGCGTCTTCCATCCAGATTTAGAAGATTCAATTTCGAGGATTGAATTTTGCATTGCCGCTAGGAGCTTAGTCATTGAAGTGGGTTCCTCTACCACTACCATTCGCTATTATTTTATAAATGATTCCATATAGTCTAGAGTACATATATTTTAATTTATTCTGAATTGCTTATTACAGTTATAGCACGTTAAGAATATTCAAGGTTGAAAACCGAGTACCCCAATGTTCCGAGGATCTGATTTGTGCACGTTACCAATCTAGACTTACTACTAAATATCTACAAAGGCATGCATTTCAGGTGCAGTTCGGCAGAAGCAGCTACTACAATACTTACGTCGTACTAAACAAACGGCTTTATAGTCTGTTCCAACTCATCAACAGACAGCGGCTTCCTCAGAATCGATCTCGCTCCATCGGCAAGCATTTGCCCAATCTCCTTCTCGCCCAAATTTGACGCCGTGAAGATTATTACGTTTCTAACCTTGAGCAATCCTTCTTCCTTCAAAGCTGAAAAAACATCGAATCCATTAAATTCTGGCATTGCCAGATCTAATAATATGACATCATCACTAGTGGTATCGTTTCTTATAATGTCAAGCCCTTCCCTACCATCGTTTGTGATTGTGCATTCTATATTTATAGAAGTTAAATAAAATGATATAGCGTCAGTCATATCCTCATTGTCATCAATCACCAAGACCTTCATTGCTTCTTACTTTCAACTCCATTTGTGGGTAATGTAAATTTGACTACAGTACCCTGATTTGACGATTTATCTATCCAAATTAATCCTCCATGGGCTTCAATTATCCCTTTACAAATTGCTAGGCCTAATCCGGTTCCACCGTGTTTCCTGGAATAACTTGTATCAATTTGGTAGAATTTCTTGAACACATTGTCTATTCTATCGCTGGGTATCCCAATTCCATTGTCTTCTACGCTGAACAAAATCCTGTCCTGAGTAGAAAAACCAGGACTCTCATTTATATCATATTTATTTTTGATATTGTCGAAATTTTCTGTTTTTACTATGATTCTACCACTATGACGGGGAACAAAATCCAAAGAATTCTTTATTAAATTTGAAATAACCTGCCCAATTCTCGCCGGATCACCATAAGCATTTTGAGTATGCACAAATTCTGTTATTATTCTAACTTCCTTGTCATCACTGATAGATTTCAGATCTGACACAGTCTGATTTACAACCTCTGCAATATTAATGGGACTTTTGGAGATATTCAACTTTCCAATATCTAATTTGTATACGTCTAAAATATCGTTTACTAGTAACTCTAGCTTTTCAATATTTCTATGAATAGTATTTAATGCTTTTTCTTGTTTTTCAGTCACATTGCCCATAATTCTGGCCTTAAGTAGCATATCAGAATAAATCTTAATTACAGATATTGGCGTCTTCAACTCGTGGCTTACCATCGACATAAACTCTTCTTTTGACCTGTCTTGCTCTAGTAATTTGAGAATAAGTGTTTCTAGTTCCTTATCTTTTAGAAGAATTTGTTCTGATTTTTCCTCGATATGTTCGTTTGCCAAGATTATTTGCTCATAAAGTTCAGATTGCTGCCAGAGTTTTTCGAATATTGATCCGTAAGAAGATACTGTAGCAGCACTGTTGGAGTATATAGATGCCCCAACAGCCTCTAGAAAGTCATTTCTAGAATCATCCTTTAATTCCATAATTAGTGAGAACTTGCCATCTACCACCAAGATAGTCGACCCTTGTTCTTGTCCAGTTGTCTGCGCAATCAATCTGGTCTGAAAATTGGTACTCTTGCGAGTAATTATTTTGTCATTCCTAGTATTTGTGTGTTCCTTCTGATCAGAATCGATGGTAAAGGGTATATTTTTTACTGGAGATAGAATTCTCACCTTAATTCCATGATTGTCAGATCTATACTTAAGTAATTGAATTATCCCAATTTTTTTATCTCTGTCCAGTGCGTTGATGGTTGGGATCATTAGCATTATTTCCCTCGAAGCGCTGTTCAATAAGTTGTAGTAATGATTTTTTACACTGGCTGCTTCATGAATGATTTCAATTAAATTTGGGGTAATGATCTCCCTTTCCGTACCTCATTTTCACCTAACTTCTAATTCACTCCGAGAAGGTTGAGCGTATAACTCTTGACCCGGAAAGGGAAGCTGAAAGCAGGCAATAGTGATATACAAGAACATTCTGATTGCAGAGATAAAGTTCGTATCTATTTTATTTAACAGTATAGGTAGAGGGTGTTTTTTTAAGCCGGAATAATGGGCTAACGACTAACTAGCGCAGGGTAATTAAGCATTAGCTGGAGCTATGGACGGACAATAGGATCAGCTAACCTGCAGTACGCATATGAATTCGAAATTAATTAGATATATCAAGTATTTTATGGAAACCATGAATGAACCGTTAGCGTAGAAACTTTGGAGCTCGAATTGTTAGTTGACCCTTGTTTATTCGATTCCATTCTATTTTGTTCTATTTTACTCAATATCATTTCATTACCGTAAAAGTTGTATTAGCACTTGCCGACCCAGTTGATGTGATGGCGGTATAGTTTCCTGCATCCACCTGTTGTACAAAGGAATTCATTTGATTCCACTTAAGCGTTCTCGATCCTCCAGAGTCCAATATAGTGATAACTTAAGCGGCAAATAGTGGATACTTTTCATGTGTAGCTGAATTTTCAATCTGAAGGCCTAATAATGAGTTGGGAAAGGTTAATGGATCCGTTCCGGTATTATTTATGGTAATGTTGACAATGTCTCCGATTTTATAAACTGGCTTGTCCGTAGAAATTGAAAGAGATTCAAGTCCTGTGGAATTTAATTGACTTAGGGATTCTTGCATCTTTGATGACTCATTAAGGGTGCAATTTGCAACTGTGCCAGGGGACGAAGGAGTAGGAGGACAAAGGTCGGTGTAAGGACATTCAGAAGGAGCCCTGACCAAATCGCCGGCAGTACAACGGACTAATCCCTGTCCTCCCTGTGTAGTCTGCCCAAGTGTTTGTAGCATGCCAGATTGAAATGTGGTTAGCAAAAATAATGACAACGCTACTAGTAACAGCAATTTCCCTTTATGCACCAAGTCGACTCACCCACTAGTTAGATTTCCAGTCCATCTGATATAAACATGATTTTTTTAAGTTGCTAAAAATAGAAAGTGCGGTGCAATCCGATATTCAACGAAACATAGCCTCAAATGGCCTATCAGTAGACACCACTGTTTTAAAGCCAAACTACCCACGTATGCCACTTATATCTTGAGCTTAATTGTAACAGTGCCATTTATTACTCCAAAACTAGCGCCTTTGATACCCAAGTCGTTAACTAGATGCCGAAATGAGTTTTCCAATAGGAGTGACCATTTTTTTCCGAGACCGTGGTTTATTATATATGTCAACGTACCTTCATTAACCTCACGAGAATATTGCATATTTGATACGTGCAGCCAAGCATCAAAAAGGTCCAAGATGGCAGGAAGTGAGTATTCTTTACTCATTAAGAATAGGGATTCTTGATATCCGCTTTTACTGAATTGATCCGAAATCTTGCCAATTTCGTAGTCTGCTAGAGTTTCCATAATGGACTGCAGGAAGCATTTTGGGATGAACATTATACCTGCCCTTTGTGCCGGTGAATACCATTTAATGTAAAGTTTGATAATCTGGGTTGCAAGGGTATTGAGGGATACAAGTTTCTCCTCCGACTCTTTTCGCAGCTTGTTGAGGAGCTCCGCCTCCAATCTTAGGGTTATAGTTTCAGTCTTCCGCCTGGTTCTACTCACAAAATCACCTGATAGTGACACTCTATATTGTGAATAAATTTCATCAATATGATTACAAATAAATAATATAAAACATTTGTCTCAATTGTTTTATAATAATTCCTAGAATTTAATTAAAAGATGCGCAATTTTAGTTGTGAGTGTTGTTATGGAAGAAACTTTCAATAATAATGTGAGCTTAAATTCAGATTCAAGCTCTTGCCATCCAATGTATAGATCTCAAGCTCTTGCAAGGAGTAGCCTAGATTCATCAAAATTACGAGAACTTCTAGGCATCTCGAATTTACCCAATTATTACAGTGAAAGTTCAGTCACAGTGATGCCTATGGAGTCCTATTTCAGTGGGTCTCCACTAAAAAATGCGAACCAAGAAATGAAAATTTTAGGGAATAATACAGATCAAAGGTATTTCATGGTGTGTAACTTCTGTCTTTGGTGCGCATCATGCACCAATGCACACTTTTCTTTGGCTGCTAATAATAACGCGTGTCCATCATGCAACGAAGGAATAATTGAATGTCTTCCGATCGCCAAAGATGAACATTATGAGTACAATCTCAGTTCGACCGGAGGAATTGAACTGAAGTTTTCAAATCGCAGAGCTGGGGAAGGCAGGACATGAATATCGCTTACATGGAATCGACATCTTTTGTTGAAGCCAAAACCTGTGGATGTAAAGAAAAGGGTGTAAAGATTGCTTATTCATTCATCGATTCTTATCATAATTTATGTGTCGATAAAAAAGATGTAATCCTGGCAGAAATTGACGCCTGCGAAAGATTAAAGACTTATTCAAGAGACGAGGTTGAAAGAAAAGTCATTCAAAAAGAGATAGCGGAATTGAAAATGGCTTTGGATTTGCTACCCTGAGTGGACTGCAGTACTAGATGGTGGTCGTTGTTGGCTAATCCAACACAATGAACGCATAATTAAATACAAAGGCGATCCCATAATTTTGAATCCCCCTTAGTAACAAATGACTTTAGCCCTACCAGAATTTGGGATGAACCTTTTACAAATATCTTAAGCATATTGGTAAGCAAACTATTAGTAGGTAGAAAAGGAAAAGTAAGAAGTATGAGTAATGAAACTGACGAGCTCGCTCTATGGAAAGGAGTCGACGAACTCCTTGCAAATATACAAGACAGCAATAGCAAATTGTCTAAGTTTACTCGCCTATTCCAAGAGAGAGCAGATGAAAATGCAATTAAAATTTGGGTTCAATGCTTTAAAGAGGCTTACAGCAATGACCAACAAAAACAACAAGAAGAACAGGGTATCACACTATAACATTGACCAAGGTGTAAACCGTTTTACTCATGAAACTCTGATATTAGTAACAGAATGAAAACCTGTCACATGGTATTTCCTCTAGTAGCCGATGAGGTAAAAATATGCCTCAGAAAAATCAATTGTATAAAAAACAAACAAGCCATTTGCTGGTAGACCTTTACTTGCCGCCTCAACGATCAATCTACTACTCGATCCTAAAAAATAAGGAAATGCGGGTATACGTTTTTTGCCTGATTATTAACGCTTTTCTCAAACTACTACAATATATTATTACATGGCCGATGCGCCAATATCGTACGGACTTGTCATTGGTGTCTTTATTGGGCTTGCCATGATCTGCTTTGCAGCAAGAGCAAAGAGACGATCTGGACAAAAAGAATCACACATAGATACAAATTCTGAGCAAATCAAACGTTCACCTGCTTAACAAAATTAATGCTCGCCAGCCCGGTTGGGAGACACTCCCATTGTAAGATATAGAGTGAAGCAAGCCATGAAATCTAAATACAGCCAACCAATACTCATACTAAAAAATTAATGGAACAGTTGAAAGAAGAAGGTATATTGTTAAGGTTTGCGATTTCACATGCTCTATCAGGAGTGCAATTCTGATACCAAATCTGAATACTACGAGTCCTTTTTAGTTTTCGTCGCAGTCACTTGTTCCTCTTGTGTTTGAGAGACCCGACTTTTTGTATGTATATCATCGACGTTCTTTGTTTCCATTTTTGCAAAATTCATGCAAGCTCCTGCCAAGTCATTAGATATCCGCTTTGCCTGCTCAAGATTAATGTTAACCTTCTCCATATTTTCTGTAAAAGAACTGCTTACGTTTCTATTTGCTAAAATCCATGTATCCGCAAAGTTTGTGATATAATTTGTATACAACTCAAGCATTCGAGGAGGAGCTAAGAAACTATTCCAAAATAGATTTGTAGCTTGTTCGGCATACAGAATCCAGGTAGTTCGGATTGAATTAATTAACTGTTCTTGTAGTTTAAAATAGGATTCCGCAGCTTCGGCACCCATCTGAATATTTTGTTCTTGGAGAGTGTTTACAACCGTCGTGAATTTGGGGATTTGTTCGACTGTTTCCTCGGAGGACTTCTTAATATTCTCCTTTGTTTCTTCCTCGAGGACATCGGGTTCGTTGCCAACCTTGGCCTCATGCTGTTGAAGCGAAGGTTTAGCTTCCTCCTTTTTTTCTTCTTGGAAAGTCAAGTTTGGGTCCCTGGTGGCAGAGGCTTCTACCAGAGATTCACTTCTAGTTTCTGGTGGTCTAGGATCAGGAATTTTTGGAATACGCTGCTCCTTCTTTACCTTGTCTTCCTCACCCTTTATTCTAATTGCCATATTATCTCTATCTCGCTATCGTAATTATGGTTTATGTCTGCTCCTGGGCTTACACAGTATGGTTGTTTTGGATGAAGAACTTAACTTCCTAGTGCTTTTATGCAGATTAATGCTCAACGTAGGGAAGTAGATAAAAATGTCTTATATTTGCAAAAATGAGCTTAATGAATGTCATTATCCGAGACAAGCGATGATCTAAATAATCATATTTTATTTAGAAATTCTTGAATTTATCTCCATCTGCCGGTAAATAAAAATAAACCACTTCATTATTAAGAATTTTCCATCAAAATATCGGAGCACCTTGATATCACGTACATGTGATTTAGATTGATTATGGCCACAAGTCTGAATAACCTATGTAGGCACCAATGCACTGCCTGTGGGGTGCTCTACGAATGTTCAAGGGAAGAGTGTAAAATGCCTTTCCAGCATGACAAGTGTTCTGTTTGTAGACGGCTTTTGAATTTTGGATCAATCATTTAGTTACGGTTTAAAATCATCTTAATAGGATCATCGGCAGTAAAACAGCCGGCAACACTATGTAGCCGTATTGCATTGTTATGTTGTTTTTTTACAACTTTATGATCCATAAATGCACAAAACTGCAATAGGGTCAATCACTAAGAAAGAATTGCAACTAATATTCTATAAAACGAAACTAAGCTTAGTACTCTGTGTTTCAAAAACATATTTATGTAAATATTGACATCTATGCTGCATGTCTTTCTATATTATCATGTGGAATTTTACGGAACAAGGAATAAAGAATGTTAAGGAGTCACCAAAGCGCGCAGACGCATTTAAATCGCTCTTGGAGAAAAATGGCGGCAAGCTGCATCGTACTTTTTACACGTTCGGAAAATACGATGGAGTATCGATCGTAGAAGCTGCTAATGATGAATCAATAATGTCTACACTATTATCAATTGAAAGTGAGGGCAATGCTCGCACTATAACTCTTAAGGCATTTACGTATGAGGAAGGAACTAAGATAATAAACAACCTTTAGACTTTTTAAAGTCTGAGGCGAAGATGTAGATTTGGAAGAGCAAACGAATTAGTGAAAAAGTGAGTAGTTCTACTGGTTAGATTTACCAAGTTACGTGTTTATCTGATGTCCCATTTGTTGCACAAAGGGAACATTTCTTGCTGTAGGTTAATTTCAAGAATAGACATCAATAATACTACCGTATCTAAAAATCAGGAACTTGATCGGTAAAAAAATTGAGAGAGGTTCAGTAATCCTAGCTGGTGCTGTTGCCCATTGCCATCGATTCTGTAGCGTTACCTTCTTCTCCAGCTAGAGGCGCGATTTCATTTACCCCAATTACAACTGTATCAGTTGGACCAAATTCTATGTCTTCGTTTGTCGGATTTTGGATTGCTATATCTGTAATCGTTCCGTTCTCTACTCCCGGCTGTGATTCCAAATCGACGTGGTATAAGCATCTTTCACCTGGGGTTGACAACTCTGTAACCAATTCTAATTCTGCTGGTCTAAGGTTAGGTGCTTGACCTATCAAGATCTTGTACGGGCTTTCTGAGTCGTCCCCACAAGGAAGTTTTGTTGCAATATGGCCACTCATTATCATGAATGGAGTTGTATCGTATAGATGAATAAAGTCATTTGCAGGTATAGCTTCTCCTCCAAGAAAAATGGTCTGGGAATCTCTTACTACCGTAGTTTCCTGACCATATGTATTCATTACTGCATTGGTAGAGAGAATCGATGTCGAAATGACAGCTGCAATCAAGACTGATACCATTCTAAGCCATGTTGTTCCTCTTTTATTTTGCATGTCGACTATGGTTGTACTCGAATGTATTTAGGTATTATTACAACTTTGTAAGTATTACAACCTAATTTAGCTCCTAATAATGGATCGAAAAAATACTGGAGCAAATGTCGGCCGCCTAATGGATTTAAGTCAATATTTAATGAGCTTTGAATCTTGTGCTACCTATCTGCGAGGATAATTGGTAGAGAAGCACGCACACTCTCGGAGTCGTTTGTGTATCTCTCCTAGTGATGAGCAAAAAATAGCTCTTTATTTACTGAAGTCAACCATGAAGTTCTTTCTCTAGCGCTTCCTTAAGGATATGAAGATGCCGCAACCGATCCTTTTTGATAGTTTCCCATGTTTGGACCAGCTGCGAATTATTTGCAGCTTGGGCGTCCTTGATGTACGCATTTATAGTATCGTACAAAAAGCCAGCATCTTTACCCATCGCGTGCATTATATCGTACAATGTGTTTGAAAGCTCCGTCTCATTTGCCATTAAATATTCTTGGTTCATATATTATTTAATGAATTATCTATCAGTAAATATGAAAGACTAGATCACATTTGATGCGTTAGTACTAACAATTGGGAAGAAATAATTTGGTATTCTTTGACCGATAAATACGATATAGAATATGGGATATTATGGACAAACCAGAAAGTTTGGAGTCAAATGATGACAACATAGAGTCTCCTACTACTTACGGTAAAGACGCGTATATGAAATATAGGAAAAAAGAAAGGCTAAAAGAAGATGCAGGCACCCTTGGCCACAAGTATTATCAGAAACGAACCAAAGTAGTTATGGATACCGGCTATACTAACATACTAGCTCAACTTCTTAAGGATCTAAAGTTTCCAGTAGCAAAGAGTGAGGTGATTCAATTCGTATTGCGTGATAAATCTTCAACAATCTCAAGAGTCCAGGCAACGGATGTTTTAAGCCTAGTTCAGCAAGTTGAGGAACGAGAATACAAATCTGTATTTGACCTAATTGATGCAGTCGGGCTGCTTAAAGATGTTAGCTGAAGGATATATTATACTGGGTTCATGCTTTTTTAGTCGTTGCTAATTATCACCTACTCACCTTTGATCCAGTTTAATTTTTACTTATCCTAAACTATCTTGATATTGTATAAATTTTTCTTCAAATACGGCTTTAGATGTGAAAAATGTTTACCATCATTCGAATACCTATTCTGTTCGGAACCAGGTAACAGAAACCATACCTTTGCTTCACCTGGCATACTGATACCGAACCGCTAACTTTTCTGTAAATGAATGGATTTGACTTGCAATTACTCGATTATCTTAAACCAAACTCTATGCCCACGTCAAACTTGGAATAATATTTTTGTACGTCAGAATCGCCGTATTTAGTTCTGAATTTATCTATTATTTCTTTAACTTTGTTGACCTCAGTTATTGATTTTACTTTCCCGCTCAACTCTAGTCCGTGTACAGAGATTTTCACAGTTGGATTTTTTTGCACGTTTCTGTACCAATTTGTGCTTGAACCCTGTACGGGAAGTAAATATAATTTCTCGTCTTCTTGAACAAACCAAATAGGTCTCGATAAATCTTTACCTGATTTCCTGCCTATAACAGTTAAGTTTATCTCATTTGTGTCATTGAAATCTTTCAAGTCAGGTTGCGACATATATCATTTATTTAAGAGTATCAGCTAATTATCTTTTAACATGTAACTGGCTAATCTCAGCAGTTTACCTACATCAATGAACAAAAATGAACTGATGTTAAAGGGGCTAGTTGAAAAGGGGAACTTAGTAAGTCTATCTATTTAAAACCGAATAGAATATCATAATATTGGTAACCATCATTGTAGAAAATTGAATCCCTGTATATTTAGGATTCATTCACATCTTGGGAGTCAAAGGTTCTTCACTAATGCTCACCTCAGACTTCAAGTGACTAATTGATTCTTCCAGGATGGCAATTAACTTCAACCTTTGTAAATCAGTGCTGAAGCTCCATGTCTCCTTATCCGCCCGTTTATGGGCTAATTTATATCTGAATCCTGTCATTGTGGTCGTGTAGCTATTTGCGTCAATCTTTCTAACGGTCTGATCTGCAAGAATGTACCAATGGTATTATGTGTGAATAGGAACACCTGATCTCTCTGGGGCGTGACCCGCCCTTCTTTTAGCGACAGCGTATGTGAATTCCCATTTATCTGGTGTCACTTTTTTTTCTTTCCATTCTCCTTTGTCATAGTACCATTTGTGGCTCCGCCCTACCTTCATGCCGGTGTATTTCTTGCCTTTGAAATCTTTGAACTGATTATATGAAGTGGAAAATTTGTTTTTAATTTCATTTTTTCTCTTCTGTAGAGCTTGCTGTATCATAACCTTAAAAAGGGCAAAAAATATTTAACGGTTTTAAAAAATATGACTTTGTTGTGTTCATTAAAAGTACGCTGTCATTTATTATTCATTCCTCTGAAATTGTAAATCTAGTATGTTTGACTCCCTGCTTAAATTAGGACGTGTGTATGGTTAGTATTAATTGAAAGTCAAATGTGTATTTTTGAAATGATGGCAAATTCTAGATAAATGAAATTCTTTAAATCTGATATAGTGACAAGTACAGTTAGGTGAGTGGATGTCTGAGTATTAGTATTAGCAATAGTAATAATGGCAACAACAACTACTACTATGAAAAATCTGAACTAGTTTTCGTCAGAGTAAACGGTGAGTTGCCTGATATTACTTCGGTCCTTGATTCTAACTCTGCAAGAGCGGAGGAAGTAAGAGGAATGGCTTCACTTACCAATACATCTTGCTCAATAATCTCGCATAATTCAAATCGTACAAATTTTCACCTCCTAGTTGATAGCGGTCTCGGAGTAGTTCGAAGTTTAGAGAACATTCCTAAATCAGGAATACTAGGACTTCACTCGGTCTCTTACCTGCCCGATGCTCTTTTATTAACTCATTCCCACGACGATCATGTTCATGATATCGATTCGTTGCTCAACCACTACGACAGTAACAGGCAGTTGAAAATATTTTGTACGGGAGAAACTCACGAACAAGTTAGAAATAAATTCGATCACCATCGCGCAGATTCCAAAGTAAAATTTATTGATATTAAGCCAAGTGAGTCAATTGAAATAGGACCTTTCACTGTGACACCATTTTCAGCTAATCACCATAGCACAAGTGGGGATAATAAAAATTCTAAGAAAGATGAATCTGATTCCATTTTACCGGGCTGCGTGATCTTTGTAGTTCAACTTCAAAATAAAAAGAAAATTGTAATTGGATGGGATTTTCAAAGTATCAATAGTCCTGACCAGGCCTTACTGTGGAACCCTGATCTTGTTATACTTGGCACTGAAACATATAATCCTCATCCCTCCACAGGTATGATTTCAGTAACCGAAGCATATGATTTTGTAAGAACATGGAATGCAAAAGAGTGTTTCATAGTGCACTATGATGGCTCCATGGATAGTGAAGATGCTAAAAATCAATGGTTCAGGGGTCCTACTAGAGCAATGACTTCGACCCAATTACAAGATACAATCAACGAACAACTAAAAATAAGTGGAAATGATGGAAAATTCAAAATCACGGTAGCAAAAGCTGGACAAGTGTGGTCTACAGATTCGAATAGAAGTGAGGAAACATCAATAGAAGATCAAAAACCTGTGGGCAAGATTATTGAAATCGAAGGTTTACAAAATTATATACTTCGACTTGAATGTGGTAAAGGGGATCCAGATCAAAACAAACTTTACCTCACTTTGGAGGATCGTATAAACAGATACGCATTAGAATTTGTTAACCCTCATTTAGACAAGAATAATTTAAACATTCTTCTTGGCGATCCAGTGAAGGGAATGATGACTAAAGGTCCTGAATTGCAAATGCAAATAAATCTGGCTGCATCTTCAGAATTCCCAGAAAGTTCTCAAATCAGCATGAACATTGCGAGAGGTAAGAAGCAAATTTTCAAAGACAACATATTCGTAAAATCTGCTGATGGGGCGAAGCTTAAGAGATTTACTAGAGAGAATTTTGGTTGAGTATTATTGCAATTTCAAATTGAAAATAGGTGATATTAGCAATTGGATGGAGGTCTGCGGCCTTATTCCAGACTGGTAAAGACAATTAGAGATCTAAGACATAACAAGTGGAACTATCTTGACTTTAGTTATTTTAGAAAATGGATTCTTGTAGGATTAGTCCTAGGTATTGTCGCAGGGCTGGGCTCAATAGGGCTCTATCTTGGGGTGGCATTTTTTACAAGTTTATTTCTTGTTTCAGGTACCGGATATATCCCTCCCTTACCGGGGAGTTTTCACACCGGCGCGTACACCTTGATTATCGAATATCCATGGATGATACCTGTCATCACTGGATTGGGAGGCTTGATAGTGGGCCTAATTACAACAAAATTTTCTCCAGAATCCGAAGGACATGGCACGGATGCTGTAATAGAGGCATACCATCATAAAGGAGGAAAGATTAGGAGTCGAGTTCCCTTGGTCAAGGGCCTCAGTTCGGCAATTACCATAGGGAGTGGAGGAAGTGGTGGAACAGAAGGGCCAGCTGCTCAGATTGCCGCAGGACTGGGATATATTATTGGCAAATTGTTCAAACTTGATGAAGATGAAAGAAGAATTGCAGTAGCTGCTGGCTTAGGCGCAGGAATTGGTAGCATTTTCAAAGTTCCTCTGGGAGGCGCCATATTTAGCGCAGAAGTATTCTACAGGAGGGATTTTGAGATTAGGGCTTTGATACCTGGGTTGGTGGCATCTGTTACTGCATACACAGTCTTTGGATTTGTATTTGGATGGGATAGGTTATTCACCATTCCTTTAGACTTAATAAGGTATACTCGCCCAGAGTCATTAATCCTATATACGCTAGTGGGACTTATTTCTGCTGGTGTTAGCGTAGCATACGTAAAGACCTTTTATGCCATAACCGATTATTTTAGCAGAAATCGTTTTCGCAAATTCTTGAAGCCTGCTATAGGTGGTGTTCTAGTAGGAATAATAGGAATGTTTCTCCCACAAGTACTGGGAACGTCCTACGGCTGGTTACAGATAGCCATATACCAAGACTATACTCTCTTGCCGCTTTATATCATAGGATTGGTAATTGTCTTCAAGATTTTGGCGACGTCTTTAACAATTGGTTCGGGGGGAAGCGCTGGCGTGTTTGGTCCTTCTATGGTAATAGGCGGACTACTAGGAGCATTCATTGGAACTGTAATGCATATGATGGGATTCTTTACCTGGGTAGATGTGTCGTCCGTGATTATAGTATCAATGGTATCTTTTTTCGGTGCAACCGCAAAAACTCCTATCTCTTCTATAGTTATGGGGAGCGAATTGACTGGTGGTTATGCACTCTTGGCTCCCATGATGCTTGCAACCTTTATTGCTTACATTATGTCTGGACAGCACAGTTCCATATTCAGAAACCAAGTGATAAGTAGGTCCGATTCTCCTGCTCACAGAAAAGAGTACCAAATTCCAATTCTTAAAGAGCTGTACGTAAAAGATGTATTTAGAAAATCATTTACCAAACTTTCTCCTGAAAATTCCATCGACGAGGCACTTCAGACAATGAACCGAGATGGAACAAAGTTTGCCGCCGTTGTCAACGAAAACAGTAGACTCCTTGGGGTCGTAATCAAACACAAATTTTTCGAATTTCCAGAAGAATACCGCAAGTCTGTAAGGTTAGACAGCGTAATGATAAAGGATCCTTTCTTTGCGTATGTAACAGATTCTCTTCACAGCGCCCTTGTAAGGCTTTCTTCTAACGAAATACAAGAAATGCCTGTCCTGTCACCTGAAGATAGCAATGTTATTGGAATCGTTACTATTTCAGATTTAGTAAAGCTCTATGATAGCGAAGTAGAAAAAATAATGAAAATTAGAAAAGGAAACAGGGCAGATTCTTTCGAGGGGGGCTAATTTGACTAGTCAATTTGGCAAACCCTCCGGCGAGCACTAGAATATTCTACTTAATGTATTGTTAGAGTCGGATTGGTCCCTATAAAGCTAGTATTGCAGTATCCAGGGACCTCGATTTTGAGATGCTTTTCCGGAGCCTAATTATTTGCTACTTGAAAAATGCAAAAGTTGTAAGATTATGAGCACGTATAAATAGAAAACTCTTATATAAGTATATACACTAAGTATTTAGCAATGAATACTCTCATCAGATGCAATTTCTGTGGGAGCAAGTCAAATGAACTCAAGAACTGTTTGGACAAGATTGTATGTCAACGGTGCTACAACAAGGCTCTAGAAGCTGTGGTAGGTCAGCTATTCAGGAACTAGATTGCATTTTGACATTATTAGAGAGAAACTATCGCATAATGAAGTTGTTTGAAATCCTAATCTTAGCAGGCATACTTATCCTGTTTCTAATGATGTTGAAGAATGTGTATGGTTCAGCTGGTTCTTTAGAACAAGACAAGATAGGTGAGATTGAAAACTCTACTAAATCGCTGGTGATAGCATGTTCTAATTTGGGAGAAGCTGATACTAAGTATATGATATTTTGTAATAACATGATGGAGACGATTGATAAGCAATGCGAAGAGGTTTCTTTTAGCTTCTGCAATACTGATGTGTTCGGCCTCCAAAACTGAGACTTCAATAATCTCTAGCAATCATTATGATGAAATTTATTTTATGCCAAAATAAAATAAAATAGTTAATCAATTGCGGGCTACTCGTTTTCCTCCCTCTGCTGACGGCCCTGAAAGAATTTCTTAACTTTTTCTTTCATTTCCCTTTTTCCAGCCTCTATATTAATACTGCCAGTTGTAAACATCTGTATTCCGATAATTATCAAATCTACAGCTAATAGTTTACTAATAAGTATCTTACCCCAGAAAGGAATGATATTTACGCCCACTGAAATTATTATACCTAATACTCCTACTGCTATTGTAAGCGCTCTAACTAATTTTTTATCAGTTTTATTGGTCAGCCCATCAGCTATCCGTGTAAATCCATCGAGCATCAATGATAAACTCAGAACTAGGACAACTACCCTAGCAGCGGCTGTAGGAAATGCCAGGGCTAATCCAGCAAGAATAATCGTCAATACTCCTAGTCCTATAGTGAGTAAGCGAAATTTGTGAGGAATTAACAATCCAGTTAAAATATTTTCAAATCCTGCAGTAATCAAAACCAAAGCTATCAAAATGACATATGATGAAACTGCTAGACTAGGATTTGTTATTGCAATAATTGCAAGTAAGATAGCTAAAGCGCCAAGCGCAATTTGGATTTTTCTCACCCGTAGTGGAGAATTATTCATATTTTCTAACGAACTTCCGAAGACTTTAGCTGCAGCATAACTGGATAATTATACCTTATCTTCAAAAACTGCTGCGTTCACCGACCGCTTGAATAGGGAAGCCAAATACGGGGCTAGTTAAATCCCCTAGAATTCAATGATAACGTTCAGTTCAGGATTCAGTTGTTGCGTTACCGCCCATAGTAGCGTTGCCACCAGCTATTGTAGCGCCGCCTGTCATGTTTCCCATCGTAGTATTTTCTTTTGTCCCCTCCAAGGCTTGTTCCAATTTCGACAGATTCTGAGCTGAAACTGAGTTCAGTAATCCAACAGCTAGGCTAAAATTCACTGCTGCCAGGATTGCTAAAAGACCCATTTTGTGAAAAATATTGTCCATTGGCGTTCTTTTAGTAGGTGTGACTATTAAACGCCGGTGTGTAAAATTGAAGTCTGAAATAATTCGGTGGCAGGTGCAAGCCTAACGATTAAGGAAACGATTCCTATTTCTTTCTATAGTCATTATTTGGCTAAGGCTGACCTGATACTTTACCCGTTTTTTTGATTTCTGCCAATATCCCACTAACATACTCTTTAATCTCGTTTGGGTCGGGTTTCCCCACAAACAAGGTCTCATTCTCTAGATTGTCGTAAATTTCCCTGCTTATGTTGCGTATTTTTCGCTCCACCGCAGCAGTTCCCTCCTCAGAACTTAGCGCGGTGAAGAGCTCAAACTGGCTTCTAAACTTATGTAAATATCTGCGCAATTCGATGTCGCTAGATATATGCAATGTTGCGGAACCGAGCCCAATCAACGTAAGAAAAGCAGCTGGCAAGATAAAGGTGGTCGAAACAATTGACCATGCAGGATAAGTCGCCAGTATCAAGACTTGCGTAACACTACTACAATAGATAATCATGATTCCGGTACCACACATTATGACAAAATATTTCAAATGCTCATATACCAAAGACCTAGAAAGAATGAAAAATGCGATTCCAATCGTCAGCCCTGACCCAACATTTACGGTACTTACAACAAAATTATAGATATAAGGGAACGGCGATTCAGGAGAGATCATTAGTGAACTTAAAGCTCCCATCTGGTTCAAGAAGACAAGACAATATTGAAATGTGAGATAAATCAAAGGAAGACTGACTATTGCCCAGTATTTCACTTTGGTGGTCTTCTGAGCATATGTTCTTGTAAGTAGTATTGCAGCTACCCATATGGCAAGAAATGAGATCAGCTTTAGGGCATTATAAATAGATAGCATATTATCGAGCAGTGAGGTTACAAAGAATGACGACCATGGATTTCTCTCACCTGATATGTAGTCAGGTCGTTTGCTTAGTCCCACCTCGACGTAGGCAAAGGCGCTGATTAATTGCACAGAGAGTGCTATTATAGCAAAAGTGTATACACCAGTCATCTTACTTCTCGTTGAGCGGTAAGACTTGAAACACGTGTATGCAAGTGAACTCATAATTGCGGCCGATACCATAAAGCTAATTCCTACGATTAACTCCGACAGAAGAATGCTATATCTGTCTGAAAGCAATTGCTGTAGCAGCAGAAAAGCAACAAGAAATGCTACTACTATCTGTGATACCAAGTAAAGGTACGGAAATATTTGTGCTGAACGAGAGGATGTCTTTCTAATCTTAAAAACCATTCTACTCATTATGAATAGTAAGAAAATTTGTATCATCAACGATAGACTTACTATTATTGCGTAAAAGGTGATATCTTCAAAGGTGATTTGCTTAAAGTTCAGGCCCCAGATACTCCCAGCACCACCGTCAATTATTTGGATTGCAACTACTACAAAGCCTATGATGACTAAGCTTAAAGAATTGTAGCAATATTGTAAATATTTTGGGGACATTAGATTAGACTCTTAGGTATTGATTACAAAGTCAAGTAGAAATATCTTTTAGATTAAGTTTAATTCGTGTGGGTCTATGATCCCGTCATTATTGTTGTTAGAGTGGATATTAAGTTATTCTCGATTCATTTTCGACTCTAAAGATTCGAAAGGATTAAACAATAGTTAAATATGACTATTTTTTAAATTTTGACTCCGTTAATCCTTTCTTTGCTGATTTTGATTTGTGTGAGTTGGTGTGTTGCGAGTTGGTATGGCACGAGTTGGTATGGCGTTGCCAATGCAGCAACTTCAGACTATGTAATATTTCCTGGCAACTCAACACTTCATGGCTTATCCTTCAACGATTGGGGAGCTAAGTGGTGGACTTGGTGGGCCGGGATTCCTAATAACATACATCCTGTACAAAAATATCCTGATGCTGCTAGGTGTGCTGCAATGCAATCTGGACCAGTATGGTTCATGCCTTCAGCCCAGTCCGGCCAAGGAGAAATGAACTTTCAGTGTGACATCCCCCAAGGTAAGGATATTATGTTTGACTTGTCGGCGACTGAATGTGAAAATGGTGGCGTTGAAGGTCCTATGACTGATGATGAGTTAAGAACGTGCGCCTTCAATATTAATACTCCAGTTAGTAACATAGAATTTGTCCTGGATGGAACCAAAATCGATGTCAGTAAGCTCGGCCAGCCTCTTCAGAGTGATTTTTTTAATGTCACATACCCGGAAAATCCAATTGATATTTGGGGACCAATCAAGCCAGGGACCTACAGAGCGCTATCTGAAGGGTATTACTTGTTTTTACATGACTTACCGCCTGGAAAACATGTAGTGAAGTACAGGGTAGCGGATATTTTGAAAGGTTCACCGGTACAAGAACCTCCTACAGTCGGTACTTTTGATATTTCAGTAAAGTGACATACATTCCTCTATGAACCCAAACAAAGCATCTAAAGCAGGTCACAAGCTAATCCTCCGTTAGAGTTTGCATCGCTTTCAGAGTCTTTGGCAATTACGGGAAGGCAGCTGAATTACTTTAATCCTGCGTGTTTATCTTGATAGGTATAAATAAAATATCAAAAATGGTTCACAAACCTTGAGCCTTTATATTTAGTTGTAGACTCAATAATTGCATAACTAAGACAGGGTTAATATTGTAGACAATGCTCGTACGGCCAGCTCAACTCATATTCCACGACTAATAACGCAATTTGCTAATATTCGAGGTGAAGCTTAATGATTGCTTAAGGAAGGACGAAGTAACCTCAGCTACTTAGTTGATTTCCTGCATGCATTTAGCAAGGTCAATCAATGACGTTGCGAATTTCACATGATTGCAGTCGGAAGAAGAGTCCGGTGAATTGCTCTATACCATGCCTTCTTTGAATATGATCTCTGCGATAAGATTCGCCTGATTATCTCTTACGAAAAGCCTACTCTAGTGATTAACTGCTTAAGCTAAATGACTAAATGGCTTATATCTGGACAGTAATTCTTCTCTTGTTACAATATCATGAAATAGTTCGTTTACAAAAAGTGGTAAAATCTGGAGCGGCCCGAAAGCTTTAGCCACATACTTCAGTGAGCCCTTCGATTACATTTGCCTTAAGCTCTATAAGTTTATTTCCCTTCTTGATTGTCATGCTATACTAAGTAATACACAGTGAGACTTAATAGATATGTCATTATGACTCGTTATGGTTGGTTATGACATGTAGGGCTAGGCGATGCTATGTTTAAATGTGGGTTACTTGCAAATAATACAAAAAGTGCTTCAATCGAGTCAATTAATAGGCGAAAAAGAAGGTTCTAAACATACAAAACAACGTCCTGAAGTTTCCGCGATTTTTAAAGCCTTGTCTGATGATAAGTCACTCACATTATTCAATATGATAGCTGTGTCTTCAGTTAGTGGTAACTCGCTTGCTCGTAATCTTGGGGTTACTATGAAACAATATTACTCTAGAGTGGATCGCCTCTCTACTCAAGGATTGGTCGCAAGAAAAAATGGAAAATACTACTTGAGCACAATGGGAAAAATAGTCTACGAGCTACAGAAGCTAGCTGGAACGGCTGTTAATAATTATTGGAAATTACGGGCAATTGATTCTCTACGAATTCAAAACCAAGTTCCAGAAGACCGGATAACCAGGCTGGTAGAAACGCTGGTAGAGAATCAGGGGCTGCGTGATATCATATTAAGAAGTTAGCAAGAAGCGCGATTATTAGAAAATATGCTCATTTTTTGACTGCTTAGATAATTACTGATTGGGAGTATCAGCCATCAATGGTGTGGATGGGATAGTCATTAGTAAGTAACTAAAATAAATTAGACATTAAGCTACCAGTTTTGATCCAAAGCCCGAATTTACTTTCTTATCTTATCTAACAATAGACAATGGTTTAGATAGAAACTTTGCTGACCCATAAATACAACTATGTACAGTATAACTGTAATTCATGAAATATAGAAGTAAATCTGACATGATAGGACTTATTCTGGAAGCAGCTAACGGAGGAGCAACTAAGACTAAAATAATGTACAGCGCTTTTCTCTCATTCGAGCAATTAAAGCAATACCTGGCTTATCTGCTGGAGAGAGGCTTGATTGAACACGAAGAAATATCACAGAAATTCCGGACGACAGAAAAGGGGATGCGTGTACTAAAGCTTCAGAATCAAATCAATGAGGAGTTCATACCCATCAAGACTGAAGGCAGAGCTGTACCAGGGAAGATTTCAGAGTGGTAAAATACTACCCACTCTGAGTTCGACGTATTGAACCGTCTAGCGCTGATTAAGTTTTGAAGCGCAAGCGTCACAATATCTTTCAACTATGACGGCACCTTCAATTTTGAAAAGTGCGGTTTGAGTTGCAGTATTTCCACAATCTACACAAAAATAGACTCTAACTTTATTATTGGCTTCTTTTTCTATTGGCTTTAATTCGGGATTGGCTTTGTCCAACATTCTAATATTAGATGACGCATGACTCCCTAAAAATCATGTTAAATTTGATTCACGAACAGCGGCATGTAAAATGAATCTCTTGTAAATGGGGCAAATTCGTCTGTGGCTCACATTGAAAACCAAAGTAACTCCAATGCCATTCTTTCACTGAGCTTTATTGCTAAAAGCATGTGAAAATATATATCATTCAGAGTCAATTCTAAAATATGAGGGATAAGAATTGAGTGAAGATTTTGTAAAAGTTGCCGAAGCAAAGGATATTGGACCTTCTAGTATGAAAGCAGTTGATGTAGCAGGTGAAAAAGTTTGTATCGCCAATATTGAAGGAAATTATTATGCTTTTGGAAATGTTTGTACTCATATGGGTGGACCCTTAAATGAGGGGACACTTGAGGGCTTCGAAGTCGAATGTCCCTGGCATGGTTCCAAATTTGATGTTAGGACGGGTCAACCAACAAAGCCTCCCGCTAGGGTGGCAGTTTCATCTTATGAAGTGAAGATTGAAGATAATAACAACTTACTAGTCAGAAGACGACAATGAATCCATTAAATCCCAGCTTGAATGCTCGTCGGACATCAGCCCCAATTTTGAGTTGACTATTCAGTTGAGCATTAGTTGTAATTGTAATGAGTGAAGGGTTAAAGGAAACTGTCAACATTTATAGTAAAATTCTATCCTTTCACTAGTAACCCTTTTAAATTACCTTAGAACATTCTAATTCGATTCGGTAGGGGTTGCAGTTCCCCAGTCCCCAAACTAGAACTTAATCTCTACCGAATTATAAACTAACAGGTAAACCAGGCGGGACATTGATAAGTGTTGTTTTTCTAGTATTCAAGTATAGTTAGCGACCCAATTACTGAATTGCATTGCAGATGTTGACTTGAGCTAGTTTTGCGTATTGTGGAATTGTGGGAATTAATGCGAAGAAATATTTGCAGAATTAGTTCTTGTTTAAGAATTTGATGAAAGGAGTATTTTATCGCCGAATGTTTGTCCTCTATCATCGCTAATTCTCATTATCGGTGTATCAGCGCCATCCAAATTTCTTTCCCACCATGTTACGTATACCCTATCATCTATTGCATTTATTTGTATTCTGTCCGATGTAATTCCTTCTGATAAGCTCAGATTGAAATCCTTGCCAAAAGTCTTGCCACTGTCGTTTGATACTCTTAAGAATACGTCTGGTTGGTAAGTTATGCTGTTCTTTTGAGCTCCCGTCGCTAAAGCATATACGTTATCACCTTCAGCTGCAACCTTGAGCTCATATGGAGAGGGTTTTACTTCATATGAGTTCATTTGAGACATGAGTGTTTTATTTGTAAT
Organism: Nitrososphaeraceae archaeon; assembly: GCA_036558405.1. GTDB lineage: Archaea > Thermoproteota > Nitrososphaeria > Nitrososphaerales > Nitrososphaeraceae > TA-21. Next base: position 65,258 of record DATBFR010000054.1, on the reverse strand, counting down.
AGATGAATTAGTATTGTCAGTTAGTAATATTGCTGGATTGAATGTTTTTCCGTTATCGTTAGAAGCCATAATATAAGCATCAGCTAAACCACTCTTGTTGTCTGCAAATATAACGTATACATTATTTCCTGATGCTGCAATATCTGCATCAACAGAAATTCCCTCGGTAGAATTACTTAGGTTAATCTTGTCGCCAAATGTCTGGCCACCATCATCTGATGCTTTAAACATCACTTCATAATTTCCTGACTTATTTCCCCACCATGCCACATAGACATTATTTCCTGAAACAGCTATTGGTGCTTTTCCGTCGCTTCTATCAATATGCGGCCAAGAGAAACCATACGATGACGATTGAGTTTGATAAATGATGGTAACTATAGCAATCAACATTATACCGAATAGAAATATTACATTCTGTGACCAGTGTTTCACAGAATCTGTCTATTGTGGTAGTATAAAACAATTTACATAGGATTTCTTTTACTTCTTGTGAACCGCAGCAAAAGTAAAAGTCATTATTCCGCATTAATAAGGGAGAGACTGAGGAAAGTATTTGTGACAAATGTTAGATTAGCAATAAATCTCAATTCAAAGTCAATACTGATTAATCTGACGTATCATTATTCCGACGAATTTTAATACTTCTCACCGTAGCAAGAATCTATATGAAACTTACTATAGTTACAACGTTAGGACTTTTTGCGACAGTTACTCTAACAATAATTTTCACACTGCTACCCAATTCTGTTGCTCAAAAAGTTTCGGCGTTGGATTGTGATTGCGTTGAGTGTATATGTAACCCCCCACAAATAGCGACGCCTGAACTGGAAGGAGTGCAAATACCTGATCACGTGCAGCATCGTCTCAATACAATTCAAGATGAAGTTAATGATAGAATCGATCAACTTAACCAAAGAGTCGCGGAACGACTTGCCCCAATTCCGGCGGAGCTGGTACCGAATCACCCAAAATAAGATAAGGTTATACTGGCCTGACGAGAAGTAAGATCTGGGCTAGTTTACTGACACAGCCAGGATCTTTTCAGATATACGAGAACTAGGATTCAACTCTTCCTTGTTTAGATAAAAAAATAGATGGTATTCTATCGGTTATTGATTAGGTCTTATTATAATACGATTCGGCTGACATATTGTTGTTGTACCAGGGTCGTGACTCTCACAACTTGCACCATTAGCCAATACATTAGTATTTTCACCTATATTATTACAGAAATCCACATTTGCGCATGTGGTCGATTGTGTATTGGAACTAACTGGTAGTAAATTGCTGTTATTATTGCATTGAGTTGAGCGTGCGCACAAAAGATTCTGATCTATCTGGTTACCACTGGCCAAGTTAGCGCAGCCTGAGGAAACAGAAGCACAAAATAACTTTTGTTCATTTGGAGTATTTTCCGGTCCAAAACTGGTTTCATCAGATATATTTGTGCATCCCGATTCTCCAATCGAAAAACATCTGAGTTCTTGATTGGTGTTACTTCTAAGGAATCCGCCATTAGAACAAGAACCTATCACATCCGTACATTCGATACTCTGAATGAGTCCATCTGAACCTCCAAAATTAGCACAACTAGATGCATTTCTGCATTGAATGCTTTGTCTCATATCGTTCGCCGTCGCAGTATTGAAACATACTGGAGCAGAGTCACAACCATTGGTCTGAATATTAGTACTGCCGAGTGCTTCGTTGGTGCAGTCAGAAAAACTAGTACAGTTATTGGTTTGACTATTACCAGTTCCAATTTGGGTATCGGTGCAAGTAGATGTGGCATCACAATTATCAGTTGCATACACAGATTGATCAAACTTAACGACATTAGCAGCAGCCAAACTGCTTATGACTAATGAAACCATTATGACTAGGTCAGATATCCTCGAGGCAATCACGCTGGCTACTCTTACAATCTTAATATAAAAACCTTCTAGGCTGGATCCCACCTTGAAGCATATCCATTTGAGGAGAATTTAACCAAGACACAATTGCTTTGTATTAACGGACGAACAATTATCCCTGTCTTGGCATATCGGACTAAGAGTCAGAGTGCAAAGTTTGTCATTTTCTCTACGCTAATTTGCGCCTTTCCTACTATGTACTATCTACAGGGTAAACGCTTTATTATACAAATCCTGCATCAAAAAGAATGCTCAAGAGGCTGCTAATAACGACTATTGCTATTGTTATTATTTCCTTCTTTTCGCTATTAATGATATCGCCGAATCCACTGCACAACGCCATAGCAGCGTCACCTTCTTTTGAGCTTCAGCAACTCGTCAATGAAAATCATCGCTGGGTGCAAACTTATGGTAAAAACGCCGCGCATCTAAAGTCTAACTATACTGACATATTGGCAGTGGATTACGTGAGTAACGGCAAAACGCTGAACGCTACATTCTGGTTGAGTTCAGGTTTTGATAATTCTTCTGCCTCTATCTACACTCAACCTTCTCGAAAGATTACTTACGGAATGCTGATTAATGTTGACTCCAATACAAAAACAGGGTATAATGGAGCCGATTACGATTTTTACATAGAATCCGTAGCAGGTAAATTGAGCGGATACCTTTATCAGTTATCGTCTACAGGGGGTTATAGGCTTGTAGGATCGAAAGTCAACTTCTCAGAGCCTTTTAATGATCCCAATGTGCTCAGAGGCTCAATCAATTTGCAGTTAGACCTAGGCTCCCTAAATTATCCAAGCAGATATAATGTATTATTTTATACGGCTGAGTCGCTAAAATCCGATGAAGTAAGGCAATTTACCAATTGGGTAATCATTCCACCACCTAGCTTACAAATAACTACATCGCCAAGCAATGTGATGGTTAAGCAAGGAGACCAGCTGCAAGTTCCAGCAAGGATAAAATCAACTTCTGGCTTTTCAAATGATGTTGTTAATCTGACGACCAGTACTAGTAATAATAAAAACGAAATCGGGTCAAGTTTTAACTTCAGTGAATTACATTTTGAGATACAAAGAGTACAACCTCCTTTATTTAAAATAACAGTGCCACAACAAACACCACTAGGCATTTACTCAATCCCTCTGATAGTAACAGTACGTGAGCCCTCTGTAGCCACATTAACCAAACCCATATCTAATAACTCAAGGGGGGGTACTGTGGATCCTGAATTTGATTTGTCCAAGCGATTTCCAACAGTTGGTTATCTGACCCACCCCCTAAACCTAACAATAACAGTAATACCACCCAGTAGTATTAGCGATCAGTTTAGAGAATTTTGGGGAGTTTATGGAGCATTTATAGGTATTTTCGCTGGCGCATTTGTCGGAGCATTTGCTAAGGTAGTGTTCGATAAAATGAAGAAAGGCCAGAAGGATGAGTAAATTTATGCATGCTTATACTGATTTTTAATATGCGCTACAAAGCAAAGCATCAGATACTGTCTGTCCTCTTCCCATTCATTTCCATTCCCACATTACAAAAGTACCTGTTCCATTTGCATTACCCTGTGTTTTGTAAATCCCCACGAGATTACTTAAAATTTTTAACTTCCCTGTCGCATTTTCATCAAATATAACGCTACCAATACTCGCAGATTTTCCACTGCCTATAGCTTGGAAGGTTTCCGTAGCCCTTTCATTGCTGTTGTCAGCGGACGTATAGTTAACTGTTCCATAATCATAAGTTTTTCCGTTACTCCTTGGAATAACCAGAGCTTTTCCACTCGACTTTATTGCTATACCATTAAGAGTTCCATTACCTGAAAAGAATGCGAGAGTTGCGTTTTTTCCATCAACTAAAGTATTTTGTGTGCTGGTAACCTTGTAGTGTTCCATGTACAGCGGTTTTCCTAACTTTGCTTCAAACAGATTCTCCGTAGATGCGCCGGTAGATTGACCGATCACCGCAGTGCTTCCAACCAATATGCCAACCAGTAAGACGATAGGAAGCAAGCGGATTGAGAATGCGCAAACGAACTTGTCTAATCCCATGTATAAACTTGCATTATACTAGATTATTTCTTTTTCACATTTTTAAAATTTACCAGTGCGAGTAGTTAATCTTATTAGAGCCTTCCCCAAAGCATTTGCGAGGTCTAGTACGGAAGATTCCTGAATGATGACTTCTCAAAAGGTCAGCAACAATATCGAATGAACCGTGGAAATAGAAAGGAACCTGGTCGTTATTTGCTACCTTGCAAAGAAGAAACTGTTCCTACTGTTGAAAGAAAAGATTAAGTGAAATAACAAAGTTAAGTGATTTTCAAATACTACGAAAGGTTAACTATATTGAGGCAAACTAGATAAGCAGAGGAGGGTTGTCAATACTTTGCCATTTCCGGCCCATGCCCTCCTCTGTTAGATGTAATTTTTAGGATAGCTAGGGTAACAAAGATACCTGAACCTCAAATACTTGGGAGCCTTTTGATATTATTACAAAAGACTTACGTAAAATTCCCTGACAGAAGAAGAGTAACTCAACCCCCACTACTACTACTGATCCTTCCTCTGTCTTCCTTTACTAACCCGTGAAAGACTAGTTGTTAAGTTACTTACCTCTAACTTTTAATGATAAAGCTAGGCAAATATTCTTGGTTTTAGGCCTTTTTCGGTTGGGGGTCCTTGAATGAAGAGAAATGTACGGGGCCATATCCTGCAAACAATACCGGCGCATTACGTTTTTGCTAGTGCGACTCCCACTACTACACTACCATACTGTCCTTCTCTAAGTCGTATGTCAATCCGCATATTGTAAGATACTTCTTGTGGAAACGGGATCTTCTTGAAAAGTTAATTTGTTTCAAGTCAATTCCAATTAGCTTTGGTCCACCATATTTTGTAGGTTGAAATATTGGGCTTCTAATCTCTACAACTCATAACGGGTCATCAGGATCAACCTCATGAGACACTGAACAAGGTTAAGGGAGTCTTTTATAATTCCGTATTGCTTATGACATTGATTTAGAATGGAATATATGAATGACACAGAACGAGACCTTATAAGTTCAGTATCCGAGTTGCAATCCCTAGGCCTGCATACTCCCAAGTTAAACGAATTAAATGATGGCTACGAGATTGGGAATCTTGTAGAGAATCTCAAGCAAATGTATTTTCAAGAATACGAGTCAACGCGCACTTTCACGGATTAGATATGGATTCAATAGCTAGGTGCACTTGTGAAAGGTGTAGAAGGGAATTTACAAGTAACATAAGGTTGAACGATCACTACCGAGTAACGCATCCGTCAGTAGCGAGCCGCAGATAAAAAACTTATACTATTAATTGATCAAAATCAAGTCCAAGCCGGTAACTATTTCTTCAAACCTCGAGTTTAAGGAAGTGACGCTCGTTTATGAAAGAGATTAATTATATAGCGCATTCATAACTAATTCGATTTGCCGAGGGTCCATCAGTAATTAAACGGTCATTCTCATTTCTTAAGTTGGATGCTTGTCTTTAATGCTTCCAGTAAGTCTAGCTTGACCTTTAGTACATCCGTTATCGGCTAGGTTAGTAAAGGGTGATGTATTCGGTCCAACCAATTACTTTCCCCTTCGCCTCTACTGCTAAAATGGACCGAATCATAAGAACTGGGGAGCGAACCCTAGTTCAGCATTCGTCACCGAACGCCTCGAATCCAAGTCCAAACTAGGCCGAAGCTTGAGGGAGGTATTCAGTGTGGTTAATTCAATTTCCCATCCACGGAGATTAACAAGTTTAACCTCAATATACTACCTCAAAAATCGCTGGCGATATTTAGCAGGATAGGCCAGGACAAGCATAATTGTGGGTTATAGAAGCCCTGGCCAAGAGGTAATTGACACTGGTTAAAAGATAAAAAATTATTAAAATCTGGCTGTAAAATTTGTTAGGTCAATTTGTAACCAGGAACAGCGTAATTCCTCGAAATTTGGTACCTGAGCAACGAGGTTCGTGCTTAACTTTATTCTTTCTTCTCTTCTGGTTTAGTCTTGTCCTCAATTAATTTGTATTTTGATAGCAACTTGTATGCAAGGAATACAAGTAAAATAATAATTGCAAAGTTTATGATGCTTGAAATTAAATCACCATACTTGAATTCCGAGGGGGCACCGTGTATACCTGTGACTGTTACGGTCATGTTCGCAAGATTTGCAGGCAAGAATAGACCAATAGTAGGATTAATAATATCTTTAACAAAATCAGTGACCAATTTGTTTACTGCTTGTCCTATAACAAAACCAATTGCTATTCCAATTATTCCAAAGGCTATAAGGAATGCAACATACTCATCTCTGAATGATTTTTTCTTAGGGGTTTGAGGTTGTTCGGCCAATTCTGACTAAGGAACTTGCGACTCAACAATTCTTAAGATTTTGAACTAATAATTCTGAAATATCTAACCTACTATTTTTCCGAACTTGACAGATTTAAAAAGCGCTCGGAGCAGGTGTGACTATCTTTTGCTTTTGCTGCTGTTTTGTAGGTGAATAATTCCCAAGGCTTTCAGCTACTACAAAATATTTGTTAAAGTCAGGGCACTTGGAATCACTCCCTTTCCCGTTCTTGTAACAATCATTGCAGTATCTTTGTACTTTGGTGGCATTTCTAGTCTATAAGTTACTTTAAAAATGAATACTCTCACAGACGCAGCATGACCTGGTTCCTATCAATTTCCTAATGCGCATTGTCTTTTACTGGGTTGAATGGTTTGGATTGATTAATCTCTGTTATTTTTGGGAGATTTCAGAAGAGAATTCCGACTTTCTGAGGGTCACTTTATCCTGGTTGTTATTGTTACCCCATCTCATAACTACTGCTAGCAATCATGAAGGTTAGTCAAATGCTCTAAGTAATTTCATAGGCTATCTTATCTTTAAGTAAATGATAAGAATATGTTAGACAAAAAATTCCATGTACAAATATGCGAAATGCTTGAACAAATTAAAAATAATACTGCAGTTGCAGAGAGAAGAGTTTGGGAAATGGGTAGCAATGGAATATGATAATTAGTAAACCCGCGATACAGATACAAAATCTAAATGAATCGAATCAACAAACGGAACAACAGGGAAAGCAACAACTATCGCCAAGAGAGTCAATCATAACAGAATTAGGTTCTAATATTTGCAAAAGCAACGGAACATCCTACAATAGTGATGCTATTGAAGGTATCAACATCAATAAGGCGAAGGCTATTACCAACTTTACAAACCCTAAAGTCAAAGGTTTATTTACATATTAAGATGTCAGAATTATTGCGAGGGCTCATATCTGTAGGAATTCTTGTCTTAGCAATATCTGTGATTTATTTAGTAATTCAAAACTACAAAGAGAGTAAACTCACCGCTGATTCAAGCGGGAGCAGCAGCACCATAATCCCAACACAGGCCGAGAAGGAAGGACAACAGCAGCAGGACGACCCTGAAGCAAAACTTCAGGCTGAGAAAGATAAAGTAGATGAATTTGCAACTGCTATGGAAGAGAATTTGGACAAATCCAATACGACTTCGGCTGTAAAATCACCATTATAAGTATGTCCTAATATTTCCTATTCGCTAATATCTCGGACTATAATTTGTCCTAGGGGATGAAATTGCTTGTGTGAACTGACTGAAGAAATTTGCTAAAAGTAGTAGAATTTAGAACAAAAAATAGGAAGGAGTCATACGATAGAGTTATGGAGCCTGGTCTATTGCCTTATACTGTGCTAAAAGGCGTAAGATATTCAAGGCTATTTCATTCTTCAGTGCTTGCTTGACTTCTTGGGCTTTTATTTTTGCAATCAATTCCCTATCTTCATCCTCTTGTATTTGAGCGAGAAGTGGGTGATTTTGCTTTAGCAAGTTCTTGAAAGTATCAACGTCCATTACGACAGTCAGGCCTGTTACATTGGCTCCTGCTCCTGTTGCCCCTGTTGCGTTCATCATGGATTGCATTGTTTCAGGCGCGGCCATGGACATGTTGCTTGGCGTACCTTGCATGCTGCCTGTTGCGTTCATACTTGACATGTTACCTTGTGCGAAAGCCATTCCTGAAGGACTTACAACCATTGCTGTAGTGCTCAAGAGAGTTGCTGCTATTGCGAAGATAGCAATTTTTGCATACCTTGTTTTTAACATTGAAATTCTAAACGTGAGATTGCATTTATAGGTTATCTGAACATATCTATCACTTTGTATTTTATTTTTTGTACGTAGGTTGAATATGTCAAAGTTGACCTGGTACGCGACCTGTCAAAGACACACATATTTTTCATCTATGGGCATCGGGTAGGAAGGCTTGGCCTCTAGTTTTAGTTGTTGCTGTGGCTGTTTCTACTAATTTTCCTGATCCTACCTTAGTCTATCTATCATGTCATGTTAAGAAGCGAAACTTCTTGGTTTATTCAGAGCAAATTAAGGAATGAACGAAAATGTAGAAAAATGCTTCATAAGCCTTGACATGTGTTATGTACCTATACAATGTTGTGGAGATTTATCTCCTATTTTTTAGGGAAATCCCAATGATACTATACTTATACTTTGTACAATTAATATGACTCTGCATGGTTCTGGCAAGAAGAGATTCAATCCTGCTCGCTATTATATTAGTCTCTTTGATTATTACAGGACTCAATGTGAGTGCAGAGCCGACGCTGCTGACATCGACATTTGCTGCCGATGACAAAGACTGTAAGAATAACGATGGTGGCAATAATTGTAATAATACTAAGAAAAGTGCGTCTCCTGAATTAGAGTGCAAACATCAGATTAAAGACAATAAAGATAGTTCTATAGATTCACAATGTACTAATAACAGCCAGATTCTGATTGACAGTAACATCGATGAATCCCCAAGTGATGGTGATACGGGCCCTGAGCTTCGTCCCAACATTACATTAAACCCAACATCCGGACAGGTCGATACTTTGGTACACATTACAGGCGTTAATTTTCATGTTGAGGATATAGTCACCATTACCTTCAACGATATTAGTATAGCGACTACTCCTGCTATAGTGACAACTAATCCCATGGGAGAATTTTCTGCCAGTTTTAGAATACCAGGTGATGCTACCGAAGGAGTAAATACTGTGACTGCTATTGATGATGAACGTGGCCAGGCCTCAGCAGGGTTTAATGTGGAAGTGCCTTAATTCTTGATTCTCTTCTAATCTAACAAGCCTATTGGATAAAAAAAAGAAAGGAGTGGTTTTATTCACTCATTCACACACAGATATCTTGATTTTGAAGGCGAAAGAAATTACCATCGTCTATCAGAATAAACTTAGTGTTTTCGAGTGCTCTGAAAGAATCGATATGATTTGAAGGGTATGCTTCAATAGTGCAACTATTCAATTCTTAAACTGTCGCTTTATTATCAAATAACAGGCCTAATTTTAATTCAAAAATATCCTTCAAACGTTTTATAAGTTTTAAAGCAATATTGATATTTGGCCCAGTGACTATGCACATCTGACTGCTTCTATTCATGAGGGTTTCATTCTTCACACTCGTGCATAGCCAGGCCATCATTCTTAACATGGATTATGTAACACCTAATCCTGCTGCCTTCTTAACCCATAGACGTTTGTCTTTGTCTTTGAAACTATCGTCCGCAGATATTACACTATAATACAATAATTTCTCATAATCAAACAATGGGTACTCTTTTCCCTCCTTGAGTGGTAAGCCTATGCAGCGATTCCATCAGCACAGTTGTTTTGGTTACTGCGGTAGCCTAAGATGTTCTTGTTTATCCCATATCCAAAATGATTTGCCCTGTAGTATCGCCAGACTAGACGATGATTTCGTTTATTGTCGCCGTCGCCATAATTGCCTTCTTTTCTGATGTCGCTGTTACAGAACGGCCGATGATCAGGTACTACATCAAGATAGTTACCAAGTGGTATGTTTAGTTTGTATCATTCTGCCAATGAATTTTGTCGAATATGTAACTTAGGACCAGTATCAATTATTTCTTGATGATTTTTCTGCAGCTATACGATCTCATTAATCTGTTCCTTAAACTGGTGGATGTACTCGGATTCTCCTTCACGTATGATCTTATACTAATGATAGATTCTTTCTTGATCTGCTGCCTTACATGGTAAAGACTTGATTTTGACAGGGTCTTGTTTATTGATTATAGACTTCAGTAATAATTTCTTGATCAGGTATTCTCTTTATCGATAGGTTTGCAGGCCATTCAAGCATCTGACTCAGCCTCAAAACCATTTACGGTTACCGCTACCGGGACTGCTACTTCAAGTAATAGTCCTTTGGGATTTAATATCGGAAGTATAAAGAGTCTTGTTCCGACATCTCCATTCTGAGCTGATCAAAGAATGGTTCTTCAAAAAATGCTAGAATTGTTCGCAGTCGTCACTCTTCTTATCTCCTTCTGATGGTTTAAAGTCAGTTATCTTGTCGTTACCGGCGCCGCAAGCAATACTATCTGGACCAAGTCCACCTGTCAGTTCATCATTTCCATCTGCGCCAACTAGTGAGTCTTTTCCCTCGCCACCTAATAGCTTGTCGTTACCTGTTAATCCTACGATTCTATCATTTCCTTTTCTGCCATTTATACAGTCATTTTCTCGGCTGCCAGTCAGGTCATTATCCTTGTCATTTCCTACTATACAACTATCAATAAATGAAATCGAACTATCACAGTTGGCAAAGCCTGTCCAGAACGCATCGGGTTGACCGACAATAGATGCAAATATTTTAACGTTAGATCCGCAATCTCCTGAAAATGTTATAGCCTTTCCAGGATCTTTGCACGCACCGTCACCAGTGTAGATTCCAATTATCTTATAGTGCCCCTGTTGAAGTGATACTTTGCTTGCGTTGCCTCCATCAAGGTTCCGAGGATTCCCTAAACCCACACCGAAAGATCCCTCTCCGTTTTTCAATATAGTGAACGATACAGTATCTATTGGTCCTCCAGAACAATGCGGTTCGGTAGAAAGGTCTCCCTTTCCAGTTGCTGTTATAAGTGGACCATCTTGGGCATGCACATACACAAAATTTCCTGTCAATATAATAATAATAGAGAAAGTTGTTGAGATAAAAATCCCTAACTGAGTTTTTGCCGACATGGTGTAATTAGCAATCTCGAGGTAATATTTAGGTAGATCGGAATAAATAATACAGACAATTTCTGATGCTTTGCTCAAATCATGCTATAGAAACAATAATTATTACTATTATCATCGTTCATTTGAATGATTTAGCAATTTTGGCTGCAACGATTTAGTTGAAAATTAAGTGTGATCCTCGCATTCAAATTATTTTTCAATGTTTCAATTTCATTTAGAGACTTACTTTATACTGATTGAACTATGGTTGATGATCCTAGATGCTAATTGCTTTGTCCATGGCGTGTTATTTTGACTCTATTTTTGCTCCATAGTCGTATATACCTCCTTGTAGGAATATTTCTTGAGCCTAACAAGGTTCAGACACAAGCCAGGAGTTGATAGAGTAGACATCAACTTCTGGTTTAGTATATTTTCGATTGGCTTTGTCACCACAAAGACTTGAATCAGTTTTATCTCAGTCTGTGAAAATTGATGACCAAAATGACTTGGTCGAGAAATACAGGTAAGACTAATGTGTGTCTAATTCATTTCGTTTTGTACATTTTGCACACTAGTCTTGAAGTGTCCAAGGAATCAGAATAAGAAGTTTGTTCCTTGTCAAGTAATATTCTTTTGCATATGCTTTCTTAAATGAAATTATTAACTATCGAATGTTCGTGGAAGGAGGAAGTTCATCGAAAGTTAGATTTCAATAACACGCTGCGTATCTATTACCAAAGCTAGTAGATTCTACTTCTCCAATATCATATTGTGTAATTACTCATGGAGATACTCATATTTGTATAATGGTGGCCAGTCATGGTTGTCTAATGATTAAGTTCGGACCATGCGCTGATTAATCGCATCATCGTTACTGTCCGAGTAGTCGTATTACGATAATAGAGAATATTCCACCGAGAACTCCACCGATTATCATAGCAAATATGTCGCCCTTGGTAAATCTCCAAATTTGAAAGGCATTATTCTCATCTGCACGATGGGCCTGCTCAACTTCGGCTTTATCTATTTTTTTCTTGTCTTTTACACCTTCATGATTTGATTCCAAGTATTCGTCTTGACCCATCAATATTATATGCACAATATCTCATAAAAATAGAATAAATACAATTCCGTGAATATTTTTTTTAAGTGTCGAATTGGCTTACAAAAAAAGGAAATGGAATGGGATTATAAACGGAATCCTATTTCAGCATTTTTTCTAACTTCTTTTCAGATGTAGGGCTACACAGCATGAGGTCTTTTACTTTGCCTAGATCGTCGGTCATATTCTCGGTTCCTGATGCCATTGTCTGATTAATCAAGTTAGTCAGCATTCCCTGCATGTCACCAGTTTGATTCATGCCGCCGCTCTGATTTTTCATCATTTCCATCAGCCCGGTTTGCCCTGTTTCATTCATCATGCTCATCATTCCGCCAGAGCTGTTATTACTAGCAGTCATATTTGCCAAATTCCCTCCGCCAGATAACTGTCCCATCAGTGCCTTCATTACGTCACCCATGCTAGTACACATAATTGGAGTAGAAGTAATGACAACACCCATTTTTGACATATTCTTGATCATCTCACCAATTCCTCCAGATGATTTTGCGACAACCTGCTGCGTATTCAATACGGGTGTTGAAGTTATACTCGCGCCAATCAGTGCAATTACAAAAAAGGCTGCGATTCCTGCAATAGAAATCTTTCCAAACATTATCTAGAATTGGAAATACTTTCTAATAAGTCTCTAGGGAAAAATGATACGGCAAATTATTCAATTCCCAGAAAAGTTCTTTGAATTTTAAAGACTTGCGCGTATTACCTGGCAACCATCATGTCAAATGAACCTAGACATAAGGTGCGATCAAGTTGGTCCGGGTAGCAAGTTGAAAGTTATAGCAAGTTACGCATAGGGTTTTTTCCATAGATAGAGAGATGAAAGTAGTTGCAAACACATCGTGCACTTAATTTTCATATGATACTAATTACTAATTTGATCCAGATCCCTTAAGTCTGATAATGTGGCATCAATTAGTAAAAAACTTCTCCATTTTTTTTAATCACCAGTCTACCGTTTGCTGTGCTGTTGATTTTTTGAGCGCTCAGTAACCGATTACTCGGAAAATTACTAAATTGAGTTGTGCATTTTCCTAGGTCAATGAATAGCGTGGAATAAGGTATTCATTCTGAGAGTGCTTGCATGACAGTAACTTATCCGCAAGATAATCTGTATATCATTTTTACTTTCATAAGTATCATCGATCCTTCATCATGTTCATCCTAAGTTCAATATCATAAAGACAGGGATTGGTTGATCACACAAGTCACTCGGAACCAGAATCTCTCTGGGCTAGAGTCCTTCAGCGTCATAATAACTCGAGCTCAGTACTATGGACTAGTACGATATTCTCTTATTCGATGTAGATAAATGTAGTCTCTCGTCAAGAAAGCATCCAACTTCCATAAGAGGGAAAAACTCCTTCTTCTTGATACGCCGCAGACAAAACTTCAGGTTTTTGCAATACTGTGAGAGGAGCCTTTAAAACATTGTTAGGGGAGCTATAGACTTGATGGTCTTATTCTATAATCTCAACAAAGAGACAAAAACCAGAAAGCCAAAAGAGTGCACTTGTTTGCTATGTCGAACTTTAAAGAAATAGATTTGATTAACTCACTCTACAAGATTGTCTGAATTGATTTTAGAAACGGATAATCGTCTATTCGTGATAAATACCCACGACTCTAAACAAACAATGTGCCCCCTTGGTATTCGGGGAGCACTCGTTCATAGGACATACACGTGTAGGGCCTGGCTGGGGTCATCAATCATTCATGAACTAGCCAAGCCCTACCTAAATTCTATTAGTAGAGAATTGTGTATGTAAAATAAATACCTAAAGTGTTAAAAAGTAAGGTGTTCCTTCTTCCCAGAGGAACAGTGCTTATGGAAACCAAATTCATCTGGGGTCTAACAAGCCCGTTGGCCCCAGAGTATAATCTTTGTAATTACTCAGGTGATTTAAGTTTCAAATATCTTGTTTGCCTATCATAGGTTGCCTTCAAAACTTTGACTCCTTGCAAGTAATCAAATACACATTGCATTTCTCCGCACCCCAATATCACCTATTAATATGTAAAAGTCTCCCAGAATAGCAACATTTTATCTGCTATTTCTTTTCAGTGTCGTTACATTTCAATATCTCCCACAGCAGCAAACGGCCAAGCAAACGCAGTGGAACCTTGTGAGAACAATGACGTCAATACTGGAGCTGCAAAACTAATTGATCATTGGCTTTTTGTTACCATATGATTACCCTGAAAATGCTTAATATTGAATTAAAGGTTATACTCAATTACTTGTTTCTATAATTTTCTATGGTAACATATTCCTAAAATTGAGACATTAGTGCTTTTATGTACAATGAGGATAAGGCTTACAATAGCTGAAAGGAGATCTCATAGTTGAAAGGGAAACTAAAAGATCTAACGTAACCTCTGCGACTAGGCTTATTGTCATCTGATCTAGTTAATTGAATTATAAGATGTTGAAACACAAGTTGAGAAAGTTAATCCCTTCAGTACTGATTTCTATCGTGATCATTACGGTCATGTTTCCATTACATGAACAATTTCTGTTAGCAAAAGCCGATGAAAACGACTCTGACTTTAACGTGGTAGCTGCGGGCGATTTTGGGTGTACTCCTGACTCAGAGAAAATTTTCAATATGATGAAAAATATGAAACCTGAGTTGTATTTGATGTTAGGTGATCTTACCCATGAACCTACTTTTGATTGCTGGTATAACATTGTAGGATCAATGCGGTCTTCAATAAAAGTGACAATCGGAAATCATGACGTAGAGGGTTCTGGGTTGCAAAAACTGATGAAAGATTTTGACATGGCTAAACAGTACTATTCTTTTGACTATCATAATACTCATTTGCTTTCACTCTCAAGCGAGCTAGGCTCTGATGAAGATCAAGTGCAGTTCGAGTTCGCAGACGCCGACCTTGCCAAGGCTAGATCAAATACAAACACTGACTGGATAATCGTTTATTTCCACAGGCCTCCTTATTCTGGAACTGGCTCCCAGAATGAGGGGATGAGAGACACATATCATCCATTATTTCAGAAGTATAACGTTGATCTTGTGTTGTCCGGTCATGCACACAATTATGAACGAACATACCCTTTGAATTATAATAAGGACCGACCAGGAAGACCTTTGATAATGAATCATCAACAATCCCAATACGTCAATCAGCCAGGAACAATCTTTGTGGTTGCCGGTACAGGAGGAATGTCAATTCATGGCGCTGATGAAAAGCCGTACTTGGCAAGTTTATATGAAGGTTTTGGGTGCCTTGATTTGCAAATAAACGGAAAATCGTTGAATGCCGAATTCTATACTGAAAGTGGTAAGACTATAGATCACTTTACAATTGTCAAAAAACTAAAAGCTGATTCGGGAAATGTCTTTCATGGTGTTAAATATGATAACCCTCTAGAGTAACATAATACATTCACAATGTGACACAAGGTACGAGTAAGCTAATTTCTCTGGTGACCATCTTTAAAGAAAAGTCCAAGTTTATCTGTTATATAGTAACTATAGCCTACACGACCTGACTCGGTGATACCTATCATACCCTAATTTACATCAACATATCCCATCCATCCCAAATCTGCAAATTCATTAATATGAGAATGAAACATGTACTTTCCAACATATGGATAATTAAACTCGACGATGCCTCTATCTCCTTGACCTAACGTCAATATATCTGTGGCGTACGATGCCTTCGTAGATGTGCCACTCGGGAAATATTGGAATAGATTTCCATGTAAGTGAAATGAATTTACTTGGTCAAATTCTAACATGTTAATCAAATATATGCGATAGTTGACTCCCTTCTGCAATTGTATGGGATTATTAACATAATCAAAAGCCTTACCATTTACAGTATATACCTCATTAGCATGCTCAAATCCCTGCGGCATATAATCTTCTTTTACCTCCTCTGGAGTAGGAATGCGACCTGGTCCTGCTCCTTCCTTTTCATAATCTAAATCATATCCATTCATTAACATCACCATTTCCTTCATCGCAGGTCGGGGAGTTTTTGGGTCAATGATAATGGCACCATAAAGGCCGTTGTTTATGTGCTGATCAATGGGCATGACGTGACAATGATAAGGGTAAATCCCAAATGGCTGTGCTACAAATGAATATGTAAAGTTCTTGCCCGGTTTAATTTGCCCACCAGGACCGTCTACACCATCCATATTAGCGGGATGGATAGAATGCAGATGTAGCGAATGTGTGTGATTATTTTCTTTACTATTTATCACATTTATCCTTACCAAGTCTCCCTCGGTAACTCTCATAGTCGGGCCCGGAATAGTTCCATTAAAAGTCCAGGCATTATCAAATACTAGTCCATTGTTTGCAATGGGGATTGACTGATTCTCCTTAACAATAATGGTAAATTCCCTGCTAACCTGCTGTGTACCGTTTGGTAATTTGTGTAGTTCAACATGACCACAATTGAAATATGTCAAATATTCAATTGAAGTAGGCATTTTACTTGTATCTTCGTTGCACTTTTTCATTTTATCATAATCTGCTATTGAATGCGATTTATCAACGGTATTCATTAGGGAAACATTAGAAGATAAGGGTTTGTCACTGGCATAATTATAATTATAATTATAGTCCGACAAATATGTTGCAGCAGCAACTATTGGATTATCATATAGTAGTGCTGTACATAACAAAGAATTAATCAGAAAAAGCAGGGAATAGACAGTTAATTGGAAAAGCATTTATTATTCAATTTTGAATTCTGATTATTATAATAATACACTTGATCATTTGTATGGTAAGGTTGGGGTCATTTCTTTTAATGCCGAAATCAACCTGTCAAGACTCATATCCGAACCGGCCGTCCACACCAATAAAGATTGTTGAGAATTTGTTCCACGCGCGACGCCCCTGACATCTTTAAACGTGTGGGTGCTGTCTATTGAAAAGCCTCTATTTTGAAAATCACGTATGTACGAATCTAGATCTTTAGCTGGAACCATGTATACTCCGATCGTTTCAATGTCTTTATTGCTTTTAATGGAATTGTTATTTGTATTGTTGTTTGAGATATTAGATGGCATTAATTTGTTTGGTTGATCTATCACTTTAACATCACCTTTCATAACAAATCCTTTTTGTTCAGCCTCTGGAGAAACATCTGGACTTATGTATTCATAATCTCCTACCGTACTAAAAATCATGGGATTTGAATTAGAATTTTCGGCAATTTGTCCACTATCAAACAGACCTCTTTTATCACTGGAATTGGATTTCTCATTCAATATGATGTTGTGTTCATGGCTTACATCTCCACTAAACCAGATTACTTTTGTGCCCTTATTTACAACCACTGTTTGAGGTAGAAATGATTGGACAATAAACCTATTTTCTTTAGCTTCTCCATTTCCATGATGTGCCTCATCAGGGATCAGTATTATCAAATTTTTTACATTATTTCCCAAGATCGCAGATCTGTTATCATAAATTGATTTCGCGGCTACGTTAGGTACCTCGGATTGTAATTCTTGTTGAGATTGATTTGATTGGTTAGATGCATATACCAAAACGTTGCCTTCAAGTATTGGGAGGATACTCAAATAGCCAGAGAAGAGAGTAACAGAAATGAAAGAAAAGATGAACAGTTTCGCACTAAATAATGAGTAACTTCTCCACTGCACACCCGCAGAATTTGATTCAGGATGGAAATTCATCAGATTCGACAGTAATCCCTAATTCATATTTTTAATAATTGTGGTACATTTGTCAACCTAGTTTGTAATTAGTTAATCGATATGCAGCGGCATTAGTTTAGCATTTACCAGATAAAATATTATACCGTATGTATTGCTTGGTCAATCTCCTGTGGGGGGTAACACTTGATTTCAAGTCATGAAAAACTGGACAAATGCAATAAAAATATTTGACCTTCAGCCGTCCCCACCTCAATACCATCATAGAACATGTGATTCTACGGTTTGAGAATTGTAATATGGTTTAACTAGACCTTGAATTTTAGAAAATATGATATGAATCTTGAATGGTACTTTGGATTTCTTATCGGTGCAATGTTTCTCACTTCGATCGCAGTTGCGCAGGTCACCGGACAAAACGACGAGTCTTCCGATACGGCCATTAATTATGCTCAAAAAGCACAAGAACTTTTGAACCAAACTATGGTTGAATATAACAGAGGTAATTCTACAGGAGCAGAGGATCTTGCAACAAAAGCATATTTAGACAATTTTGAAAATGTAGAGTCTCCGTTAGAAAAGAAAGATGCGGGAGATCTTAAAGAACAAATTGAAGAAATGATGCGTGAAGAACTTCGAGACATGATAAAAGACAATGCAACAGTGGGGGAAGTGAGTGAGCAAATAAACTCAACCAATGCTAAACTTTCAGAAGCGATTTCTGTTCTTGGCGAAGATGGCAATGAATAGTAACGGATCTGAATGGATGCGTTTACATCCATAAGGTATGAGAAAGATATCGATGTCGAAGGCTTATTTGATCTAATCAATGTCTCTTGAGTTGTCACAGCACATCTTTGATACTTATTAAGTTTACCATTACATTTCTGATTGTAGTGATCTCAGCATTTGTAGCATTAACTCCAGTAAATGCTTTAGACCAGTGTAAAACTGTAGATAAATTCGTGGACTTTCAATCGCATAATATCTCCTCCCCAAGTGGTGTTCAGTTTATCGTTTATGTTAACGTCACTCACTTGTTTCATCTATCATTTGACGCCAAGATAAGAGTTGGAATACCCGGGGAGTTAGGATACAAGTGTACGTCTTATCATGATGATCAGAATCCCAAATTGGTTGAGTACGGCTTTCCTAATGGAAGTATTGTTCCTAAACAAGAGTACTATATATGCGTCGATAATCTGCAGACACGTGAAGATAACTGTGAGACCCATAGATATACACTGCAAAAAAACCCCGAAGTAGTAGACCTCAGATTAAGAAATCCTGGTTAGTACTTGACGAGTAACGGAATTTCCCAAAAATATAAAATAAAGAAGCACTAAGAAAAAAATTACACGAGATTTGTAGTAATACAAAGAAGAAGACGCTGAGCTAGCATTAACAGCATTAATAAATTATACTAAAAATTAGTTGGATTGTAGTCTTTCGTGAAGGTAGGACGGATTTAGTAATTCATAAGTAGTTTAAGTGATCAGTTAATATCGTGAACACACAAAAACAGACTCTGTTCTTGGCAATATTTGCTATAGTACTAGGAATATCTATTGCAGTCGCACCTTCATTAACAGTTAGCAGTTATATGGGTAAATCAGATCCTAAAAGAGACCATACTTATGGGACGGTGTCAAGCATTCAGACTGAAGAAGAGAACACTTCTCCTACATGGGTGCTGTCAGGTCATTGGACCACGAACATGATAAACAAGACAAAAGAAGATTTCAATCAAACGAATCCGGCCAAATTTGACGCTTCTTTTTCCATGGTAATGCTCAATGGAACTGCAAGACATATGCATTCCGTATCTAATTTTACTTTGAATGAAATCAAGGACGAAAACCAAACACTTACGTATTCAGGTCTCTCGACTGTTAGCCTAAAAGCAGGACCTGCCAAAGACGTACCTACCGAATTAAAAATACTCAATGACAATGTAATATCTATTTTGTTCGATCCTACGAAAGTAAATCATCACTTTGGTGACTCGCCAATATACGGGGTCGTAGCGGATAAGAAAAATATGGAAAAGGGATCTATGAGTTACACTGGAAATAAGACGCACTCTTGGTAGATCACCCCATAATTCTGAAGATGGTACAAAGGAGAACACGTTAACAACGCATTAAGAAAAGTATCGCCATTAATCTCATTTCAGAAAACCTACCGATTTACCCCTAAGGTTCAATTAAGAACCCCTACAAGACATTCTACAATATGAGAATCGTAATATGAAATAAGTACGGGACACTACTATTACAACGAATCTTATGAAACAAACAACTAGAAACATCTACACTGTACTACTGGGTGTGACTATCGGAATTTCAACTCTGATGGCAATGGGTATTGGAACTGTTCTTCAAACATCCGCCCAGACTGAAAATGAGACAGCCGGAACAGAAAAAATGGAAATGGGTCCAATGACCAATACTACAGGACCTACAGGAACAATTCTTTCAATGTCAACCCCAGGGGAGAAAACCTTCTACGTATTTACAACAGAAGTAGCAAATGTGGATGAAGAAAAACTAAAGATTGCAGGAGACTCGTTTGACACTAAGACCCTCGTAGCAAACAAAGGAGACAAGGTAACAGTCAAATTCTACAATGTTGACGACGTGCAAACAGAGAGACATTCATTTACTATAGGTGATCCTTACAAAGTGGACATAGATGTTGGCTTCGCTCAAAACGGAAATGCAACATTCACGGCGGATCATACAGGCATATTCCCCTTTTACTGCAAATATCATCTACCGGTGATGACAGGACAATTCGTAGTACTGCCGTAGCCAAATCCCCTTTTTCTTTATTGTAGAATTTCAATATCTCATCGTATACGTCTTACAAGCTAACCTTAATGCGTCTAGCCTTAAGACATTGTTACTAGAATGTTGATGCAGCCAGCATAAAGTGACAAACCTCAAACTAAACTAAACAAGCGGTAGTTGACTTTAATGAAAAGATTTCAAATGTTATAAGAGACGTGACACAAGAGAGACCAATGTCGATAAAACGAATTCTGTGGCTGTGCCTATTTTGTTTGGGGGGGCGACCAATAAAGGTAGGAGAGTTGCCCTTCGGAATTACATTCGATCCCGTGCACAGTAGAATGTAAGTTGCCAATAGTGGTGCGAAATAAGTATCTGTTGTCGATGCGAATACAAGTACCGAATTTTCTTATCCATACGGGGATTGGGGAGACTACAACTTTTCATTTAGAAATGGATAACCGTCTATTCATGATAGCTACCTTCACTCTTAAGATGTATAGTTTCCGAATATTTAGGAACAGTCGTTTATAGATGTTAGGTGGGCTTTGGCTGAGTTATCCGTCACCTGGCAACATCCAACCTTAATTCTACTAGTAGAGAATTGTGTGTTTGAGATAACTACAGGAGGAGTGTTTAGCTTCTCTCCTCCATCTGTTTTAATTAATCCTAGGTTGCATAATCAGAAGAAAAATGCAACTAATATGGGAAAGCCTAGCAACATAGAGAGCTAAGCCTTCCCTGAAATTGATGAACCTTCATCAACTAAAAGAGTATCATAAAATATAAGGCTAGATTAACTAAGTTCTGCATCTATTAAATAATTTAGTATGCATAGATGATTTGAGTTTACCAAGCATGAAACTTAGTCTGAACGTTTTTAAAAAAAAGACGAATGATAAGGCCGACTTTAAATGCAAGAAATGCTCCATGACCTTTCAAGACAAGGAACGCCTCTCGGTTCATTCCAGAAAGGCACACACAGGAAGAGAAAAACCTGACAGCCATCATTGACTGAATCCTCCTCAAGGACCCATAAAAAAATTAAAGGCTCTCAAGTATCATATCTTGATCAGTAATCTAGTGCATGTTAATTCACACTGGGCATTTGATTTCCATATTTTTTACGTATGATTATCTTTGCAGGTATTATTACCACCCAGAAGAAAATAGCAGTCCTCAGGTCAATAATCGAGACAAGGATTGACAGAAGAAAGACAGCAGGCAATACAGTAGATTCTACAAGGATATGCTGTTTCCCGTAATAATTCAGACTACTAAGCACGAGGTTGTTCTTGCTCGCATACAACCATACCAAGGTCAGTAATACACCTGCAGCAGTTAGAATCAATGCATATAAAATGAATATTATCTGATAGGAATGGTAGTCTACTTCAAGATCGACGGCAAACGGAATGAGGGTTATGAAGAACAAGAATACAATGTTTAACCATACTATCGCCATATGGGAACCGGCTATGTGATTGAAGATTTGATGATAAGAAATCCAGTATGCCGCTATTACAAAAAAACTAACTACATACACACTAAATCGTGTCCCCAACTCCCCAGTTATCCGTTCGATAACCTCAGCTTGGCTAAGATTTTCTGGCAAGTTTAGTATCTGGATTGAGATAGCCATGAATGTAATAGAAAAAGCAAAAACAGCATCACTAAAGGAGATTAAGTGGTCCAGCCTTATCTTTGTCAGCATTTCAAAACTATAACTAGACCTTTTGATGCATAATATAGATATACTGTAAACTCCCCATTTCTAAGAGGGTTTTTTCTAAACTCGCAACTTGTTATAGATGGATAGGTATGGCAAGAAAGGTAAAGTCGACATACGTATGATTGATTTAGCCATGGAGGAATTGAGGAAATTAATAATTAAACTTGAAAAGAATGTTGCTAATACAAAGAAGGACAAGACTTTGGTTCAAAAAATTGAGGATATTCCCCACCAACTTCAGGATGCTGTAGTACTTGTGAAACTAAAAGAGAGCGTTGAAAGTTAAAGGCTATTGTACTATCACTCAGTTTTCAATCTTCTTTATGGTAAACATAGACACTCTCCTATTTTGTCATTTTGTCAAAATAAGACTTATCTTCTCCCCTTATTGGCACTATTTCCCCGCTGTTTGGGTCCACAGTATGAGTCTTCAAATCAAATTGATAAGTGGCCGCAAGGTATTCATAGAAATCCTTTAACTTTTTGTAGTGCTCAAAGAATAGATCTTTATCCAATTCATCAAGAATTTCATTGAACCTTTTGAGATCTAGTGTAGATATAGTCACATTGACTTGTACTACCTAGTGACATATAGTTTCTCCTGGTAACAATTAGCTGCATTATCCCAGAATTAGATACGACAACCTTCTAATAGTTTGCATGACGCCAATAGTATGCTTCTCATTTCGCTGGAGGCCTTGGGTCTTACCAACGTCCTAACGGGTCGACGACTTTTAAACCATTAATCCTTCTAAAACGGGCGAGCGTCGAGGTGTACAGCATGAGATCTGTCTGGCGGACCCTTAAATGCAAGTTTTTCATAAGCGCAACTATGTACACAATTTCTTGTCGCGATGTTGGTAGAGATTGTGATTGCCTCGTTCAAGGAGAAACCGGAGAAGAGCTTATGAAGAATGCGGCACAACATGCTGTCAGCGGTCAAGGGTACGCAAAAGAATAAATAAATACTCCAGAAATGAAGAATAAAACTAAATCGTATATACGCAGAATCTAACTTATAACTTATAATCCCTATGTGCATTTGATTCATGTTGGCCAAATTATTCACCCATCTCTTTCTGACCAGAAATTTCCCAAGTGGCTGCCTTGTCTTTGAGATCGAGCCACTCTCTACATAAATGAGTTTCCTCCCGGGTAGTCACATCGATGCTACCATGCGCGATTGATTTTTTTTCTCCGCAAGTGCTACGCTTGAATATTTGTTCCTCCGTTGCAGTACCTTTACCTTTTCTAGAATTATTTATCATGACTACTCCATATAGCAGATTCTGAAGTAATTTGAAAAGGAACATACTCTTTTTTCTCAAAATGGTAAGAAATATAATTTCATCTCCGAGCTCAGGCATTGTGTTCATGGAACGGAAAACGGCAATCAAAAGAGAATTATCTGGAAACTAGAAAGTATTCTTATCGTACTGCCTTAATAACTGATGTTTATCCATATACGAACAGCTTTGAAATTGTATTACACGAGCTTGAAAACGTCACCTGGTTACAGGAGTAACGATATATGAATGAAATACAAATTAAAAAATTGCTAGACAGTATTATTTTACTATCCGATACTGTCGATTTACTAGCCAAACCCAATTGTACACAAGCCGAACTCATAGCGTATTCGAATGTAAAGAAAGCCTTCATGTCTTTAATGGAAACGCCAATAGTGCCTCACACGAAAAGAAACATGGTAGCATACGAACTCAATAGGAGAAAACGTAGCTTTGAACTCATTAGGGATTAGATATTTTAGGTTCTCTGTCTCATTTACGTCTCTAGCGTTACACGTGCTTGTGCTGGGATGCTTACAACAATCGCTGTAAAATTGGCAAAATAGAAAGTTAAGAGTAATTCTCTAGTATTATAGTTGTCGCCTTAATTTACTTATGATGGTGTTATCTCTTCTGGTGCTTGTCTGTTTGACTCAAGTCGAGTAGATGCGCTCGCATTTTACTCCGTAAGGTAACGAGAGGCCACCTAGAGTTAAAAGACGGGCCAGACGCTAAAATTGGATTGAAGACCGACTGGCCCATCTTGGATGTGCTGGATAATATTACAGAACTAAACCTTACTATTAAGACATTCGGTTTGATTGTAAAGTTGATAGGGTCTAAGGGAATCTTAATTCTACCCGTTTTAGGACATAATCACTATTCTTGGGAACAATATGCAATAGCCCTATGAAGTCCATTAATGATTCAGAATAATGAAATGCCAGTCCTGTGAAGGAGAAACCAGGCATCTGGAAATTAGATAAGACAAGTATGAAACTAATTTGTGTAGAGTGTCTAGATCAAGTAGGGCAACCATTGGAGGGACTAATAAAGTAATTACTAGAACACAGCACAAAAGATGCTCCAATCAAGATCTGGAACATTCCAAAAAAAGAGATGAAAAGGAAAAAGAAGGGCCAAGAAGAGTTTAGAGGTTAATTTTATACATACATGGACAAATAGTCTGGCGATGAACATAAAATGTGTTGTCTCCAATTTTGGATATTATATCCCATTACAGATAGAAAATTCAAACTTGAAATAATTCGATTTGGATTCTATCTCTCCAAGTCAGCGACACGACCGCCGTCTGGCTTGGATGGTGGGCTGGGTCTTTGTGGTCATTGTACCCGGCTCACCTTAGACTTTAACAAAGCCTAAGCAGCGGCTAATAAATCCTAATAATTATAACCGAATTGTAGTCTGACTATACATAATATAGTGTATCTAGGTTATGAAGAAAATATTTGCGCTTTGGTGGCAATTTTTGCTGGATTAATTGAACTTGGTAACATCCTGGTAGCTTCTATAGTGAGGCCAATCGTTTTCGCTTACGTTCCCGTAATGAGGGATAATTCATATTTATGGCAATGTCCAGAATGAATGTTGCTTCGCAGACTATTCGTCCTAATAAGGTTGCGCCATACTTTGGTCCGTTTCGCCTAACCAAGCCAGCTTTTATTAAGTTTGAAACCCTCGAATAATATTGCTTTCTGGTAAGTCTGACTTGTTCAAAAAGAGTCTTTGAATCTTCTGATTTTGATACTAAATGCCTTAACAATGCCAACGCTTGTAAATCACTAATGGCTTCTAAGACTGCTTGCTTGGACAATGGTTTATTCTGTAGTTGTAAATTCGTTTATTGTTTATAGTAACTAGTTCTATTAAAAGACTAGGAGTACAAAACACAACATTTGCATAATTTAATTGCAATGCAGCCTAACGAGACGCAATCACCGACTACATGTGGGGCTTTCCCGTCGTCTGAATTATTTGAAACACACATTTGATTCAAAGCAAATAAAGAGTATTGATTCTCGTTGTTACTTTTTCCTTGTCTAACTCTACTAAATTTCATTTCCATGTTGTACATCTTTAAAACAAGGTGTAGTCAAATTAGCTTTAGTACTAATATGACTGGTCCACCTTCTACCCGCCGCCCAATAGATTGGATTACGCTTTCATATCCGTATTTGCTTATTTGAGCATTTTCGATATTTCATCAAATACAACAATAGCAGCATATATCACTATGCCCACAAATAGCAGATAAATTATTACTTTATGTTTTCTTCTCGTAATCCCTCTTTGGAATATGTAAATATTAAAACTTGTTTAACAAAATTAGCCAGAATTACTGCCAGTAAAAAATAATAGTAATAGTATCCGTGAAGCAGTATGAAAAATGGAAACTTGGTGCCTGTACTCTGTACTCTGACGCTCTGCATGCTCGTAATTCTGACGCATGACCGTGGATATGCTTCTGCAGGTAGTCAAATGACTTTTCATAATTTAAGTAATGATTTTGCCATGATAAAGCTTTCAGGTGGCAAGGAGAATTGTATCGTCCAGCCCCACCAGAATTGTACTTTTAATACCGTACCCCAGTTCTATACAGTTAATGTGTGCGTAACTTATTGTTCGGTCGATAAGCCTTTTCTTTATGCAGAGTACGGCGTATATGGAACTTGCGATGTATTCCTGAACCAAACTTCACCAGTAAATTTTACTGTAACTAATTCATGTCCTGAATATTACAAAGAAAATCCAAAGCCTCAGTCACTAGTTCTGATAACACCGTCAGAGAAACAGAATAGTAGTAGTAGTAGTAGTAGTAGTAGTAGTAACATAACTACGTCACCCCCATGTGGTACATAATGTTGTCATTAATTCTTCTATGTTCCTGCTTGATATGAGCTTGGGTTTCCTCACGTGTTCTAAATTTTACTTTGCAGACTCGACAAATTAGACGTCTAACTTTGATTTGCTTTTTCAGGTATCTATACGACGGAGACTGAATAATGTCGAGATAATTGATGCCCTCGCCTAGCTCGTCATATTCCTTGGACATGCATTATCTACTGGTTGACAGGTATTTTATGCAATCTCTTTCAAAGCATTATTATTCTATCCAGATTCATTAAGTGAAACAAACAAACATTTTATCATAACGTATAAGACGGGAGCGAAAACTATGTAAGAATAGTAGAACTGAATTGGTAAATAGGATATTAAAGGACCACTGAATCAACGGATAAGAAGGAATTTGCCTGTCCTCAATGTGTTGCAATTGAATTAGAATAATCTAACACTAAAGAACTAAATTCTATTTTTGCCTCGAGTTTGTGACGAGGCAATGATATCAAAGGAAGTTGCACACGTAAGTCTTGATTATTTTAGATAGTGCGTGGTATCATAATCATACTCATATAATAAAGTTCGAGTTGATTCCAATCAGGAAACTGATTTAAATTTTTATGGATATATAATATTATGAGATATGCAATAGAATATCGAATTAGTTTGAATGAATATGAATATTCTGCTTGCGACCCAGAAACTGACGATGCTTGTGTACTCTTCTTTTAATTTACATTAGGTAAGCTGTATAACACAATAGAAAGTTTTCCATTATCGGTATCGATATTATAAACCTCTGCTAATAGTGTAGCTTGGTACATAATCGTATTCTTTGCAATTATCCCATTGCAACGCAATTTTTGACCCTTAATGAATCAACGAATATTATTGCTATTTGCTGCTCTACCTAGAACTACAAAAAATAAGACGATATTGCATGCAGTTAGGATTGTATGCCTAATTTTCCCCTATCAAGTTAAATAGAAATTACGAAAACAAATTGAAGTAATGCGTATCAGCAAACAAGGAACCCTGCTAACATGCGAATATTGCGGTATTCAAAAGGTAGGCCCCGTAGTCAATGATTCAGGTGGGATGTATGCCCACAACATTCCCTTCCATTCGACAAATAGATTTCTAAAGCGTTTTGTAAACCTATTAGGACCTGGCCGAATCTGGGTCTGCCATGATTGTTTGAACAAATTGAAATAACCATCATGAAAAGCAAGCACAAAGTAAAAGGGATCTATTTGCCTATCGGAATTAGTAACGTCTCTTTTGACATTAAAACTCATGAATTACTTTTGCCTTGTTAGTAGCGTTACCCGGTAGGAGTTGCCATTCATTTGCTACTCTAATGTGTACCTGTTGGCCCGTTGATTACGATTTCTTGTAATAGCTAGTTTCGTTGTTTTTTGGAAATGCACCAACATTGTTGTTGATTTTGTAATGATCGCAACTGAAGGATTTACACCTGGGTCTCAGGTTTGCTAATGATCACATGGTTGCTACCACTCATTTCCCACGTTCCTCATTCGTCAATTGTATTATTTTTAATGCGTACTATCATTTCGGTAGTTTGTTCTTGCAAATTGCTTAATCCCTTCTTATCTGTCATTTTTTCTTCACTTTAACTGTGCACTTGAGGTATAGGAAAAATAGAACTTGAACATATAGAACATATTGCCCGGTCTGCTATGAACAGATGGAAGTAGTTTCTTTTACTTCAATGATTCAAAAAAAATAATGAGGGGATTTGTTTGGTCAGGTGCTATTGGTCATAGCCATGGATGATTCATTTCCGCCGCCCGTCATGTTTCCACCCATTGTAGCATTGCCTGTCATGTTTCCACTCGTAGCATTGTCCTTATTGCCAGTCAACATCTCACCTAACTTGGCCAGTGGGTTGTCTTGTGCTGACACTGACTGCAAGGCTCCAACCGCTAGACTAGAAATGACTGCTGCCGCTAGAATTGCTAGAATTCCTATTTTTTGATGCATCACCATCGAATAGTATTTCGACGTATAAAATGTTTTATTACCTCGCGGAAATTTTAAGTTGCCAATCCGGGTAATTTTGACCAGGACTGAATAATCTTTCCAATATGAGGAAACGCCTTCCGCAAGCCTTTTCGAATTAGGGCTGATTATCTTGGCACGGTAGTTCAGGAGGTGAGGGAGATATATGATGTGTTATAATATTTTAAAAAAGAGGATAAGTAAATTTTATACACGTTAGAATCAGCTTAGCTAATAAAATTAAGCATACTAAACATTTCAAATATTGGGTTAAGATGCAGCAATGTCAATAATTTTTAATTCCATAAATCGGCATACTGTTAAGTAGCTTGAAGCTCGGAGTAGAAATAGTTGGAGCCTTTGGTTTCTAATTGGTCATTGTTTCCAAGGGCCTCCGACCTTTTAATACCTAACGCTGGTACTTGCTTTCTTTCAGATTTAGATCTTAATCTCATTGTACTGCCTAGATATTTAATATTTGTTGAAAATGTAAAATCATTAACACTAAGAGCGCCAGCTGTCTCCATCAATATAAGTTCCATAACCTACTCCCCACGTTCAAACTTTTAAAAAAATAACAAATATCATGAACATGTGCTAGGCTATAGTTACCATGATTTAGATTAAACCATTGAATGAAAACCATATAGTCTCCTGAATTCGACATTCCATTTACAAAACTATATTTTGATAAACAAGTTTTACTCGTTCTCCAGGGCATCTAAATAGTTTTGAGTCGATATTTCCAAAAAATTGGCACACTGGTTCATGATGCTTAACAGCAGAATCAAGGTCAATAAATAAAGATTATTAAGTATCATCTCTATTATTAGTAACGAATAGAGCATCGGGGACCGTATGCTGGCTATATCCATAGCTCAGGTTTTGCCCATTATCAGGCAGCATATATCTTTTTTTCCAACTATAAGTATCGCTGAGAAATGCAAAGTTATGCTAATAATTGCAGTGCAATTATTTTGTTACATTTTCCGTCATCTTCCTTAAATATATCTTATAATGAGTGATTATATGGAAAACAAGACCAGAAATAAGATCATACTTGCAATAACTGCAGGTATCATTCTTTTGGCTCCCATGGCAGCATGGGCTACAAGGGCGGACTTTCTAAGTATAAGACAAGCATTAGTTCAGACATCATCCGATAAGGTTGACAGTGCGAAGATGAATACGAAAGCAAGCATACCAAAAGATGGAAGTGGAGGTGCGTTTGGTTACGGAGTACTAACATCAGATACTATCATAGTTTCCACGACTCACCCAGGCGTTCTCGACAGCAAAACGCAAAATGGAAACAAGGATAATCCGGTATTCCATAACCACTATACTCAATTGGATTTCCCTCCGAATCCACACTGTGGACCAAACCCTGAAGTAGTTTTAAACACGTTGACCTTTGGCTCACCTGGCAAACTCACTGTTGGTGGATCAAATTTGGTTCAGTCGAATTTGCCCAAATCATTTGAAGGTCAAACCCAGACAAATACCTTGATTGGTCCAAAAGTGGTATCATTTGAACTACAGCCAATCTTCAAGAATAATGACCCCAATATACAACCGCCTGAAGCAGTTTGCGTGACCAACATACAACCGGCAGACAATATAGTTGTAAGGTAACCGTCCTTACCCCTCTTTTTTCTTCACATATGATGAGTTTACAAGATCCACACACGAGAATGATTAGAAAATATATTACTGATGGATGGCGGTTCGAAAGCTGCAAAGCCTGAACGAGTATACCGGAAGAACGGCAGCTGTAAAGTCCTGACAGCTAATAATTTAGACTTTAAACCTTGTTAAACCTGCTCTAAAAATGCTACACAAATAACTGCTACAAAAATATATCAAAAGAGAATGGACCTCTAGTACTCAGCTCAAGTACTTCGGTTTCAGTGTCAGTTTGATTGAACATGAGTTAGAGAAGAGTAATATCTGGCTTTTAAAACTTTTCAAAATCTGCTGTTTCGCCATTATCTTGGTCCTGACAAAGCATAGAACGAGAAGGACACTGCTGAAAATGTGGAATTATGGTAGGATTAAGTGCGCCTTGCAAACACATATGAGCTACACTTAAGGCATCTAATTGAGTTCATGAGAAAACGAAACACCCTTCGCAATGACAAAAGGAGAAAAAAGACTAATCTAGGCAAGATTTTTGACAGACATGTTAGGCTAGAATTTGAAAATAAGGATGTAGAGTCAACAATGAAAACGATGGTTAAGCAGCCATACGTACATCATGTCCCTGTAATGACTGGAGGAGTGGGTTACGATAACGTATATAATTTCTACAAGAACGATTTTGTCGGCAAGATGCCTGACGATACTAAAATTATACGCATCTCGCGAACTGTCGGGAAAGCCCAAGTCGTTGACGAACTGATTCTAAGTTTCACACATAATATAGAGATCAAGTCAATGCTTCCAGGAATTCAGCCTACGGGCAAGTATGTAGAAATACCACATGTAGTTGTGATGAAATTTAGAGCTAATAAAATAGTACATGAACACATATACTGGGATCAAGCGTCATTACTAACTCAGATCGGTTTACTTGATTCAACAAATCTGCCAATCAAGGGTATAGAACAATCAGAGAAATTAAAAGAGATTTCATCTCGCTAGAATTACGTTTGTGCAGTCATTAATCGATACAGAGAATGCAAAGGGCCGTCGGATCTGACTGTCAGTATTGCTCTCAATTTCTGTTACCTGTTTCTTTAGTGGGCTTTTTCCCGCCGTTCAGTCTACATATCATGTTTATTGTACCCACCTTTGGAAACGTGCTTATTTTGGATACTTCTTAGATATTAACAATTTGACACAAGGCGTTTCCCCTTTTAGTAAGACTGATATCTTGTCTGACTTAGAATTTTAAATATGCCTTAGATTAATAGTGAGATAATATCGGGTAAGTTCCTTAGATACGGGAATTATTTTGAATTTATAACCAGGTACGGATACGGTTACCCGATTAAGTGAATGCAAGATCATTTGCAGATTAGGAAATTGAGCTGTTGCGATGCAACTAAGAAACTGCGAGGTCTCCCATAAGGTAATAATTAATTTCGACAAAATTTTTTGACGTTCGACATTATGATAGTCTTTAATAATTTATTGTCTACGTTACTTCGGCAAGAGATGATTGAAATCAGGACTAGGATTGAAGAAATTGATCAATATTGTATCAAATGCGGGAGAAGCATTAGATATCATCCTTCTACTGGGAGGTTTCATACTATTATATTACATAACAGAGAATGTGCGTGGAATCCTGATCAAGAATTTAAAAATTTTGTAATTGATACTTTAAAATATTCAGGATACGATCCCAAGGAGTTTGGACATGGTCAATAGAGCACAACCAGCCGCACACAATCCAATTATCTTAACAATACTGGCTTGGCGTTAATTCCAATTCGAAATAGGGTATATGGTTTCTTTCTTTGATCTTGCCTGTCTATGGATCTGATTTGCAGTGACATACAGATGTCCATCAGCTGCTAGCGAAAGAGTTTAACTTTTAGATACTATTAGTGATCGTCTCTTATCTTGTCAACTAACAAACTTTAAGTCTCAGGTCCAAAGCCAGACCTTAGCCCGATTAATTACAATTATACAGTTGACATTGTTCCAGAAACCTCTTCGGCATCCTTTTGAACGTAGCTGGTAAGATATCTGGTACGTCTTGTGCTGGAGCCATCAAATTTGTCTATGTTCCATATATCTATAATAACTGTTTGAGGTCCGCTATATTCAATCAAAATTTTATCTCCGACTTGGATAGTGTATGGTGTACTTAGCGTAAATGTATATTCAGAGAAGGTAGTTCCTAATGTGGTTGAATCAATACTTTCATTGAATGTCGCTACAACCAAATCATCTGATTTTCTTCTTATCTTTGCAGTTACTGACCCTGACGGTGTGCCAGATTTCCTTAAACGCACTTTCCATGATTTCAGAGGTTTTCCAACTAGCATGGACGTAGGACCATTTGCTTCTATTCCATATCTGGTGGATAATGTGGAATGTAGTCCAGCCCCAGCCGTAACGTTACCAGGTATCGGTACGTCATAAAATATTTCCGTAAGCGTAGTCCCTGACTTTTCATCAGAGGTATTTCCCATATTCCCAGCTGTATCTACAGCTGCTATCTTGTAATAATAAGTTGTTGCTTGAGATAAACCAGGATCTGAGTATATGTTGGTTGTGGTTTGTGCAAACGGCACAGTCAAGATAGTTACTGAAAATCCAGCTGTCGTATTTCTATAGACGTTATAGTGATCTAGATCAGCTTCTGTATTTGCCGTCCAATCCAAGTCCATTCTACTTCCACTAATTGGAGTAACATTAAGACCTAAAACTTTTGACGGCGGAGTTGTGTCACCGGTATTAGCAAAAGTTGTTGCTGATCCTTCATCTGAAGTGTCACCAATATTTCCGGATGTATCAACAGCAACAACTCGGTAATAATAGGTCGTAGATGCTGAGAGATTATCGGTGTCTGAGTAAGAATTAACTGCAGGTTGGGCTATTGGGAGATCAGATGTAAAGTTTATACTAAATCCTGATGTCATACTTCTGTAAATTTTGTATCCGGATAAGTCTGCTTCAGTGTTTGCACTCCATGAAAGATCCAACTGATTTGAACTAACAGGACTAACATTTAGGTTGAGTACTTTTGAAGGTGCAATAGAGTCTAAAGTGGTTTCCGATTTTTCATCAGAAAGCACTCCAATATTACCTGCATTATCGACTGCCGCTACTCTATAGTAATACCTCGTAGATTCAGTCAATCCGTTATCATCAGAGTAGGAATTAGCACTAGGCTGTGCCAAAGGATTATCAATTGAAGGATTGACAATGAAGCCAGAGCTGGTACCGCGATAGATGTTGTAGTGAGCCACATCAGGTTCTGGATTAGATGACCACGAGAGATTGAGTTGGCTTCCACTGACAGGACTAATTGAGAGACCAGCAACCTTTGAGGGTGCAGTAGTATCGCCTCCAATGGGAGCTAGGGATGACATTGTGCCGGTAACGTCTTCGTTGAGACCATTGACATAGCCCCTGTTGTCGTAAAGTACGCGTCCCGTGGCACTTCCATCAAATTTATCCGTTGTCCAGATTTCTATGTTTACCGCGGCAGGTCCCGCGTATTCTATCATAATTCGGTCATCTCTTTGAATGGTATAGGGGTTGATTAAAGTAAAAGTATATTCGGCAAAAGCAGTTCCCAATGTTGCAGAATCAATGGCTTCATTGAATGTAGCTACAACTGAGTCAGGAGTTTTCTTTCTCACCCTAGCCATAATTAGACCCGACGGATTGCCTGACTTTCTTAACCTGACTTTCCATGTTTTGAGATGTTTTCCAATTAGAGCTGACGATACACCTAATGCAGCTTCACCGAATTTTGTGTACCCACCTAAATTGAGGGCAACTGGCTTGTTACCAGGGATTGGTACGTCATAGAATATTCCGCCTGCTGTAGCTGATGCCTCATCTGAGAGAATTCCAATATTTCCTGCAGTATCGACCGCCGCAAGTTTGTAATAATAAATAGTCGATTCCGTCAGACTTGATGTATCAGAATAGTTGTTTATTGACGGCTGTCCTAGCGGGGTATCAGTACCGGTGTTGACAGCAAATCCAGCCGACGTTCCTCTGTAAATATTGTACCGAGCTACGTCAGGTTCTGTGTTTGAAGTCCATGCTAAATCTATACGACTGGAGCTAACGGTAGTAGCCGTGAGACCTAGAACTTTTGCTGGCGCAGAAGTATCTCCAGAGGTTGTTCCTGACGCTTCATCAGAGACAATTCCTATATTTCCTGCGTTGTCTACCGCAGCTACTCTGTAGTAATATGATGTAGCTTGGGATAATCCGTCGGAATCTGAATAAGAGTTACTCGAAGGTTGACTTAGAGGAGTATCTGTTGCCGTGTTCACAACAAAGCCACCTGCAGTCCCTCTATAGACATTGTAGTGAGCTAGATCTGATTCAGTATTGGCAGTCCAAGATAAGTCTAGCTGACTTCCACTAACTACAGTAACTGTCAGGTCCATTACTTTGGATGGTGCGGTTGAATCACTTGTAGTTGCATTTGCTTCATCTGAAAGAACTCCAACATTTCCTGCCGTGTCTACTGCTGCTACCTTGTAGTAGTAAGTAGTAGATTCTGATAGACTAGTACTATCAGAAAATGAATTTGCAACCGATTGTGACAAAGGATTATCTGTTGCAGGATTTACAGGGAATCCTACTGTAGTTCCTCTGTATATGTTATAGTG
Source organism: Nitrososphaeraceae archaeon (assembly GCA_036558405.1). GTDB lineage: Archaea > Thermoproteota > Nitrososphaeria > Nitrososphaerales > Nitrososphaeraceae > TA-21. The sequence continues at coordinate 30,444 of DATBFR010000054.1, read as the reverse complement.
AGCTAGGTCTGGTTCTGTATTGGCAGTCCACGATAAATCAATTCTACTTGAGCTGATTGTTGTAGCTGCCAGCCCAATTACCTTTGCAGGAGCTTCTGAATCACCTGTACTAGCAAAAGTTTCATCAGACAGTATTCCGATATTTCCAGTATTGTCTACTGCGGCAACCCTGTAATAGTAAGTGCTAGATGCTGTCAGACCGTTTGTATCAGAGTAAGAATTTGTTACTGCTTGCCCTAGGGGTGTGTCTGTGTTAGGATTAATTGCAAAACCTGCAACCGTGCCTCGATACACACTGTAGTGATTGATGTCCGATTCAGGATTTGCCGTCCAGGTCAAATCTATATGATTAGGATCAATGGTTGTTGCAGCCAGAGCAAGTACCTTTGCTGGAGCAGTCGAATCCGTGGTAGTACCTGCCATTTCATCTGATAGAGAACCGATGTTACCAGTATTATCGACCGCAGCTATTCTATAGTAATATGTAGTTGATTCTAATAGCCCTGCATCTGAATAATTGTGTGCAACCGGCTGAGCAAGAGGTGTATCTGATATGGTGTTTACGGTAAACCCTGCTACCGTCCCTCTGTAAATATTGTAATGGTTTAGATCTGGCTCAGGATTTGCAGTCCAAGTAAGATCAAGTTGAGTACCAATCGGAGTTACTGATAGACCGACTACTTTAGAAGGTGGAGTTGTATCACCCCCTATTCCAGTATCTGTACCTGGAATCTGTATTATTTTGGCAACTGACGGAACACCATTTCCATTCAGGATATGAATCATGTAGGGACCGGGTGGTGCAATATTCGGATTGATCGGAGCTGATACAGTAATATCACCTAAACCTCTACTTACAATCTGAAGCCAAATCAATCTCTGATTTGCTTCATAATGATGAGTACAACTCATTAACCGAACTAAAGATACAGATGCAATACCTTGAGCATCAGGCGTAACAATATTAATTGTGGCACCATATCCTCCAACATTTGGCATTGTCAAGATTGTAGGTCGAGGACCCTGAAAAAAATATGAGGGACTGAAGATTTCTGTTCGAAGTTCTTCTGTCCCGCTTGCAGGTGTGCTTCCAGCCGTCCAGACACGCCCATCAGGTAATAGAAGGGATACTTGATGGTAGACCCTATTTACCGAAGCTGATGACAAAGTCTGCCAAGTTTCAGTTACTGGATCAAATACTTCAGGGATGCGGACTGGAATATTATTGCCTCTTTCCGAACCTCCAAAAATAACGCATTTACCGTCAGGAAGAATAACTGGAGCAGTCATTTTTCTCCTAATAGATATTGGAGCGCCCTGTCGTAACACTGGAATGGTTGAAGTCCCTTGATCGAAATCTAGAATTTCCACTGCAGTAACTGCATACGGCTCTGGTCCTCCAGGTGGAGTTGTTGGAGATCCCCCCACGAGCAAGATCTTACCCCTCTCCGTAGCAATATTGTGAAGAGGAAGGAGGAATGAAGCTCCATACTGTCTATAGTTGTTAGTTACAGGTCCTCTATTCCACTTACCGTCCACAGGATTCCAGAACCATACTTGTGGCTGCCCTCCACAGGTAACGACAAGACCACTGGGCATCAGATGCATTCTAGGATATTGTCCTATACTTGGAGCATTTCCATTATGTAGACCTCCATAGCATTCAGTTCCAGCTCCATCTTTACACTGTATGGTACCATTAGGATTTTTGCCAGCACAATAAGCATTATTTGAGAGTGGATTAAACTTCTTACTCCACGTCTTGGAAAACGGGTCGTAAATTTCTACTAATAAGTTGGGGCTGCCATATTCATCTAGCCCATTTACTACAACTACCCTCCCATCTGGTAATGTAACTAACGAGGGGTACCATCGCCCATGTGCCATATTAGCTGTCCAAATAAGATTTTCTGATTGAGCATCTACTTCATAAGTGGATTTTAAGCCGTACCAGTCTCCGCTACAATTTTCTAATGTATAATCATCGTACATCAGAGTTCCTCCAGCCAAAAGAACATTACCATTTGCAAGATGGGTTATACCTATGCAAAATAGATCTTCTGAAAGTGGTAGATTTCTTTCAGATCCTGTAACAAGATCTAATATTCTGGCATCAAAGGGACCATTTGGTCGATCTCTGTGATAACCAGAGCCTGCAAGGTAGAAAATCCTTCCACTTGGCATTATGGCAGCATGTATGGCTACAGCCGTAGTATTCTGACCTAATGCCCACGACCCCGCTGTTTGAGCGAAAGCTGTCTGAGGAGAAGTCATTTGGGGAGCCTTCATCTTGAACAAATCTTGATATCTCAAGAGAGGAGCCAATGTCAACGCGACAGCTCCATAGCCTAACAGCTTTAGGAAATCCTTTCTGGAGATTACACGCTCCGCCATTGAATAAAGTCGGAAACGAATATAGCTATAAAATTATTATAAGGGATTAAACGTGAAGTTTTGCTATTTTATGCTTATTTAACGATAAGTCTCTCGGATAGGATCATGGGACAGTAATGACTTGCTGCCATGGTTCTCTTGCCCGAGAGTAACCATAGCAGCCCTTATAGAATGACTTCTACAAGACAGTTTATGTGGAGTAGGCTGTATTTCAAGATTGCATGTGATTTCATTTGTATTTTCCTTGTTTATAGAACTGTTGCATTTAGTAGCATGAAATCATCAAGAATCCCACTATGACGGCTTTTATAATTACCATTCCTTAAGCCAATCATTCACCTACTCTAGTACAACCTATAAGGCGGATCTAAATTAGCAGAATTCCAACTAAATGAAAGTGCCATTTTGTCTATTACTCAAATTCTCCGATTGTGACTTTTGAGTAGTTGTATTGAACCATGTTGGTAAATCCACTCCTGACTCTATAAGGTGTCTTACAATATTGTTTACAAATAAAATTATTGAACTTGCTATTAGGATATAGAATCCTATTATCATAATATCTATAGCTTTCTTGTTCTTCTCCTTCAAAGCTGCTGCCGATGAGAGACCAAATGTGAAAATTATTACTAGAGCAAGACTAACTGCAAAGTTCTGGTTTAGTATTTCTGTTGCTTTAGAACTAGTTATTGAAAATACAGTTAGAAAAATCAAGGCTCCGGCGATGATAGTTGCATTAATCTGAAGTATATCTTTCTGCTCTAAGGTCAATTTCACGAATTAACTAGAGCACTAAAAATCCAAAGCATTGCTCCTATAACTACACCTCCTATTCCTAATCCAATAATCAAAGAAGCTATTCTCTTGGTTCTAGATACTCTCGGTTGAAAAGACAAATTGCTATTCTCTCCTATATTTCGTCATGAATTATGACCTTATAGTCTTAGATTGTCTTAATTTCTCGATGTTCTTGTCAACGTATCTAGCTGGAATAAAGATAACGCGATATTGCCTATACTTCAATTGATTATTCCCTAATCATTATTCTCCAATTAGATTTATGATATATATTATTCTACCAAAATAGCTAAAGCTAACCTATTCTCATCGGAAGTGATGTCCTATAAAAAAAGACAAAATCGGTTAAGCCGGGCAAGCATTAACGTCAAGCGTCCTAGCATCAGAAGGGAATCAATCCCTTCTGGCTACATACACGATATAGAAGACTGCCAAATTTGTTACTTGAATTCACTAGAGGATATGAAACATTGAACTAGCAACAGACTAAGAAGATAGGGCTCTGAATACAAATAGTGACTGGAGCTATATCCCAACCCCAGTCACTACGATGTTTAATACCGCAATACTAACTTAGTTAACATAGTCTATTAAGATATAGTATATATCAATAACTGAAGCTGAAGACAGTAAGCCTACAAACTTAGTCAGCACAGGGATAGGAGAGCATCGACCCTCTCCTATTTCTTTTGAAACTAATTTCCAAGTTTAGAATCGTCTATTTGTGATAAATAGTGGCTAATTGGTCAATTAATTACCTACACAGACCACCCTCTGGAGCTACTGCATCCTTACCCTGAATGTGGCTCCAGAGGATATTATAGCTCCAATGTTTGGAAACAACTCTCTTATATTGCCAAATCGATTCTCCAGTCCAATTCTTATTAACTATAAAGTTTCATAATTAGCTGATTCTAAAAGCATCAACAGGGATAGGGGGTCTCTAGTCCTTCCTATTCCTGTTTTATACTAAACTGAAAAACTGTACAATTACACCTACCGCAGTCTAAAGGAGCATCAAGAAGGATGGAATATTTATGCTGAATTTTTGAATGACCACAAGAGCAAATCTCTGACATTTCTGTTACAGGCTATTAAGACAGCTTAATAACCTACCGTATCATAGTTAACTTTGCGTTACAACACACTCCAGCAGGGACTTTCCTATTCAGACACAGTCTTGAAATCCTGCTGGAGAAGTTTTAAGCCGGTTCAGTAGTTGTATTACGTAATACGCTAAACATAAAACGTTACAACTTAGCGATAGAACTTAAGTAAGCTCGGTCACCTTATCTGGAAATGATATGTCCGATTAGTCACATTCGGATATTTTTTCTGAACTTTCCGAAGAGGTTTAATATCAAAGTCAGGAATTATATCAATTTCCGTGAAGAGACATCCCTAGTGTTGTAGAATTGCATCTAAACCTCTACACACTAGGGGTTCTTGTTTAAAGCTTAATAACCCTCTAACTTATTTTCTTTGAAGACACAATCCAGCAATAGGGGGCCTATAACTCAAACGCTTTCAACCCTATTGCTGGTGATTTGTTTATTATATTATTATCTATTTTGACCTTCCAATAGTTGGAAGCTGAACAATTACCGAATCCACTAAAACCAAAATCTAAGCATGTAACATTCCAACCCATAGAGTTAAGACTGAATAGTATTCGACTTAATATTGACAACTTTACTTGGGGAGGGAGATCCAACTATGTTATTTTGGAGATGAAGATTTGTATTTTGAGATGAATACCTAAAATTTTTTCTATTATGATTTGTAATGAATTTACGTTAATCCTTAAAACAAATATTGCAAGACCAGCATGGTGAAAAGAATACAATTATTCGTAACTGGAATTGCAGCACTCCTTGCAATTTCTTCAGTAGCGTTAGGACCAATGCAATCAGCACAAGCAGCTACTACTACGCCTCCCCAAAATACACAAAATATTCAGTCGATTCCTAAAATAAAGGTCACACTTAGGCAAAGTGAAAGCGTTAGTGTGGAACCAGGACAAGATGGTTTTGCAACTGCCCAGTGTAAAAAGGGTGAAATGGTAACTGGCGGTGGATTTTTTGAAAATGACATAAGCGGTAAACTGATTGTTGCAAGAAGTACACCCAACGGCGATAATGGTTGGTTTGTTGATGCTTTCAATACTGGTACTAATGCTGAATTCATGAGTGCTCAGGTTATGTGTCTGAAAGTCGTTAAGTAATCAGACGCATTTTTTTCTATTTTTTTCCGTTTTTGAGTTTACGAGTTGTCCATCTCTTAATACTCTTTCAACCATCCTAGTTGTCCGCAATGTAGGTTCAAGACCTTTTGATAAGTTGTAGTTTTGTCGTGAATAGGATTTCTTTTTGAAGTTAATTTCCTCTATCTAGAATGCCAATCCTAACCAAGCCACAGAGAGTGGTTTTTTAATTTTAATAAGTTTTAAAGTCCAAAAATTGTTAAAATAACAAGCCTACAACTACATCATATAAGAGTTTAGTTCCTCTATTCTACCGCTGTTGTGATTAATCCTAAATTGCATGAACCGAAATAAAATACACCTAATACGGGGAAAGCCTAGCACTGTGGAGGGCTAAGCCTTTCCCTGAAATAGACGAACCTTCATTAACTAGAAGAATGTAATAAAATATAAGGCTAGGTTAACTTAGTTCTGCATCTATTAAATATTTCATTATGAATAGATAATTTAGCATAGCCCAGCATGAAACTTAGCCTTGACGTATTTAAAAAAAGACAGGCGGTAAAACTGAATTTAAATGCAAGAAATGCTCAATGACATTTCAAGACAAGGAAAGGCTTTCGGTTCATTCTAGGAAGGCACATACTGGTAGAGAAAAGCCTGACAGTCATCATTAACTGAATCCTCAATCAAACCATAAAAAAATTAAAGGCTCTTCAGGGTCATACCCTTAATCAATAATTTAGTGCATATTATAATAGATGTCAACGAACGACAGGAATTCCAAAGGTAGTAACCAGTTAGGGTGGCTACTAATACCTTTAGTGGTTGCTATTCCTATTGGCTTCTTCATTCCATTTCCATTGTCCATGCTGGTCTACCTCATTGTAGTTTTGGGAATGGGTTATCTTAGATTTAGCTATGTGATGAAGAAGGCAGGAATCAATAACTTTCGCCAGATGTTTAGAGTACTTTCGAATTCCCAAAACCGCTATCAACCATTAAGATATTATTGCATGAACTGTGGCAATGAACACCGAGATATATCATGTCCTAAGTGCGGTTCAAAAGTTAAACGTGTAGGTTAACTTTCATTAAGCAAGTATTGCATGATTTAAGTCGTTATATTCGATAAGTTGCATTGTACACTATGACTCATCACATTGCAAATATCATAGAGATTGTTGGGAGTTCAGAGAAAGGTTGGAGTGAAGCAGCACAAGCAGCGTTAGATGAGGCAAAGAAGACAATCCATGGAATTACAGGATTAGAGGTAGTTGACAAAACTGCAAAAGTTGATCCTGCTAGTGGTAAGATCACAGAATATAGAGTGGGAGTAAAAATCGCGTTTGGGGTTGAACATTGAGGTTACAAATCCTGTTATCAATTTATGTTGGGAGTCTTCTAATGATCCTTACTGTAAATATAACGACTGAGATGGTAATAGCTCAGAATATAACAGACAACGCAACAGCAGCAAATATGACCACAGGCATTATTGTAACCAATGGCAGCTCGTTAAACATGACGAATGAATCTACCCGTGTAATTACTAATGCTACATAATTGTTAGCACACTACACATGAAAGTTCAAGGTGTCTAAATAGATGAAATCCAATCATGGCTTGATTATAGTTATACTAATGGTATTGACTTCCGTAAGTCTATATCCGTTCTCAACATTAGCAACTGAAAATTATACCACGGATTCTACAGGACTTTCTATAAACGATTCCATAAGAAATCTGACTAATCCGATAATAAAAGTAGAACCAAACCCTTTAGATAATTTGTCAAATCCGCTGGCTCACCCTATAACGAATACAACTGAATAATGAGAGTCTGTGTAATAAGATTACTCTCTAATAACTTATGATATACACTATAGAGTTAATGTTGATAAGTTCAAATTCTAAAATATTATACCTAAGTGCTGCAGCTTGTACCTTCATCGCTGGAATATTGCATCTAACACTCGTACCGAATGCTATTGACAGGAATGTAAACAACGGCATATTCTTCTTAGTTGCTGGTTTGGCTCAGATATTTTGGGTAGTTCCCATGATTAGACAATGGGGAAGAGGGTGGTATTATGTTGGCATAGCTGGAACGCTGGTCCTCATTATTATGTGGATAATTACAAGAATTCCTGGTAATCCAATAACAGGGAGAGGCGGACCTGTAAGTGAAATCGCGATAGCAACAGAAGTCTTTCAGGTGGCTTTTGTTGTATTGAGTATAATCATATTAAGTAAGGAGAGAAAGAAAGATCTTCCATTAAGGAATGGATAACCTGATTAGAACTGCAGCATATCTATCGTCCAATCGAAACGCTAGATTTCACTTAGGACTCGAAGGGTTTTCAACAGATTAGCTAATTACAAATTATTGCTTTGCTGCTCCTCGAATCAATTTTGCAACAAATTCATCGACTCCTAAAATTGAAGCCAATTCATCTGTGGTGTATGCAAGTATTTGATTACGAGTGATACCACAATTAAGTAACGCTTCCTTTAGTCCATCTGCAATAGGCAAATCCGTGATGTCCGTCTCCATCACACCATACCTGCTAGAGATGAATGCCATCGGTACAACAAGATACTATAATATATATAGCTTAATACTTGAAGATTGATCTAGGAACAGACTTGAGAGCAAAGGTTCCAAGCTTTTATTAGTTTTTTCTACCATACTTTAATGAAATTAATATTGATGAATTGGCATGAAATTATTTCTAATAGAACACCTGTGAGGACTAAAGATAGTGATGGATTTGGCTATGTTGCTGGAGAATACAAGGATGGCATAGTAGTAATAGAAGGAAAAATCGTGTCACACGGGTATGTAATTCCTAAGGACAAAGTTGAGAATTATGATGGTAGGGTATTATCCTTAAAGATGCGACATGATGAAATAAGCTCAGAATATGAATATTAGTTGTCACTAAAACTGACAAAGTAATATGTCGATTTATTTTGAAATGAAATCAGAAAGTGACGTTTGTTTCATAGCTCTAGTTTGATGACCTCTGATTTCTTCAAACTCAACTTATCTAGGTATTTCCTTTTCTCCACCCCACGTTATTCTATCTAATCCTAGCATCTCCAGAAAAATATTTGATGTTTCAGGTCCAAAACCTGCATAGTGATTATTTGCAGCTACTAGAGATGCATTAACATCCTTTTCATTCTTTTGAACTTCTTTAACTTTATCTGACCAATATATCATTTCAGCAGCTCTATCTCTTTGAATAATGCCAAAATCCTTTTCACTGATGCTCCTATCCCCAATAAATCTGATATAAATATCAGGCCATAGTAATCGAACCCCACTTTGGAAAGTTGACAAATATGCGCCCATGATGGGATACTGTGACTCCTGTTGGCCTTGCACCGTTAAAGTAATGTACGGGCTCCAAAACACCCTTGACTTGTTCCGATGCTGTCTCTTCTATTGGAACTATTGAAGAATCTTTATAATTGCCATTTAACAAGTTTCCATGAGCCTCCAGTCCTCTGCATACGACTAGTCTTAACTCCGAGGATCCTTGGCTAATTGTGTAATTTCGTTAATTCCTGCCATTATGGGTATATGGTAACTATTCAAGTTGATCAATGTTGTCACCGTAAATTATTTAACACTTCAAGGATAAGGTACACCCATAGTAGCGCTGTTACTAAATCGATTAATGAGAACTACTGCATCATTTATTTTGTTTTCACCGGACTTATTCTTACACCAATTGCCGGATATGTGCTACAATATGCTTAGAAGAATCGAAAGAAAAAGACAGTTAAAGTATTTGAGGGTTTACCTACAGTTCATTGATAAAGCTTACGAAGATAACATAGACGACAAAACAAAATGTGCTGCTATATTGAATGAAAAAGGAGACGAAGTTTTAAAGTTACTTAAGGAAGGTATTATCAATGAGTCGACTTATAAATTATTAAAAGACCGAATTCAGGAATTTGAGAAAACATTATAGCCTTTCGTGAGTCTGTTGGGTAAGCCTGTATCGAGGCAATTAACTAAATCTCAAGCTTTAACTTACTGAATGAAATAATTCTGTATTGACCAAGTTAACTAACCACGCTGCGTCCGTTAGCACAAACAGTTGTAGTTCCAGGAGGCCCAGAGCTGCATTGGTCACCTTTGCTAATTACTCTCGTATCAGTACCACTATTTTCACAGCTAGCTGAATCTTTGCATACGGTATCATTGTATTGTCCGGTATTGTTGCAAGTGGCTGAATCCTTGCAAAGATTACTCTGCGTATTGGTTCCACTGCCCCCTGTAACGGTCCCTGTATTGGAACAAGTTGAGCCATCAGCACAAAGATTATCCTGGTCAAGGGTTTGACTGATAGTTTGAGCATCCGATCCATCATTGATTACTGCTTCAGTTGAACCTGTATTTCTACAATTTGACGCCGATAGGCAAGTATTAAGTTGGTCTGTATCCTGATTTATGGAGCTATCCTTATTATCTTGTATAGTGCCAGTGTTTGAAGCGGTGTTAAAACAGTTACTCAGAAAGAAGTCAGACTTGCAGTTGATGTTCTCTGAAGTAACTTTTTGATCAATCTGGTTATTGTTATTATTATCATTACCTATTCCATCATCGTTTTCAGAAATGGTGCTGGACCCTGAAATAGTTCCCTGATTGTTGGAACTGCTCACACAAAAGGCCGTTCTGCACTTGTTAAAAGCAATTGAGTCTTGAACTACTTCGTTGTCAGATCCCACTGAGAGCATATGCGCGTCATTATTTGATGTCACCCCGCAACCTGTGTTACACTTGTCATTGTGAGAAAAAGACGTTTGCGTTATACTATTGGCGTCTCCTGATTCAACAATTTCCCCGCCATTGTGAGCTTCGTTACCACAACCCGCACTTAGACACCCGTTTAGGGATTCCGCGTTCTGGTCAACGATATTGTTGGCGCCAGAGGATGCCACAGACCCTCCGTTAGAGCTGATTGACTGACAGAATGCATTGCATTGGTTTTTGGAACTTGCGGTTTGTTTGACAAAATTAAGATCGGTAGAATTGAAAATAACTCCAAAATTTGTGGCACTGCCAAAGCAACTGGCATCATTGCAGTTTGATTCAAATGAAGACGTCTGTGCTAGTTCATTATTGTCTCTTGAATCTGACACGAATCCATCATTGGTTGCGACACTTTGACCGCAGTCTCCAAAGCCAAAATTAATAGATCTGCAATTAGCTTCAGCCGTAGCCTTTTGTCCTATCTTATTGCCCTGTCCGGAGTTGCCTACAATTGCATTATTAGCAATAATAAAGCCGCAATGTGCGCTGTCCGTAGCGCAGTGGCCTGTTCCGATGCCGGTTTGTTCGATTAAGTTTTGAGAGCCGGAGGCGCGAACTTCTCCGCTATTGGATACAGACGAACCAAAGCATCCTTGGTAACAGTCTACTGCTCCAGAGCCAGTCTGAATTATTCGGTTTCTGTCTTCTGAATCGGAGATTATACCGCCATTTCTTACTGACGCACTACAGGCCCCAGCTGTACAATCGATGGTCATGCTACCACTCTGGTCAATCTCGTTTTTATTAGTTGAATTTATAATTTGACCAAAGTTGTTGTTGCCAAAATCGTTTGTGCACGGGTTAAATTGACTGGGATCTTGACCACACTGAATTTCGGTTGACATAGATTGACCTATCCTGTTAGAATCCCCTGATCCAATTATTTCAGCAAAGGTATTGGATGAAAGGCTGCAAGCTGAACGGCCTTCACAATCATTGCTTACCGAATCAAACTGATTGATAGTGTTGCTGCTGCCCGACTGGTTGATTGTGCCGCGGATCGATATAGAAGCATCGCAGGAAATAATTGTAAACAGCAGGTCGCAATCATTTAAAGCAATGCCATTTTGCTTTATCTTGTTATTTTCGCTGGCAGCTGGAAGATCAAATCCAGCTGACAAGGAAACAGTATCGTTGCATATAGTATTGGGCGTACAGTTGCTTTCAGATGTTGAATGCTGCTCGATCGTGTTAGTCTGTGCTAGGACTTCATGTTGAATCGTTAAGGAGTTAAAAATCCCACTCGAAAGCACAGTCAATGCAACTGTAATTAACAAATATGCTGAGAACTTCATCGATCCGCTAATGTGATCTGCTAGTATTTAAGCGGAGCTATTCAGTAATAATAAAAATATAGATTAGGAGTCTTTCAAAAGTAAGCTTCTACAGCTCGGGACACGATATTGCACCTGTTACCAATTGACCCTATTCTGTCTTTGAAAGATCTCATAATATAGCTCGTACAATATATTTTCTAACTTTTCCTTCCCTAGCAAAGAGCTAAAACAATATCAAATTGCAAGAAACAGAAAGTACTGACCTCGATTATCATTATATATAATCAATATTTGTATTGTTATCTGTAATGGCAAGAGTCAAGGGATTTGCCAGTTAAGCTTATTAACTGTCATGCTACATGTGGCGACAGCTATTCCAATCTCTGCGTTCAAATCAGTTGCCAGGAAAGCATTTTCTCCACGCATGTCCAATCAACCAGTAGAAGAAATGAATCAAACAGCGGCAAAGTTGAACCAGTCTCTGCCAGAGTCAATGAATCAAACTGCGGCAGAATCGAACCAAATGGCAACAGAGTTAAACGTATCTCTACCGACATCATTGAATCAAACAACGGCGGAGCTGAACCAATCTCACTTAGGGTCATTGAATCAAACAACGGCGGAGCTGAATCAGGCGGCAGGGGAAACGAGTGATCAGTCACAAACCAAACCGCTACAAGCTAGTGCAGCTGTTGAAGAGGCTCAATGCTATACGCATATAAAATTAAGTTATATTTACTTATTTTTGTATAGTGAACGAATCTTTAACCTGGTTACCACTGTTAGTATAGAAGGTGCCTGTAAGCTTCGTACCTCCATTGGTAATTTTCACTTCAAATATGCCATATTCTTCAAGCTGTGTAACTATATACGGTAACTTGCCAGCTAAATCGTATAAACTTTTACCGCCAGTACCTGCTAATACGAATATGGGGCCTTTTGGATCCTTGTAAACTGATTTACTATTGTCAGTAATAGTAGGTGACGAACTTGATTGGGTATTGTAAGAAAGGGGAAATGATCTCTGGTAATTATGGTTATGTGCTTGCAATACGACATCGACGCCATATTTGTCAAATAGTGGATGATATACATTTCGGAAATCCGTCTCAGCAGAATGCTTTGAGGGAGATGTGTACAATGGTTTGTGTAATGAAACTATTATCCATTTTATGTTCTTATTTTGAGAAGCCTTTTTCAGATCATTATCCACAAAGGTGTATTGTTCATTGCCCTTCTTGGCCGCTAACTGAGAACTTAGCATTATAAAATGGGCATTTTTCAAATCAAAACTGTAATACGGTTTGTTTAAGTTGAAGTGTTCCAGGTATTGTTCTTCCAGGGCTGAACTTTCTTCTTCTGCCGCATCGTGGTTTCCAATTGTAATTCTTATGATGTCCTGAATGTCGCTGATCTTATCTATCCAACAATCAGGAGAGCTTTTGTAGCTGAAGTCTCCTAAAGCGAGGATCAGTTCTGGCTGTTTATTTTTCATATTTGCTATTGTTTCAGAGGCTCGGGAGTTGCAGCTCCAGTCACCTACTGCTGCAAAATTAAAGTCAGAAACTGGTGTTGGTGAGGGATTGGGGGAGGGAGTTGGTGTTGGTGTTGGTGTCGGTGCGGGAATTACGTTTGCTTTGCCGTTGACCTTGACCTCAGAAATACTTATCCAGTTATTTTGGCTGTTGCCTGTAACTGTTATCTTTATGTATCTAGCCTTGATATTCTTCATGTCATATTTTTCAAAGTCTGTAGTAAGTCCTGTGCTTTCACCTGAAATCAGATTGACAAAATTGACGCCATCATTTGAGGTTGAAATTTTAAATTCGTTTACTCGTTCATTTCCCTTATACCATGCGATCTCCGCATTACAGATAGTAAATTGCTTACCCAAGTCAAGTTGAATCCATGAGTTAAGGCCCAGGTTAGACCATCTCGTAGTACCATCATTGTCTGCAACATATTCTGGTGAGAGACCATCTTGAGTACCGCTTGCCTTCACCGAAGAAACTGATAATTTGCTACATGACGGAGACGGCGAGGGAGAGGGTGCCGGTGTGGTTGAAGAATCATGTCCGCTGATTCGCACTTCAGAAATACTTATCCAGTTATTTTGGCTGTTGCCTGTAACTGTTATCTTTATGTATCTAGCCTTGATATTCTTCAAGTCATATTTTTCAAAGTCTGTAGTAAGTCCTGTGCTTTCACCTGAAATCAGATTGACAAAATTGACGCCATCATTTGAGGCTGAAATTTTAAATTCGTTTACTCTTTCATTTCCTTTATACCATGCGATCTCCGCATTACAGATAGTGAATTGCTTACCCAAGTCAAGTTGAACCCATGAGTTAAGGCCCAGGTTAGACCATCTCGTACTAACATCATTGTCTGCAACATTGTCTGGTGAGAGACCATCTTGAGTACCGCTTGCCTTCACCGAAGAAACTGATAATTTGCTACATGAGGGTGCAGCCGAAGTTTGGAAGGATGGACTAGTGTCACCTGATTGAAATGGATTAGGATTTTGACCCCGAGCAACGCTCAGGACGCTAGAAGATAAAAGTAATGGTATAATAGCAAAAATCGCGAAAGCCGAGCCGAGAGTTTTTTTCTTTGTCAACTTTATGCACTATATGTTTCTAGATACAATACCGGGAAAATTGATGGCCGAGTCAAATTTCCTTTATATGTTGATAGCCAATTCTTTGGCCTCATATGCCAATCAACGAATAGAGTGAGATTTAGAAAAGTAGACATGATTGAAAATCTCGTCAATCTAATCTAATTTCTGCGAATATACTTTGAGGCCAAATGTCAAGATTTCTATATCATAGAATCAATAGTAATTGATTTACTTCACAATGGTACGCGAGGCTGCGAGTCTGGGAAAAACTAGATCTCATCGGTTAGGTAATTAATCGTGTATTTAATCACCAACCATTTAGGTAGGCCGGTCCCAAATTGGTGGCATAGCTGATCTACGAATCAAAAGCACTCCTACCTACGCATATACTACAATTATTAACCATATGTGCAAGTTTGTTTTGCCACCATGATCACTTTGAATTACATTAGTTATTTAACAATTTTGGGAAAAGTCGATCGTCACCTTCTTGAAAGCGAAATAATTTCGTTTCTGTTATCCGATTACTGTAGCTGCTACGTTTAGAAGTGAACCACAGTAAATAGTTCCAACCAACGTGTCTGCGACCGTTTTAATTCATCTGGTTCCATAATTAATTGGTCATTAATGACAGTGTACCTCCATTGTCCAATGTCTGGAATTGGGTGCGGCCAGTTGTGTCAATGTTGAATGAAATTCAAATCTCGCAGGTTTGAAACCAATAAATGCAAACAATCATTCCTATCGGGAACCGAAAGAGATTGATGAGTCAGACGAGTAACTGATCGGACTTTTCATTTAGTCTTCTCCAATGTCTTGGTCCTAAATGATTTCAGCGTATTTCAGTACTTGAGCACTACACGAATACTTTTCTGTTGGCGTGATATCACTGCCTATCAATTGTATACTTCAAATCGGATGTCTAGCACTTGTTGCAACCATATTGGCTTAGACTCAGAGCCGTCAGAAACTCAGCCCAACCTGAATACCTGCGAAAATGTTACTATTGAAACTTTTTAATCCTGAGTCAAAACAGACCACGGGGCATACTACGTATCAAGACATCCAGTTAACTCTTCGTTTCCTGGCTTATCAGATTCTTTGCAGTTAAGGCTACCGCAGTAGGTTCTGCTGCGGGACGATTTAGCAGGCAGGCACTTAACCTTATTATACTGCTACTAAGTACGTTGAAACGTGGATTCAGTACCACAAAAACGCGAGCAACTTAAAGGAATTATACAAAATGATGGGATAATTTTTCGCGAGGTAACTCTGTCTAGCAATACTAAGAGTGACTTTTACTATGATATAAAAACAGTCGTAAATACTGCGCCAGGAGTCGTCTTAATCGGTGAACTTGTGTTAAATATGATAGTCAAAGAGTTCCCCGGCACAGAATCGGTAGGCGGTCTTGAATCCGGTGCCATTCCCGTTTCAACTGCAATTGTTTACTATGGTAACCAGTTAGCGGAAGGCCACAAATTATCCGGCTTCTTTGTAAGGAAGCAAGCGAAGAAGTATGGGTTGGAAAAGATGATAGAAGGTAAGCCAAAAACCCCTATGGTGGTAGTTGATGACGTTGTTACCACAGGTCAGAGTGTGATTGATGCAGTAGATGCACTAAGAGAGGCCGGTTATTCACCATCAGGAATAATTAGTGTGATAGACAGGGAGGATGACAGAAAACGCGAAGAATTGAAGTCTGGAGTATTAAAATATCGATCCCTGTTCAAACATTCCGAATTTGAAGCCTTCATTAAAAAAACCAAACGAGCACTGAAAAACTAGGCAGTATGCGCCGGTAACATTATGTGATTGCGCTGGACTACAGTATCTGATAGTCGCGAATGTTAGCACTTAATTGCTCATCATAATTCATGCTGTTTGATAATGAATTGACATGTATGCGTGTATTCTGTAAACTGAATTGTTGCTGCCGCCCCAGATCCTGTTCTTCAGAAACCTGTTGTGATCCCTTGAAAGCAAAAGGTGACTTTTCTTCAACTGAATCAATATGATTTAGTTCTTGGCTAGTGTTGAAGTCATTCATGTCTGTCACTGGCTGTGAGCCACTTGCCAATTTAGGAAGTACTCTGTATATTGCCCCTTGGCCAATAGAGAGAACATAGAGTTAGCCATCGCCTGCACCCCCTCTAAGATCTGAGATTGAACCAAAGCCTCGTGCAAATATTACTGGTTTTAAGTTCCAAGTCTGAGTTTGCTACCTTGTCCGCAACTGTTTCGGACGCTTAAATCAGGATCTAGTGGACCAGGATAGAAATTCCAATTCACATAATTTCTTGGGGGGACTAAACTTTTTGTGTTATTGACCTGATTATATCTATAACGTAACGAATCATCCAGGACTTCGCAGCACCTTCCTATCTAACAAGTTCGCCGGGTCCCGTTTACTACTAATGATGGAGTCTAGTGAAATTAAGATGACCGATGAACACGATAAATTCTCTCCGCAAGCTTCTACATTTATAAATTCTGATGTTATCTACTACAGTGAATGGGATTTCTTTTTGAATTTAGGAACAACAAACATTATAAAAGTGTTAGAAGCACTTTCAGACGAAGTATCTATCATTATTTTTGAAATAATACGGAAATATACTAAAAACAACACAAATGATATGAAACATAGACTTCATTTAACTTATAAGTAAACCTATTTGAGGGTTCAGAAGTTGATCGATGCTGGTCTCATTAAGCGAAACGGTTCCTGCTATTATGTTACATCCTTTGGACATGTAATATCTTAGGCCTGTTTGAAAATATCTAAAGGAATCGAATAACTACTACAGCTAAAAGCAGTAGACCCAGCGAGTAACAGTGACTTTTCTGAGAAGAAATACGCTGAATTAATTGATAGATTTGTTGAAGACGTGAATCTTAAAAAAGTGTTATCCAATTACCAAAGTAATATTTAGTGGGTAAGAATTCAGGGCCATTATCAGCATGCTCACCTGCAAAGTAGTTGTCATACGCGCCCGGCCAATTACTTGTAGCTCTTTAGATTCTTGTAGGAGAAGCAACAGCATTCAATACAATCAAATGATCGGTATGCGATCGCTGCAAATTTTGCATCAGTATAGTCGCAATTCGCTGATTACCCAATAGAATCTTTGTAGTTTTGATGTACTCTGAACTTGGGAGTATGCTGAGAGTATCCAGAGCTTGAAGTCTCCAGTAATTCTCGATAGCCGCAGTTAAAAGATCCATACAATGGGAAACAACTTCACCCAAAGAAGTAAGGCTATATTTGCTATTCTTTCTGGATACGATCCCGGCTTTTATGAGTTTGGACATACGAGAGTAAAAAGCCTTTTCCGATATTCCTGTCTCCAGTAGGAGAAATTGGCTATCGACTTGCGTATATCGAACTAGAGCCAAGATTTCAAACGATTTTGGGTCACAAACGGCGCTCATAACCATTGAAATGGAGATATGAGACGATTTCACCATATGGCTTGAACTACGTACTATTTAATTTTCTCTGGGTAATCATATGGGTCTCGCTCCAATATAGGATATAATCATTGTCTTAACCCAATTCTGGCTTAATGACTCCGAATTTGTACAGTCGCTCCAGTTCCGCCTATAGTAAAGAGACCGGGCGACATGCTAACCTTGTAAGTATTGAATCCAGAGAAATTACCGTAGCTATTCTAAGAGTTTTTTCCCAAGCGAATAACTCCGACTACTGTCTATTTTCCAATTTCAGTCTATCGCATTCGTTAGTATTAGCATTTAGATTATGAGTTAGCCCAATGTATCATTATGGCCGCAACTACAGTATAGGTAAACGGAACTACTTTAGTAACCACACCTACCAGTAATTAGTAACATAGGTCATATGACATATTGAATCAACTTGTAACTTAACTTATGAGCACAGTCATTTACGCCGATGGGGACTTTCGTTGACCACATCGAATTATTATTTAGAAAATAAGATTGAAGAATATTAAATTCAATCAATCCTATTAGCGGTGCAAAATAGACCCGAGATACTTTGATTAACAATGATTGACTAATTTAGAAATGAGAATTGTGAAAGTTTGATTAGTTCTTTGACCTACATGTTCCTTGAACTGCTCCTGCCTAAAACGTCACTTTGCAATTCCCAGTCCACGTTCGTAAAT
Organism: Nitrososphaeraceae archaeon; assembly: GCA_036558405.1. Classification (GTDB taxonomy): domain Archaea; phylum Thermoproteota; class Nitrososphaeria; order Nitrososphaerales; family Nitrososphaeraceae; genus TA-21. The sequence continues at coordinate 12,164 of DATBFR010000054.1, read as the reverse complement.
AATGGCGCAATGGACTTGAAAATGGGGAGAGAGCATTCTAACCCTATAATAATATGTTGGAACATCATAGTTCATGGCAAAAGAAACCGAAGATACGTTTGATAAACTAAAAGCAGGGGCCAAGGCTGTCGCTAAAAAGGTTACAGATCCTGGTAAAGATATGGGAGAGGAGTACGAGAAAGAGAAGCAAAAAGAGCGAGCAGGAGACTATGGGCAGACTAGAGATTATAGTCAAAGCGAGGGAAGCAGCGGCAAAGAGCCAATGTCACCAGAGAAAATAGCTTCTCATGAACCTACAGCCGTAAAGAGGGACAGAAATCAGCCAAGCACAGGCGAACCTGTCTAACCTAATTTTTTCATTATAGCCGCTAACGTCATTGAGCTTAGGAGCGGGTTAAGGGCGAAAGGCTTGCAACATTGATATCTCCACTAGAAAAGCATCCGGTCAAAATTTTAGATAATGAATAAAGGACATATAGATCGGATGGTAACGAAGGAGCCACAGCATGTGATTGATGATCAATCGTCAGTTCAAGGCAAGTGCAGGTAGTTAACAATCCGGAACCCGAAGTACTTTCACTTCTTAGGCAAGCATTTAGAGACCTTCATTTCCCCGCAACAAAAAGTCAAATCATGAAATATCTTCGCTTCGATGGTAACAGTAAAACCCTGTCCATGCTTCAAAGTATCGAAGACAAGCAATACATCAATGAATCTGAAGTTGCTCTCGCGGCAGGATTAGTCTCATGACCTTACAGGGCGCTTGGCCACTGAAATGGGTCAAAATCTTTGAGACGGATTAAGCATGATAAAGTCAGTCCTGATGGCAACTGGTATTCCTATACAGCGAGAGATTAGATTTCGGTACTCTTGGATGGCAAACACTTTGGGTCCAAGGTGTTTCCCGGTTCACAAATAGGCTACGCCCTGCCATTGGGCAAGATGTGAATTGATTAGATTCGAAGAAAGGTGTTTAAGCTTGAAACCTTATGAAGTAATGTTCTAGGTAACACTTATACTTATGACCTCTTCAATATTATAGCTGAAAAAGTCAGCATAGAAAGTCGCCTCTTGGTATCGATGAACGGGCTTACTAAGGCACAATATTACAAGAAGACACGAAAACTGACTGCGTCCGGTTTGGTGTGTAGGAAATCAAAGAATTTGTTTCTTACCTCCTTTGGCAAAGCGATAAAGAATGGAAAGTTAAGGATTGATATTGGAACAAGTTAATTCTATAGACTAAAGACTCTAGACGTGATCGAAGAATCGAAAAGACGGCGGGGAGGAGGAAAAGAGAAAACTGGTAGGCCAGATAATTAAGGATGGGGGAAATTAAGTCAGTATTGCTAGGAGAACCAAAACCTCTCTAGGAGGAAAGGAAAGGATAGGATAGGAGCATACCCGCTACCTAGAAAAGTGGAAAGGTCTGTAAAGTAAATCAAGCTGTTGATTCTAATATGATTTCTGACCTAGATCTGGTAGAGTTGTAACAATTTTTACAAAGCATCTTATCGAACCAGAAACGTAATTCAAAGGCTCTCGATCCGCACAATTCGCACCTCATTTCACTTCTCATATTACTATATCTATAGTAAGAATGTTATATAAAAGTTCTAGTGCGATTCAAGTTCTTCATTGTGCTTTAGTTCTCATTTATTGCTTTCTCTATGTTCTTCACAATACCTGCTCCTCACAAATTTCTTACAGTTAGACCCCTTATGTGCATAGTAATGGGAACAGATCAGACATTCGTGTACATGTTCATCAACTGCTAACTTCATTTATTATCCTCCCAAGTCAGTTACTATGCAGAGTATCCCAATCATGTTTAGATTTTCTGGCTTCACGTCTTCCCTTATTTGTTAGAGTAACTGTATCGCCTTTAACCTTGATGTAGCCTTTTTCTTTGGCATACTCTTTAATTATGGCTATCTTGTCGTTGTCAGTAAATCCGTCCGATAAGAGGCCAAAGGCATACAAGTCACTAAGGTGGAAAACTTCGTCAAGACCGTTTTCAACTGCATTTTGATAATTTTCTAATAACTCTTCCATGAAATTCCAGATAATCATCCCTCTTTGTTCCTCAGGTAGGCCGACTTGTGCCATGATAATGGTATATTGTGCGTCAAATTATTTGAAAATTCTAATACTGGTCGGAACGACCAAATCATGAACTCTCCATAAATCTTGACATCAATTGAGTGCGCTTGGTGCGAGTGTTCAATTCAATCTTTCGAGTTTCGTTACTTTTGATAAAATATAGGAAAACTACATTTTATAGTTTTTATTTAATTAATGCACTAGAGTACATTTCGTATCCCTACATTTTACTTTCTGCGTCATAAATCGCATGAATAGTGAATCTTTTTTTATACATGTGGTGCATATGTACTTAATGAGCCAACCTGAAAAGGTAGAGCCAAGCCCAGAGAATGTGAAAGTTGAATACAGGCAGGCTCAAGATGAGGAAATTGAGAAGCATTACGATATATGGAAATTAACAAGGGGCGATGTAATTGTCATTCTGATTGGTGGAATACTTGGTGGAATATTCTCGGTTAGCGTGATAAGACTTTTCGGAATATAACGGTCATTTCGATTTCTTTATTTGCATGCTAGCCTTAAGCGCCTCTAATAGATCAGGTTTGACTTTTTGTACGGGTTCCTCTCTGGAGATAATGGGCTTACCCTTTGCTTTGGCGTCTATAAGTTTCTCTAATTCCTTGGTATAAGTATCAGTATATTCACTCAAATCAAGTTCTTTACTACTGAATTTGTCTACGAGCATTCTTGCCAAAGCTATTTCTTCACGTTCAAGTTTCTTCGCCGAACTTGCCGCCTCTTTAAGTTCAGTTATATCATCAGTTGGCCTTATTTCATCTAGGTACTTTAGTACGTGCATCACCATACCTCTTTGATATGGCCTTAGAGCCACTATGTTTTCCTTGTCACGCAAGACTATTTTTCCTATTGCTACTTTCTTTGAGTCAGTTAATACCTTAGATAGCAAAGAATAGGCCTTATCGTTCCCCTTTTTGGTATCTGGGGCAATATAATAACTCTTTTCTATTAAAATTGGGTCTAATTCCGTAAAGCTGACGAATTCCTTTATGTCGATACTTTTAGTAGACTTGATCTTTATTTTATCAAAGTCTTTGGGTTCAATCACTACGTATTCATCTTTGGTTATCTGATACCCCTCTCTATTTCTTGGTATGAAATCTCCTTTTCCTCTACCGGACACCATCTCTTGTATTTGATACGATGCCCTTTTGGACAAAGTTGATTGAACGAGAATTGCCTATCTTCTGTCGCTGGAAATACCTTAATTGGAATGGTCACTAATCCGAATGAGATGCTACCACTCCATATTTGATGAGGCATAATATAATATGAGCTACTTTTCTTATAATTCTGAGCTGATAAATTATCTGTTACAAAATTCGTACCTGCCTAGATCACGATTTATAGCCTATGTTGGACGTTATTAAACATGGAAAATGTAAAGGAAGAAATCTCAAAAGTAGGTAGTAAGATTGGTGATAAAGTACTAGAGGATAAATCAGAATGGGCCGAACTTGTGTCGCAGTTGGTCGATAAGTTGACTGGTAAAGATTTGGCAATAACCTATGAATTTGATGATTTGCAGGTTGATATCCCAAAGGCTACAGGTCCCGGAGGAAAGGAAATAGGGAGTGCAAAATGGGAGGTTAACGGCAAGTTGGTAATTTCCACCGCAGTTGAGGATAAGTCAAAATTTAGGAAGTGATATTAGGTTACCGGATCGCCTTCTGGAGAAGCAGCCTAGTATATATTTAATGCTCAAATACTATTCTGCCAATAAAAGTATAGAGGACGAAACTTACTGTAGGATCGCAACATCCCATTAAGTTTTCGTCCTGATTGCGTGTCATCATTTGGTCTCGGGTTTGTTCCAAACCCGGGGTCCAATTCTCTCCTTCCTATAATTTGAGATAAAGCTAAATGTGGGTAAGATGAATACTATAACGACTAAATGAGAATCTCAGGTCATACTAAAAACTATGTAGAAATAACTATTCCAATAGAAGAAGTTCAAGCAATGTTAGATTGTGATGAAGTTACGCTCAATGAATTCGCTAATCATTTAGATAAATATTGTACTTGGATCGGAGACTGCAAAAAGATCAGAACAAAGGAACTATTAGCACTTAGTTCTTCTATTAATAAATAAGTGAATATGGGTTCTATAACTAGTTAGTCGGTAAGGACTTCAGACCTGCTCGAAGTCAAGCGCTACGTTGTATATCGCAAACTTACGATCTGAAGTCTAACGTTGTACTTTTCACTAACTAATCTAATTTTGCAAGTTGATGTGTCGTATCGTTATTAAGCATATTCATACCATAATGATAGGTGTACCAAAACTCTGCTTCAATTGATTAAGATCTGATTCTAAATCCCGGGATGCAATATCGTATCATACCTGCCTGCTTGCCCTAGTTCTTGAGACTAGTTACCTGGCATAAACAATGAGGATGACATCATTAACGGCAAAGGTTGCTACATACTTGCTGTCGCATGTTCCTCCCAATTATGCTTATCAAGTTCCTTCTTAGACCCAAAAGATTTGCCGTCACACAGAACACAATTGTACTTTTCTTCTGTGGGTGTAGTCATGATTTAGAAAAATTAGGATAGCTTAAATAATTCATTACTTTCGTCCACGGATATGATGAGTGCGTTCATCTCCGGCAAGGATAAACTCAGTCCCTACGGAGGCAAAACTAAGGCCAGGAGCACGGGTTTTCCTACCCAATACTGTCAACCGACAGATTTTGGTTACTACTAACAAATATCATAATAAATAACTTTTGTTGTTGTCTATCATTTCACATTGTAAGAAGTAAATCATTTGAACTTTATTGATACCCCTTAATAGGAGCTGCACTGCCGCTTTTTACTTTCCCAACAAACTAGCCGAGTACTTTCAACTGTTATATAAGATGTAGCTATTAGATTTACATGAGGCGCATTCTTTTTAGCTCCAACTTAATGATTGGATTGATTTTCGTATTAACTTTGGGCGCAATCAGTGAGTTGTTTGTGTCATTAACTGAGGCCCAGACAGGAGGAGGTAATATGACAGGAGGTGGCAATGTGACTAGTCCAGAGGCAACAGCCAAGGCCGACTTCGATTTGGGCATGAAGGCATTGCAGGGTCAAAACGTTACGGCGGCTATATCGCACTTCAATGCCGCGACTGACTCATTGGCTAATACGACAGAAGATAGCTCCTCTGCAATCAAGTCTATAAGAGAAGGAGTAAAATTGCTGGAGTCAGGAGCTGTGGGTAACGCAACCAGTATGCTTGGTAACGCTAGTCAACTCCTCAAGTAAAAAGTAAAGTGTAAAATTTTAACCCAAAATCGATCGAGGTGAATAGTTTCTATACTTGGATCTCTGCAGAGGCATTATTTTCGGGGAAGGGCACAGCGAGACTGGCACCTCGCACCTCTCACCTTGGACCCTTGGACTTGCCATAAATCCTTATTAAAAATAGTGAATAAAAAAAACCGTGGTCGAAGCAAGATTAGATGGACGAGTTAGACAGCTTTTAGAAGGTAAGAATTTTGTTTATGTTGCGTCGTTGATGAAAGATGGTTCTCCTCATGTAACTCCAACTTGGGTAGATGTTGAAGATGGTACTATACTAACTAACACTGCCATGGGAAGGGTTAAACAAAAAAATATTGCGCGCGATAATAGAGTGGCCTTGGCAATTGCGGATCAAAATAATCCCTATGAAATGGTTACTATAAGGGGGAAAGTAGTCGATCAGGTAACTGGGCAGAAGGCTGAAGAGCATATAGACAGGCTTGCTAAAAAGTATATGGGGAAAGAAGAATACCCACTTAGAGCTCCCGGAGAGAAAAGAATCCTCCTTAGGATTAAACCCGATAAACTATTTCACATAAAGTAATAATCAAAAGAGCCACCTGAGCAAATTCACTATATCTAAGCCTTAGATCTTTTTAAGCCCCTTAGATAACTTCGATCTACGTTATTGTTCACAAAAGCATTCATTCAGAAATTCTTTAACTATTTTCCCTAGTCTTGATGGCATGACAGGTTTGGTTATTACCTTTAAATCCTTATTCGCGGGTATTTCTGCTCCTTGATAACCCGTAAGTATTATTGCCTTCAGGTCAATACTTTGTTTTTTAATTTTGTCAAGCAACTGCGTACCAGTCATGCCAGGCATTGAATAGTCGATGACAGCTACATGATGTATTTCAGGTTTGAATGAAGAAAGTGCCATATACGGGTCATTGTATACGTCAACGACAAAACCCTCCATCTTCAATGCATATTCGAACACCGCGGCGTTATCCTTGTCATCTTCTACTAGGAATATTGTCAAGTCTCCCTGGCACGACAAGCTCTATACTACATGGTATAAAATAATTGTAGGAGAAAAAGCAAGAAAAAAGATCATTATTTATCTAAGAACTAGATCCTTTTTTAGGTAATGGCAGCGTCATCTGTTAGTCGATAAAAAGTCTAGCCTTTATCTGGCAGTAACAATTGCAAAATCCGCTATATTAGAGACATATATCCTCTACTCTTAAGTTTCGAATTATTTTAAAATTGACCTTAAAACTATTATTAAATTTGATGTGCATATATTATTTTATGACAAATAAAAATATTCCAAGTTCAAACGAATCTCAGGAAACCCGAAATAAACAACAGTTTGTTGAAGGTCAAAGTAAGGAGGTAAATGTAGAAGGATATGCAGAAATAGCTTCTCTCGCACAAGCATTAAAAGATTTGAAATTCCCTGCCAGCAAAGATCAAATTCTGAAGTTCTACCAAGATAGAGAATCAAATGCGGAAGTGATCTCCCGATTAAAAAATATAGAAGACAAACAATACGGTGATGTTTCAGAGGTGGCAAAATCGACACACCTTGTATCAAAGTGAATCAGAACATTTCATGTCAAAATGTTTTCAATAAATACACTTATGCTTGGCCGCAATTGTATACGTGACGGAAAAAATGTTAAATACAAAAAAAAGGCTTAGATCCAAAAATGTTATGTAGGCTAAATTATTGCATGATTAAGACAGGGTTAATATGGTAGACGATGCGCTTACGGCCGACCGTCTCAAGTCATATTCCAAGACCAATAATGCATCTATGACTGTCCCCCTTTGTCTGACCTAGTTCCCAGATGTAATCCTCTGATTTTTGCTTTGGCTGCGATGGCATTGTGTTCAAAACAATACCAATGACGTTCATCTCTGCCCCCAAAGGGATTTATCTTCAAATTTTCTACGTCAGAATCTTTTTCGCAGTTTTGAAATTCGCACTTGCGTTTTTCATGTCCCATACTTACTATTAAGTCTCATCACCTATAATGACTTGAATACTAGTCAAATTAGTACAGTACGGCCTCGAGACTTTGATAACGGGTAAAAGTGACGGTAATTTGTTCCCCGGCTCAAATACAGCCATATATACGATATCTTATCTTTTTGAAATTAACTTGGCGAATTGGATTTAGAGTAACATGCCTTATACATGATGTTAAAAGGAAGAGTTCGCTCAGAATCAACGAATCCCTGACGCGATGAACATAAATGCCAAGTAAACTATGACACCGAAAACTCCTCCTTTGAACCATTGTCTAGCTTGATTTGCCTTCTCATTTAGACAATACCTTATTGAATTAGCAAAAGGAAATAGGGCTAGGGCACTTACTCCGAACATGAAATTCAATCCATATATTTTCTGTTCCAAAGAAACAGACAGGCTAAATATAAAGAATATTAGCAATCCTCCGATTATCGTAGCGTCCGCTTGGAGTATGTCCTTGTTTTCTATAGGCACGCATTGATCACTACCCACAACATAAGTAATATAGAATCAACACCCTGCGAGCAGGTACTCAACGTTAGCGTGCGAGTAAGGTCTACGCTAATAGCAGGATAAATGGTTTGAATACGGCCTAGATAGCGAAAAAGTACAAATCTTTACAATCGCCACGTTCTTATAATTTGTTGAGCTTTGTTATCCGAGTTGACGCAATCTAACAAAGTAGCAATAGTGACAGGTTCGAGCCGTAGCATCGGTAAAGCAATAGCAATAGAGTCTACCACTGCTGGATACAATATTGATATCAACTCACAGAATCGAGTAGAGCTTTCTATCGGCAAAAAGGAGATATGGAAAGATGCAAATTTTGATTGTAAGATAATTGAATTTCCCGGAGACATTAGCCAGGAGCAAGTCTGTATTGGCATAGTCAATGCGCCATAAGAGAACTTGGTAGAATTGATGTACTGGTGAAAATGCTGGCACAAACGGAACAAGAATAGAAACACCACAAGATCACTTCTTAGAGTGAGACGAAGCAATTGACATTAACCCTAAAGGGATGTTTTATGTGCAGCCGTGAAGCAATAAAAAAGACGTTACAATAAAGGCAGAGCGATTCTATCTCTGACTATTTGATATTAAATATCTCGTCAGTTCATGATATAACTCCATCACCTCTGTCTGCTCTGTACGGAGCCTCAAAGGGAGGTACGGAAATGTTAACAAAAACAATGGCGCTAGAGGTTGCAGACAAGGGGATACGCATTAATGGGATCGCACCCGGCGCAAGTACATTTATGATGAGTACTGACAAATTAGAACGTAAAAAGAAATGGAAGAATAAGAAAAGAATCACACTGCACAGAATGGGGGAGCCTCCGAAATAACCGCAGTTGCATTGTTTCTTATATCAAGGGAAGGTACGTACATCTTGGGAACAACTATTTTTGTCGATGGTGGTCTAACTCACATTTCCTAGTTTGACTGTAAGCCCAATTCGCGCAATTTTGAGAATGCCACCTTTATGATGCTGAGCATAGAAGGAATGGTTGGATACTCTGGCTGAGAAAAGTGGTGGCGGTGCGCATACCCTTTTAGGACTGGCATATCGGCATTCAGAGTGGCAATATCTGAAATAATAAATAACAGCTGACGATGTTTGCGAAGTTTGGGCAAACATACCATACGACATCTATTAGAATGACCGCGTTTTGTTCAACCTACTCCGCCGCAGGTATCACAGAAGAACATGCCGGAACCTTTGCACATTGGGCATTTCCCATTATTTCGATCGTCGGAAAGTTTTCCAGAATCCTGGCACTTGAGCGCATGTAATTTTGCCAGTTCCTTCACAAATATATCATTTTTCGCTGGACATTTAATCAGACATAACGTTGCCAAAATTTTAACCTTATTTTGGGGTTAATGATGTTGTCAGTCACACAGACGACTGTTCGATCTTCAAAATATATTGATCAATTGAAACATGACTAATTGACACAAAATACATAATCTGAAGTATTTGCCGATGCCAACAATTAGTGATGAACAAGATAACGATTTCTAGTCTTGTTTGTACCCATTCGGATTACGTACAATTGATTTAATCTATCTTGATGTGCAATTACTATTTCCCTATATCTCTTAAATAAAATGATGATAGTCTCTAATTAATGAACAAGAAATTTTATTTCATATTCGCAGCGCAGACCTTCCTGTTATTAGCCTCACTATCAACAACGGGCTTGGCGTCTGCTCAGAACATAACTGAAGAAACGGGATTGGCCCAAAATCCAGCAGGAGATATTCCAACAACACAGGCCGTGGGTAACTTGACTAACGCAACATCTAATCCTGAAGACATTAAACAAATGAATGTAATAGGCGGAACAGTTAATGCAACGCTTAATCAGTCGAGTAGTGGTGGAATGATGAGCAACCAGAGTGGAATGATGAGCAACCAGCCTAGTGGAGAGGAATACAACAAATAATAGCTGGACAGAGCCTATTGCTCGTAGCCAATAGGAGTCAAAAATATATACGCCCGCATGGTAACTGGAAATTGTTCTAGTTACCATCTTTAATACTATTACTCCATGACATCTGAGCAACTTTAACAAGTGTAGAAATAAAACTACACTGCGTTATTCTGTCTCAGAATTAATATTGCCATTAAAGTACATGGGTTGCGAGCTCTGAGACATTCAAATAATTTGTTGAACTAGAATGTATATATGTCACAAACTGATCTAATTCCAACGGAGAGCGATTATCCAAAGTTATCAAAAGCGACTTAGGGTTATTTGGAGATCCAATTATTTCAAAATGCTGACCTGAAGCCGGATATTTTTGCAATGACTGTGTATACTTCATGAAGGGTAATGAGTGCGCGCTAGTGAAAACTAATGGATCTGACGTTAATGGAGAAGAGAGCGGAATAATTGCTCCCTATGGAATCTGTACCCTGTGGGCGCCCAATAATAGCGAAAGGTAAACGGGGATTCGGAGGAGATATTGATGGTTAAACTTGGAAGAAAGTTAAAAGAAGCGGCTGGGGCCATGGACAATATTTCAAAGTTTAAAAAGCTCAGCAAAATGAAGGCCTCTTATGTCGAATATGATAAATTTGCAGATTCGAATCTGCATGAGGGATACTTTTGCTATAATTGTATTTACTGATTGAATGTGGGTGGCGGCAAGTGCATGCTTGTAGAAGAAGACGGAGCAGACGTCATGGGCAAGGCTTCGGAAGTTATTGCGCCTCATGGGTGCTGTGCTGGATATGAAGCAAACTTTGACAAAATAAACGATACTAAGCACCAAGTTGCTAGTCACAGGAAACATACGTCTTCAGACGTGGCCTAGTCTTCTCTTCAGAAATGTTGTAGAGTTGATCCGGCAAAGCAGACAGGCCGCCGAGCTCCCGCCATGAAGGCATGCAAGTGATATTAAGGATATAGCAAATATATTGTCAATGAGCGTATTCAATGCTATCATGCTTTCTATCCTATATTATGGTAAAAAATCTAATGTGATTATGATCGCAGGCGCTATATTACTAACCTTAAGTATAGCAGGTGTTATCTATGCTGGCTCGTTAGCAATAAAAGATGCTTCAGAGGGGAACCTGGTTGGACCCAATTCGCTTCCCAAAACCACTATAGGTCCGCTTTCAGCGTATCATGTTGAATATGGGAGTGTATTCATACTTATTATTGGATTTGCCTTGTTGACTTGGGGTTATATTGGGGTTCGCGAAAGAAAATTGGCCCAAAGGAAATTGCGGTAACTCCAGGTATATCCACGTTTGACCTCTGACAAATCTCATTATCCATAAAGTCATCTATTGTCGTCAAATGAAGACTGCTGAATGCTGTCGACAAGCTATTCAATCTCGAAACCGTCATTTAATCACTTAGCCTTTTTGGATCTATCTGAAGGAACTCAAGTTCGACTTTCCGTCGCGCTCTTGCCGCCGTATGACAGGCCATAGTCGGCTTTCTGCAAGAAATATCATGATCTCGCTGATTTTGCACTAACAGGAGGCCAGGTTTATGAAAAAACAGGACCATTTATATTCCCTTCGATAGTAACTTGCTTTCAACTTTTCGACAGAGTGAATACATAAGTCCGGTTGCATTTATGGAACAGTATAGATGTGAATGGTGTTAATACTGAAGTAATTTGAGCCAAGCTGGAATATTGAGATCAAATTAGACTTGCTAGCATGAACGCTACGTAGGCAGTCTATTTATAAAGAGTCTAAACTTAAACACAAGAGATATGTCAAACTCTAACTCTGAATGTTATCCTACAATGGTAAATCCTGTCCAATAATCCAGAGTTCCCCCATTCAGTAAACCCCCATCTTCGGCCTTAATAACGCCAGCAGCCGTTCCGTCCAGAGTTAGTCTAAAAAAGCAATCAGGATCGTAATTGCATAATGCACTTTGGTTTTGCACGGTGGTTATAGTAGCTTGGGTATTCAATGGGTTCCAGTCGATCGTTACTGCTGCATTATTTTCACGTTCCATGTTCAAAATTAGGCTTTGCTGTGGAATTACTGTTGATTTATCTACAGCCTTATTGAACCTAACAGTAATCTGAAGTTTCCCATCTGCTGTCGTGTCGAACTGGGAATTAGATTGGAATGCGGCTGGGGAAAATACCAGTAAGTCCTCTATAGGCGTACTCATTTCACAAATTACAGCATATTCTACGTCGAGTATCTGTATCGAACTTTTATTCTCGTTAGGAACTTTCAGAAAATCTAATACCTTTTGCTTTATATCGGCAA